>CAZMNN010000018.1:0-48575 GCA_964567665.1 uncultured Lentisphaeraceae bacterium
GGATCGTGTATTGTTCTCTCTGTTCGGGTTGATCGAGGTGCATAGAATTCGTGACTTAGGCATGCGTTGCCGTGTCCTTCAGATTGGAAGTTGGCACTTTGTATATCGAGTTCGTGGTGTTCTTAACGCATCGGAACAGAGGGCATGGTTTCCCCCTGTCTGAAACTGCGCCACGAGATATTACAACTTTCCTGCAATTGCGTTGCCGCAACGCGATTTGACGGAGAAAAAAAAAACGTATATAATTGTGCAAGTCTTTTTAAGGAGGATTGCATATGTTCACTGCGTCAAGTCTGTGCATTATGCGGGCGATGCGTCATCGTATCGTCAAGCGGGTGGATTGCGTCATATTGAGCGCATCGTATTCAGCGAAGAGATGGAAATCCATGCTTGGTGAATGTTGCGTCCGTTCCATCCTGCTTATTCCCCTTATCCTGTCGATGAACGCAACAGCCGCCACCGAACCGACGGCGCTCTATGTGATTTCGGGGAAGGAAGCCGGAGAGGTAGTCATGTCCTGGCCGGCTGCCGGTGGAGAAGGGTTGCCGGTCGGAGCAACTGAGAACGCCCGCGACCCAAGCGGCGGCAATTCACGGCGTGTGAGTGCGGATGCCCCCGGAAGATTCCTCTATGCCGGCGGTCAGCGTGTGGCATCAGGATATCAGTCGCTCGAACTTGTCAAATGCTTGAACCGCAAAAGCACAGTCACTTGGACGAACCTTTGGGAACAGGCGTGGGCAAAATCCACTGAGAACGGCGGTGTGACGGTGGAGTTCTACATCAACGTCGCGCCGGGACTGTCGATCAACGACGAAGCGCAGTTCTTAATTGGCGATGGCGCAAATGAGTCCACGGAGCCGAGACTGCATGTCTCATTTGTCGCAGACAGGGAGATACGGCTGAAGAATATGAGCCAGGGAATAAAGAGTTCGCTCTTCGTCTCATACGAGCCAGATGATGAGATGTTGAACAATCGCTGGTGGCATATCGCCGTGCTTATCTCGCGGAGCGAGGGAAAGGCGAAACTCTATGTGGATCGTCACTACGTTACGCAAGTCGATTGGGCAAACACTGCGTGTACGCCCGGACGGATAATCTCATTCTCCTCCGGTACAGGCTCGCCGCAGGCGCGCATTGCCGCTTTTCGCGTGACACCAGACTTGCTGACGGCAGACGAGATGCTGATTGCGAGCGACTGGGATAGCGCGGCCGCTGCGCCTGAAGGGACGCAAACGCTTGCCTTCTATTCGCTTTGCGAAGAGGTGTCCGGCGATTGCGCGGCGACGAATGATGTCAGCCCTGACAGTGATGCGGTATGGGATTATCGCCTTCAGGTACGCAAATGCGGCCCGTGCGCGACCGGACTTGAGCAGGCGGTCTTCACCAATGCCGCGCCAGGCCGATACATATACTCCGGACGCTGCGGCGCACTTGTTGCGGAACGGCCAAACTCGCTCTTCCTGGCCTCAATGACAATGAACACCGGGGCGCGGGCCGGTTGGGCACTTGACCTTTCTTCTGTTGCGCATGGGCTTCATGCGCTTGACTCCTGGACGTTGGAGTGGTTCTACAGGCTTGAGCGGCCAGTAAACAAAGGCGTCACGATGCAGATCGCGTCCCTTCAGGGTGACCAGTCATTTCTGATAGACATGGGGAGGGGCAATTCGGGCAACAACAACGATATTCGCGTATACGCATTGAACGTGACGAGCGGCGCCGCAGCGTCAAGGAGCCCTGAGTTGCGGAGTTATGTGGAACGTCCTGACAACCGCGACGACGGCGCCTCCCGCTGGCATCATGCCGCATTGACCTACAGCAGGGAGACTGGAGAACTTGAGACATGGATTGACTATGCGCGTCTGCAGCCGTCTGCGGAACAGGCGGCGATCGGTTTCGAGTTCGGTCACGTTGCGGGAATCCCTGATGACCTTGATGCGGTGCGGCTCTATATCGGAAACTCGAACATCTGCCTGACGGCAGAGGAAGCCACGGCGAAGACGATGCGCGGATCCGTTTCGTGCATCCGTGTGTCGTCAGGCATCCTTGACGCTTCGGACTTCCTTGTTGCGACTGACGTGCCGCGGACGATTCCGGACGATCCGACGCTTTTCCACTGGCGGTTCGATGGTCCGGTAGGGCAGTCCGTCTCTAACGAGATTCCGTATTCGTATGTCGGCGAACTCTTCACGGGCTATCCGTTTCGCTACATGGAGGCGGAATATGGCACAAACGTCTACGCGGCAGATGTCAGGTCTCCAAAGATGTCGATTGCCGGGAATATGCTTGAGGGGAACACCGGTTCGCTCTACTGCCGCAACAGCGGGCGTACAGGCATCGGAACGCAGGCGCGACTGTACCAACTGGCAAAATATGATGCGCCGACCTACGGAAGCATCCTGCATCCGGCGACATTCACGATGGAGGCATACGTGAAGTCTGAGGCTGGGGCGTCCGGCGAGATGAAGCTGATGGGTTCGGCGGTTGGAAACGGGAACGGCACACTGTCATGGCTGTGGGCCGTGACCTGCGATGGAGCGACAGGGGCGGTCAGGGTGAAGTTCAACGGCGGCAACCATGTTCTGCGGTCAGCTGGGTCTGACGTGCTTGGGTCGCTTGCAGACCACCGTTGGCATCATGTCGCTCTTGCGTTCGACCGCAATTCGCGCTCGGCCAGATTCTATTTTGACCATAGGCTTTCTGCGGAGACGTCCGGTGACGACGCAATTCTCTTTGAGGATTCGCCGTACTCATATTTCATAGTCGGCAACAGTTTCAGCGGATGGATAGACGAGGTGCGTCTGTCGAACCGGATGCTTCTGCCTGGCGAGATGGTGAATCGTGTGCCGTTCGGCTTTACGATCGTGATCCGCTGATCATTCTGTCATTGCCGCTTCAAGGAGATAGGTGAAAACATGAAGCTTTTAATTGTGTGTGCGACCGTGGCTCTCATGGGAACGTCATTCGGCGAAGGCATTGCGCTGAAACTGCCGGCTCGTCTCTATACGCCTGATACGATAGCGGGCCTTAAGGCACGGCCTGTACGCAATCCGCTCGGACTGTCGCTGTGGAACGTACGCGAAGATGCCGGGCTTGCGGCATTGAAGTCGCCCGCACTCGACGACCTTGTCCGCTTCATACCTCTCACGCCTCCGGGAGCGTTTTGGTCGGCGGAATACATCTGTCCGTTCTGCGGCAACCGCTGGCAGTATGGACGATGGAAATGCACGGATGTCCTGTCCGAGCCATTTTCGTATTCTACGCTCTGCTGTGGACTTCGCATTCACGAAGACGAAGCGGAGTGGCCGACCTCTGGGCGTTGGGCGACACGCAACGTTTTGCGCGTGCCTCATCTGGACGGACAGGAGAGGCCGTACACCTTCCTCGTGCCGGACTCTGACGTCGGAAAGCAGTTCACGACTGTTCCGAACAGGAAAGGGCGGGACTCCTGGTTCTGTCCCGCCATGGATGTCTGGAACCGCAGGATGACGTGTCTGCGTGACGAGATCATCCCGTCCCTTGCGGCCGTAGTCCTGAAAAATCCTGACGAGGCTACGCGCACTGCGGCACGGCGTCTGCTGGTGCGGATATTCGACAGGCTCGCGGATGTGCTGCCGAGCGGAACGGTATGCCAGTCGTCCCGAAGCGACATTTCGTACGGCATAGCGAAGGACGTCACGAAGAGTCGATACCTTTCCGCATCCGAGTACCGTGCGACGCCGCGGCACAGGCGACCGCCATGGCAGGACGGATCGTACTGTACGCTTGGAATCTTCGGATCGTCGGCGCAAGGCGGGTGGCAGAACGGCACATTTGCGACGTTTGCGGTTCTGCTTGAGGCGTGGGATGTCGTGCGGGACAGCGCAGAGGCGCGTCCGTTCGTGGCAAAGATAGAGCGCGGCGTAGTGGACGAGATAGGTTTCTGCCTGTCGTGGAGCGTACCGCATGAGGGCAACACGGAGTATGTGTGGTACAACGCCGCCATGCGTGTGGCGATCGCCCTGCAGGACGAATGGTATGTGCTGTTCGCGATTGAGCGCATCCGCGAGAGCGCAGTGTCCGAGATATATTCCGACGGACTCATCACCGAGGGCGCCTTTCGTCCATATGCGGGGCTTGTCTGCAACAATTTCCGCTTTGTCGGAAACCTGCGCGATGCCGGCATCTGCGACTTCTACGAGGATCTGCCTTTCCTGAAGAACGTCGAGCGGCGCCTCAATGAGGCGTGCCGTACGCTTTGGGGTGGAAGCGTCTCGCCGGGCGACGACATGGCGCTGGGGTGGCTGCCATCCTTCGCAGCATGGGGCGGAAAGCCCTACGCCGCTCCGGACTACGGACGTTTTCGCGGAGAGAACTATCCTGAATGGGCATTGACGATGCTGCGGTGCGGTGCTGCGTCCAACAGGTTCGAGATATGCATGGACAACGCCAAGCACATAGGACATGGCCATTCGGCGCGGCTCAACCTTGAGCTTTTCTACGAGGGAACTCCGCTCATGCCGGAGCTTGGCTATTGTCAGACCACGCTTGCCTACGATCGCGGCTTCGGACTTGAGCTGAAGGAACGCTATGCGCGGGAGCGTGGACTGGAGTTTTGCCGAAAGCCGCCGAACCATCCGAGCCATCCTGGGCAGTGGGGGCTGTGGTATACCTACGGCAACATGGACATAACCCATGTCGGCGCCACGATAGACTGGGACTTTTCGATGTGGGATCGAGACCATGCATCGTGGACGCCGCGTTTCGCGACGGCTGATTCACCTGAAAGCGTAGAGGGGTTCGTCCAGTTCGCCGAGGGCGCGTTTGAGTTCGGAAAACCGGCTTCCGCCACGCATCAGATGTTCAACCGACAGCTCGTTGCCGTCACCCTGCCGTCCGGCAAGGCGCTTGCGGTCGATTTCATGCGTCTGTATGGAGGGCGGCGCCACCAGACATTCGCCCATGCATTCTCGCCAAAAGCGGGCGAACCGCTTGCGGCGGAGGGACTTGCGCGGGAGACGTCCACATACGCGGACTACTCGCAGTACGCAATGGCGAACGGGTGTGATATGCAGACGAACAGAACATATTCCGCACGTGCCGTGTTCTATCCGTATCTGCGGAATCTTGAGACGGCGTCGACGATGGCGGGCGACGTATGGCGCATGTCATTCAAGTGCAGACCTGACGCATATGCGCCGGTTACTGAGGAAGGGAAGGATTTCACGTCGGCATGGACGGCCAGTGCAGTGCCGCCCATTGATTTTGACATGTGGGGCATGAGCGCCGGTGGACAGGCGCAGACAGAGGTTCTTACGATGAAGGCGCCGTGCGTGACCCGGCAGATAGAGAAGGCAATGAGCGGGAAGCGTCCATACCAGAACTATCTCATACCGTTCGACGGAATGCTTGATATCGTATCTGAGATCCGCACGTCCGATTCAAACGGGTTGAAGAGCTGCTTTGCGCGTGTATATGCGCCGTACCGTGCAGAAGGGCAGTCAGGCGCTGTGAGGGCGGTGCGTTCGCTCGGCGAAGGTGCGGTAAGGATCGAGACGACCGACGGGCCGCTCTACGTTGCGACTGCGGCGGACGGATATGCGCGGCGCAAAACCGGCGGACTTACGCTGAACGGGCGGATGGGGGCGGTGCTTCCGTCCATGAACATGATACGCCTTTATGACGGAGAGTCGATTGAACTTGAGGACGGAGGGAAGGTATGGAAGGCGAAAGTCGCGCCGACGCAGCGTCTTCGTCTGCGGGAGGTAATCGGCGACATCAGCGGCGCACCGCACGAACATGCTCTTGTGGTTGAAGGCGGTGAATTGGCGACCGATGCGACATGGAAGGGACGATGGATTACGGTAGAGCATCCCGGCAGCCGCATCCGGAGCGATTCGTATGAAGTCGCTTCTGTGACGAAAATCGGCGATGGTGTCTATCGCGTAGATCTTGCGAATGAACCGACATTTGCGACCTACCGAAGCCGTGTGAAGCGAATTGACAAACAAGGGGACGGAACCTGCGCCTATTGGGGCGAACGGTGGAACAACAAAGAGGCCGGAGCCGACGGTGCGATTGGCAGGATGCACTTTCTGCGGACTGGCTGGACGCCAATGTACGAGATGACGTCAGCCGATCCTGTGCGGAGGGGCGGCGGGTTCACATCTGGCCGGATTGTCGTGTCCGATCCGCCGCCGGCAGGGGCGGAGCCACAGGTCGGCGATGCATTCGTGCTGTCTCGCACAAAGGCAGGAGATGTCGTGGTATTCCCGTCATCGCTGTCCGCTCGCGGCATCGACAGCGGGGATGGCACGGTAGTGTTCGATGTCGTGGCGACTGCACCGTATGAGGTGTCTGTTGCAAACATTCCGTTCTGGAGGCGATGGTGGAAGCGCCTCGTGAAGTGAGGTTGGCGACGGGATGGCGGCGATGGGCAATATGTCCAATGCGGTAAAGTTATCCTGTCGCTGTTCGGATGTTGATTGTGGACATTGATTTCTTTTTGACAGATTTCACGAAAAACCAAATAAGGAGACCAATCTATGTTGTCACGCAGAGACTTTCTTATGTCGTCTACGGCATTTGCGGGAATGGGGATGTTCTCTCCATCCCTGTGGGCGGCGATGAAATACGACAGAAACGCTGTCCTTGACCTCTTTCGTCTGAGGGCGGCGGATACGGATGCCCGCGTCAAGGCCGGCATCGAGGCGAACCGCAAAGGTTCCTGGCTCTTCTCGTTTGTCGGCAAGAACGGCGAGGCACTGGAAAACGTGCACGTGAGGTTGCGTCAGATGGCACACGACTTTCGCTATGGCGCAGATCTCTTCATGCTGGACGAGATTGTAGACTCAAAGGTCAAGAACGAGGAATACAAGGCGCGTTTCGCGGAGGCGTTCAACCTCGCCACATGTCCGTTCTATTGGACGGGCCTCGAACCGGAGGAAGGCAAGGTGCGCTACGCGAAGGATTCGCCGCGCATCTATCGGCGCCCGACGCCAGACCTCTGCATCGAATGGTGCGAGCGGAACGGCATCGAGCCTAAGTCGCATATCCTGAACTATTCAAGCCAAACCCCGGAATGGGCTGTTGGCGACGTAGACAGGGAGAAGAGGCTTCTTGTGAAGCGTTTCCGCGAACTTTCGGAACGGTACGCCCATCGGGTCCGGATGTGGGAGGTGACGAACGAGACGCTGTGGGGGGCGAACTTTACAAGCAATACAACCGGCAACCTCTACCATCAGGATGACCTGATCGAGTGGAGCTTCAAGACGGCGGAACGCTTCTTCCCGGCAAACAGGCTGATCATCAACGAAGCGCACTGCCGCATATGGAATGACGCATGGTTTCAGCGTAATCGCAGTCCATACTACATGCAGATTGAGCGAGCGCTTCTCAAGGGTGCGCGTATCGATGCGATTGGTCTGCAGTTCCATATGTTCCACGGCAATGCCGAGAAACGGGCACACATCGCAAATATGGCGAAGACCTACTATGACCCGCAGCGGCTGTTTGACGTCCTGGAGACCTACGCCTCGCTCGGCAAGCCGCTTCAGATCACCGAGATCACCATCCCGGCGTACTCCAACGACCCTGGTGACGAAGCGGTGCAGGCGGAAATCCTGCGTGAGCTCTACCGCATCTGGTTCTCCGTGCGCGGAATGGAGGCCATCATCTACTGGAATCTGCCCGACGGCTATGCTCACGCGGCAGAGCCGGGCGATTTCACGCAGGGCGAAAACATCTACTACGGCGGCCTCTGCCGGTTCGACATGACCCCCAAGCCGGCATATCACGTGGTCAAGGATCTGTTCGAAAAGGAGTGGCGCACAAACGTGGATGCCGAAGCTGCCGGTCGCTATGTCTTTCGTGGCTTCTACGGCACGTACGATGCCGAGTTTACGTCCAAAGGGCAGACGATCCGCAGAAAGATCAAGCTTGGCCGCGAAACCCTTCCGAACATGACCATCACATTGCCGGTCTAAGGCTATCGTTTCGCATATTTGCGACTGCCGGATCAGTTAAGCCAAGCGTCCTCGGTTGGCCGTGTTGTGCGTATGGCGGTGATTTGGTAGAATGTCGCACATAAATAGGTTTCCTGCGGCAGCGGGTGTCAATGTGTTCAGTCATATGCGTAAACAAAGGATTACATCGCCCTTGGGCGGCTGGATGAGAGTGCGTCTTTTCCTGTTTTTGGCTGTTTTGGCCTTTCTGGCGCCGGTCGGGAAGGCCGGTGCGGACAGCGCCTTGGGCGGAGACGTCCACTACAGGCTCTACAAGACGACGAACATCTACAATTTCATACAGCTTGACACCGTCACCGGGAAGATGTGGCAGATTCAGTATGCCATCGACAATGGACACCGAGGTGCGATGGTAATCAACGGTGAAGACCTTGCAAAGGGCAAGAAAGCCACTGTCGGAAGGTTTGCCCTTGTTCCGACGGAGAACATCTGGACGTTCATCCTGATAGATCAGATTGACGGCGGCACCTGGCAGGTTCAGTGGTCGATTGAAGACGGCAAGAGATTCGTCATGCCGATAATGAAGGTGAAATGAAGGTTATTTGATTGGAAAGAGAGGAAATGTTGCCATGAATGGAAGGTTTTCCGCGATGTTGTCCGCTGCGCTCGTCTCCGCTGCGGCTGTCGCCGTTGACGTCGAGTTCCCGAACGCAGTCTCAGGCGTTCTCACCATGACGGGGAACGGTTCAAACGACGTCGTAAATAGCGTCTCGGCGAAATACAAGGTGAAGGCCGCGAGCGTGTACGGGTTAGAGTACGTCGGGCGCGAGGTGGGCGATGGGCTTATGCTCGGCGGCAACCGAGACGTAAACGTTGACCGGCAGGGGCCGGATGCCGGATGGTACGAGTACAAGCAGGCATACATGACATCCGGAGAGCCTGGCGGGACGCATGAGGATTTCTTTCACTTCGGACACTATCGCGGAAGAGGGGAGTTCTCGTTCAAAGAGGGACGCTTCTTCGAGCTTGAGCCGAAGTATTCCGAGACAGACGGCGTCTTGCTCGGTCATGGCGAGTCGCTGCTCGGAAACGTATACCGCTTCGACACGGCTTTTTCGAGCTTTGCGCGGAACCATGCGCGTCCTCTTTCCCGGTACAAGGCTTCGTTCAACACGAGCCACTGGAACATATACTCCAATTCCGAGGTGGTGTATGCGCACGATGTCGGCGGACGCACCTTCAGCAAGGGTGCGGCATCGGTTGCGGTCACGTATTTCACCGGCAAGGATCCCATGGCGGTGGAAGTGTCGATAGACGGGAAAAGCTGGCGTGAGTTTTCGTCCATCACAAACAAGGGCACATGGAGCTGCGCAATCCCGTCCGACATCTTCCCGGCGAAGCGGGTGTTCGTGCGTCTGCGCGGCGGTCAGCGAACTGCGCTATACATCGACCATTATGCGTTTGAGGGCGTCGTGGACGGCGAGCCTCTGCGATTCTACGGCGCGAGCCGCTACGTGAATGCGGTGACGGGTGCGCCGTACGGCGAGGTCAAGGCGCCGGTGTTCATGGAGCCTATTGCGGATTCCAACGCGAAGAGGCTTCCGTCCGTTCCGGGTGTTGACCTGTGGGGGGCGGTCTCTGACATCAAGGTTTTCAGAAGCGCAGTTGTTCCGAAGGCGGAATCCAAGGCGCTTGTGGTGTCGCTGGCCGGAAACGAGGCGGAGGCGGTTCAGCTTGTCGTCACGCCGAAGACCGCGCTTCGCGACGTGCGCGTTACGCCGACCGATCTTGTCCTGAAAAAGCTGGGATTCTGGAAGTGCGCACGGTTGGCTGCATCTGCAGTCAAGGTGGAGCGTCTGGGGTACGTGCACGTGGAGATCCCGACGGATGAATCTGGCGCGAGGGGCGAGTGGCCGGATCCCATCCTGCCGCAGGATGACGCCGCGTTCCCCGTGGCGGCGCAGACGAGCCAGCCGTTCTGGATTACGGTCAAGACGCCGAAGGGTCTGCCGAAGGGCATCTATCGCGGTACGCTTGACGTGCAGGTTGAGTATGCCGCCGATGGACGGAAGGAGCGCATTTCCGTGCCGTTCGAGGTGAAGGTGTTCGGTTTCGACCTTCCGGACAGCATGACCTGCGAGACGGCTTTCGGCTTTTCGCCCTGGCGCGTCGCCGACTACCATGCCGTGAAGCCCGGTTCGCCGGAGCATGATGCGATCCTTGAGAAGTACGTGCAGATGTTGAGCGACCATCGCATCTCCATCTACCGCTGGGGCAAGGGTGGCGACATACCGGTGAAGTGGCAGAATGCTGGTGATCCGTCGAGGGCTGAGCCTGTCTTCGACTGGAGCGAGTTTGACGATGCGCACATGGAGATGAAGGGCCGCTTCGGATTCAACGCCTTCAACATCCGCGTCGGAGGACTTGGATACGGATTCCAGGGAGGATTTCAGCTTGGCAGCATATGCGGCGTTCCGCAGACCAATGCGCTCTACCATACGCTCATGGCGAAGTACCTCGGCGGCATCGAACGCCATCTTCGCGAGAAGGGGCTGCTCGACGCATCCTACGTGTACTGGTTCGACGAGCCGCTGCCGTCCGTCTACCGGCAGGTCAACGCTGGCATGATGACGCTGAAGCGTCACGCGCCCGGAATACGCCGTATGCTCACCGCATCGCCAAGCAGGGAGCTTTGGGATGGTGTGAACCTCTGGAATCCGCGCCTCGACCTTATCTATGTGGACGCCTACAAGGATGTGCGCAGTCGCGGCGACCAGTTCTGGTGGTACATCTGCTGCGGGCCGCGCACTCCGTACCCCACCGAGTTCATCGACCATGCCGGATGCGAACTGCGCACATGGCTGTGGATGACGTGGGCGCGTGACGTCACCGGCATCCTCATCTGGGAGACGTCGCTGTGGTCGAGCCAGTCGAAATATTCCGATCCGAACAGTCCGCAGAATCCGTACGACGATCCTATGGCGTGGAGCACATCCGGCGGAACGTGGGGCAACGGCGACGGGCGTTTTGTCTATCCGCCGCTCTCGACTGTGGCGACGCCACGCGCAAAAGACCGCAAGCCGGTGTTCGATGCGCCAAATGCGTCGTACAGGCTGGCGATTCTTCGCGACGGCATCGAGGACTATGAATATTTCGCGATGCTGAGGCGACTTGACCCCGGCAACGGTCTGCTCAAGGTGCCGGACAGCGTGTTCCGGAACGAACGCGACTTCTCGTCCGATCCATCCTTCATGCGCGAGCACAGGGAGAGGCTTGCCAGGGAAATAGAGCGCATCGGCGGCGATTCACTTCGTCTGCCGCCGCCCTCAACCTGCGTCCCCGTCAAGCCGACGGGAGAGTCCGGATTCCAGATTGTGGAAACCGCCGTAGGACAGGTTGCGGCGAACCGTTTTGAAGACACCATCCAGGAGACGCTTTGGCGCGTGAAGAACGGCGAGCTTGACGCTGTTCCCGTGAAGACGGTCGCGCTTGTTCTCGGCACGAACAACCATGGGTGCCGCCCGGAGGACATGGCGGAAGGGGTGAGACTTGTGATCGACGAGATGCGCCGCCGCAGACCTGACGTCAAGGTGCTGCTCTACGCATCGTTCCCATGCAGATTGACGTGGAGCAACCTCCGCAACAAGGCCGCGAATGCGCTTTACGAAAAGCTTGCCGACGGAAAGGCTGTCGTGTTCCGCGATGTGAACGCAGACCTGCCGCTGTCGCTCTTCCCGGACGGAGTGCGTCCCGGCGCCAAGGCGCTTGCGGTCTGGATCGCGGACATAGAGAGATGCCTCAAGGCGGAAGAGGCGGCGAAATGAGCGGCACAATGCGTTTCCTCTCCGGCTCGGTGGTGGCGTTTGTCTGCGTGTGTGCGGCGTCCGCGCAGACGATAGGCGTCAAAAGCCCTGACGGGTTGAATGAGATAAGGCTCTCAACCGAGCCTGTGCTGACGTATTCCGTGTATCGCACCGGAGTTGAGCGCGTGTCGCCAACTCCGATATCGATGGAGCTGGAAGGGGCTGGCATTTTGGGCGGTGCGTCCGTCAAGGTCGCATCGTCTGATGGAGCAAGCGTCGTGGAGAGTGTGCCGTCTCCCATCTACAAGAAGTCGTCAGTGGACGGAAAGGCGAACAGGACGAAGGTGGTCTTTGAAGGCGGATGGGGCATTACGCTTGTTGCACGGAACGACGGAGTTGCGTACAGGTTTGAGACGTCACTCCCCGGAAACGCCAAGGTTCTGAACGAATCAGCCGGCATTTCGTTTCCCGATCCGGAGGCCACCGTCTACGCCGGCTACTGCCGCGACAGGGGCGATCCGCTGCAGTGCAGCTGGGAGTCCGTGTATGTGAAGACGAATGCGGCGAACGTCGCGGCGTCCGGGCAGGTCGTGTACCTTCCGCTCGTGGTGAAACATTCCGACGGAACCGTGATGTGCATGACGGAGAGCGATCTTCTGGACTATCCCGGACTGAACCTGAAGCGCGTGGAGGGCGACAAGCCTTCGCTTGCTGCGCACATGGCGAAGCTGCCGCTGAAGACGGAGCACCGGGACGGCAAGGTCGTCGGCTCGCCTGAGAGGCCTCTTCGCCACATCCGCGTCACCGAGCGGGCCGGGCATCTTGCCGAAACGGTCGGCACACGCACGTATCCGTGGCGTGTGTTCATGCTTGCGCCGTCCGAGGCGAAGCTTTGCGAGGCGGACATCGTATACGCCCTTGCATCGCCGTGCAGGCTCAAGAAGACTGACTGGATAAAGCCGGGGAAGGCGGCATGGGACTGGTGGAGCGGCTGGAACGTGTCCGGCGTTCCTTTCAGGGCTGGGTGCAACACGGCGACATACGAATACATCATCGATTTCGCGTCCGAGTTCGGCCTTGAGTACGCAATCATGGATGAAGGATGGTCAAAGAACCTCGACGTCATGGAGATAAATCCGAAAACGGATGTGCAGCATCTTGTGAAGTACGCAAATGCGCGAGGCGTCGGCGTAATCCTCTGGTGTGCATGGCCTCAACTCGTCGGACGGCAGAACGAGGTGTTCGGAAAATATGCCAAGATGGGCGTGAAGGGGTTCAAGATAGACTTCATGGATCGCGATGACCAGGAGGTCGAACGGTTCCTTGAGGATACGGCCAAGATAGCCGCCGACTGGAAGCTCGTGCTGAACTATCACGGAATGCACAAGCCCACCGGGTTGAGCCGTACGTACCCGAACATCCTGAACTACGAAGGGGTGCACGGACTGGAGAACACGAAGTTCGAGCGTGACGTGGATTTTCCGCGCAACGACCTGCTTTCCTTCTTCTGCCGCATGAGCGCAGGCCCGATGGACTATACGCCCGGTGCGATGCGCAACATGACAAAAGGCCAGTACAGACCTGACTTCACGCACCCCGGCAGCCAAGGTACGCGTGTGCGGCAGATGGCGCTGATGACGTTGTGCGAAGCGCCGATGCAGATGCTCTGCGATTCCGCCACGCAGTATCTGCGCAACAGGGAGTGCCTTGAGTTCATGGCGAAGGTACCTGTCGTGTGGGACGATACCGTCGGAATCTGCGGAGATATGGACGGGTATGCAGCAGTGGCCAGGCGCAGAGGGGACGAATGGTACGTTTCGGCGATAAATTCGTGGACGCCGCGCAAGGTCGAGCTGCCGCTCGGTTTTCTCGGCGAAGGCAAGTGGCGGGCGGAGATATTCTCCGACGGCGTAAACGCTGACCGTGAGGCGACGGACTATGCGAGGGCAGTGCGCACAGTGACGGCCGACACGAAGATAACCGCAGAGCTTGCCCCCGGCGGCGGATGGACGGCCCGCATCGTACGCAAAGGATTCCTGTGGTAAGGCTGTCTGTCATATTGCCGGCGTTCAACCTTGCGGAACGCATCCGGGAGAATCTTGACACTGTCGAGGCGGTGCTTGAACGCACCGGGCAGTCCTTTGAGATCGTGCCGGTCGATGACGGGTCGACGGACGGGACTGCGGACGTCCTGCGCGAGTGGGCCTCCTCCTGCGGATGCCGCCGTCCGGTCATCATAGACAGGAACGGCGGGAAGGGCAACGCCCTCAAGGCTGGCTTCAGGGCGAGTGAAGGCGAACTGGTGCTGCTTATCGACGGAGATCTTGATATACTTCCGGATGGCCTGCCGGAGTTCCTTCAGACGATGGAACGCGAAAACGCAGACATTGTGATCGGATCGAAGCGGCATCCGAAGTCGCAGGTGCAGTATCCGTGGCACAGGCGGCTCGCAAGTGCGGTGTATTTCTGGCTTGTCAGGCTTTTCATCGGTCTGCCGATCACCGACACGCAGACGGGGATGAAGCTTTTCCGGCGGTCTGTGCTTGGCGACGCCCTTGATCGAATGCTTGTGAAGACGTATGCGTTCGACCTTGAGCTTCTCGCAATCGCATACGGACGCGGCGCAAGAATCGCAGAGGCGCCTGTCACGATCAGGTTCGGGGAACGGTTCGGATGTCTGCGTCCTTCTACGGTCTGGCAGATGGCCGCCGATTCACTCGCAGTGTTCTATCGGCTTCGTCTGCTCAACTACTATGCGCACGTCGAGGTGCCGCCACCGCTCGAACGCAATCCTCTCGTGAGCGTGGTCATCGCCTGCCCCAACTGGTCGTGGATGCTGGATGAATGCCTCTCTGCGATGGACAGGCAGACGTACCAGCATTTCGAGGTGATCGTACTGCCTGACGCCCCGCAGTCCGTACCGCTGCGCAGCGGCGTCAGTGTTATCCCCACCGGGAAGGTGCGTCCCGCCGAGAAGCGCAACCTCGGCATCGGGGCGGCGAAGGGCGACATCGTGGCGTTCATAGACGATGATGCATATCCGGACGAACATTGGCTTGAGAACGCCGTGAAGTACTTTGGCGAACCGACCATAGCCGCGCTCGGCGGACCTGGCGTCACACCGCCCGGTGACGGCTTTTGGGCGAAATGCGGCGGCCGCGTCTACGAAAACCTGTTTGTTTCAGGGAACTATCGATACCGCTACATAGGCGGACGGGTGCGCAGGGACATCGACGACTATCCCAGTTGCAACCTCTTCGTGCGCAGGGATGTGCTTAATGCCATCGGTGGATACAGAACCGACTTCTGGCCAGGAGAGGATACGCTGCTCTGCGAGGACATCGTGCGGAAGGCAAAGCGACGCATCGTCTACGATCCGTGGACGCTTGTCTACCATCACCGGCGTTCGCTGTTTGCGGCTCATCTGCGCCAGCTCGGCCGCTACGGATTCCACCGCGGATACTTCGTCAAGCGCTTTCCGGCGACAAGCTGTCGGCTTTCGTACTTTATTCCGACGCTGTTCGTGATATATCTCGTTTTGCTTGCCGCCCTGTTTGTGTGCCGCGATTTCATCGGCGGCGGTACTCTCGGCCCGTTGGCGGCGGTCGCGGCATCACCACTCTTCTTCTACATTACGGCAACTGCGGTTTCGACGTTCTCGTTCAATCCGTTGCGCTGGATGGTCACGGAAGTTGGCGTGTTCCTTTCACATATCTGGTACGGCATTCAGTTCATGCGCGGACTGTGCGCGGCGAAGGCGCCGTGCGAGTTCATCGGCAAGGATCATGCATAGCGGGCGTGAAGTCATGGACGGCAAAGGCGAATTGCGTAAAAGGATGAGGATGCTGCGCCGCAGAGTGTCTGCGGACGATCGAGCCGCTGCATCGGCTGACGTATGCGAACGCATCCTGTCCCGTCCTGACGTCAAGGCGGCTGTTGCGGCAAGGCTGCCGTTCGCCGTATATCTCGCTTCGCCGCAGGAACTTGATCTGACCTTGCTGATCGGGCGTCTCTGGGCGGCGGAATGTCCTGTGCTTGCGCCGGCGTGGAACGGCGAGAATTACGAGCTTGCGCTGCACTCCATGGACGGACGCCTTGTTGAAGGCCCGATGGGCATACTTGAGCCGGAGATTCGCGGATCCGTACCTGCGCCGAAGGTCTGGATCGTCCCCGGTCTTGCGTTCACGAGCGCCGGAGGGCGGTTGGGCTATGGCGGCGGATGGTACGACAGGCTGCTCTCATCAGCCGATCCGTCCTCCGTGTTTCTTGGCGTAGCATATCCGTTTCAGGTTGTGGAGGCGGTGCCGTCCGAACCACACGACATCGTCCTCTCCGATGTCGTCGTCTCCGCTTCGTTCAAGTGACCCTCTCGACGGGGCTTGTGCGCGATTGCCCTGTTTGATGTCTATCGGGATTCAGTCCGCAACGCCCAGTGCCGCAGAGCGCGACCTGGCTATTGGCGGAGACCTGCGTACAGAGCCACGGCGTACAGCAGGCCAAATGCGAGGTGTATTCCGCCGGATACACGCTCAAGCCGTCGCCATTGCGGATTTGCCGGGTTGTCGAAATATGTGCGCGTCGCCGCGACGAGTGTGCGGCGCGTAAGCGGAAGAGCCATGAACGGCAGCAGGAAGATGCGTCCATAGCGGCAGACCATCATTGCACACACGGTGTACGGCACGAGGTGGCATACCCAATACAGGATGAGCGAACCTTTAGGGCCGAGAACGCTGGCCGTCGTCCTTATCCCGGCTAAACGGTCGGTCGGTATGTCCCTCATGTCGTTTCCGTGCATAATCACGCACACGAGAAGGGCGATTGGGACGGATATCATGGCGGTGAACGGCGTGGCGAGCGAAATTGCATCTGCCGGACGCAGTATGCACAGTGCGGCGAACAACTCTATCGGCCCCATCAGAAGCGCCACGAACGGCACGCCAAGTCCGACGTACTTGAACTTGACGCCTGTGGAGTAGTTCATCGAACCGAGCATCCCCGCGAGTCCGGTCACAAGAAGCGGAGTGCAGAACCGCCATTCGGCGCCGTCCCGGTAGACATAGAGGTACAGCCCCAGCAGACTTGCGGCGGCGGAGCATGACAGTGCGACGGCAAGCAGCGAACGCATGGAGACGAGGCCGTCATGTATCTGCGGCGTGGTGCGTATCGCGCCTGGCACGTCGTCCACTCCGGAACGTTCATCGCCCCATGTGTTCAGCAGATTCACGGTAGCCTGGAACAGCAGAGCCGACGCAAGCCCGATCCACCATCTGCCGATTCCGTGCGATGGCTGCGCAATGGCGAGTGCGACCGCGAACGGAACAACCGTCGCCGTGTAGCTCCAGGGTCTGAACAGCTGAAACCACGCTTTCATCCTTGTCTTGTCCATGGCGCACAAGTATATCAGAATGCGCTTGACCTTGGAATCGGGAATTGATATCTTACGAACCCAACAGACAAAATAAAGCAGGAGGTGTGCATGAAGAAATACGTGTGCAAAGTGTGCGGGTACGTATACGATCCCGCAGAAAACAACAATGTTCCTTTCGAGGAACTGCCGGAAGATTGGACCTGTCCGATCTGCGGCGTTGGCAAGGATCAGTTCGAGGAGGCCTGATTGCAGGCTGACGTACTACAGGACATAGAAGGAGGGAAACACAAAATGGAACTCAAAGGCTCAAAGACAGAAAAGAACCTCGCATTCGCATTCGCTGGCGAGTCGCAGGCGCGCAACAAGTACGACTATTTCGCTTCCGTGGCGAAGAAGGAAGGCTACGAGCAGATCGCGGCGTTCTTCCAGGAGACGGCGCTCAACGAGAAGGAGCACGCCAAGCTGTGGTTCAAGCATCTCGGCGGCATCGGCGACACAGTGAAGAACCTTGCCGCCGCAGCAGCGGGCGAACACGAGGAGTGGACCGAGATGTACCGCAAGTTTGCGGAGGAGGCTCGCGCCGAGGGATTTGAGGCGATCGCCAAGCAGTTCGAAGGCGTGGCCGGAGTTGAAAAGCATCACGAAGAGCGCTACAAAAAGCTGCTTTCCAACATCGAGAGCGGCGAGGTGTGGGTGCGCGTGGGGCCGACCCGCTGGCAGTGCCGCAACTGCGGTGCGATAGTCGAGGGCGAAAAGGCCCCCGACGTCTGCCCGGTGTGCTTCCACAAGCAGGCGTACTTCCAGCTTGAGGCCGACAACTACTGATGGCTGAAAGGCCGAACTTCGCCAGCCCGCGTGTGCTGGCATGGGAGGTGACGCGGCGGTGTCCGATGAAATGTCGGCACTGCCGCGCTTCTGCCTTGGATGCCGCATATGACGGCGAACTTGACGCCGACGAGTGCCGCCGTGTGCTCGATTCGCTTGCGCGGATGCGTCCTATGATAATATGGACCGGCGGCGAACCGATGACGCGCAAAGATCTGCCGGAACTTGTCACCCATGCCACATCGCTCGGAATCAGGAGCGTACTTGCCCCATGCGGCGCACTCGTCACGGCTGAACGGCTTGAGGAGCTGAAGGCGGCAGGTGTGATGGCGTGTTCGTTTTCGCTTGACGGGGCGGACAAGTCTGCGCACGACGCATTTCGCGGCATCGACGGCGCATGGGAGATTGCTCTTGGCGCAATGGCGGCGGCGCGTACCGCCGGAATGCCGTTCCAGGTGAACACCGTCGTGCGGAAGGGGACGCTCTCCACGCTCGATGCGATATATGCAAGGGCGATGTCTGAAGGGGCGATGCGCCTTGACCTTTTCTTCCTCGTTCCGACGGGACGTGGCCGGGTGATCGATTCGCTCGTGCCTGACGCCGCAGAGGTTGCGGACGCGATTGAGTGGGCGAAGGGAAAGAAGACGAAGCTGACGTGCTGCCCGCAGGCCGGCACCTGCATAGGAGGCAGAGGGTTCGCGTTCCTCTCGCACACCGGCGACCTGCAGACCTGTGGATTTGTGCAGAGGCCGTGCGGCAACGTACGTGATTTCGACTGCGATTTCGGTCGTCTGCTGGCAGCCGCCGTGAATCCGCTCGGTGCGTCCGGCAACTGCCGCACATTGCCGTCCGAATAGGAGACCGAAATGTTCGAGGTGCGCGGATACATGCTTGACGTGAGCCGGGACAAAGTGCCTACCATGTCCACGCTCAAGCAGATTGTCGATCTGCTCAAGGTCTGCAACTACAACCAGCTCCAGCTCTACACGGAGCATACGTTCCGGTATTCGCGCCACGAGGCAGTGTGGCGGAACGCCTCTCCGCTCACGCCCGCTGAAATACGCGAGCTGGACTGCTACTGCCGGATGAACGACATCGAGCTGGTGCCGAACCAGAATTCGTTTGGACATCTTGAACGCTGGCTCAAGCTGCCGGAATACAACCATCTTGCCGCCATGCCGAATGGCGGTGCCGTCACGCCGTGGGGGACGGTCAAGAAGTTCCCCACAACGCTCAACCCGGCGCTTCCGGAATCCATCGAGTTCCTTGCCGGACTCTACGATGAGCTTCTGCCGTGCTTCAGTTCGCGGCTTTTCAACATCGGATGCGACGAGACGTTCGAGATCGACGATCCGGAAACATACCTCGAGTTTCTGCTGAAGGTCTGCGAACTTGTCCGCGAACGCGGACACCGTCCGATGTTCTGGGGCGACATGATACTCAAGCGTCCTGAACTTGTGGAGCGGCTTCCCCGCGATCTGATAGCGCTCGACTGGGGATACGAAGGGAACCATCCGTTCGCCGATGAGGCCGCCAGGTTCAGGGCGGCGGGACTGGACTTCTACGTATGTCCGGGAACGAGTGCGTGGAACTCGCTCGCCGGCCGCGTCGAGAATATGCGTGAGAACATGGCGGCGGCCGAAGCGGCTGGACGCATGAACGGTGCAAAGGGATTTCTTGTGGCGGACTGGGGGGACGGTGGACATTGGCAGCCGCTTGCAGCGTCGCTGCCGGGTCTTGTCCTTGGCGGATGGTTCGCCGACCATGGCGCGAAAGCGAACAGGATGGATCTTGAGGAGGCTCTTGACACCGTGATGGGTGTGCCGCTCGGCGGAACTCTTCTGCGCCTCGGAACGCTCTACCTGCGCGGCGGTGCGCTGCGAGCGAACGCGAGTGAACTGTTTCGCATACTCTCCAGCGACAGGGGATATTCGCGCCATCCGAATCTCACCGATTCCGTCCTTGCGGAGATATCGGCCGTCGCTGAAGGATGCCGCCACACTGCGGCGGCGTTTGCGTCGCCGACAATCTACGGGACTGGCGCAATGTGGGCGGAGGAGATCGTCTACATGGCGAATCTTGTCGATGCCGCCTGCCACCGCCGCGACGACCGCCGTCTCGGCGCATTGCGGGAGGAACATCGCCGCATATGGCTGCTCCGAAACCGCCCCGGCGGGATGGAGGATTCCATATCCAAACTGCCGCGTTTTTGATGTGGCTCATATTGAAAAAAAAAACAAATTCTCTGTAGAAAAAAAAAACCTTCTGTTGTATAATTCGCCGCATACCTAACAACTGCAGTCAATGCATGAAAGGAGCGGCGTACACATGAAAGGAATTGCTGGTTTTTCTTTTTGCGTTCTGACAACGGTTTCCTGTTGCCTTTGCGGACAGATTCACGGTGCTATAGATACGTTCGCTTTCGGTACGAGCGGGCGTTGGGGAAGTCAGCCGTATGGCGACGGTGTGCATTTCTCCGACACGAACAACTGGAATTGGGCGGATAAGGGGCTTCCCTCTTCAAGCTTTGACGATACGGTAGTCCGCGCATGGATGTACGGCAAATCCGCGGTCAACGATTTTGCGGACGACTACATGATGCGCGGAATCGAATTTGCGGGACTTGGATACGACAACGCCATCTCCGGCAATCCTCTCAATCTTGGCATTGTCGGACTTCTTCTTTTCGATCACGACTTCAGCAGCGCCAGCGTCGGCAGCGCCGTGAGCGACGGAACGGCCGTTGTCACGACGCGGGTCGAGAACGTCATCCGCTCGGCCGCTTCCGAGATGCGAATCACAGCAAGCCACATGCACGCCCTCGAACTGGACGGAATGCTTACGTATTTCGGGAACGACGCGACGAACAAGTCTTTCCACTTCGTCAACAACGGAGAGATGTTCATTCGCGGCGGGATTAACATCGACAAGCCCAATTCAGACTGGAAGAGCTACAAGTATTGCCAGTGCGCCTTTTCCGGCACAGGGACGACAGTCATCGCATCGGACGTGTACGTTCCGTCAGTGAGATTTGAGAACAAAGCGCACGTCGTGATCAACAACGGCGCCACGCTCCACACATGGTGTGGCGGAAGCTTCTATCAGCAATGTACGGTTGACATCGAGGACGGCAAACTCATAAACGGCGAGATCTCGTATGCCGGACAGAATTCGACGATGTCCGGCGCGGCTGTGTTCAACATACGGTCGAATGGCGTTCTGGATACCGGTGCAAAGGGAATGCGTCTTGCGAACAATGCGCCTGTCGTCATAAACATATACGACGGAGGCGTAATGTGGTTTCGAAACAGTTACAGTTCCGATTTCTGCGAGAACGGCACCATGGCGCTCAATCTGTATGACGGCGGCCAGCTGCGCTGCGGGAATGCGTACAGCTCCAGCGGTGGAATCCTGAAACTCACCGTTGCAGGGAATACAGTGTCGGACTACAACAGGATGTCTCCAGGCTTCTTGAACCTTGCGGGTGGAGAGTTGTTCATCTGTAGATTTGAGGATTGGACATTGTCTGCCAAGAAGGATTGCCTCACGTACATTTATCTCGATGGATCGACGTTGAGGTCGATGTCATTCGGCGATCTGTTTTGGGTAGGCACAGGCAGTACCTATGCGGACAATCCCGATCGGATCCGCGTACATCTGCGGCAGGGTGGCTTCACGCTCGACACACGTGAATTCGACAGGACGTGGAACGCTGTCGAGATACGCGGCAATGACGAAGGAGGAGCTTCCGGCGATTTCGTGAAACTCGGCTCCGGCAAGTTAACGCTTTCCGTGCCGGCGACGAACGCCATGCGGATGGTGGTGAAGAACGGCACGTTTGCCGTGTCGGACGCTTCGCTTTTCAGCGGTGCGGTCGATCTGCGCCCGGCGGCCGCGCTTGCGTTCGGCGGCACAACGCTATCGCTTTCATCGCTTTCTTCAAGGAGCGGCATCGTGACGCTTCAGTCCGGACAGAGCCTTTCACTCGCCGCCGCGCCCCAGATTGACGGATTGCTCGTCTTTGACGTAGCCGTCGCAGACGGAGAGCGTACGCTCATCACCGCGCCGGGCATGACGGCGGACATCGCCGCGCTGTGTGCAGTCCGCAAGCCGGTTGCCGGAAAGAGCTGCACATTCTCCGTGAAGGATGGCGCACTCGTTCTCGCTGTCGCGGATGGCGACGCACCGGCGGCGCCGCAGTTTCCTCCAAGCGAAGATCCGGAAGTCAACGTCACGGCAGGCACCGTCTCGTTCGGCGGTGATGCAGAGCGCATCGGCGGCAAGGGTGAGTTCACCTACGTTGGTGAACAGGACAAGGTTTTTGCCTCCGGAGACATAAGGCTGACCGGCGATGCGACGCTGAAACTTGCGCAAGGGGCTGGAAACCTCACCGTTTCAGGTGCGCCCGATGTCTATTCAAACTACAGCAACACGCTGTGTCTTGCGACCGACAGCTCCAATGCCATCCGCTTCACTGGCGACTGGTCGCCGACATGGCCATACACCGAATCGGGATACACGCTTTGCCCGACGGTCGGCAACTTCATCTACGGCCCGAATCTCAATCCTGAAAATCTGTTCCGGTCATTCCTGTTCAAAACCGACTCTTCGCACACCGTGAAGGATTCTACGCTTGCGTTTCCTGCTACCACGGGTGAAGCCGACCTGAACATCCCGGCGGAGGCGGCGTCATTCATCCTTGACGGCGGAACGGTTAAGGTCTCCGGTCAAGGCAAGGGTAGCCTTTCCGATTTTCTCTGCGGCGTGACGACGTTTGCGATCGGCGCCGGTGGAGGCGCGGTCGATACCGACGGCTACGATGCGACCATAACCCAGACGCTCACGCCCACGGGAACGGCGTCTGGCGTGTTTTCCAAGCTTGGAGACGGGACGCTCACCCTCGCAGGACGCGAAAACGCACTGTTCGGCGGTCTTGCGGTGAGCAACGGAACTCTCGTCGCATCCTTCGACACCACCTCGCGTCGTCCGTATCCAATGGGCGCAATGGCTATCTGGTCGTTTGACGGCGAAGATCCGTATTCGGACAAGACGGGGCACGGCTATCGTCTGCGCCAGTCGCATCCCAACACTGCGCTTGTGACGTTCACGAATGAGAACGCCAAGTACGGCAAGGCCGCACGGTGGTCGTCCGAAGTTGAGGGCGGATCGCTTTACGTAAGCACCAACGACCTTTACAGGACAGGCGTCAACCAGAACGGGCAGTACGGATGGACGGTTTCCGCATGGGTTCGCTACACAGGTACGCTCAAGAACAGGTACGCCAATATAATGAGTACCCGCGTAGCCGCAGAATTCGACGAGTCGCGTGGTCCCGCAGGCTCATTTGACCTTGCGTACAAGTTCCTGTCGAGGATGGCGTTCCCAGATGGCGGCTATGGGTTCAGTTGCCTGTGGGCGAGTGGAAAAACGGCCATTCCCGACGATGTTGTCGGACATTCGCCGGAACTCGACACTTGGCATCATCTAATAGTGGTGGCCGATGGACGGAACTACAGGATGTACCTCGACGGAGTATGCTACACGTCCTTCACCAACACCGTCGGGCCTGGCCAGTTTGTGTCTTCAGGCTACATGGTAACGCTTGGCGAGGGAATCGCCGGCGGCGAATTCATGATGCCCGGAGGCATGGTGGATGAGGTCGCGATATATCCCCGCGCATTGGCGGAAGATGAAATACAGTCGCTCTACACTGCAACGGCGCAAAGCGCGGCGTTCAATCTCCATGTCGCCGACGGAGCAGTGTGGGACATGAACGATTCGTCCGCCACGGTGAAACGCGCATCCGGTGCAGGGCGCATCGTCAACGGCAACCTTTCAATCACGGAGTGCATTGTCTCCGATCCTGCGGACACCAACGGGCTTTTCGTTGCGAACCTGTCGCTTGCCGATGGCGGCGTGTTCGACCTTGGGTATGCGAAAGACGAACGGCCTGAGATTTGCCGCCGTACGCTTGTCTCCTTCGGCGCCATGGACGCAGACAGCCGTGCCGCGCTGAGCGGATGGACGCTTACGAACTGCGGAGACCTCACCAAGCGTTCGCTTTCCCTCAAGATTTCTGCCGACGCCGTCAATGTGGACGTCGTTCCGGTAGGCCTGAGGGTGATCATCAGATAGCGGCGGGCGGCATCCCATCCGCCGTCCAGCCCGGCTAAATGGTATAATGGCGGCGTTTGAGTCGCTGTGCCGGCGCAAAGGGGGCAATCCGGTGATGTCGAAAACAATCAACTCGAAACAGACAAGGAAGCAGACAGCCATGAAAACATTGAAGATGACCGTTGTTGCGTTCGCGTTCGCGGCGTTCGCCGCCGAAGCCGGATGGAAGGATCAGCTGCCAGTCGGCAAGGATTCGATCGTGGTGAAGACGCAGAAGGGAGATGTGCGCATTGATCCGCTTGCGGAGAACCTCTTCCGTGTGCGCGTGGCGAAGGACGGCGCATGGACGGAGGGCGCCCTGAACCGCTATGCAATACTGAAGCGCGACTGGCAGGCCGTGAAGTGCGCAAAGACTGCGACGTCGATCAAGACCGCGGCCGCCGAAATCTCCGTAGATGCGGCCGGAGGCGCACTGAAGTTCAGGTCGCTTGTGTCGTCCGCCGACCTCACGATCGGCGCAAAACTCGCCGGGAAGGGCTATGAGGTGCGGTTCCCGCTCTCGGACGGCGAGCGTGTGTACGGTCTTGGCGACGTGAGCCGCGAGAACATCCAGCGGCGTCCCGGAAAGTACGAGATATGGGTCAAGAACGTGAACAGCTACATTCCGATGCCCATGGCTCTGACGTCGAAGGGCTGGGGCGTACTGATGAACACTACATGGCGGAACTTCTTCGATGTGGGCGAGACGGACAAGTCTGCGATGCTCTGCACGGCGCCGGAGGGGGAACTGGACTTCTACATCTTTGCCGGGGCGGACTATCGCGGGCTTATGGACATATACACGCAGCTGACAGGGCGGCCGCAGATGCTGCCTGCGTTCGGATACGGTTTCACGTATGTGGCGAACGAGGAGGTCGATATGTTCACCACGCTCATCGAAGCGCGCGAATTCCGCGACAGGGATCTGCCGTGTGACGTGTACGGACTTGAGCCTGGCTGGATGAGCAAGCATTATGATATGTCCACGAAGAAGGAATGGAGCAAGGAGCGCTTCATATTCCCGTACTGGGCGCCGAAGGGCAACCACACCTTTGTCGGTGCGCTGAACCGCATGGGCTTCAAGCTCTCCCTTTGGCTTTGCGTCAACTACGACCTCTTCCGCTACGAAGAGCAGTGTGCCGCCGGGCTGGCCCGCAAGTTCGGTCTCAAGCCGGACATCCCGGACAATGTGACGGAGACCTGGCAGGATGACCGCATCACCGGCGACCTGAAGGATCCCCGGCTCACCGGAAACAACAAGATGATGTACGAAAAGCTTGGCGCGAAGGAGGGGGCGTTCAAGGAGGGAGATCTTCCGTGGTTCGAGCACCTCAAGAAGTTCGTGGATCAAGGGGCGCAGTGCTTCAAGCTCGATGGTGCGTGCCAGGTGATCGAGTTCAACGGCGTGAAGGGCCGCAAATGGGCGAACGGCAAGAGCGACGAAGAGAACCACAACGCATATCCTCTCGTGTACGGCAAGCAGATGTGCCGGGGATACGAGGAATACACGCAGAAGCGTTCAATGGTGTACTCTGCGGGCGGATACGCCGGCATCCAGCAGTATGTGGCGACATGGGCGGGTGACACAGGCGGCGGTCCGAAGCCCTGCGCGTCGCTCCTCAACCTCGGCATGAGCGGACACGTAAACCAGAGCTGCGACATGGGCATCTTTGATCCGCGTTCGCTGCACTTCGGAATGCTCCAGACATGGAGCCAGCAGAACAACTGGGCGTACTTCTTCCAGCCGTGGTATCAGCGCAAGGCGAAGATGGACATTTTCCGGAACTATCTCAAGCTGCGCTATCGTCTTGTGCCTTATCTCTACACCACTGCGGCGGAGGCGAACCGCACGGGATGGCCGGTGATGCGTTCGCTGCCGTTCGTATATCCGGACGTCAAGGAGTACGACGAGTGCAAGACGACGTACATGCTCGGTCCGGATCTTCTCGTCGCGGCATTCACAGACGAGGCGGTGATTCCGGCGGGCAAGTGGTACGAGTGGCGCACGGACAGCGTGGTGAACGGTCCGGCAAAGATGCGCATGGCGGTGACGCCGGAATGGGGCGGCGGACTGTACGTCAAGGCGGGTGCGGTGATTCCTACATGGCCGGAGATCGAGTGCATCGACGCCGGATGGAACCGGACGTGGATTCTTGAGACGTACGTCGGCGCCGACGGCAATGGCGAAGTGTATGAGGATGACGGACTTACGCTTGCATACCGGAAGGGCGCATCTGCGCGTACGCCGCTTTCACTGAAGGACGGCGGCGGGGACGTCACGCTCACGGTCGGCAAGAGGGTTGGGACGTTCAGCGGATGTCCTAACGGGCGCAGTGTAACCGTGCGTTTCCATGGTTTCACGGCACAGCCCAAGGCGGTGCTGCTCGGCGGAAAGCCCGTTGACGGCAAGTGGGATGCAGACGCGAATGTGTTCACGGTCGGCCCGTTCAATGTGGATGCCGCAGGTTGCACATTCACGGTCAGGCGATAGGAGAATAGAGCGATTAGAGTGGAAATTCAGCGCAAAGCGCATGTTTGATGCAAGAAAGAGAGACAACATGAAAATTTTGATTGTGATTGCGTTGGTGATTGGAGTGGCGGCATCCATGTATGCGGGTAGTTTTCTTGTCTACATAAAAATGCCAGACGGTTCAGTGCTGACGCATGAAATGGTCGGAGTGCCAAACCCTGATGCAGCTGGGATGTACAGGTTTCATCTCAAGGGCGGTGGGAACATGATCGTGCACGCATCAAATGTCTGGATAGAAGAAAAGACGAGCAAGGTGAATTCCCGGAAGGGACGGAGATGAGGATTTATTTACTCGCTTGTCGCATGATTGCGGGTGTTGAGAGGTTTGGGGATGAAGACAGTTATTCTTGCGTCGAAATCGCCGCGAAGGGCGAAGATACTTTCCGGCATCGGATTGGATTTTGTGGTTGAACCTACGGAGGCGGAGGAGGTCTCCATCCCCCGCGCTCCACGCCGCACCGTGACCGTGAATGCGCTGCGCAAGCTGAAGGCCTGCCGGATGAGGCATGGCGATTCCCCGATCATCGCCGCCGACACGATAGTCTGGTTCAACGGACGCATCTACGGCAAGCCGCATGACCTTGACGAGGCGCGTCAGTTCCTGCGTGAGCTGTCAGGGCACACCCATAGCGTGTTCACAGGCGTTGCGCATTGCGTTCCTGGCGGAAGTCCGCAGATAGAGGTGGTGGAGTCTCGCGTCACGTTCCAGCAGCTCGCTGAAGAGACGATAGAGCGGTACGTGAACGACGTAAAGCCCACCGACAGAGCGGGAGCCTACGACATCGACGAATCGGGCGGGCTTATCGTGAAGTCATACGACGGCAGCTACGAAAACATCATGGGGCTGCCGGTCGAACCTGTCATCGCCGCATTCGGGCTTAACCCTGTGCCTGGTCGGTGAGAGCCTTCACGCTCCCGCCGCCGTTCTGCTGTTCGTAGCGCGCTCTCGCCCTGATGAACGTCATGGCCGTGACGGGAACGGTCAGGACGTAGATGAATCCCGTCACGCCGATCGTGAGCCAGAAGTTCGACACGAGGAACGCGATTACGAGCAGAAGACCAGCCATGACCGGCATCAGGTATGAACGGTTTATGTGCACCGACTTGAGCGAAATCGTGGGAAGACGCGATGCCATCAGAGAGCCGACGAACAGGAGCATGAATATCCCGAAGTACGGGTTCTGGAGGATGTTGAGCATTGCCGGATTTCCGCCCTTGGCGTCGAATGCAAGGGCAAGCACTGCGGGGGACAGCACCATCCATGCTCCGCCAGGCGCCGGCACTCCGAGGAAGTAGTGCTTCCAGTAGGGGAGGGTGGGCTGTTCAAGCATTGTGTTGAACCTTGCGAGGCGGAAGCAGTCGCACATGGCATAGAAGAGCGCCGCGCCGAGCGTTATCTTCACGAGCGCGGGCGACACGCCGGCGTGTGAGGGGCCGCCTGTGAGCCAGAAGTACATGAACATGGCCGGCGCCACGCCAAAGTTCACGAAGTCGGCAAGCGAATCCAGCTCAGCGCCAAGCTTGGAGCTTGCCTTGAGAAGCCGGGCCACGCGCCCGTCCATGCCGTCGCAGATGCACGCCACGAGAAGCGCCCAAAGCGCAGGCAGAAAGCGTCCTTCGGCGGAGAAGGTTATTGACGTTATGCCGGCACAGGCGGCGATTGAAGTTATGAGGTTCGGAGCGATGGCTCTCAGGGGGATGCGGTCCTGGCGCGGCTGCCTTGGACGTCTTTTCCTTCCGCGAAGTCTGAATTTGGACATGGCTCGCTCCCCCTTATTTCAGGTGTCCAAGCACCGTTTCACCCGCCACCATGATCTGACCGAGACGCACTTCGGGTGCAACCCCGTGCGGGAGGTAGACGTCAAGGCGTGAGCCGAACCGTATCAATCCGAAACGTTCCGCCTGCTTGAGGGTGTCGCCTTCGCCGATGAAAGGAACTATGCGGCGGGCCACAAGCCCAGCAATCTGCACAACGCCGTACTCAACACCGTCCTCGGTCTTGAAGAGGTATGCGCAGCGTTCGTTGTCCTTTGAGGCCTTGTCGAGCGAGGCGTTGAGGTACTTGCCCGGCACATAGGCCTTCCTGACCACTGTTGCGGCCGTCGGCATTCGGTTCACATGCACGTTGAACACGCTCATGAACACGCTTACGCGGGTGAAGACCTTGGAGTTCCAGTCGTCGAGGCTTGTCTCCTCAGGTTTCAGCTCCTCCGGAAGCGGAACCTCCTGAATGAGGCATATCCTGCCGTCGGCCGGGGAAAGCACCGCCTTCGGACTGTCCGTAGGCGGATATCGCTCCGGATCGCGAAAGAAAAGGAATACCCCATACGTCAGCAGCCAGAGCGGAAGCACCAGCGCACACATTACGATGCTGTGCATGAATGCGGCAAGCACGGTGAAGATTGCGGCAATAGCGGCGGCAATCAGTCCGAAGCGCATTCCCTCCTTGTTGATGTGCGGGAGCAGATATGCGGAGTTCGAGAAGTCAGGTTTGTTTTCCATGGCTGCGTATTATCTCATTTTTGGTTGCTTTTGCCAATAGGAGCGGTCGACGGGCGCCTGTCTGACCCCTGCGGCCTTGGCGATCGCGCCTATGCCGTACACCCAAAGCGTAGCCCAGCACGCCGGGATGTGGTATGCCCATGCCCGGTCAGGCTTCCGGAGCGCCCCCCTTGCCATCTGCCAGAGCAGCGGCAGGATCAGTGCGGTATACAGGCAGAACAGGACGATTCCGAGTCTGCGCTGCCTGTTCCACGGGTATGTCCGTTCCTTCTCCTGGGCGAAGTAAAGGAAGTCGCGTATGCGCCGCCGCTGCTTGCGGACGAAATCGCCGAGACGTTCGCAGTACAGATGGACGATGCCAGTCTTGACCTTGGCGACGCACACCGAGCCTTCCTTCCGGATGCAGTCATACAGGATGTCGATGTCGAACAGGTACGGCTCCCATTTCACGCCGTCGAGCAGCGAACGCCGGAATACGAATCCGTTTGCCCCGATTGTGGGAAGGGCGTCGCCTTGAAGATGCAGCTTCATGTAGCCTCCGCAGTCCTCCTGCGCAATGTCAAGCCCCGTCCACTTCCCCGTAACAGCGCAGACCCTGTCGTAGTTGCCGGTGAAAAGGCATATCGGATCGTTCATGCCGAGCATGGCGAAATACCGGGTGAGCGCCGGATCGCCGTCGCGGCGCACATATTCGATAGGCTCGGAGGCAATCACCTCCGGATCGGAGAAGGGGGCAAGCATACGCTCCAACCACTGTGCGTCCGGCAGGATGTTGTCTGAATCGACAAGTGCGATCATGTCGCCTTTTGCCGCCCGTATGCCGGCGGTTTTGCCCGCTTCGCCGGTTTTAAGTGGGTTTTCGGTGATCGTCTCGACGCCGTATTCGCGGGCGATGTCGAGCGTTCGATCCGATGAGCCGGCATCGGCCATCACGATCTCGTAGGAGCTGCGCGGCAGCGTCTGCGCCCGGATGGACGCCAGGCACTCGCCAAGCGTTTTCTCCGAGTTGAGCGTAGGTATCACGACAGAAAGAAACATGGGACGATTATACCAAAAAGTTTTATGGTATAATCGCGGACAATTCCATCACGAGGATTTGCAGGGAGAGATCGGAAATGACATTCATGAAATTGGCAGGCGTGTTGGCGTGTTCCGTGCTGATCGGCGCCTGTGCGTCGTCCGGCGACGGCGGGTCGGACAGCGGTCGCACCGTTGAGGTGCATCCCTGTGCGGCTTCAACGAAGACTGCCGCCGACTGGCTGAGCGACTTTCCGCCGGAGGCGAATCCGGCATCCATGGCGCGGGCTGCGGCCGAGCAGCTGCTTTCAACGAGCCAGGAATGCTACAGGCCGAGAGGCTATGAAGGTTCGGCGTACAAGGGCAGACTTCACTATTCCTATGTCGGTGCGTGGGTGGGCGCTCTCGACGCCGCACAGGCGATGGGCGACGGCGAACTTGCGGAGAGGTTGATACGTCATTTCGAGCCTGTGCTTTCCGGCCCGATGCAGAACCTGCAGAACAAGAAGAACCATGTGGATTTCACGGTGTTCGGTGCGCTTCCTCTTGCGATCTACAACGTAAACGGTGACAGGCGATGCCTGGATCTTGGCCTTTCGTACGCCGACATCCAGTGGACGCCGCCGTCCGAGGATACCATTGCGGCGCATCACGCATTTCCGCTTGAGCGGCAGCAGGAGCTTTGGAAGAGAGGCTACACGCCGCAGACGCGCATGTGGATCGACGACATGTACATGATAACGATTCTGCAGCTTGAGGCATACCGCGCCACAGGCGACAGGAAGTACATCGACCGGGCGGCAAAGGAGATGTGCCTCTACCTTGATGAACTTCAGATAGCGGACGGCGAGTTCGCCGGGCTTTTCTACCACGCGCCTGACGTGCCGTTCTTCTGGGGACGCGGTGACGGATGGATGGCGGCCGGCATGGCGCTTGTGCTCAAGGGACTGCCGCAGGACAGCGAGTACCGTCCGAGAATCCTGCGCGGCTACCGCCTCATGATGTCGGCGCTTCTCAAGTTCCAGCGCAAGGACGGAATGTGGAGCCAGCTCATCAACGAGCCTGAGACGGCGTGGCCGGAATCGTCAGGCACTGCGATGTTCACGTTCGGCATGGTGACCGGGATTGCGCACGGATGGCTTTGCCCAGATATGTACGGCCCTGCGGTGCGCAAGGCCTGGATGTCGCTCTGCACCTATGTGGACGCATACGGCAACCTCGGCGAGGTCTGCACAGGCACGGGCAAGCGCAACGACCGTCAGTACTATCTTGACCGTCCGCGCACAAAGGGCGACCTGCATGGACAGGCTCCGCTCCTGTGGACTGCGGCGGCGCTTCTTGAGGGCGCAAGAAAGGAACCCGCAAAGTGGCGTCCCGGCTGGGGGGCGACGGTCTCTGTGGTCAATCCGGTTGGTGTAGTCCGTACCGAGACGGTCTCCGTTCCGTGGAGCAGTCTCGGCATCAGGTCGTCATCGGATGCGCTGCGCGTGTTTGACGTTGCCGTCGGCAAAGCCATCCCGCACCAGAACGACGTCAGCGGCAGCAACCTCCTGTTCTCCGTGGAGCTTAACCGTTTCGAAAGGCGTGAATACGTCGTGTTCACTGATGGCGTCAAGCTTGTCGCGCCCGCCGACCAGTCGGTCGTATGCTGGAGCGGATATCTGCCGGAACGCATGGACGACTATGCCTGGGAAAACGACCGCTTCGGTGCGCGGGCATACGGGCCGGCTCTGATGCAGCCGCCGCCGAAGGGACAGAGCATGGTTTCGAGCGGACTGGACATCTTCAACAAATGCACGTCGTCCCCGGTGCTTGAAAAGTGGCTCAGGTACCGTCCGAAGGGCGGCCCCTCCTACCACAAGAACAGCGGAGAGGGAATGGACAGCTATGCAGTAGGCGCGGGGCGCGGATGCGGCGGGGTTGCCGCCCGCAGCGCAGACGGCAAATGGCTGTACAGCGCGAACTGGGCGGAGTGCAAAACGCTTCAGATCGGCCCGGTTCGCTGCGAGTTCGAGCTCGTGTACGAAGACTGGGGCGGGCTTGGCCGCGAGCGCAGACGCGTGACGCTGGATCGCGGGCAGTCCCTTGCGAAGATGACGGCATCGTTCGATAGCCTACCGGATGGGATGCAGGTCGGTCCCGGCGTGGACATCTCGGCAAAGCGCAGACACGATGGTGACATGAAGTTTTCGGCGCAGGATGGATGGGTTGCGAATTTCGAGCCGCAGGATGGATGGAACGGCTCGATTATGACGGCTGTCGCGCTTGACCCTTCAGCCGGCCCGGCAGAGGTGTCCATGGATGGCGAATCAAGCCTCATGCTTCTTGTGAAGCCGGACTCCGCCGCAAAGTCGTTCACGTACTATGCGGGGGCGAACTGGACTGGACAGAAACGCTACATGGATGCCGCCGCATGGCACGGATACGTGCAGGATTTCGCGTTCGGCCTCCGCAATCCGCTGAAGATATCGGTGAAAAAGAAATGAAAGCTCAGATCATAGACGGAAAGAAACTGGCTGCGGATACCCGTGCGGAGATTGCGCGCGGGGTTGCTGCGCTCAAGTCGGAGAGGGGCGTCACGCCCGGTCTTGCGGTGATACTGGTCGGTGACAACCCGGCAAGCGTCTCGTATGTTACGGCAAAGGAGAAGGCCTGCCGCGAAGCCGGAATGCTGTCGCGTGAGATTCGTATGCCGTCCACGATATCGGAGGACGAGCTTCTCTCCGAGATCGAGTCGCTCAACCGCGATCCTGCGATACATGGCATCCTCGTGCAGCTCCCGCTGCCGCGTGGGTTCTGCGAAAAGCGGGTGATATGCGCGATAGCACCCGAAAAGGACGTTGACGGCTTCACTCCGGTGAATGTCGGCAGGATGCTGATTGGCGACGATTGCTTCCTTCCATGCACTCCGCACGGAATAATCAAGCTGATTGAAGTCACCGGCATGGATCTTTCCGGCAAGCACGCTGTCGTGATAGGCCGTTCCAACATAGTGGGCAAGCCGGTCGCCGTGCTGCTTTCGCGCAAGGGCGTGAACGCCACCGTGACGCTTTGCCATACCGGGACGCCGGATGTAGCCGCGTTTACGCGCACTGCTGACGTGGTGGTGGTCGCTGCCGGACGCCCGAACACGCTGACGGGCGACATGCTGAAGAAGGGCGCTGTCGTGATTGACGTAGGCGTGAACCGGGTTGAGGACGCCTCGAAACCCAAGGGGTACAGGCTCTGCGGGGACGCCGACTTCGAATCGTGCGCCGAAGTGGCGTCCGCAATCACGCCGGTTCCGGGTGGCGTCGGCCCGATGACCATCACAATGCTTTTGTGGAATACGCTTGAGAGCGCAAGAATGGCGGCTGAAAGAAAGGAGACCACATGAAAATTCTTGGTGAACCGATATTTTCAAAAGACGGTGACGGACGGCTGAAGTCCCGCGTAGGCACAATCTTCCTCACCGACTATCCGGGGCTTGTCACGCAATGCGGCATACACGCGATGCAGCGGCAGGCGTGGATCGACGAGGTGAACAGGCAGCGTTCCGAAGAGGGACTGCTCGCGCTTACGGATGACGAGATATCAAGGCTCGTCGCCCATTCCGTAGACCTTCTGTTCCTTGACGATGTTGTGCTGATACGTCCCGATCCAGACCGCATGGATCTCGCGCTCTGGGCGGACGACGAACTTCAGAAGATCGTGTCGAAGCGCAAGATCCGATTCCTCAACACCCACGCACGCAGGGTGCGCGACGCTCTCCGTGCGCGTGGCGAGAACTGGCGCATAGCCCGCGACGTGCGCACCCGCGCCGAGACGGACAAGCAGATCGAACGCGGGCGCAGCGCAATCCGCCACGCTGCGATATACCACTACAACGGAAACACCGGCACCCGCTATCTCACCGCCGATGCGTATTCCTCCGTGTGCGCCATGCCGGACGAAGAGTTTCGCGCACAGATGGACGAGATCGTAAGCGGGCTTAGCTCCCGCAACCGGCTCGGCTCTCCCGACATCGATCTCTTTCCTCCGTCGATCGCAGCTGAACTGCGCAGCCAGTTCCGTGAACTCAAGCCTATGGAGATGGGCGTCGACAAGCTCAAGGTTGCGGCGGAGAAGCTTGAGATGGAGTGGCGGATGGCTCTGCCGCCGGAGTTGCGCGACGAGAATCCGAACACGAACCTCGTGTGGCGGGCGGAGATGGGCGAAGTGCTCTCCAAGAAGGCGAACGAGACTGAGGTTGGAGACCGTGAGCTGATTCAGGGGATAAGTCCGGAGTTATACCGCCAGATCGAGTGGCTGCCGGGTGGACGCGTCTCGCAGGGCCAGCTCATCTTCGATCCGCTGTTCGACGAGTACCAGCGCACACGCGATCCCGAACTTGCGGACATCTGTGACCTTCGCGTGAGATCCATCATATTCAACCTCATGCGTCTCTTCGGAACGATCGATTACGTGAACGTGGGCCGCATCGCGCACTCGCTCGCCCGCAAGCCGGTCGCGGGGATGAGGCGCGGCAACGTCTACATCGTGCAGTACAAGGAGATCGGCGAACCGATTGCTCGCATCTTCATAATCCGCTTCCAGAAATGGGGCATTGCGGAGCATCTCGACGAAGGCAAGGATCTTCTCACGTCCATAATCGAGGCGAACGACTATTCGGACTACATCATGGACAGGCGGCTTGCCTGCCGCCAGCTTGGCATGAGTCTGCCGCACCATGTCGGATTTGGCCAGTTCACGGAGAAGTACATGGGCAAGAACCAGTACTTCGGCACAACGGTGAGGGCGTACTACTATGTGCGCCAGTACGTGCAGGGCGTGGCTTCCGACAAGGTGCCGATCGAGCGTTTCCACAATCCCGCATTTGCCTTGAAGTTCGCGGAACTGATGGGTGAGGCCGCCGCCCTTGACCTTGTGGTCGGCCGCCGCGCAACCGAAACGAACGAACCGCTCTTCGACAAGAACTACGAAGTGCTGCAGATCGGGCCGAAGGGGCTTCCGGTTCGTCTCGTCGTGACCGATCACGCGGGAAGCTTCGTCGACTACCAGACGCCCCTTGAGCAGGGCGTTGCGCCGTATGCGGATGTAGTGCGGCGGCGCGAGAAGTACGTATCCGATTTCGCCGAGTTCGCAAAGACGTATGTGGCGGCGTTCGAGCGCCGTCTTGTGGACGTTCAGCAGACGTACCGCGACCGCAGGACTGCGTTCGACGATCTGTTTGTCGGGCGTCCGTACGACCAGGCCGGATCGGGCGCGTACCGCTGGTCATGCGTCCTGAAGCGGCTTGACTCCTGCGATCCGCACACAGTCGCCGCTGAACTGAAGAAGGCGATACAGGCTTAATGAGGAAGAAAATGATTTCAATAAACGAAGTTCTCGAAACGAACAAGATGATCCAGGACGAGAACCTGGATGTGCGCACGATCACGATGGGCATATCGCTCCTCGACTGCGCCGACTCGAACCTGGATTCGGTATGCACAAAGATATATGACAAGCTTCTGCGCTATGCAGGAAGGCTCGTAAAGACGGGCGACGACATCAGCCGCGAGTTCGGCATACCGATCGTCAACAAGCGCGTATCGATAACGCCGATTTCGCTGGTGGGGGCGTCATGCTGCAGAACCCCTGGGGACTATGTGAAGATCGCGAAATCGCTCGACCGCGCTGCGGCGGAGCTTGGAATCAACTTTCTCGGCGGCTACTCGGCTGTCGTGTCGAAGGGGATGACGCGATCCGACGAGCTTCTGATCCGCTCCATCCCTGAGGCGCTTGCCGTCACGGATCGCGTCTGCTCAAGCGTAAACGTCGGCTCCACGAAGACTGGTCTGGACATGGACGCCGTGCGGCTCATGGGTGAAATCGTCAAGAGTACCGCAGAGCGCACAAAGGAGCGCGATTCGCTCGGATGCGCGAAGCTGGTGGTTCTCTGCAACGCCCCCGACGACAATCCGTTCATGGCGGGCGCGTTCCACGGCGTGACCGAGGCGGAGGCGATAATCAATGTCGGCGTGAGCGGGCCGGGCGTTGTAAAGCACGTGCTTTCGCAGATACGCGGTTCTGATTTCGAGACGCTGTGCGAGACGATCAAGAGGACGGCCTTCAAGATAACGCGTGTCGGACAGCTTGTCGCGCAGGAGGCGAGCCGCCGCCTTGGCGTTCCGTTCGGCATAATCGACCTTTCCCTCGCCCCCACTCCGGCCGTCGGCGACTCCGTGGCGGACATCCTCAAGGAGATCGGCCTTGAGCATCCTGGTGCGCCCGGCACGACCGCCGCGCTTGCGCTTCTCAACGATCAGGTGAAGAAGGGCGGAGTGATGGCGAGTTCGTACGTAGGCGGGCTTTCGGGCGCGTTCATTCCTGTGTCAGAGGATCAGGGCATGATCGATGCCGTGGAGGCCGGCGCACTTACGATCGAGAAGCTTGAGGCGATGACGTGCGTATGCTCCGTGGGTTTGGACATGATTGCCATCCCCGGCGACACCTCCGCCGCAACGATATCCGGCATAATCGCCGACGAGGCCGCAATAGGCATGGTGAACCAGAAGACGACCGCCGTGCGCATAATTCCCGTCTCCGGGAAGAAGGTCGGCGATTCCGTCGAGTTCGGCGGACTTCTCGGACACGCGCCCATCATGCCCGTGAACAGGTTTTCGTGCGAAAGCTTCATATCGCGTCGCGGCCGCATTCCGGCGCCGATCCATTCGTTCAAGAACTGATCAAGATAGATGCCGCAGGGAAAGCACAGAGAGATGTCCGCAGCTGAACTGAAAGACGCAAATGACACTGTGGTGGTGGCCGACAGATTCCGGTGGCGCGACCTTCTGCACAAGGAGGATTGGCTGTCGATATGGGCGGCGTTCATCCTGATAGCGGTTGCCGCCGCAGGGGCGCTCACCGGCTGGTTCGACTTCTCCGGCGCGAAGTTCGCGACATGGGGCTTCTCGGGGGAGATAGCCGCAAACCCAGGCAAGGTGAAGTCGTTCTGCGAGTTGTTTACGTCTTCGCTCTGGTGCAGGCTTGCCGTCACGTTCGTTTCTCTCGGAACGCTGTTCACGGTCGGCAGCAGACTTGAGGGAAAGCGGGCTGGACGATACATCGTTGCGTTTGCGGGGCTTTTTGCGTTGGTGTGCATTGTGCGCATCCTGTCCGCAGAATTCACCTTCAAGCGGTATCTTGAATATGCATTCTGGGCGCTGCTGCTCGGTCTGCTCGTGAGCAACACGGTCAAGACGCCGGAATGGCTGAAGCCCGCGCTCAGGACGGAGTTCTACATCAAGACGGGGCTTGTGATACTTGGCGCACAGGTTCTGTTCAGCAACATCCAGAAGTTCGGTCTGTACGGTCTCGGAATCGCATGGGGCGTCACGCCGATAGTCATCATCTTCATGTGGTGGTACGGCACGAAGGTCCTGAAGATAGGGAACAAGCCGCTTGTCATGACGATATCCGCCGCGACGTCGGTGTGCGGCACGTCCGCAGCGATCGCCGCCGCTGCGGCGTCCAGGGCGAAGAAGACAGACCTTGCGTTCGCTGTCGGCACGTCCCTCATATTCACCGTTCTGATGATGGTGGGAATGCCGTTCTTCGTCAAGGCGGTCGGCATCGACCAGATGATCGGCGGTGCATGGATAGGCGGCACTGTGGACTCCACCGGCGCCGTGGTGCTTGCAGGACAGGCCCTCGGTGACATTGGCGGACAGGTGGCCGCGCTCGTGAAGATGATCCAGAACATCCTCATCGGCTTCATTGCGCTCGCCATTGCGATATTCTTCACTGCGAAGGTTGACGGCGGGAAGGATCCGGGAAGAAAGGTCGGAATCGGCGAGATATGGGAGCGGTTCCCCAAGTTCATACTCGGCTTCATCTTCGCGTCGATGTTCTTCTCGTTCGTGATGCAGCCGGCGTTCGGCGTGGAGGCGACGAACGGGGTGATCAGGCATCTCAAGGAGTTCCAGAACTGGGCGTTCGCCCTTGCGTTCACGTCGATAGGGCTTGAGACCAACTTCAAGGATCTCTGCTCTCAGGTTCAGGGCGGCAAGCCGTTCCAGCTCTACATCGTTGGGCAGGTCTTCAATCTCATCCTGACGTTCGTCGTAGCCTGGGCGCTGCTGTGCGGAAGGTTCTTCCCGGTTCCGGTGATAGGTACATGAAAGCCTCCTCGATAGCGACCGGTGTGGCGATGGTGGCGGCAATAGCGGCCGCTGCGTACGTGATGGCGTTTCATCTCGGCCTTTCGCCGGAACTTGATTTTGGGTGCGGGCAGTACTACTACACGGACATCCCCGACTGGCAGAGATGGTTCTCTGTGGACGGCTTCGAGGATGGACTTCCGATGTGGCTTTACTTCGTGCTGTTTTTCGCATGGGGATTCTTGATGTACAGGCTTTGGGTCTGGATAGATGCCGGAGCTGACGTCGGAGATGAAGTCTCGAAAGAGGGGTAGGCAATGGAGCCGTTTCAGTCCAAGTTGGTGCACGCCTGGGAGCAGTACGCGCAAGGGTATATTGACGGAAAGGAACTCAAGAGCGTATCTGCTGGCTTCGGGATATATCTGCAGCGCGACGGCAACGCGATGATGCGGATTCGCCGTCCGGGCGGAGTGGTGACGCTCATAGACCTGCGCAACGTGGCTGAGATCATATACAGGCTCGGTCTTCCGTTCTGCCATCTGACGTCGCGTCTCGATATCCAGCTGCACGGCGTTCCGCCGAGGAGTGTGCCGTTTGTGCTTGAGCTGTGCGAATCGCGTGGTATGCCGTTCAGGGGCGGCGGGGGCGATACGTTCCGCAATGTCCAGGTGAGCGCAAGCTCCGGGCTGCACGGGGATTCGGCGTTCGATGTGATACCGTACGCACGTGCGCTTTCGTCCGCGTTCTACCGGTTTGATACGGCGTATGCGCTGCCGCGCAAGATAAAGATAGGATTCGCCGATCGTGCGGCCGACAGACGGCTTGCCGCCGTGCAGGATCTTGGATTTGTCGCAAAGATGCAGGATGGCCGCCGTGTGTTCGAGACGTGGGTCGCCGGCGGCATCGGCTTCCGGTCAAGCGTCGGAGTGAAGATCTTTGACGCCCTCCCGGCGGAGGACTGCTGCCGTCTGGCGTTTGCCCTCACCCGGATGTTCGACGAGAAGGGCAACCGCACGAACCGTGCACACGCCCGCATCCGTTTCCTGCGCGAGGATATGGGCGATGACGCTTTCGTTTCGATGCTGAAGGAGTATTTCGGACGCGAAACTGCGGCTGGCCCGGTTGACGGGAAGACGGTCGAACCGGAGGAATGGCCTGAGCCGTCATTCGCCGCAGATGCGGAGGTGGATGGCGGGTTCGATGTCTGGAGGCAGCTGGCGACTGCGCCGTTGCGCAATGGACGGTTCGCTGTGAGATTGTTCGTCCCGTACTCAAGACTTGATTACGGGCAGATATGCAAACTCTGCGAAGCTTTTGAGCCGTGCGGTGTGCAGAAGATGCAGCTGCTTGCAAGCGGCGACCTGTGCATCCAGAACGTTCCGGAAAATCAGCTTGCGGCTCTGCATAGCCTGTTGAAGAGACGGTTCCATCCGCTGGACTGCGTTGTTGGGCGCAGCTTTGCCGGACACATCCTCACCTGCATCGGCGGAAGCGTCTGCACGACAGGCGTGAACGACGCACCCGCATTCGCGACTGACGTCGCCAGGGAGCTGGATCGCCGCATTATGCCGATCGACACTCCGGAGAAGCTGAAGATCGCAAAACTCATCCTGAACGATGTCAGAATCAGCGGATGCCCCAACTGCTGCACAAACAACCCGCTTGCGCGATTCGGATTCATCTGCCGCAAATCGGGCGATGAACCTGCCTTGATGCCGATTGTCGGGGCGAAATCCGATCCGGTGCAGCTTGGGGAGCTTCAGCGCGAAACGATTGCGTGCAGGGATGTCCCGGATTGGATTCTTCGCCAGATGTGACATTTGGCAACCACAACGGAAAAACAAAGGAACACATCATGAAAACGAGTGCGATGAAGATGCTTGCGGCGCTGATGTCGGCGTTCGCGGCGCTTGCGGCGTTCGCCGCGATTGAGGTTGAACAGGATCGGGCAGACGCTCTGTACCGCACAGGCGACGAGGCAACGTTCGCCGTCTCCGTGAAGGGGGACGACGGCGCACTGCTCAAGTCCGGTACGGCGACATGGACGCTCGACAACTTCGGGTCGAAAAAGCTTGCATCCGGAAAGGCGGATCTCGCCGAAGGAAATCCCTTCAAGGTCAAAGGGCGGATGGATGAGGAGGGGTTCTTGCGGCTGCAGGTGCGCTCCGGAACGAATTCTGTGGTCTGGGGCGTAGGATACGATGTGGAGAAGATACGCCAGGACGAGCCGCGTCCGGCGGATTTCGACGAGTACTGGACGTCCGAGAAGGCACGGCTTGAGCGTGAAGTTCCGCTCGACCCGAAAATGACGCTTGACGAGCGTCTGTCCACGAAGACGTACAGCTGCTATCGCGTCAATTTCGCAACGTTCGGCGGGAAGCGCGTCTATGGGTTCATGGCGGTTCCGAAAGATTCGTCCAAGGCTCCGTTTCGCGTACGGGTGAGCGTTCCCGGTGCGGGCGCTGGCGTCGTTTCGGCGAGTACGGGAGCGGATGAGATCTATCTCGTCATGAACGTCCACACTTTCGAGCCGAAAGCGACGCACGAGGAGCAGAAGGCGCAGATGCAGCTTCAGAACGCAGCGCTTGCGGAGAAGTACGGGTTGCCCGAAAGGAATGCGTACTCCTGTTCGATCGCCGGGATAGGCGAATCGCGGGAGGACTACTGGTATCACGACGTGATGCTCGGCATCAACCGGGCGGTGGATTGGGTGTGTGCGCGTCCTGACGTAGACCTTTCGCAGATCACGTATTTCGGTTCGAGCCAGGGCGGTGGATTCGGGTTGTTCCTCAGCTACCTGAATTCGCATTTCACCAAATCGTTTGTGGCCGTGTGCGCAATAACCGGACACTACGGCTACCGTCAGGAACGCCAGACCGGATGGCCGAACCTCATTGCCAGGCAGTCTGCGGAGAAGAGGCCGACGGCGGAGCGGTATGCCGCATATTTCGACGGCGTGAATTTCGCCTACGGCATCAAGACCCCGATCCGTTTCATCGTGGGATTTGCGGATACGGCCTGTGCGCCTGCGGACGTGTACGCAGCATACAATGTGTGTCAGTCGAAGGACAAGGGGATCATCAATGCCGTAGGGTCTGGACACAATTGGTATCCTTGGCACGAGCGGAACGCAAAGAAGCCGGGCGGATTCAATTTCAGTGTCTGGCTGAAGACGAAATAGCGTTTGGCGCATCTGGCCGTGATTCCCGGTCTGCAATGGGGAGTCGCGGACACAAGCCTGCCATGTCCTGAAAGGAATGGCAGGCGCGTTTTTTTGCTATAATGCGCACCCAATGGCACAGACACTCGACAACATACGCAACTTCTGCATCATAGCCCATGTGGATCATGGGAAGACGACGCTTTCCGACCGCATCCTTGAATTGACTCACGCCGTCAGTGCGCGCGAACTCAAGGAGCAGACGCTCGACGCAATGGATCTTGAGCGAGAGCGCGGAATAACCATAAAAAGCCACCCCGTATCGATGGAGTATGCGGCAAAGGACGGCAAGACATACCTCTTCAACCTCCTTGATACGCCTGGACACGTCGACTTCGCATATGAGGTCTCCCGCTCGATGGGCGCTTGCGAAGGGGCGTTGCTTGTCGTGGATGCTGCGCAGGGCGTGGAGGCTCAGACGGTCGCAAACACATACTTCGCCCAGGATGCCAAGCTCGAAATTGTGCCGGTGCTCAACAAGGTCGACCTTCCGGGCGCAAACGTCCCCGAAGTAAGCCGGGAGATCGAGGATATCCTCGCGATACCGATGGACGATCCTCTTCTCGTCTCCGCCAAGACTGGCGTAGGGTGTCCGGATGTGCTGGAGGCAATCGTCAAGCGCATTCCGCCGCCGGTCACGAATGGCGCTGATGCGCCTCTGCGGGCGCTTGTGTTCGATTCGGTGTTCGACGAGTTTCGCGGCGTGATCACATATGTCCGCGTCGTGGACGGAACCGTGAAGGCCGGACAGAACGTCACGTTCATGGCGTCCGGCGTGACGACGACGATCCATGAGACCGGAATATTTTCGCCTACGAAGAAGCCGGTGTCGCAGCTCTCTGCCGGGCAGGTCGGATACCTTGTCGGTACGGTGAAGGATCCGAGCGAAATCAAGATCGGCGACACGGTCACGACGTCCCGTCTCGGATCGGATGAGCCGTTGCCCGGATTTCACGACATCCATCCGACGGTCTTCTGCGGAATATATCCGATGTCCACCGACGAGTTTCCGAAGGTTTCGCAGGGTCTTGAGAAGCTTCACCTGAACGATTCGGCGTTCACGTTCCACCATGAATCGTCCCTGGCGCTTGGATTCGGCTTTCGCTGCGGATTCCTCGGTCTGCTGCATATGGAGATCGTTCAGGAGCGGCTTCGCCGCGAATTCGGGCTGGACATAATCTCTACAAGTCCCGGTGTGGTCTACAAGCTGAAGCTCCGCGACGGTACGGTCAAGGATCTGGACAATCCGCTTCAGATGCCCGACCCAAGCGCGTATGACACGATATCCGAGCCGATTCTCAAGGCCCGCATAATAACTCCGTCGGAATCGATCGGAGACGTGATGCGCATCGTCATGGATCGCCGAGGGATGGTTGAGGGCACCGAGACGATGGACGCCAAGCGTGTGATGCTTCACTGTATGCTGCCGCTGAACGAGATACTCATCGATTTCCACGATACGCTCAAGAGCGTGTCGCATGGCTATGCGTCCATGGACTACGAGCCGTCCGGATATCAGGAGAGCGACATCGTGAAGATGGACATCCTGCTGAACGGAGAGACGGTCGATGCGTTTGCCACGATGGTGCACAGAAGCAAGGCCCGCGCCCGCGGAATCCAGATGTGCAAGGCTCTCGCCGACACCATTCCGCCTCACCAGTTCAAGATTCCCGTGCAGGCGGCGATCGGGAAGGAGATCATCGCCCGCGAAGACATACGGCCGTTCCGCAAGGACGTGCTGGCGAAGCTTTACGGCGGCGACGTCACGCGCAAGATGAAGGTGCTTGAGAAGCAGAAGCGCGGCAAGGCCAGGATGAAGGAGTTCGGCCACGTGAACGTTCCGCAGAGCGCGTTCATCGCTGTGCTCAAGGGTGCGGTAAAGGAATCCTGAGCGGAGCGCCGATGCCGAACAGCTCAAGTTCACTCCGCAGAGGAATAGCCTGCATCCTGCTGAGCGCCTTCGGCTTTGCGCTGATGACGATGTTCGTGCGTCTCGCGGATGGCTGCGGCGGCACTCCGTTGCCCGCAGTCCAGAAGGCGTTCTTCCGGAATCTTGTGGCGGCGGTCATAGCGGCGTGGGCGTTCTTCGGACGTACACCCGCGACGCGACCGTACCGCAGGATGCCTTTCGGAGTGCGTGAATGGTCTGAGCTTTTTCTTCGTGCGTTCGCCGGCACCTGCGGCATCTTCGCCAACTTCTATGCGATATCCCACATACCTGTCGGCGATGCGATGGCTCTCAACAAGACGGCTCCGTTCTTCACGCTGCTCCTCAGCTGGCTGCTTCTCGGTGAACATATGACGCTTCGTCAGTCGCTGTGCGTGGTCGGGGCGTTTGGCGGTGCGATGCTCGTCGTGAAGCCTGGTCTTGGCGGAACGTTCTCCGCCCCGGCGCTTGTGGGGCTTTTGGGCGGATTCTGCGCTGGTGCGGCCTACGCCCTGTTGCACAAGCTCGGCAAGGCCGGAATAGACAGCGCGTTCATAATACTGTTCTTCTCGGTGTTTTCCTGTGCGGCGTGCATTCCCTTCATCGTGTGCGACTACCATCCGATGACGCCCCTGCAGTTCGCGGCTCTGCTCGGCGCGGGATCGGGCGCTGCGATCGGGCAGTTCGGCATAACGTGGGCGTACAGGTCGGCGGAGCCTCGGCAGATCGCCGTCTACGACTACTCCGGCATAATATTCGCGGCGGCTCTCGGTTTCATGGTGTTTGGGCAGGTGCCGGACGTGCTGAGCTTCATCGGATTCGTCGCAATCATCGGAATGGCCGTTGTGCTGCACAGGGGGCGCAGCGGGAAGGGGAAATGGGGAAAATGAACAGAATTGCAGTGCTGTGCAGCGCGGTGTGCTGCATCTTTTGCATCGGATACGGATCTGACGCCGTCTCCGCTTCCGGCACGTTCGTGCAGAGGAAGGTGCTGAAGGATGTAGACGTTACGCTTACGAGTTCTGGCACATGGTCGTTCGAGAAGGGCAGACGGTTCGTCTGGAACACGCTCAAGCCCATGCCGTCCGTCTTCACGGCGACGCCGACGAACTACTCGTTTGCCGCTGGCGGAAGGACAACCGTGCGTCCGCTCAAGATGAAGATAGAGAACGTATCCCAGATCTTCGAGATAAAGGAGATGCGTGATTTTGTGGAGAGGGTGGAGACGGCGGATGCAGATCCGGCGTATTCCTCCGGCGGCATTGTGATTCCGTCGTCATTGACGGTGTTTTTCAGGAACGGCGACAGACTGGAGATATCGCTTAAGCGGTGAACGCCGGAATTCAGCGAATGCTTCGTGTTGCGCTGCTTGCGCTCGTCGCAGCGGCGGGCGCAAGCCTTTTCTTCACAGTCCGCAACGGTGTGGAGACCGATCTGCTTGCGCTTGCTGGGGATGTCGGCGGCGGACTGAAGGATGCCGCTTCCGCAATGTCCACATCGGCGCGTTTCCTTGTGAGGGCGGAATCAGAGGAGGCGGCAAAGTCCCGTCTTGAGGATCTTGGGGTTTCAGCGAAATCGTCGTCGGAGATGTCAGCCGCGCTCACGGCTGTCGCCCCGTATGCGCACGGATTTCTGTCGCGATCGACGCGAAGGCTGCTTGAGGCTGGCGAGTATGCGGCGGTGCGGGATGCCGCCGTGGCGAGACTCTACTCTCCGATGCCGCCGGCTCTTCCTCTCAACGTTGACCCGTTTCTCCTTTTCACGGATTGGGCGATGGACGCCGCCGCGTCGAAGGGCGAGTGGGTGGCGGTCAACGTGTATCTTTCGACTGGGCAGGCGGCAGCCGCGCTCGCGGCCGTCCGGGGCGCTGATGACGTGAGATGTGCCGGCGCACCGTTCCATGCGGCGGTCGCCTCGGAACGTTCCAAGAGCGAGGTCAACGTTCTCTCCGCTGTGTCGCTCGCGTTTGTGGTTCTGTTCGGATGGATGCTTGTCCGTTCGTTTCGGTTCGTGCCTCTGCTGATTGCCGTGCAGGCGGCCGCGTTCTGCGTTGCCTCCGCCGCTCTTTTCGCCGTGTTTGGAAAGCCACATCTCGTGACCTTCGTATTCGGGACGTCGTTGATAGGGCTGAGCGTCGATTATGTGTACCATTCGCTGGCGGCGAAACGTCCGATATCAAGACCGCTTACGCTGTCGTTCCTGAGCACTGCGGCGTGTTTTCTTCCGTTGATGCTTTCGGATGTCGGCGTGATGAATCAGATGGCTCTCTTCACGGTTGCGGGGCTTGCAACGGTCTATGCGGCGGTGATGCTGTTTCTGCGGCCCGATGGCTCTGCGGTTGGCGGATGCGGTGGTGAAGTCTCAGGAGATGCGATTGCCCTCGCCAAAGGCGTCTCCGGTCGCCCATGGCTTCGGTTCGCCGCCGTTGCGGCCGTTGCGGTTCTGCCGCCATTGGTGGGGATTGTTGGGGTGGAATGCGGTGTGTTTGAGCGGCGGGACACCGTTGACATATCGAGATTCTACCGTCCCGATCCGTATCTTGCGGAAGGCGAGCGGATTGCCGCAGAGATGTCCGGCGGATCGCTGATTCCGTCCGCCGGTGAACAGAGGCGCAACATTCGGCTGGTGGCGGCGCTGTATGCGGCGGAGGGGGAAAGATACCGCAGCATGACCGGACTGCCTGCGGCTGCGTTCGCCATAAGCGAGTCTTGTCCGGTGTTCGATCCGAAGGGTGCGATAGAGGGGCTGTTCGCCGGATGGCTTCGTGAGACTGACCGGCTGCTGTGTGTGTCGCTTGCGGTTTTGGCCTTGGCGCTCGTGTTTCTGTTTCGCCGTGAATGTATCGACTTCATCATACCCGTTGCGGTTGCATATTCCGCGACGTACGGTCTGCTCGTATGCATGGGCGAGACGATGAACTTCTTCACGAAGATATGCTTTTTCCTTTTTGTCGGTCTCGGACTTGACTATTCCGTGTTCGGGTGGCATGGCGCTTCAAGGGCGGCAGGGAAAGCCGTACTCTATTCGTTCCTCACGAGTTTCGTCGGATTCGGTCTGCTCGGTTTCACGGATTTTTCCGTGACGCGCTCCATGGGCATTACACTTGCCTTCGGGCTTGCGGTGTCGTACTTCGCAGCCAGGATGTGCTGCGGATTCTCAAGGGCGGCGTTTCGTCTTGACGGAGGTCAAACGCCTGCCGCCGGTGCGCGACACAGCGTGATCGTGACCGATGCACCGCAGCAGTGGCATGAACAGCGTGAGCAGTGCGCTTCGCGCTTCTGGATGCAGTTCATGTGGCTGTCGTATGCCATGTTCGGCAAGACGTTCCAGCGTCTCATATTCCTTTTCGCGATGCCGTTCATATATCTCTTCTCCGTCCCGGCGCGGACGGCTCTTGCCACGTTCTACCGGACGCTTTCGGTTCATTCCGGGACGGAGATGCGGCCGACAGCATGGCGGCTGTTCAGGCACATTCTTGGTTTCGCGTGGGGGCTGATGGACAAGACGGACGCATGCACTCTCAGGAAAAACCTGCCTGAGATGTCCGTCCGGGATGATGACGGCTGGCGGAGGTTCAAGGCACTTGTGGATTCCGGGAAAGGCGTGTTTCTGATGTGTTCCCATGTCGGGACGGTCGGGGTGCTGCCGGCCTTGCCGGAGACGTTGAAGCGCAAGGGAATCTCCGCCGTGTTTCCAAAGGTGCACGCCTTTCAGCAGATGGGGCACGATGCCATATTCATGAAGGTGTTCATGAGACATTTTGACGCCACGAGGTTCGAGTTCCACGCGGTGGAGGATATAGGAGTGGAGACTGCGGTGTCGATGCAGGAGGCGATAGGGCGCGGAGAGATTGTGATAATGGCGGGCGACAGGACGAGCGCCGGATCTGGAAGTGTGCTGCGCCACAAGTTTTTGGGAGTTGATTGCCTTTGGCCGAAAGGCGTATTCCGGTTTGCGGAACTGATGGAGTCTCCGGTGTTCGCCGTCGTATGTGTGCGGACTGGATGGAACAGGTATGATGTCCACATCGCTGATTTGATGAACGGAGAAGGGGAGCGGCCGGCGTCATACCGTCGCCGCTCTGGTGCGATATTCGAAAACTACGTAAGGTTCCTTGAGGCGGAGACGATTGCGCATCCGGAACAGTGGTATCAGTTCTACGACTTCTTCGGAGCCGTCAGAAGTCCAGCTTCGCGCCCATCGTGACTATCAGGAAATCCTTCTTTGATTCGCGGGAGGGATTCGCGCCGAGGCTGTTCCTTATCTCATTCCCGACGGCGCAGTGCTGGGTGACACCGCCGTAAAGGCTCAGCCATTCGCTGATACGGTAGTCGAGATACAGCTGGATCAGCACGGCGTTCAGTCCTCTTCCGATTTTCTTCCGGTATTCTCCGTAGCCGACGCGCTGCTGATTCCATCGTTCGCTTCCGCCGTCGAGCCAGACGTTTGGGCGGATTGACAGGTTGCCGACGATCGGGAACGATTTGGTGACGCCTACGCGGAAAAACGATTTGCACACCGGCAGGTAGAAGTTCCTCATGCCTGCGTATACCGTGCACCAGGGTGTGTTCAACCGCTCCCAGAACTGCCATTCATCGTATGAGTGCCGTCCGTCGCCGTAGTAGCCGTCCATGAAGTTCCATTGTGCGCCGAGTTGCGAATCGAGATTCCATCCATCGTGGAAGTGCCATGTGTAGGCGTACGCGATGATGGGATCTATCTCCTGGAATGCGTAGCGGCGGCGGTCGTGGTAGTGGCTGCTCACGTCGGACTGCGACCAGATGCCGAACAGGAAGCGTCCGAACTTGCCGCCTTTCAGTTTGATGGCGGTTCCAGTGTCGAGGTTGAACACCGGATAGATGACCTTTATGCACCCCATGCTCGAATGTCCGGACGCAAATTCCGGATACGCCCAGAATGAAAGGTCTATTCCCTGCATCAATCCGTGGTCGTACGCATTGATTTCATCGTGCGATGCATCTGTCGCGATGGCGGAAACGGCAAGAAGGCTGGCCAATGTGAAAATCGCTCTTCTCATGCCGGTCTTCTGTCTGCATCCATGTTTTTTGCGTAGTGCATCGTTCTGTTGCCTTGCCCACCTGTGCCGCGACACCGCGACACCGCGACACCGCGACACCGCGACACCGCGACACCGCGACACCGCGAC
>CAZMNN010000019.1:0-48030 GCA_964567665.1 uncultured Lentisphaeraceae bacterium
TGACGCTGTCCAACGGCGTGGCGTTTGCGCACGGCCTTGCGCGAGACGGCTTCCACCGTTCGCTCGTGACGGGCATTTCGAGCACTGTCCGCGTGGTAGACCTTCGCGATGACCCCACCGCCGCATTTATATAAATGCGGCGGTGGGTGCGGGTCGAGCATGGCAAGCACAATGTCCCATTTGAATGACGCACAGACATCTATTGGGCGGGTGATTTCGGGACGATGAAGGCCGTGGTGGCGGGGAATCAAATCTTCGACGGCGCGTTCATCTGAAGGTTCGCGGCGACGTCCCCTCCAAATAGTGGGCGGCCCGGCTCAGTTCAAGTCTGTACAGCCTCTCCGCTTCCCTGACCACGACCACGCTGTCGAATCCGCTGGCGTCCAACATTTCGCGTGTCACGACCCGCCAAGGCGGAATGTGCAGCACGTCCCGCAGAATCCATCTTCCAAGCGCCCTGTTCGGGTTGGACATCAGTCCCTTACGCCCCTGCTGGCACATCTTCGCGGACAATGTTGTTCCATTCGGGAGTTTCAGCGCAAAGACGACGTCGCATTCCGGGAAGAATCCGGGGTTGAGCTCGTGGACGCGCATCGGAACGGGGATGTAAACCTCGTCGGGGTCGCGCGCACGCCCCTTAGCGTTCCACTGGTTCAACCCGCTCTTAGCCGATACTTCGCCGCGCTCGCGCGTCGAGAACAGCGGAAGCACGACGGCCTCCTCCTTGATTTTCGAACTTTCCGCGATAATCCGCCCGTTCTCCACCCGCACGATCCCCTTCCCGAGCGGGTTGTCCATCAGCCTGCGAACGGACTCGAACGGGTCCGCGTCTATCCGCACGGGGACGTTGACGATTCGCTCTTCGGGCGGAAGCACGAAACGCGCCATCAGCGTGTTCTTCGACCTGTTGAAGCTGTAGTCGTGGAGGCCGTCGGAGAACGAGATGCCCGCCGCCGTCTCGCCCGTGACGACGAGCCTGTCCGTGCGGATGGCGTCGTACTCGGTGACGAACAGCTTCAGCATTCCCTTTTGCCGGCCGACGACATGGTAGAACGAGGGTTGCGTGATGCCGTGGAGCGAGTCGGCCGTCGCGATGCGCCTGTTGCGCCAGCCCGAAACGAGCGCGGCCGTCTCCGGCGCGGATAGTCCCCGAAGCCGGGGCGAGAGCGAATCGAACTCCGCCACCTTCTGGGAGGAGGTGCCGCCCGGAGGCAGGATGAACGTCTTCAGCCCGATTCCGGCTTCCCATTTCTTCGCGTCGTAGGAGTCGTCGAAGCGCGCGAGGTTCTCGGCCTCGAAGCATTTGCAGAACAGGTTCTCGACGATGCGGTAGTGGATGAACGGCGTCGTGCTGTCGGCGAACAGGTTGGACAGGCTTCCCATGAGCGACAGGAAGTCCGTGTAGTCGCGGTTCCCCTTTATCGCGTCAAGGTATTCACGGCACATCGAGCACCTCCGCGATTCTCTTCGCCACGCGCCCGACCAGCGGCACGGCCACGGAGTTGCCGGCCTGCATGTAGCATTTGGCGGACGACAGCTTCGGGAACTCGTATCCGGCGGGGAATCCCTGGAAGTTGAGGCATTCGCGCGGGGTCAACCTGCGCACCCCGCCGTCGACGCGGACGAGGGGGACGTTGTGCCCGCCCGCCCCCATGTTCGCGGTCAGCGTTGGGCAGACGCCGCTCTTGTTCTCGCGGACGTACTGGCGACGCCACTGGTAGACCGTGTCCGTCCGCACGACCTGTGCCGCCACCGCCTCGTAGCATCCGTACCTCGGCGTGTAGAAGAACTGCGGATCGGAGACCGACGGGTCGAGGCAGTCCCGGACGGTTCGGCGGAGCGGAATCGGGGGTGGGAATGCGAAACGTCCCATGGCCGCCGTGGACACGGCGGCAGGGTCGAATCCGACGATGAAAATGCGCTCCCGGTTCTGCGGTATGTCCGCGTACTCGTCCGGACTCATGACCTTCGCGAACGTCCTGTATCCGAGCCGCGCCTCCAGCGTCTCCATGATCTTCGCGAACGTGCGCCCCCGGTCGTGCGTCCTGAGGTTCTTGACGTTCTCCAGGAAAAACGCGCGCGGGCGGCGCATCTCCAGTATCTTCGCGACGTCGAAGAAGAGTGTGCCGCGTACGTCTTCAAAGCCCATCCTCCGCCCCGCGACGGAGAAAGCCTGGCAGGGGAATCCGGCGCACAGGACGTCGAATCCGCGCGGAATGCTCTCCTTCGTCGACTCAAGCGTGATGTCGCCGGCCGGCGTTTCTCCGAAGTTGTGTGCGTATGTCCGCTGCGCGTCCGCGTTCCATTCGCTGGAGAAGACACATCTTCCGCCACAGTCCTGCATGGCGAGCCTGAATCCGCCGATTCCAGCGAACAGGTCTATGAAGGTGAACGAAGGATTCGGGCGGGGCGGGAAGCGGACATTTCGCGCATCCGAGGCCGCGCCGTCCGAAAGCGCAATTCCGCCGCGAGTCGAATTGCCGGCCGCCTTTTCAGACGATGCCATGTTCCTGTCACCTTTCCGTATGCGCGGAAGAAGGTCGCAGGCCCCGTGCCCGTGCATGGAAAAAGGCGCGCTTCCTCTTTCATGCACTCCCTAGAAGCCCTAGCACAGGCCGATACGAATACATGAAAGAGGAAGTGCGCCCAGACGGGCGCACCTCCACCGACATGCCGTTCGTATCATGAAATGGTGCTAGTATTTCTAGGGAACGACTTGTTAGCGTTGATGCTAAATTGTTCTTCGGCGCGGCGGATTTCTCCCCGCCGCGTCCGGCCCCGCGATCGACGACCTCGCCGCTGTGCGCAGAACGCCGCGAATTATACCATAAAGCGGCCGTCCGCGAAACGGCCTGTCCGTCGCCCGTCGCCGTTTGTGGCATACTGCCTCACGAGATATTGCAAATTCCGCAGATGCAAGCATCGCCGTCACAGACGGCAATTTTTGGTATACTTCACATCCATATGTCCCAGAAGCAGAAAGAAGACGTGCGCAAACGCACACGCACCGGCAGAGAAGTGCCGAAGAGCGCCAACATAAACCCCTCAAGAAGCGGTTGGCTTGCGTTGGCCATTGTGGCGGCGACCTTCATCGCGATGCGCTTTTTCGGCCAGGCCGGAGCCGAAAAGATTGAAGACCTCTCTGTCACCGGTTTCAGGAAGGCAGTGGAGCAGAACCGCATCGCAAATGTCGAACGGGTGCGCGACCTTGATTCGTCCAGCACATACCTTCGCGGAAAATACATATCGGACGCCGGCGCAAACGCTGCGTTCAGGGTGCGTCTCGTGCCGGGCGAGAACGAGGCGCTCATGGACTGGCTCGTGGAGCGGGGGATCGACTGCCCGGTGCGCGAGTACGCCCCTCTCATCGGCCCGCTGCTTCAGCAGCTTCTCTTTTTCCTGCTTCTGCTCGCGTTCTTCTGGTTCATATTCTACCGCAAGATGGGCAGCGGCGGCGGACCGTTCGGATTCGGCAAGTCAAAGGCTCGGCTTCTGAACGAAGACAAGTCGAAGAGGAAGGTCACGTTCAGCGACGTCGCCGGCGTCGACGAGGCCAAGGAGGAGGTGCAGGAGATTGTCGAGTTTCTCAAGTCCCCTGCCAAGTTCTCGAAGCTCGGCGGCAAGATACCAAAAGGTGTGCTGCTTGTCGGGCCGCCCGGAACGGGAAAGACGCTTCTTGCAAAGGCCATCGCCGGTGAGGCGAAGGTGCCGTTCTTCTCCATTTCAGGTTCTGACTTCGAGGAGATGTTTGTCGGCGTGGGCGCAAGCCGGGTGCGCGACATGTTCGAGCAGGGCAAGCGATCCGCGCCGTGCCTGATATTCATCGACGAGATAGACGCCGTCGGTGCGAAGCGCACGGGCGCAAACGCATTCGGCGGACACTCAAACGACCAGACGCTCAACGCGATGCTCGTTGAGATGGACGGTTTCGACGCCAACGAGGGTGTGATCATCATCGCGGCGACAAACCGTCCGGACGTGCTTGACCCGGCGCTTCTCCGTCCGGGACGCTTTGACCGGCAGATCTACGTAGATCTTCCCTCCCTCAAAGGGCGCGAAGACATCTTGAAGCTGCACGGCGCGAAAATCAAGTTCGCCGAAGACGCAGACCTCTCGCGCATCGCCAGAGGCACACCGGGATTTTCTGGAGCCGACCTCGCGAACCTTCTGAACGAGGCCGCCCTTCTCGCCGTGCGCAGAGGACTGGACGGCGTGACGCAGGATGCTCTTGAAGAGGCGCGGGACAAGGTGCTGTGGGGACGCGAACGGAAGTCGTCGAACCTCACCGACAAGGATCGTGAGATCACTGCATGGCACGAGGCCGGCCATGCGCTGCTGCAGCTCCTGCTGCCGAACGCAGACCCGCTCCACAAGGTGACGATCATCCCTCGCGGACGTGCGCTCGGAGCGACCATGGCGCTGCCGGAGAAGGACATACTCAACCGCACGAAGAACTACTTCCTCGACGAGATGTGCATCTGCTGCGGTGGGCGCATCGCCGAACTGAGCAAGACCGGCGACATCTCCACCGGCGCGGCGCAAGACATACAGCAGGCGACCTCAATCGCCCGCGACATGATATGCAAGTACGGCATGAGCGAAACGTACGGCTTCCAGTCGTTCGTCGAGCCGAGCCAGTTCTCGCCGGATCCGATGCCTCCGCCCTTCTCGCAGAAGACCGCCGAGGGCATCGACGCCGAGGTCAAGAAGATGGTGTCCAATGCGTACAGCAAGGCGGAAAAGCTGATAGCCAAGAACCGCGACAAGCTTGAAACGCTCGCCACTGCGCTCCTTGAAAAGGAATCGATGGACGGACGCGACATCGAAGAGCTGCTCGGACTGGAGAAAAGGCAGTGAACTGGCTCAGCTGGACACTCGTGCGCGACATAGTGCAGATCGCGATCCTCTACTTCGCGATCTACGCGATACTCAAGGCGGCGCGCGGTTCGCGATTCGGTCAGGTGCTGACAGGCGTCGGCATCTTGTTCGGGGTGTCGATCGCATTCACGTTCCTGTTCCACTTCGACGTCCTTGCACGAATCCTCCAGATGCTGCTGATGTATCTTGCGCTCTCCACGGTCGTGCTGTTTCAGCCGGAGATACGCCGAATTCTCGCAGCGATCGGCTCGCTGATATTCTCCGAGGGAAACCGTCCGTTCGACAGGCGCACCATGACTCCGGAGAAGATGACGGAGGCGGTCTTCGACCTCGCCCGCAAGAAGATCGGAGCGCTGGTGGCGTTTGAGCGCGGCATCTCGCTGCGCAGCTACGAGGAGAGCGGTGTCACGCTCGACGCCATTCCGTCACGGGAACTTCTCGTATCTGTGTTCACCCCACCGCTTCCGCTCCACGACGGCGGCGCGACGATACGCAACGGGCGGCTCGTCGCCGCACACTGCATTTTTCCGGTCTCCGTGAACCACGACCTGTACGAATCTGGGATGCGGCATCGCGCCGCCGTAGGTCTGTCGGAGGAGACGGATGCGCTCGTCGTCGTGGTGTCAGAGGAATCCGGCCGCATATCGATTGCCCACAACGGAAAGCTGATCCGCTACCAGAGCGATGAAGCCGCAAAGGCATCCGTCCTGCGCTGGATACGCAAGGCCATGCCGACGAAGAAGACCGCCGGCGAAAAGGCTGCCGAATGGTTCAGGGCAAGACTGTCGAAATTCGGAAAGGAAACCGGGAAATGACGGCACTGCTCGACATCTTCCGGCGCAACTGGGGGCTGAAGCTGATCGCCCTCGTGCTTGCGCTCGTAATCTACTACTCAATGCGGAACACATCCGAAGAGGATGGCGTCCCGCAAGGCATCTTCATGAAAGGCACGGTTGATGGCGGAAGCGGAAAATAGCAGGAAGACCGCAAAACTGCACGAAAACGAGGCGAAGACAAGGCGCTGGCTGGTAGGCTTCCTGCTCTTCCCGATAGCCCTTTTCCCGTTTCTGGCGCTGATGTCGTACCGGTGGCAGGCGATTGCGGCCCTGAACGTTCCTCCGGAAACCTCAACAAACCTTATTGGCGTTGTTGGAGATGCGTTCGCATACTGCGGCTACCAGACGATCGGGCTTGCCATATGGACGGTGCCACCGCTTACGCTGCTGCTCGGTCTCCTTCTGATTCTCGGAAAGTCATTCCGTCCTGGCCTCAGGTTTCTCGCGTTCCTGCTTTTCCTATTTGCGACAACGTGCCTTCTGCAGCTTCTTGGGGCATCCCCGTCCCTCGCCCCGACGCTTGAAAGGCTGAATCTCGGCAGAAACGCGGGAGGCGCACTCGGCTACCTCGTGATGGACTGCGGTCTGTCGCGTCTGCTGTCCCCGTTCGGCGCTTCCATCCTCATGGCCACGCTCATGGCGTTCGCCATGCTTTCGCTGATCGGATTCCGCACAATACTCGTCTCGCTCGGAAACTTCATCGGAGGCAAGCCGCTCTCGCCGGAGGAGCTTGCCGAGCGCGAACGCGCAAAAAGCGAAGAGCACGACAGAATCGAGGCTCTTAAAGCGGCCAAAGAGGCGGCCCGGCTCGCAAAGGAGGAGGAGAAACGGCGTATCACGGAGGAACGCGCCGCCGCGAAAGCGGCCAAAGAGGCTGAGAAGCTGGCGGCACGTGAAGCCGCCAAGGCGGCAAAGGCATCCGGCGCTGCTCTCAAAAATGCGGCAGATGGCGGACATGACGGCGCATCCTGCGAGTCTGCGGCGAAAACGGCGGCGACAGACGATAATGCACAGATTTCAAAGCCTGCCGCCGACGGAGCGGAAGACGCGCCGGAGGATGACAAGGGGCCGTACGTGCTGCCAAGCGTCTCGCTGCTGAACCCTCTCTCGAAATCCACCGCAGACCATGGGGACGTGGCGGCGATCGGCGCTAAGCTCATCGAGACGCTCAAACTTTTTGACGTGGACGCAACGCTCGTCGACATGGTGCAGGGACCGGTTGTCACGCAATACAAACTCTCCCTCGCCCCCGGGACAAGACCGGAGAAGGTCGAATCCCTCCTGAACACGCTGATGATGGCGATGAAGGCAAAATCCCTTCGCATTGAAGCCCCGATACCGGGCGAGAACGCCGTCGGCATAGAAATGCCGAACAAGGTCGCCGCCGGCGTCTCGTTCCGCGAACTGATCGAATCCGACACGTGGAGACGCAACGTCTCGCTTGACAGGCGCGGACAGGCGAAATACAACCTGCCGCTCCTCCTCGGCAAGGACGCCGCAGGGCACGACCTCGTCTCAGATCTCGCCACCATGCCGCATCTGCTCGTCGCTGGCGCAACAGGACAGGGCAAGTCCGTATGCCTCAACTCGATCATAAACGGACTGCTGATGTGCCGTACGCCCGAACAGCTCAAATTCATAATGGTCGATCCGAAATGCGTCGAGTTCTCGGCATACCAGACGCTTCCGCACCTGCTTGTGCCTGTCGTGACGGACACAAAGAAGGTCGTATACTCGCTTCGCTGGGCAGTCTCCGAGATGGAGAAGCGGCTGAAGATGTTCGCCCACGTCAACAAGCGCAACATCGTGGATTTCAACACACGCGAAATCGTCACGCAGCCGGATATGTTCGGCGGCGAAGAGTCGGGAGCGGACGATCTGCCGCGCACAGTGCCGTACATCGTGATAATCATCGACGAAGTCGCCGACCTCATGGCATCCGCCGGCAAGGAAGTAGAGCCGGAGATCGCACGGCTCACGGCCAAGGCGCGCGCTACGGGAATCCATGTGATACTCGCGACGCAGCGTCCTGACACGAAAGTGATAACCGGCACGATCAAGTCCAACATCCCCGGACGCATCGCATTCAAGACAGCGTCGGCAATCGACTCCCGCACCATCCTGGACGCAACCGGCGCAGAATCCCTGATAGGGCGCGGCGATATGCTTTTCAAGACGAAGGAAGGCAACCTGATCCGCGCACAAGGTTCGTGGGTGGCGGACGAGGAGATCACGCGCATAACGGAGTTCATAGCGGAACACGCAAACGTGCAGTTCGACAAGACTTTCGCGTCAAAGCTGGCAAGGGTGAAGGAAGCGGCCATTGCGGATCCGTTCGCCGACAACGAGAACGATCCGGACAACGCGCCGCCGCCACAGGAGAAGACCTCAACCGTCGTCACGGCCAACGGCGGCGTGGCGCCTGCAGGAATGACAGGCTCCAAGGAGGAGGGACTGTACAACCAGGCTCTCGAAGTCGTACGCATGACGAACCGTGCGTCCGTATCGCATCTGCAGCGCAGGATGGGCATCGGATACAACCACGCCGCAAGGCTGATAGACCTTCTCGAAGATCGCGGCATAATCGGCCCGGCAAAGGGTGCCGGACCTCGCGACATACTTGTCAATTTCGACACGCCTGACCAGACCGTCGCCATGGCGACCGGAAATGAAGCCGATGCAGGAAATGCAGAAACAGATCAGGCGATGCCGTCAATCGAGGGCGAGGACAACATTGAGCCGCCAAATCCTGATGGAGAAGGCAACTAAAGGAGGATAACTGAACCATGTCATTCGGAGAGACATTGCGTATGGCCAGAGAGGCCAAGGGCTTGACCGCAAAACAGCTTGCGGAGACGACGCATCTTCTTGTCCAGGTTGTCGAGGGACTTGAAAACGAGGATTTCCGCCGCATTCCCGCAGCAATATACGGACGCGGATTTGTGAAACTGTACTGCGAAACAGTCGGTCTCGACCCCAAACCGCTGCAGACGGAGTTCATGGCTCTGTACTCCGCAAACAAGGACGCACCCGCGAAAATGCCGAAACCTGCCGCTCCTGAACGACCTCCGCAGATCGAGCCGATGCCAGATGTGGCTGCTGCCGCAGAGCAGACGGCAGCCGATGCGCCGCAGACTGCCGAAAGCGAACATCAGGCACAGCCGACGGCGGAGCCGTCGCTTTTCTCGCAGCCACAGCAGGTATCCGCCTCTGCGCTTTCTGCGCCATTGCCGGAAAGGCCGCCTCAAGTTCAGGAGACAGCCCCTTCCCGTGCAGCGGCCGAGATGCCGCCGCGCACATCGCCGATGGACAAGGCTGCGCCGCCGCGACGTTCATACGGGGACATATTCGGGCAATCGTACGCCGCCGAAGAGCCAAAGAAGCCGTCCGCCGCAGAAAAGTTCCGCGAAACGATGTCCAACGTTTCCGCCGGCGTTTTCTCCAACGTCAAGAAGCTGCCGCCGAACACAGGGCGCATAGCGACGGTGGCCGTTGCCTCAATCGTTGTCATTGTCATGATTGGATGGGGCATTGCAGCGCTCTACCGCGCCACCACGCCGCAGCAATCAGCTGACGCATCGCCCGCGACATCGGCGGAGGAAACCACCCGTGACACAAAGGCTAAACCCGCTTCCGCAGACAATGATGCGGTGGACGGAGGCAATGAAGCGAAAAAGACATCGGCCGGAGACAAGATTTCCGCGAAGAAGTCCGCAGATGTGTCCGTTAAGCAACCATCAAGGCAGTCCAACGGAAACATCAAGCCAATCAAGCCAATCAAGCCAGGCGATCTCAAATCATCCGGAATTGAAGTCCCGGACCTCTACATAGACTGACCATGCTCTGCGAACTGTGCAACAGAAATGAAGCGTCCGGCGTACTGCACCGGAAAGACGCCAATGGTGACGACGAGGAGCTGTACGTCTGCAAGGAATGTCTCAGCAAAAATTCGCCGGACGCAAAGGACGGGAAACCGGCAGGAAGAATCAAGTCGACGATCATAACCTCCGACGGCAGAGAACCTCCTGCATTCGTAAAGAACTTTCTTGCCGCAGCGGTCGGACTGATCGAGGGCGTCACTGACGGTGAATCCGCCAAGAAGAGGAAATGCCCCGTATGCGGATCGACATGGGAGAAGATAAAGGACACGCAGACAGTCGGGTGCGCCGACTGCTGGATCATTTTCGGCAGGGAGATTCGCGAAACTTTCCTTTCAGGTGCATACGGGCAAAAGCACAGAGGCCGGATTCCTGAAAAGGACAGCGACGGAAGGCCGTCTCGCGCATTCCTTGAAAAGGAACTGAAGGATGCGGTGGATAGGCAGAACTACCGCAAGGCGGCCCGCATACGCAAACAGTTGGACGAACTTGACGGCGGTGAGAAGCACGGCGGAAACGGCGGTGCCGCATGACCGACATCGAAATCGACGAAGCGGACATCTTCTCCGATGCGCTCGGATGCCTGTACCGGCAACGTACAGACCTCCCTTTCACACCGGAAAACATCTATCACATCGACTTGAAGATCACTTCGCCGGCGCGAATCCAAAGTGCCCTGACGAAACTGCTCAAAGAGGAGGCCAAGGCGGCGGCGCTTCATCCGTTTGCGTGGAATCCGGAGTTCGGATACGTTACGTCCCTGCCGACAGAATGCGGTACCGGGCTGGACATATCCGCGCTGATGCACCTTGAAGGGCTTCACCTGATAGGCGACCTTGAGCCGACCCTGAACGCGCTCAACGGGATGCGCATGGCGGCGAGCGGATGCGACGGCGACGGACTGAAGAACGTTGCCCACATCTTCCGCGTAAGGAATGCGTTGAGCCTCGGATTGGACGAGCAGGAGATGGCTGAAAGGATAAAGCGCATATTCAAGGATCTCATACGGCAGGAATCCAACGCGAGAATAAGGCTCGTATATGAGTTCCCGCGTGTGTTTGAGGACGCGATTTCACGCTCCCTCGCAGTGCTGCGCAACTGCCGTCTGCTGTCCAACTTCGAGCTTGTCGACATAATCTCGCCTCTCCGGCTGGCGGCAAACCTGAACTTCCTTGAGAACTTCTCCAAGGATGAGGCCCGGGAGATAATGCTCTCCCGCATCAGCAGGCCGTCAACGCCCTTCCCTAACTCCTACGAGGAGCAGCGCGAGATGGATCGAAAGGACGCAGCACTCGCCGACAAGGCAAACAGGCGCTTCAAGGATGTGCGCCTGAACGACTTAGCAAAGGATCTTCTTTCATGAACGAACTGTACACACCATACGCACAGCAGGCGCTTGACGGCGCCGAATCCGTCGCAAGGCACTACAACCACACATACATAGGCACGGAGCACGTGCTGGCCTGCATACTGAAGATGGAGAACTGCAAAGCGTGCAGATGCCTCAGCCGTCTTGGACTTGACAACGACGATTTGGCCATGGAGCTTGACAGGATAATCGGCAGGGGCGAGGCGATCGCCGTGCGCGGCTCTCTGCCGATGACGGCACGCACGAAAAAGGTGCTTGAGTTCGCCAAGATAGAGGCTGCGCGAATGAAATCAGACAGGGTCGGCACCGAGCATCTGATGCTCGCCATGCTTCGCGAAGGCGAATCCGTAGGCGCACAGATACTGTTCGGACATGATGTCACGGCGGAAACGTTCGCAAAGGCACTCGATGGCGGCGATGTGCAGAACACCGACAGCCCCGCCGACGACAAGAACGACGACGCAAGAATGGACGATGACGCTGATCTTTCCGAACACATCGAAGGCGGAAACAACGACGGCAAGGGCGGCAAGAAGCTGAAGACGCCCGCGTTGAACGCATACGGACGCGATCTCACGAAAGCCGCATCTCAAGGCGAACTGGATCCGGTGATAGGAAGGAAGCAGGAGATAGAACGGATACTTCAGGTGCTGTCCCGCCGCACAAAGAACAACGCCGTACTCATCGGAGAGGCCGGCGTCGGCAAGACGGCCGTTGTCGAGGGGCTGGCCGAGGTCATCGCATCCGGGGACGCTCCGGAGCGGATGCGCGGCAAGCGCGTGATATCGCTTGACATGACACGCGTCGTGGCCGGAACGATGTACCGGGGGCAGTTCGAGGAGCGCATCAAGCAGCTCATCGAGGAGGCGAAGAACGCAAAGAACTGCATACTGTTTCTCGATGAAATACACACCCTGGTCGGAGCCGGCGGGGCCGAAGGCGCAATGGATGCGGCAAACATCCTCAAGCCTTCGCTTGCGCGCGGCGAGATACAGGTCATCGGTGCGACGACATTGAAGGAGTACCACAAATCCATCGAAAAAGACGCCGCGCTTGAACGCAGGTTTCAGAGCGTAATCGTGAACGAACCGTCGCAGGAGGATGCAGTCGAGATCCTGAAGGGTATCGCCTCGCGCTACGAAAAGCACCACAACGTGAAATTCGAGCCGGAAGCCCTCAAGGCGGCCGTGAAGCTGACGGCTCGCTACCTGCCCGCAAGGCTGCTTCCGGACAAGGCGATCGATGCAATCGACGAAACCGGTTCGCGAACCAGAATGAAGAACGCCGTACGTCCGCCGGACGTAAAGGCCGACGAGGAGAAAATAGCCGAGATAAACCTCAAGAAGCAGGATGCCGCCAACCGAGGCGTCTACGAGGAGGCGGCGAAGTGGCGCGATGAGGAAAAGGCGGCAAAGGCCGCACTCAAGAAAAAGCTTGAGACGTGGCAGGCCGAGCACGCAGAGAAGGTGGTCACCGTAACCGCCGACGACATCGCCGCCACAGTCGCGGCGATAAGCGGAGTTCCGGTAGAACGCATGAGTTTCGCCGCCGCAGAAAAGCTCCTCGGCATCGAGAAGGATCTGAACAACGTTGTCGTTGGGCAGACAGAGGCGATATCCTCAATAGCGCGCGCCTTGAGACGCAGCCGGGCAAACCTCGGCGATCCCAACCGCCCGATCGGCAGCTTCCTCTTCCTTGGCCCGACTGGAGTGGGCAAGACTTTGCTCGCAAAAATGCTCGCAGAGAAGGTGTACGGAGACCGCAAAGCGCTTATTTCGCTTGACATGACGGAGTTCTCGGACAAGTTCACGTCGTCAAGGCTCGTCGGCGCACCTCCGGGATATGTCGGATACGATGAGGGCGGGCAGCTCACTGAACGTGTGCGACGCCGCCCGTATTCGGTCGTGCTTTTCGACGAATTTGAAAAGGCCTCCCCCGATGTGATGAATATGCTGCTTCAGATACTCGATGAGGGCAAACTCACCGATGGGCAGGGCCGTACAATTGATTTCAGGAATACGATAATCATCGCAACTGCGAACCTTGGATTCGATTTCGCCCGCGAGGGACATTCATTCGGATTTTCACAGGACGAAGTCTCCACATCGTACGATGCGCTGAAGGAAAAGCTCCTTTCCGAAGCGAAGCGTACGTTCCGTCCGGAGCTGTTGAACCGCTTCGACGAAACTGTTGTGTTCCGCAAGCTCGACACGAAGAACGTCGAGACGATATTGAGCCTTGAACTCGCCCTTCTGCGCAGCCGTCTTTCAGAGAAGGACATGACGCTTGAGCTTGACCGGAAAGCCATCGCGTTTCTGGTTGGCAAAGGCTCGGACGAGGCCATGGGGGCACGTCCGCTCCGCCGTGCGGTTCAGCGTTTCGTTGAGGATCCTCTTGCAGAGATGCTGCTCGCAGACAAACTCAAGCCAGGCAAAATCAAGGTTTCGCTGTCAAAGGGCGGCGAACTTACGTTCACCCAACCTGCCTGACACGGTTGCAACATCAGATAATGCGGCGCAGGGTTCATGACCTTGCGCCGCAGGTTAGTGTCGGTAAAGACGAAGCGTCATCACGGAACGCAACGCACGATGCCCGTCTCCGTCTGCGACAAGCACAAGAAGCGTTGCGCCATCGGAAAGTTTCGGGCCAAGGCACATGCCCTCGTACATGGAAAAGCCGGATGTTTCGTAAAGTTTGCGCTTTGAGACTCGCTTGATGTCTTTGGCGTCCGCAACTGTTGCAAGCCCATGGACTTCGGTCGCCCCTGAGACGTCTGCCACATAGATGCGGCAGCGGAGGCGCGGAATCAGCACCTTGCTGAACTCGCGCTCAAGCACGAGAAGCGAACCGTCGTCAAGCAGACAAAGCTCTGCAATCCCGCTTCGCGCATTGTCGCATCCATCAATGTACCATGGGCCGCCGGCCATCGGATCCGTCCTGTATATCCACTGTCCGGCGACTGCCCAGGCTTCATCTGCGCTGCGCCGATGAAGTTTGGTGATGCGCACGTCGGAGCCTGACTTACGGGTCGAACGCGAACCGTCAATCGTCAGGGCCTCCTCCGTGCAGGTCCACATGACAAGGCCTTCCCTGTCTATTGTCAGCGACTCAAGTCCGAGTTCCGGATAGTGGGACTGCATCGCCTTTGGAAGGAGTGCCTCTCCCGTAAGCCTGCCGTTTGCAGGGTCATGTCGCGCAATGCGGTTGTGATGCTCATCAGCAAGCCACACCGTGCCGTCGATCGGATCAAGCGCTATGGCCTCAACATCGACGGAATCTTCCGGATCGAAAAGCCTCCGGAGAGAACATCCGCTTATTTTCCCGTTCGACCGGTCAACCGGAAGAGACATCTCCCACACAACCGGCCGCCTGTCATTTACAGCCCAATAGACATCATTGGTAATCCAGACAATCCCGCCAAGCGACTCCGACTCCGGGATGTTTGGCCTGACAGTCTCATCGGCCGATTCGATGCGCCACTGCGCACCCTCACCCGCGAATGCAACCGCAACGCCAAGGAACGGCAACGACAATGATGCCGCAAATGCCGCCATGACGTTGCGAAGCACCGTCGTCACTCGCCCTTCATCACGGCTTTCACGGCATCGTCAACCGTGACCACCTGACCGCCCATGCGGTTGATGAACTCCAGCTCTGCCGCTTCCTTGCCGAGTCCAGCCTTTGCGAGGTTGAGACGCACATCATCGGCGAACTGCCCCGCATCAAGCGAAATCACAAGCACACGCCGCCCTTTCGCCGCCGCTGCGAGAGCCTCACGCGGAAACGGGCTCAACGTCACTGGACGGAAGCATCCTGCCTTGATGCCCTTGGCTCGAAGCGTCTCCGCCGTCGTGCGGGCTATGCGGGATGATATTCCGTATGCGACAAGCAGCACCTCGGCATCTTCCGCAAGATACGTCTCGGCCTTGGCGTCCACCTCCATGCGTGAATACTTCTCCTGCAGATGGATGTTGAACTCCTCCTGCTGCGCCGCATCGAGAAAGATCGACTTCACAAGGTTGCTGCGGGTTTTCGGCTCGCCTTGCGCCGCCCAATCGGAAAAATCGGGACGGACATCCTCGGTGTCGGGCAGTTTTACGCTCTCCATCATCTGTCCTTGGAGACCGTCGGCGAACACAACGGCCGGCGTTCTCCATTTCGCCGCCATGCGGAACGCCATCACTGTGAGGTCGAACATCTCCTGTGCGCTTGCCGGAGCGACAGTGAACGTACGGTAGTTTCCGTGTCCGCCCCCCTTCACCGCCGGGGTGTAGTCGCTCTGCTCGGGATACACATTGCCGAGACCGGGACCGGCACGGTTCACGTTTACTATCACGGCAGGCAGCTCAGCGCCTGCAAGGTAGGATATGCCCTCCTGCATCAGCGAAAAGCCGGGACCGGACGTTGCCGTCATGCAGAGTTTGCCCGCGGCTGCGGCGCCGAACATCATGTTCACGCTTGCGGTTTCGCACTCCGCCTGGACAAACGTACGGCCAAGCATCGGAAACCATTTCGCCGCTCCGTGGGCGATTTCGCTCGCCGGGGTGATCGGATAGCCAAAGTAGAGTTCGCATCCGGCATACAGCGCACCCATTACCACCGCTTCGTTGCTCTTGACAAATTTCGTCATTTCTTGTGCTCTCACTTTAATCGGAATTCGGCACAATGCCGCAAACTGCTTCCGTATGGCGTGATTCAGCCCTATCGCTCCACGCGGATGGCATACGGCTCTGGACAGTTGTAGAAACACATCCCGCAGCCTACACACCCCTCACCCCTGTACTGCACCGGCTTCAGTCCGGCTGCGTTCAGGCGGTCAGACGCGAACTCAAGGCATTTTTTCATGCACGCCGCCACGCAGCGTCCGCATCCCTTGCAACAGTTTTCCTCTATTATCGGCCTCGCCATCAATACCTCCAAAAATTGGTGTGTATTATATTGTCTTGTCTACAGGAAATCAAGTCACAGAACTGCGGTGCAGAAGGTCAGGAAGTTGCTCACCTCTTCAGTTATACTGATTGACTAAGAAAGAACCCGCACCTCTTCGATGGACTTTACGCCGAGCAGCGTCATCACGAGACGGTCAATGCCCACCGCCACCCCTGCCGCAGAACCGATGCAGCTCAACTCCGCAAGGAACGCCTCATCGAGCGGGTAGTCGGCCTCGCCGATCTGTCTCCGCTCCTCGCGGGCCGCTTCAAAGCGCCGCCGCTGCTCCAGCGGATCGCAGAGTTCCGTAAAGCAGTTCGCAAGCTCAATTCCGTCTGCATAGAACTCCCAGCGCTCAGCGACGTCTCCGCGAAGTTTTGCGAGGCTTGCCGCCTGCGGAGGATAGTCGATCAGAAAAACGCACCCCTCACCCTTCAGCGCAGGTTCTATCTTTACCGCCATGTCAAAATCAAACCTGTCCTGATTCCATGATTTCCAAGGGTCCCAACCAGCCCACCGGAGATACGCCTCTCGTACACTTAGTTTCTTGAACTTGAAATCCGCCACCGGCGACGCACCTTCCAGAGGGAAAAGCGAACGAAGTCTGCGGAACATCGCCTCCATGTCCGAAAGTATCGCAAGGTAGTCTTCATTCTTGCGATACCACTCGATCATCGTAAACTCCGGATTGTGCCGAGCGCCGTGCTCTCCATCACGGAAGCACGGGCCGATCTGGTATATCCTGTCCATCCCGGCGGCGAGAAGCCTCTTCATCTGAAGTTCCGGTGAAGCTCTCAGGTATGTTGCCGACTCATCGGCGGCGCAAGGCATTACGGCGGGACAGTCGATGTGCGGCTCCGGTGCAGGGGCGGCTATCCGCACAGGCGTCTCAACCTCGACAAATCCAAGCCCGTCGAAGAACGATCTTATGGCGGCGACAATCTCCGCCCGCCGCTTCAATATCCCTATATCAGCCATTGTGCGCACGGCGGAGGCCGCCAAAGCCGTCAGGCATAGCGGGAAAGATGCCTTTCAAGCTTCCCGGCAAGCCGTGTCTCAAGCCAAGGCGTCACCTTCCAGTAGTCGCGCAGATTCAGGTATTCCGACACTACGCCCGCCTGTCCGGGCTTCACGCAATACTCGCACTTGAGCAGTATGTTGCGAGCCGTGGCGTCCGGCGAAACGAACTCCATCACCTGTGAACGGAATCCGAGAATGCGCATGATCATTGCGCGGAACGAATCCGTAAGAAGATCGCACAACCGTTCGCGAAGTATGTTCTGACGAAGCAGTCCGGCAAAATCGCCGTTGGTTCCGCGTTCGGACAGCGCCTTCTGCAGCTCATGCTGGCAGCATGGCGCACTGAGCACGTACCGCGCCTTCCATTCAACGCCCTTCGCCAAAGCCTCGTCAGTCGCCGTATCGCAGGCATGGAGAGACGTCACGAGATCCACATGATCAAGACCGCCCGGAAGAGATGAGGCATCCCGTACGGAATCAAGGTCGCTTTCGAGGAACATCACGGATTCCGCAACGTCAAGGCGCTCCGCCATCTTGCGGGCGGCGGAAATCACATCCGCCCTGCGGTCGATGCCGACAATGCGAACGTCCTTGAATCCGCGAACGAGCGTCAGGTAGAACCAAAGCGATATCGTGAGATACGCCTTGCCGCATCCGCAGTCGACCACTGTGAACGCCCCCTCCTGCACATCGGCAACCGTCTCGCCGACTATGCGCAGGAACTCGTTCACCTGATCGTACTTTCCGCGCATGGATGCACGAATCCGGCCCTCGCCATCCGCTATGCCTATCGCCTTGAGTAGCGCAGTGGAGTCAAATGACGTGAGCGGCTGCTTCTTCACGCGGTCGTGGGGCTGCACAACCGCCACACGGTTCATCGCTGCGGACCGCGACACAAGAGCCTTGCCCTTCTTCGTCACGCGGACGTGCAGATCACCGCTCGCTGTGATGAGGTGCAGTTCTCGAGCACCTTTCTGCGCAATGATCTCCTCAAGCCCGTCTGCGGCGCCGGGCGCATCGAAATTCTTTACGCGAACCTGCCCTTCGTCCGTCATCTCCGCCTGAAAGCGCCGCTCCCCGGCGATTTCCACGGGGCGCATGGAAATCTTGAAGAACTTTCCGTTGCGCCTTACGGTCTGGACGATCTTCATGAACCCCTCACCCATCACGCGGGTGCGGATTTCATCCTTTAGTTCCTGCGAAAGGTCAAAACGCTCCGACATCGGTGTCAGTCTCAGAGGTGGAAGAGCTTTTCGTAGCGCGGCATGGAGGCAAGTATGCCGCCGGACTTCGAATAGTAGTCGGCGTCGCACTCGAACACGCCCTTCTCTGTACGCGTCCAGTGTGCGGCCGGATACGCCAGATCCTTGCGCATAGTCTCCCAGTTGCGGAAGTTCTGGTGTCCGTTCGTCTCCACAAGACCGAGATCACCGATGCCGGGAAACGCCGGAAGACGCGCCGCGACAGACTTGTTCCATTCAACCAGCACAGGACACACCGTCAGATCGGCGCAGAAGCACGGCACCTTTCGTTCGTACGATGCCTGGGCTATCTTCATGGACATGGACATCGTCTTGGCGATTGGCTTGAGAGCCATCGCCTTGTATCCCATCTCCATGCGCTCAAGCGCGTCCTTCACGGTATGCGCGGATTCGTCGGCGGCAAGCCGTAGCGGGATGTCGTTCACGTCGATATCCGCATACTCGTCAAAAGGCTCCTCGATTATGGAGACCTGCTCGTACGCGCCAATCTTCTTGAGGTGGTCGATGAACCTGAGAAGCGTCTCCTTCTTGGCATAGCGTCCGTTGGCGTCAAAGTAGTACGGCAGCTTCCCGCTCTTCGTGTATGGGGTGCGGCAGTCCTTCAGCACAGCATGGATCTGCGAGACACGCGCCATGTCCTTCTCAAGCATCTCCTCCTGCGTTCCGGGCTGCCCTATCTTGATCTTCATGAAGAAGTAGCCGGAATCGACTGCCGCCTTGATTTCGGACGGCGGAACCTTGTAGGAGAAGAGCGGGATGGATGCGCACTTGGCGTGGTGCGAAGCGAGAGACGGACGGTACGCCGCAGGGATCATGTCGTCAAACGACGCAAGCCCGTTCTCGCGGGCGAACAGCACCCACACGGCGTTGTCGACGGATACGAGGGCGTTCAGCGCGAACGTCGCACGGAGCTTCGCGTTCGCCGTCACCTTCTTCCCGTACTCCCATACCTGCGGCCAGAGCCAGTCGTTCAACTCGACAGGCGACGTGAAAGACCGTCCTTCAAGAAGCTTCAATGCGTACTGCGTCATCGCGAACATCATCGCGTTGCCGCCGGCCTCCGAATTCCCGGAGAACACGGATGCGTCGCTCCAAAGGCAGCTCTGCGTACCGAGACCGATTCCGAACTTGCCGGATGTGGACTTTACGCATGAGGCGACAATCCACTCCTCCGTAAGGTAGCCGCCTTTGAACCCGAACGGACGCACCATCGGCTCGCGCTCAAAGAGGCAATCCGTCTTGGCTATCGTGATCGTCTTGAATCCGCCGGTGCAGACGGCCTTTGCCCCTGCATTTGAGGATGTGGTGCATCCTGCGCCGGCCGCCAAGGCAGCCATCGCACCGGTCGCGATGAAGTCGCGTCTGCTGCACGACTGTGAATGGTTTCGTTCGGTCACGGTGCGGGTTGCCTCCATTGGCTCTCTCCTTTTCTGTTTCGGTCAGACGATCGATGCGTGATAGCTCTGAAGGGAGCGCACTTCGCCCTTTCCTTCGCGGGCCGCCTTGATGCCTTCCGATGCGGCAAGCGCGGCGGCAATCGTCGTAAGGTACGGAATGCGGTACTTGATCGCCGCCCGGCGGATGGAATTGTCGTCCGCACGTGCGTCGCGGCGGTTGGACGGCGTGTTCAGGATGAGCGCAATCTCGCGGTTCTTGATGAGATCGAGCACGTCGGGGCGGCCCTGCCCGATCTTCGCCACCATCTTCGCGGGTACGCCCTTCTCCCAAAGGAACTTCACCGTGCCCTCTGTTCCGACAATCTCAAAACCGAGGTCTGCGAAGTTCTTGGCCGCGACGGCGGCATCGTCAGGCTTTTCGGAGAGCGAGACGAGCATCTTGCCGGAAAGGATCGGAAGCGGCAGTCCGGCGGCCTCCTGCGACTTGTAGTACGCAAGGCCGAACGTCTCTGCAAGACCCAGCACCTCGCCGGTGGAACGCATCTCCGGCCCGAGAACGGGGTCAACCTCCGGGAACTTCTCGAACGGAAGCACAGCCTCCTTCACGCCGTAGTACGGAATCGTCTTGCGCCTGTCAAGACCGAGCGACTTCACGGATTCGCCGAGCATGAGCCGCGTCGCGATGCGGGCCATCTGCGTACCGGCGACCTTCGAGACGAGCGGAACTGTGCGCGACGCACGGGGGTTCGCCTCGATCACGTACACCTTGTCGTCCTCGATCGCGAACTGCATATTCATCAACCCGACGACCTTGAGTTCGCTTGCGATGCGGCGAGTGTAGTCGAGAATCGTCTCCTTGTTCCTGTCGCTGATGGCAACCGGCGGAAGCACACAAGCGGAGTCGCCGGAGTGGACGCCGGCCAGCTCGACATGCTGCATGATCGCCGGGATGAAGATGTCCTTGCCGTCCGAGAGCGCATCCGCCTCGCACTCAAGCGCATGATGCAGGAACCGGTCAAGATAGAGCGGTCTGTCCGGAGTGACGCCGACGGCTTTTGCGATGTATTCGCGAAGCATTGTCTCGTCGTATATCACCTCCATGCCGCGTCCGCCAAGGACGAACGACGGACGTATCACGATCGGATATCCGATCTCCGCGACGACCTTCAGCGCACCGTCGAGGTCGCTCGCCATGCGGCTCTCCGGCATCGGGATGCCAAGGCGATCCATGATTGAGTGGAACAGGTCGCGATCCTCCGCCGCATCAATCGACTTAACGGACGTTCCAAGAATCTTGCATCCGGCGGCCTCAAGCTCCGCCGCGATGTTGAGCGGGGTCTGTCCGCCGAACTGGACGATCACGCCCTCCGGCTTTTCGGACTGGTATATCTGCAGCACGTCCTCAAGCGTGACCGGCTCGAAGTACAGCTTGTCGGACGTATCGTAGTCTGTCGAAACCGTCTCAGGGTTGCAGTTGACCATGATCGTCTCGTACCCGGCCTCGCGCATCGCCATCGCCGCGTGTGTGCAGCAGTAGTCGAACTCGATGCCCTGACCGATGCGGTTCGGTCCGCCGCCGAGGATAAGCACCTTCTTCTTGTTGTCGGATACCGGCACCTCGCCGGGCTTACCGTTGTAGGAGGAATAGTAGTAGGCCTGATTCTCAACGCCGGAGACCGGCACGGAGTGCCATGTCTCAACGCAACCGAGCGCAGTGCGCCTGTCGCGAATGTCCTTCTCGCCAACCTTGAGCAGCTGCGCAAGATACTTGTCGCTGAAGCCGTCCTTCTTCGCCTGCACGAGCAGTTCGTCCGGCGGAAGCGTACCCTTGTAGCGGAGAAGTTCCTCCTCCTCCTCGACAAGCTCGCGCATCTGCTGCACGAAGTAGGCCTTGACCCCCGTAAGCCCGAATATCTGCTCGTCCGTCGCGCCCTTGCGCAGCGCCTCGTACATCTGGAAATGGCGTTCGCTGTTCGGCACGGAAAGCATCTTCAGAAGCTCATCAAGGCTTCTCTCATGGAAATCCTTCGCGAACCCAAGCCCTGAGCGGCCCTTCTCAAGAGCGCGGATCGCCTTCTGCAGCGTCTCTTTGTATGTCTTGCCTATGGACATCACTTCGCCGACGGCCTTCATCTGCGTACCGAGATGGTCTTCGACGGCGCGGAACTTCTCAAACGCCCAGCGGGCGAACTTGAGTACGATGTAGTCGCCCGACGGCGTGTACTTCTCAAGTGAGCCGTCGCGCCAGTAGGGGATTTCGTCGAGCGTCATGCCCGCCGCGAGCTTCGCGGAGATGAGCGCAATCGGGAATCCCGTGGCCTTCGACGCAAGGGCTGACGAACGGGATGTGCGCGGATTGATTTCAATGATGACCACGCGCCCTGTCTTCGGGTCATGTGCGAACTGCACGTTAGTGCCGCCGATGACGCCGATCGCCTCGACAATCTTGAACGCATCGCGCTTGAGCCGCTCTTCAAGTTCCTTGCCGATCGTGAGGAACGGCGCCGCGCAGAAGCTGTCGCCGGTGTGGACGCCCACGGCATCGATGTTCTCGATGAAGCAGACGGCTATCATCTGGTTCTTAGCGTCGCGCACAACCTCGACCTCAAGCTCCTCCCAGTTGAGGATCGACTCCTCGATGAGGCACTGGTGCGTGAGCGAGGCGTCAAGCCCGCGTGCGCAGATTGCGCGAAGCTCCTCGACGTTGTAGCAGAATCCACCGCCGGCGCCGCCCATCGTGTACGCGGGGCGGACAACCACGGGATAGCCGATGTTGTCATGGACGAGCGCGACGGCCTCTTCGACGGAGTGCACGATCCCGCTGCGCGGCGTTTCGATGCCCAGTTTGGCCATCGTCTCCTTGAACACCTCACGGTCTTCTCCGCGTTCGATCGCATCGAGGTTCACGCCGATCACCTTCACGCCGTACTTGTCCAGTATGCCCTTCTTCGCCAGGCTCGTGGAAAGGTTCAGTCCAGTCTGCCCGCCGAGATTCGGGAGGATTGCGTCAGGGCGCTCCTTCGCGATTATCTGCTCAAGGCGCTCCTCGTTCAGCGGCTCGATGTACGTGGCGTCCGCCATGAGCGGATCGGTCATGATTGTCGCGGGGTTGGAGTTGACGAGCACGACCTTGTAGCCGCACGCCCTCAGCGCCTTGCACGCCTGCGTTCCAGAATAGTCGAACTCACATGCCTGCCCGATTACGATGGGACCGGACCCGATGATGAGAACCTTGTCCACGTCAGCACGCTTCATCTTGCAAAAACTCCTTGCTTTTTCTTTGACCGAAGCCTGTCACGGCTCCACACAGACCTTTGAATCGAAATCGGGATGGAATTATATCAAATCCCAACCCCTCAATCAATAATGAGCGCGAAGTCGTCAGAGTTTGGCGTTGGCGTCGGTCATAAGGCGTTTCATCGCGGCGGTGTCCCTCTTGTCAAGCAGTCCGGTCTCTATGTGACAGTGCACGGTTTTGCCGGTCTTGAGGATGCGCTTCTGGCTTCGGAGGTTTGACTGGAGGCGAAACGGAATCTCGATGCGGCGCACACGCACCACCGCCTCTTCGGTTCCTTGCAGCCTGAGAACACTGCAACATACGCTTTTCAGGGCGCGGATTTCACGAAACCCAAAACAAGGGCGAAGCACATCTTGCGTGGGGTGCAACTTTTAGATGGTCGGGGCGGCGGGATTTGAACCCACGACAACCTGCGCCCAAGGCAGGTGCGCTACCAGACTGCGCTACGCCCCGTAAAGAATCAGGACTGAGACCGAACTGAACCGCCCTCAACCTTCCTGTGCATCTCGTATTCGGCAATCCGGCGCGAAATCTCACCGGTCATGTCATTCTTCGTCGCGAGAACACCAACGCGAATTGCGTGGTATATTGCCTTGTGCGACGACGACCCATGCGTTATTATCACGGATCCCGGTACACCAAGAAGCGGCGCACCGCCATATATCTCAGGATCCATCTGGCTCTTGAGCGACTTGAACGCCCCCAACAGCAGAATCGATCCGAGCATCCTTACAAAATTACCCCTGAACTCACGCTTCATCCAGTAGCTCATCGCGTGTGCAACCGATTCTGTCGTCTTCAGCACGACATTGCCGACAAAGCCATCGCACACCACGACATCTGTGCGTCCCTGAAAAAGATCGTGTCCCTCCACGTTTCCGCGAAACTCGATGGAATCAACCTTCTTCAGAAGGCCAAAGGCCTCTTTCGTGAGTTCATTGCCCTTGCAGTCCTCGGTGCCGATGGAAAGAAGCCCCACAAGCGGCGTCGTCCTGTTCAGGACTGCGTGTGAATAGGCGCTTCCCATTATGGCGAACTGCACAAGCCATTCAGGGTGGCAATCCATGTTCGCACCGGCATCAAGCAGCAGAAGCGGACGCCTCGGCAGCCGCGTCGGCAGGACAGTCGCAATCGCCGGACGCGATACGCCGCGTATGCGACCCAAAGTAAGGATTGCGCTCGTGGCGACTGCGCCGGAATTCCCGGCGGACACAAAGCAGTCCGCCTTTCCTTCCTTCACAAGGCGCATGGCCACATTGATCGAGCAGTCCTTCTTGTGCCGGACTGCATCAACCGGCGCTTCATCCATCTCCGCTATGTCCGGAGCATGAACCACCTCAAGGCGTCCGTCGGCTACGGCCTCATTGAGCTTTGACCGCATCGACGAATCGAATTTGCCGAACTCCGCCTCAAGAAGATCCTTGCGGCCGACAAGAAAGACTTTCACGTCCTTCATGTCGGTGGCCGCGACAACGCCTCCCTTGACGATTTCGCCAGGAGCCTTGTCGCCTCCCATTGCATCAAGTGCAATCCGCGTCATGAAACCAACCCCTTGAAAGGTTACTTGGCAGTCACGCTGAGAACCTTGCGGCCGTTGTAGGTGCCGCACTGCGGGCAGACATGGTGAGCCTGCTTCATGCCGCCACAAACCGGGCAGGACTGAACAGAGGCAAGAATCGCCTTCTCGTTCTGCGCAACGCGCTGACGCTTGCGCATCTTGGACTTTTTATGCTTGGGTGATGCCATTTTACTTTACCCTTTCGTTAAGTTGTCAAGAACATCCCAACGCGAATCGGGCGTCCTTTTCTCCGTTTTCTCTATTCCCGGACAGTCTTCGCGACAGACCGGATAAGCCGATAAGTTGAGTAGTATACTCTCTCTGAGCTCTTCCGTCAAATCGACGGACTCAGACTTTGCGTCAACTTCAAAACTTGCGGTGAAATCAGGAATTTTTACCGTAAAGTCAAAGTCATTCCCGCAACGTGAACAGGCAGCCTCAAAATCCTGCTCTATCCTGCCTCTCACAAGAAGCTCCGAACCGAAAAGCTGCACACCAAGCTCGTAACGAAGGCCGCCAAAAGGCTTGAGGTATTCATCGTCAAGGCCATAGACGGAATCGTCGATCGTTCCGGACAGCTCCTCGCCGTCACGTCCGATGCCTGCCAGATACACTGTCAGCCTCTCATTCATGACCGGCGCATTCCTTCCAGCCTTGCCATTACCGCAGGCGTCACCATCGATGACACATCGCCGCCGTAGCGCAGAATCTCGCGCACGGTCGAAGCGGTGACATAAGCAAGATTTTCGCTCGGCATCATGAAGAGCGTCTCGATTTCCGGCGCCATCTTGCGGTTTGTCAGAGCCATCTGGAACTCGTACTCGAAATCGGAATAGACGCGCACACCACGAATCACGGTGTTCACACCACGCTGCCGGCAGAAATCAACAAGCAGCGAATCGAGACATTCAACCGTGACGCCCTCAAGCCCTGCCCGCTCAACATCTTCACGAATCATCGCCATGCGCGTATCGCAGTCGAACATCGCGCCCTGTTTCGCGCTCGTTGCGGCCACCGCGACGATAAGGCGGTCATACAGGGCGGCCGCCCGCTTGACGAGGTCAAAGTGACCAAGCGTCATCGGATCGAACGTACCTGGATAGACTGCAATCCGCTCCATGCCGTCAGAATTCAAGAGCCTCGTTCATCATGGAAAGGAATCCGGCGTAGTCCATGCGCGTCTGCTTCATCGAATCGCGTTCACGCACCGTGAACGTACCGTCCTGCACTGTCTGCGCATCGACCGTGATGCACCACGGCGTACCGGCTTCGTCCTGACGGCGGTAGCGGCGACCGATTGCGCCGGAAACGTCCCACATCACGTTCACCTTCTTGCGCAGTTTGCCGAAAATCTCCTGCGCAATGCGATCCTGATCGGGATCCTTCTTGATGAGCGGGAATATGGCGACCTTGATCGGTGCGGCCTTTGGCGAGAAGTGAAGCACAGTACGCACATCCTCCTTGCCCTTCTCGTCCACAAGCTTCTCCTCCTCGTACGCCTCGCAGAGAAGAGCCAGCATGAGACGGTCAACGCCGGCGGACGGCTCAATCACATGCGGCACGTACTTGCCGTCAAAGAGATTCTCACAGAACGCTTTCGCCTGCTCAGCTACGGCAGCGGTCTCGTCATCCGAGAGGACGACCTCCTTGCCGGCCTTGGCGGACAACGCCTTCCGCTTGCGGTCGATCCAATTCTTCTGCACCTTGCCGATGAACGCCGCACGTGCCGCTTCGTCCATCTTCTTCGAGGCCTGCTTGAGCGGATCGTCGAAGACCATCTGGCTTTCACCGGAATGCTTCTGATGCTGGGTGAGGTCGAAGTCGCTTCGCGCCGCGATGCCTTCAAGCTCCTGACGTCCAAACGGGAAATCGTATTCGATATCGACGCAGGCGCGGGCATAATGAGCCAGCTCGTCCGGCTTCTGCCAGTATTCGACGAAGCGCTCCGGCGGCAAGCCCATGGCGGTAAGGAACTTCTTGCGCTGCTCCACCCAATACTTGTGCCAAACCTCCCAGCCCCAGTCATCCTGCACAGGGCCGTCAAGATTCGGATTGTCCGCAAGCGTCTTCACCTTGCCGTAAAGTATCTCCACTGCCTCGTCCGGACGGATGAAGAACTCAAGCTCCATCTGCTCGAACTCACGGCTCCTGAACGTGTAGTTGCGCGGCGTGACCTCATTGCGGAAACTCTTGCCCATCTGGGCTATTCCGAACGGAACCTGCTGACGCGACGTCGCAAGCACATTCTGGAACTGCGCAAAAATCGCCTGCGCCGTCTCAGGGCGGAGGTAAGCAACGTTCGACGGATCGTCAATCGGCCCGACAACTGTCTTGAACATCAGGTTGAAAGGCTTCGGCTCCGTCATCTCGCCGCCGCAGTAGGGACACGAAAGAGTGCCTTCCGGGTTGTGCGGGACGGGCTTTTTCTTCTGCTCTGCAAGAATGTCGCCGATCTGGTCAGCGCGCATAAGCTTCTTGCACTCCTTGCACATCGTCATCGGATCGGCAAAGGTGTCCAGATGCCCGGAAGCCTTCCAGATCTTCGGATGCATGATGATCGTGGCGTCAAGACCGGCGACATCGCTTCTTCCGCGAACGGTGAACTGCCACCACGCCTGCTTGACATTCTGCTTCAGTTCACAGCCGAGCGGGCCGTAATCCCAGAAACCGGGCATTCCCCCATATATCTCCGAGGAATGGTATATGAAGCCGCGGCGCTTGCAAAGCGCCGCCAGCGGTTCGAGACTCGACTTGTTTTCTTCAGCCATGTTCGATGCTATCCTTCAAATCAAAAACCTGCGTATTTTACCAAAACACACATTGGCGTTCAAGCGCACGAGCGCCAGACTGGGCGTCAGGCGTTGTATGTCGCGGCCGACGTGTTGCCGCCGTGTCCCGTCCAGTTCGTGTGGAAGAACTTTCCGCGAGGCGCGTCGAGCCTTTCGTAGGTGTGTGCGCCAAAATAGTCGCGCTGCGCCTGGAGGAGATTGGCGGGCAGACGCTCCATCGTGTAACCGTCGAAATACGAAAGCGCGGATGTCATCGTCGGAGCCGGTATGCCGTACGAAAGCGCGGCGGCGGCGACTTCGCGCCATGCCGGAACAAGCCTTTCAATCGTACCCTTGAAATAGGGATCGAGAAGCAGGTTCGACAGTTCCGGATTTCTGTCATACGCCTCCTTGATCTTTCCGAGGAACACGCTTCGTATGATGCAGCCACCGCGCCACATGAGCGCAATGCCGCCGTAGTTGAGGTTCCATCCGTAGGTCTTGGCTGCGGTGCGCATGAGCGTGTAGCCCTGCGCATAAGACACGATCTTCGATGCATATAGCGCCTGACGAATCGCTTCCACGAACTTCGCCTTGTCGCCCGTGAAGGCAGGAATCCTGCGACCATACGCCTTGGCGGCCTCCACACGATCGGACTTCATAGCCGAAAGGCAGCGGGCAAATACCGCTTCGCCGATGAGCGTAAGCGGAACGCCCTCATCCAAGGCGGCGATTCCGGTCCATTTGCCGGTGCCCTTCTGCCCGGCCGTATCGAGGATGTTCTCGACGAGCGCAGAACCGTCCGCATCCTTGTAGGCGAGTATGTCGCGGGTGATCTCGATGAGATACGAATCAAGCTCCGTAGTGTTCCATGCCTTGAACACCTCGTGCATCTCGTCGTCGTCCATGCCGAGCAGGTCGCGCATGAGCTGGTAGGATTCGCAGATGAGCTGCATATCGCCGTACTCGATGCCGTTGTGAACCATCTTGACGAAATGCCCGGCGCCGTTCTCGCCGACCCAGTCGCAGCACGGCGCACCGTCTTCGACCTTGGCGCAGATGGCCTGGAATATCGGCTTGACGAACGGCCACGCCGCCGGCGATCCGCCAGGCATCAGGCTCGGCCCCTTCAGAGCGCCCTCTTCGCCGCCGGAGACTCCGGTTCCGACATAAAGCAGCCTCTTCTCCTCAACATACTTCGTGCGGCGAATGGTGTCCGGGAAATGGGAGTTCCCGCCGTCTATGATGATGTCGCCAGGTTCAAGGAGAGGTATCAGCTGGTCAATCATCGCGTCAACCGCCGCACCGGCCTTGACCATCATGAACACCTTGCGAGGCTTTGCCAGCGAAGCGACGAACTCCTGCATGGAATGTGCGCCGATGATGTTCCGGCCCTTCGCCCTGCCGTTGACAAATGAATCCACCTTCTCCACCGTGCGGTTGAACACCGCCACGGTGAAACCCTTGGATTCCATGTTCATTATGAGATTCTCGCCCATCACCGCGAGACCGATAAGACCGATGTCTGCCTGCTTCATTGCATCTCCTTTCAGCAAAAGTTGACGTTCGCCAAGAACGTGCCCGTCACTCCCATTCGATAGTCGCCGGGGGCTTCGGCGTGACATCCCACACAACGCGGTTGACGCCCTTGACCTTCGTCGCGATCTTCTCCGCAACCGCCATCACAAACTTGAACGGAAGCTCAACGACGCCCGCCTTCACGAACTGCGATGTGGAGACAGCGCGGATGGCGATCACATATCCGAACGTACGCGCTCCGTTCTTGACGCCCACGCTCTTGACGTTCGTCATCACGGCAAAGAACTGCTGAGCCTTTCTGTCAAGCTTCGCCTTCGCCATCTCGTCACGGAAGATGAAATCCGCTTCGCGAAGGATGTCCAGCTTCTCCTTCGTGAGTTCACCGAGGCAGCGCACGGCGAGTCCGGGACCGGGGAACGGCTGACGATCGACCATGAAGTCCGGAATGCCAAGCGCCCTTCCGACCTTGCGCACCTCGTCCTTGTAGAGATACCTCACCGGCTCGACCAGCCCTTCGAACCCGATGTCCTTCGGCAGCCCGCCAACATTGTGGTGTGCCTTGACCGCCTTATTGCCGCCTACGCCGGATTCAAGAAGATCCGGATAGATCGTACCCTGTCCAAGGAACTCTATCCGCCCAAGCTTCTTCGCCTCCTCCTCAAACACGCGAATGAACTCCGCGCCGATGCATTTGCGCTTGAGCTCCGGATCGGTGATGCCCTTGGCCTTCTCAAGGAACCGCGCCTCGGCGTCAACCTGAATCAGGTTGATGCCGAACTGCCCCTTGAACACCTTCTTTACTTCCTTGGCCTCGTTCTTGCGCATACATCCATGATCGACGAACACGCACGTGAGGTTGCTGCCTATCGCCTTGTGCAGAAGCACTGCACATACGGATGAGTCGACTCCGCCGGACATCGCAAGCAGGACTTTCCTGTCACCCACCTGTTCGCGTATCGCCTCAATTTCCTTCTTGATGTACGACTTTACGTTCAGTGTCTTGCCGACTTTGGCAAGGCGCTCTTTCTCTGCCTTGTTCATCTGCTCTCCATGTGTGCGTTGTTTGGCGGATTGACCGCCTTTGCCGTGACATTATACCATATGCGGCGTGGCCATGGCGGCTAAAAAACCAAAACTGACCGACTTCGCCGCCACTATCCCCTTGCGGCCGCAGCGTAGATGTCGGCGACATCCGCCATCCTGCCACGTCCAGACGTGCCACAGGCAAGCTCTCCGTCAGCAGGCTCAACCACAGTCACGCCATGCCTTCTCAATGTCGCAAGATTCTCCTGCGTTGCCGCATTCTCCCACATTCCGTCGTTCATCGCAGGGGCGACCACAATACGCGCCCGCGTGGCGAGAAGCGTAGCCGTGAGAAGATCGTCCGCAATTCCATGCGCCATCTTCGCAATCACGTTCGCCGTGGCCGGAGCCACGACCAGAACATCCGTCTGCGCAAGCGATATGTGCTCCGGCCTCCATTGCTCAGGCTCAGCAAACTGATCCACGCCAACTGGATTGCGCGAGAGCGTCTGGAACGTAAGCGGAGTCACGAACCTTGTCGCTGCGGATGTCATCACCACGCGCACATCGCATCCACCTTTCACGAACATCCTGACGAGTTCACAGGCCTTGTAGGCCGCAATCGAACCGCTTACCCCAAGCACGACATTCATGACGTCACCTCCCTGCGGTCACATCCGCCCGGACCTGACGTCAATCAGGTCGCATAGCTTCCTGTACGCCATGCCGAGATCGTCGTTGGTCACCTGGAACATGTACTCATGCGCCCGCTCCATCTCGCCTACGGCGTTCGCGAGCCGCCTTTCGATCACCTCTCGCGAATCGGTGCCGCGCTTCTCAAGGCGTTCCCGAAGCGCATGGATGTCCGGCGGATTGATGAACACGTCCATGTAACCTGCGCGAAGCGGATCGTCCGGCTCAAGCCCCTTCACATGGCTGCGCACCTTCGCGGCTCCGGCCACGTCGATGTCAAGTATCATCGAGTTGCCCTCAGCCAGCACCTCCTCTATCGGCCCTCTCAACGTGCCGTAGTAGTTTCCGTGGACTTCCGCGTATTCAAGAAACGCATTCTCCGCAAGCAGTTCGCGAAAACGCTCCACAGTCATGAAGTGGTAGTCTATGCCGTCCTCCTCTTCACCGCGTGGAGCGCGGGTTGTGCATGATATCGAATACTGCAGATCCGGATATTCCTGCAAAAGCATGTCGATGAGCGTTGACTTGCCGCATCCGGACGGCGCACTCAACACGATGAAAAGCGGTTTGATCTTGTTTTCCATTTCTGCCTTCCGAAGATTTCTCTTCTGCCTTTTAAAGTTCTCCTTCTGCGAACCGGACAGAATCCGATTCCGCAGGCTATCCGTTCACGAGCGACAGGAATTCGCCCCTCACACGCTCGTCGGCCCGGAACGAACCCAGCACGGCGGACGTCACCATTTCGGAGTTCTGCTTCTCCACACCGCGCATCATCATGCAAAGGTGCTTTGCCTTGATCACCACGCCCACGCCCTCGGCGTTCGCCTCTTTCATGATCGCATCGGCGATCTGCTCCGTAAGCCGTTCCTGTATCTGGAGACGCCGGGCGTACATGTCGACTATCCGCGCCAGCTTGGAGACGCCGAGAACCTTTCCCTTCGAGATGTAGCCTATCGCACACGATCCGTAGAACGGCAGCATATGGTGTTCGCACATGGAGTAAAGCTCGATACCCTTCAATATGACCATGTGGTTCGTGCCGCTCGTGAAATACGCACCGTTGACGACTGTCTTCACATTCTGGCGATAGCCTCGTGTGAGATACGCAAGCGACTTCGCCACACGCTCCGGCGTCTTTTTCAGCCCTTCCCGTTCAGGGTCTTCGCCAAGCTCCGTCAACAGCGACCTGACAAGCGAAGCGATACGCTTCATGTCCGGCTCGAAGGGCTTGACCTTTTCCGACAACCCTGCACCTGATCTTTTCGCACCAGCCTTCTTCACCTTGAAATCTCCACCCGCATTGAATCCACCGCCGCTTTCATATCCTGCTGTCTGAACAGGTACGATCCGGCCACAAACTGGTTCGCGCCGGCACGTGCCGCAAGAACCGCCGTCTCCGCATTTACGCCGCCATCGACCATTATGTCGAGTGCAGGACGGCGGCGGCGCAGCTCGGCGACCTTGGGCAGGCAGCTTTCAATGAATTTCTGTCCGCCATATCCCGGATGCACCGTCATGACAAGCGCCTCGTCAATCTCGTCAAGATACGGGAATAGATTTTCGACAGGCGTTTCGGGATTGATCGCAACGGCGTTTCTCAACCCCATCTCCCTGATTCGCCTGAGCTGCACATGTATGTCGCAATCAGCCTCGACGTGAATCTGTATGGTCTGTGCGCCGGCTTTGGCGAAATGTCCAAGATAGAGGTCGGGACGCGTCATCATGAGATGCACGTTGCGGTAGAATCCCGGAGACGTCCTTGCGGACAGCGCAACCACATCCGGCCCGAACGAAAGGTTCGGCACAAAATGCGCATCCATTATGTCGAGGTGCAGCGCATCCGCGCCGGACAACTCAGCCCTGCGGATCTCATCGGCAAGGCATCCGAAATCCGCCGCGAGAAGCGAAGGCAAAATTTCCGTTTTCATTTGCGGCAATTATACCATAAACGCCAAGGGACATGGGGCTGCCAAACCCTGTCTGCTACCGTATCAGATAATGCCGAGCGCGTCAAAGCGAGCAAGACACTGCCGTTCCTGTGTCTCCGTGAGCGGGGCGTACGGCGCCCGGCAGCTGCCGCAGTCTATGCCTATTCGCTTCATCAGCACCTTGAACGCACTCCAGTTGTCGGAGAACGAATCCACAACGAGATCCACAAGCCTGTTGGCCTCCGCCTGAAGATGCGCCGCCGCACGGAAGTCGTTGTCTTCGCAAAGTTCGCATATCCTTGCAAAATGACGTGGAATGATGTTGTAGTTCAGACCTATGCCGCCGGAGAAGGTGTCGCCGAGCGCTAGTGCGCATACAAGCATCTCGTCGCATCCAGAAAACCATATCGTCTCCTTGTCCAGCATACGGCGTATGCGTTGACATGCATAGAAGTCCCGTCCGGTATACTTGATGCCCTTTACGTTCTTCAGGTCGAAGAGGCACACATCGCGTTCAGGGACAAGCGCAGAGTTGAAGGCGTAGACGAGAAACGGCAAATCGGTGGCCTCGCTGATGGCCTTGTAGTGGCGAATGGCCGAAGGAAAGTTCTGCCCAAAATATATCGGCGCGACAGAGGATATCCAGTCCACACCGGCATCCGCCGCTGCCTTCGCCAACTCCACCGAATCGTCGGTGCGGATGCAGCCCACCTGCGCAATCAGTTTGCATCGACCTTTCGCCGCCGCCACCGCCCGCCTATAGACGAGCTTGCGCTCCTCATTCGTCAGCAACATTCCCTCGCCGCTCGATCCGGTGAGATAGAAGCCCCTCAACCCGCCTTTCAGTCCATGCTCGACAATGGCGTCTATTGCCTCTTCGTTTATGCGTCCATTCACGTCGAACGGCGTGATCATTGCGGCATACGCACCGGCCATGCCCTTCAGTTCACCATCTGCGAAATCAATTCCCATACCTGACTGCTCCATTCAAAACAACCGCCGTGTCGTCATCACACAACCGACGGCTCACTTTTTATCTGACGAATCCTTTGCCGTCAGCGCACTGACAATCGGCGCGACAACAAGACACGCAACCATGCCAAGCGCACCATACAGAAGAAGGTGCGGCTTGCCAGCGAACCTTGCCTGATCAAGGCTGAAACACACGGCATAGTTCACGATCAGGCCAACTGTCGCTCCTGTCGCGTTGACGCGCTTCATGAAAATGCCCATGAAGAACAGACATCCTAAACCGCCGGTCAACACTCCGAGGAAACGCTGAAACTGGTCGTAGATCGACTGTATGTCCATGTTCGCAAGGACAAGCGCAAACGCACCGCCAAGCAATCCGACAGAGATGGTGCAGACCTTGCCGCACCGCAGAAGAGCCGCATCAGAGGCTTCCGGAACAAATCTGCGGTAGAAGTCGGTGGTGAATGCGCTTGCGGCGGCGTTCAGGTTCGATGAAAGCGTACTCATAGTCGCTGCTGCGACAGCGGCGAGCAGGAGACCTGACACGCCGGGCGGCAGTCCAAAGCCGATGAAGTACGGAAACACCGCATCCCCCTTGACTGTCTCCGGCAGAAAACCGGGATGGGAGGAGATAAATGTGTACAGGGCGACCCCAAGCAGAAAGAACACAAAGCTGTTTAGAAACGACAGTACACCGTTGAACATTATCGACTTCGCAGCTCCGACCTCATCCTTCGTCGTCATGTAGCGCTGGACCACGCACTGATCAGACGTGTAGCTGGCGAGATTTGCGACGATGCCGCCCACCAGCACCACCCAGAAGCACGGCTGTGTCCAGTCAAATGCAAAATCGAATGTCCTGAACTTCCCCGCCTCAAGCCCCTTGGAGATAAATCCCGATATGCCGCCATCCGTTCCAAACACCATAAATGCAAACATGATCACCGTTCCGGATATCAGGATGAGCGATTGCACGAAGTCGCTCCACACAACAGCCTCTACGCCGCCAATGGTGCAGTAGAACACGGTAACGGCAGTCACCAGCACAATCGCCCAGTTTACGTCCACGCCGACAACGGCGGAAAGAGCAACCGCCGGCAGATAGGTGACGATGGCGGAACGTGCAACCATGAACAAGATGAACGCGGCGGATGCGAAAAGCCGGCACACCAGATTGAACCTGACCTCAAGATATTCGTATGCGCTCGTAAGGTTCAACCTGCGAAAAAACGGAAGATACCACCTTACGACTATCGGCGCCATGAGCAGAATCCCGAACGTCAGCGGCAGATACCGCATATCGGAATGGTAGACCATCGCCGGAACGCTCAGGAAGGTTATGGACGAGAACATCGTGGCATAGATTGAGAGCGACACCGCCCACCATGGCAGCTTGCCGCCACCGCGGAAATAATCGTCCGTCGACTTGTTGCGCCGCGAAAAGAACACCCCCATCGCCACCATTCCAGCCAAGTATGCAAAGAATACGGCTATGTTCACAGGATGAAGCGCCTGACCACACATTGCACCATTCCTCCGTTTAAGTCAACATGTACACATGTGATTGAACTCACTTCACGTGCACAACCAATCCAGGCGATTGCACCTGAACCGCAATCGGTTCGGAATATGCGGTTCTCCCGCCGCAGCTGACCGCCAGCTGCAGCATGTACATTCCCGCTGACTTTATCTTCACGTCAGTCGAACGGGACGCCGGATTGGAGAAGGACACCTTTGACGGATCTCCGGAAAGGACACGCCAAGCATACGACAGTTCCTCACCGGCGAACATTGGTGGTGCGCAGACCTTGACGTCAACCGTCAACGCCTTTCGCGACACAGAGCGCAGACCATCCGGCTCACCGCTGACCACAGGCGTAATCGCCGCACCGACCACGGGGTTGTCAGCCAGATACCTGATCTCGGCCTCTGTCAACGCCCTGTTGTACATCCGCACCTCATCTATGATCCCTGGGAACGTGCGCGAAAGCCTGTTGCCTTGTGCATCCATCCAGTGACCGTTGTTGCCCGTTGCACCTGTGTTGGAATGTCCGCCAATCTGCAAAAGTCCTTCGCTGCCTGATCTCACACGTCCGCCACCCATGCCGTGATTCAGCATATTAGTCTGCTTCACTCCGTCTATCCAAAGTTCGGACGTACCGTTCAGGCAGTTCGTGCGCCTGTCGAACAGTGCATAGACATGCGTCCAGCGGTCTGCGGGATCGACTGCGGGCCGAGCATATACATCAACATTGCCGTTGCCGCCGTTCCATGTCTTCAGCGTCTGCTGATACATGGAGAAGCCGTTGGTGCCTCCTTCGCAGTTGTACCACAGCCCCAAAGTGTACGGAACGCCGACAATCATCGCATGGCTTGAATTGTTCGTGTCAGATGAATCGTGGTATATCCAACAGCTGAAGGCGCGATACCTCTCGATCGGTGTGGTCTCAAGAACCGGATCCTCCTCCTCAAGCAACGTCGAGTTCGCATTGAAATACGGAAAACTCGCCCCGTTGACGCGGATTGCGTAGCCGTCGGTTCCCATCTCCCACGTCACGCCTGAACGGTCTATCGCGTATTTTCCGCCAGTGACGAAATTCGTCTGTCCGATCTCAAACGGCCAATATCCTATAAGTCCTCTTTGAAGGTCTATCTCATCGGCGGACGACACGACAACATCAAACGGATCTGAAACCGTTTCGGACGCCCCATCCGTGACAGCGGCGGCAATGCTGTATTCGCCCGCTCCGCAGAATGTCGCCGTCACATCTTTTCCATGAGCCGGGTCAAAGCGGACTGCGCATGGCCCTGAAACGACTTTCCATGAAATGCGCAAGTTCTCCATGTCACCGTCATATTCATCTGAAGCCACGGCGGAAAGCGCGACAGGCACATATGCAGATGCCGATGCTGCGCCGGATACGCAAACGGTCTGCGGCAAACTTTCGCCCACTTCCGCCACACGCTCCACCTCAATGTCATCTGCAGCAACCTTTCCAAACGAATCCCTCACGGAAAGACGGAACACATATCTGCCTATGGCCGGAAGGGAAACGTTTGCATGTACGTTGGCTGGCTGATCGAATGACGCATCCTCTCCGCCATCCGGAGTGGAAATCACGCTCCATTCGGACGTCACGGCGGCGGACTTACGGTTTCCGAACGCGCCCACATCCCCAATTCTCCCCGAAAGACAGGCCGTCCCAGACGCAATCGAGAAGTCATCTCCAGCCCACACTGTCGGCAGCCCCGCCGCCAGCGCCCTCATCTGTCCGTCATCCAGGACACCTTGAAAAAAGCATATCTCATCCATCATTCCACCAAAGGCGCGATTTACGCCTATGCCGTTGTTTCCGAACACAAGCTGCGTATTCTTTGGATATATGCCGGAGAGCGCGGAAACCGTCTGCCACCTTCCTGTGGACACGAGTTCACCATCAACATATATCCTCTGCCGCACTCCATACAATCCGGAATCCTCGTCCATGACCATCTCGCTGGAAACGCCAAGATGGCTCCACTTGCCCTTCTGGCATGTTACGGGACACTCAAAGCCCTGATCGTGACTATCGATGAACGTCGCAACGTCATAGACATGCCCCATATTGCTTTTGAAATTCAGCATATACCCGTTCATGCACATTCTGCCGTATGTACCAAGCGAATACACGTGCGGAAAGCGGTTATCGTTCTCCGTAGGATAGGTTGCAAGGTCAGGACTGAAGTTGCACCACATTCCAAAAGTAAATCCAGTCATCTCATGAGGGAATCTCAGCCATAGGCTCGAATCTGACGTGTTCGGAATGTCCACAGCGGAACCGCCAACCCCATCTGCGGTCAAACGTACGCCTGCATCGGCAAAAAGCCTTGCCACCGCCTCCCCAGACGGGCGCACAACCCTTTCACTTGAACTTTCATCGATTGCATCCATTGACCAACAGCCAAGCATTGTCGCAGACACTTCACGCATCTGCTCAGAATACAGCTCCTTGACTGCTTGTGTCTGCAATGCGGCATCAAAGAGCATCACCTGCGACATTCTCCCGAAAAACGCCCGTGAACCGGCACCTTCAATGTTGTTGTTGCCGAGATACACACACTCGGCGAACGTAGCGACATCCGCTGTGACGTTTTCGTCGAATGTCTTCACGCCGTCGCAGTATGCGCACACCCTATAATTTCCTTGATTATCGGACTTCTCAAGCACGAAGACAAGATGATGCCATTCAAGGCGTGGAGCGACTACCGTCTGGTACGACGAGACGCCAGCCTTCGGACACAGCGAATACATCGCGCTGCCGTTCTGATAGTTTACGGCCGTGCCGGACATTCTGGCAATGACGTACGGTATCTTGTTTACGCTCGGATCCAAAGGGCCGTCATCGCGTTCACGCTTAACCCACAGCGAAATCGAGCGTGATCCGCTGAACGAGATGGCATTTAGCGAAGCCCCCCATGTGTTTGTGTCACCGCTGAACGCCATTACGGTGCCAAATGTCGGATCATTTGTGAGCGAGCATCCGCTTCCGAACCTGAGATGGTTGCCGCCGCCTGTTGCGTCTGGCACATATCCGTCGGCGTTCAGGGAGTCAAGCCGCCACTCTACGACGGGGGATGGACAATCCGCAAATGCGGCAACGCAGAGAAAGGCCGACATCAACGCCATGAATGCCGTCATTTTGTGATCCTCCATTTCGTCGCCATCAGAGCTGGCTTGTCGCCGATTGCCGGCGGCTGGTAGTACACGGTCAATATCGTTCCGTCCGGAAAGGCGCACGAGGACGGATATCCCAGATCATCATTGTGGCACGTCGCCAGGATGATTTCGTTTTCCACGTCCCACGTCTTTCCGCCATCGTCCGATATGCATGCGTACTCGCCAAAGGAAATCGGTTCGGAGAACCTCCTTCCGTATACGCACACAAGCTTCCCGTCGGCAAGACGGATCAGATGCGGCGGGAGACCTATCATCGGCGTCTTGGACATCGGCGACCACGTCCTTCCGCCGTCATTCGATACGGTCTGTCTTAGGCATCCGTCATCACCGTGGAAACGCACCATTCCGACTATCGTACCGTCCGGAAGCGAAACTGCGTTCGGTTCATGGAACATGTGAGGACGCATATTCTCGCCGTTCATGTCTGGCACGGACGGCGACAGGCATGTCCACGTCCTGCCGCGATCGGTGGAACGCCAGGCACTGATTACAGTCTTACCTGCTTCGCCCGCGCCAAGTGCAGAATCCGTGAAGGTTCTTCCGAGCTGAAGCAGCGAACCGTCGTTCATGACCGACGGACCATGCGGAGCATGGCTTACATCCGCCATCTTTTCGGGCTTCGTCCACGTCTTTCCGTTGTCGCGGGATTCCATGCGGTAGTAGCCAAGCGCCGCCCTGCGCACATCCGGCGAAATCTTTTCGTCATGGCGGTTCCACCAATGGCGCGGATCTGTCTCCTTGAACTTCTTCCCTCGCAGAGAGTCGCGGTAGGCCACCGATGTGAAGTACGTGACTACGACCGTACCATCCGGCATCTGCACGATTCCCGCATCACGATCATCTATCGGCCCGTTTGCGATCGTCTCCGGTGCTCCCCATGTCTCGCCCAAATCGGACGAACGAACGAGCTGCACCTTGCCAAACGGACAGATATGAGCATCGCGGTCTCCGGAAAAGACCGCAAGCACATCTCCGTTCTGGAGCCTGCACACGGTTGGCCATCCGATGTACCGGCCCACCTCACGGCAGATTGTCCGAGTCCACAGTATCTCCGCACGGTTCTGGAGCTGTGGAGCCTCGCGCAGCATCGGCTTGGGTCCGCCCGGGGGAACAGCTACATCCGAAAGAGGCTCAATGCGAAACATAGGCATACTGCCGAAGAACCTGTAGCCCCCCATCGATCCAAGACGGAGCGGATGGGACACGTCCGCATACCCCAAACTGCCGGAAAATGAATAGCTACCGCCCTCCGTGCCGTCGAGGAAGATGCGGACGGACGATGGCGTCACGTAAACCTCAAGCTGATGGCTGCGGTTCGATTCAATCTTCACACCCCTGCACACATGGTATTCGGGCGATATGCCCTTGATGTCCACGAGCAGAGAACCATCCTTCCTGACCATCACGCAGTATCCGGCGTTGAAGTCGTTTCCCTTGCAGAATAGATTTGCGTGTCTGCTGCGAACGTCAATCTTGTCAAGGTCGCACGAAAAACGCACCGTGGCCTTGAATCCACCTGGGAACCGCAGCGCCGGCTTGTCCGAAACAATGCGGCTGCACTCGCCAGAGGTTCCGACATTCCATTCCAGCGCGAAGAGCGCGTCAGCCGGAGCAAACGCTGCGGCGGCAAGAAGCGACAATGCGAACGTACGTCTTTTCATGCCGCCCATTATACACGAACGGCATCCGTCGAAACGTACATAAAAATAAATATTAAAATCGTGAACGTTCAGCGGCGGCGCGGCGGAACGCCCATTATGCGTCTGAACGTGGTGGCGAAATGCTGCGGCGATGAAAAGCCGTATCGCTTCGCTATATCCGCCACCGACATGGAGCGATCCTCAAGGTCGCGGACAGCGGACTTTATGCGGACGTCAAGCAGGAACGCATGAGGCGGAAGCCCCGTCACCCGTTTGAACATGTCGTTGAATGCCACTGTGGACAGAGCAGCCTCACGAGCCAGAGCCTCAATTGGATAGTCGCCCTGCGGATTCATGCGCATACGGCGGACGATCGGATCTATCCTGTGGTTTCGTCTGCCTTTCGGCGATGCAGGCGCAAATGGCGCATCAACAATGGAAAGCAGCAGTTCAAGCGCGGCGGCCTTCATCTTCAGCCGCCTGGATACGGATCTGCGGCTGGCAGTGTCATAGACCTCGAAGATCCTCTCGAACGCAAGCTTGACGCGATCAGTCGCCGGAAAGAGCCGCACCGGAAAATGCGTCAGGCGGTTCAAAAGCCAACGGCCTTCGTTCGCCGGAAGACCCAGAATGGGCGATCCGTCCTCCGGTATCCTGAAAAGGACATTGAACAGAGCCAGTCCCTTCGGGTTGTTCCGCATCCTGTGCACTTCTGACGGCTGGGAGACGAATACCGTTCCGGGAAAGAACGGATACTGCTCTCCACGTGATTCAAACATCAGGTTTCCGCGTCGGCAGAGCGATATCTCCACGCATCCAGGATGAACATGGTACTCAGTACCGGCCCTGACGGACTGGAAATTGCTGAGGCCGAGCAGCGGAATGCAGTCCACGCCATCCGGACGGAGATCAAGAGCGCGGCGTTCCCTGCCTTCGATGTACACAATCGGGTCTGCCCGTACCAAACCGCCCTCCCCGCAACCGCAACGCTCTTCGGCTCTCTATATGACGCCAGAGGTAACGCCTACAAGATCCTTGAACGACGCGAGTTGCTTCGGCTCTCCAACCGCCTCGATGACATCACCAACAGCGAAGCACCAGTCTGAGTTTGGGTTCTCGGTGCGGTCGCCTCCGCGTGTGATGGCCATTATGACCGTACCTGTCTTGGCGCGGATGTCCAGCGCTTTGATGGTAAGCCCGATCGCAGGTGATGTCTCCGGCATCACAACCTTGAGGTAACGTTCACCCGGCAATGATATGACAAGCGGCTTCGGCATCTCGGCCATGCGGGCCTCCGCCTCTATGGCCGCATTGAACTGCGCACCCGCAGCGTTCATCGCAGGCCAGAGATAGCGCACCGCCAGGGGAACGGCTATCGCAAGCACCACCGCGATGCCGATGCGCACCGACGTCTCCTCCGGCAGAAGGTTGACGTTCAGCATGAAGATCTCGCCGATCGTGACGATCGACACGGCAAGAAGCGTGAAGCTTCGCGCCGTGTGGCGTATCGCCGAACGCCACGCCTCGCCGCCGGAAATGCGCGGGGCGGACAGGAGCTGCATCCCGACGTCATCGCCAAGGTTCCGCCCGGCCGTCCATATCGGCTTGAGCAGCGCAAGGAACATCACGTTCGCCGCAAGACTGAAGAACGCCCGCTTGTGCTGGTCGAAGAACACAGAAAAGCGCGACCAGTCGTGGCTGTCGAGCATTCCGGCCATGATCGAGAACGCAAACATCATCACCCAATAGACCGCAAGAAGCACAAGGCTCTTGCGTATGCGCGAGGCAACGCCGTCCGACGCGGATGCGTTGCGCAGACGGTCAAGCCACACGTTGTACTGCCGGAGCCATCCCTTGATGCGTTCGGGGACGCGACGCTCCACCCAGTCGCCGACGGGATCGGAGATGCGGATCATCAACGGGTTGAGGCACGTCGTTATGAGCGACACGCCGATCACAATCTGATACATCGCACTCGTGGTGTCGCCCGTCACCGTCATGTAGAGCAAAGCAACCATGAATGCGAACTCGCCGATCTGCGCAAGGCTGAACGCCGTCTGCACGGACATCTTCACCGTCTGCCCGGTGAGTATCGACATCGTGAAGCAGTTGATAGCCTTTCCGCACACGACAATGACGGAGAGCAGCATTATCACGCCTATGTTGTCCCAGCACACTCCGGGATTCACGAGACAGCCGATCGACACGAAAAATACGGCGGCAAACATCCCGCGCAGCGGGGCGGCAAGCTCAAGAAGTCTTTCGCGGGCAACGGATGATGAACCGATTACGCCCATCAGGAACGCGCCGAGCGCGAACGAGAAGTTGAGTATGTACGCAGCCCACGACACGAAAAAGCAGCATCCCAGCAGCGTCAGAAGCAGCGTCTCGTCATCGCGCTCCTTGGCGACGGCATTCAGGAGACGCGGCACAAGAACCATGCCAAGGACGACCGTGCACACGAAGAACACGGTGAGCGAGCCGAGCGATATCCCAACTGCGCCGATGGACAGACCCTTTCCGTTCGCAACGCCGGTTATGAGCGCAATCACGCCGACGCACAGGATATCCTCAAGGACTGACGTCGATATCACGTACTTCACGAATGGACGCTTCGTCCACTTCATCTCGTCGATGGTCTTGGCAAGCAGCGTCGTGGCGGAGTCGCATATCGCCGCGCCGAGGAAGAGTGACTGGACGGAACCCCAGCCGAGGACGCGGGTGCCGACCGTGTATCCTATCCATATCATCACCACTGCATCGACGATCGCCATCGGACCGGAAACGGCGCGAACCTTCTTCATCGCCGTGGCGGAGAACTCCAGACCGAGCGTAAGCATCAGGAACACGATGCCTAACTGCCCTATTGTCGGGATGGAGCTTCCCTCGGAGAGGAAACTTCCGCCCCATGTGTGGCTGCTCATCAGGATGCCGGCAAACAGATAGCCGATCACCTTAGGCAGCTTGAACTTCTGGAAAACCACGGCGACAAGTCCCGCCGCCGCCATCAACACCGCCAAATCCTGGAAAAGAGCGCTCTCAGACATGGTATTCGCCTACACTGTGATTGTTTTCAATATATTCCGCACTACCTGCGCTGCGCACGTTTCGCAAGACGCACCCACACGAAGTCGCGCACCTCCGGAACCGTGACGCGCAAAGCGCCATCCGGCGATATTTCGGCCGTGCCGCGTCCGCCTATCACCTCTGCGGAGCCGTCCGCAAGACCATACCGCTTCAGGTCAAGCGAATGCGTCTTGGATGGATTCATCTCCCTGAACAGCAGCGCATAGTCCGATACGCCATCGGCGCCGCGATTCGCAAAGCCCGTCCAGACCACGCCGTCCGGACGCTCACCGACCGGCATCGTGAACCCGCCATGCATGTTTTCGCGCTCGGCCTTCCACCTTGCAACGATCGGCTTCAGTTCGGCAATGCTCTTCGGAGACAGCTCCGATATCTCAAACCAGCCGAGCGGCGAACACATCATCACGGCGGCGAACAGCGTATCGGCGCGGTAGTGTTCCGGAGAAAGCGGAGTCTTCGGATAGTACCCGCGAGCGTGTTCCGGATTTATGAACTCCACCCGCAGACGCACAGGATCGATGACCTTCGAAAGCGACCATGCGCTGCGCAGTGTCTGATACGGATAGAAGCCCGTCTTGAACGAACGGTTCTCAAGGAATATCGGGCCGAGGGCAATTGTTCCGAAATAGCCGAGCCGCGGCTCGTCGCCGGTGACATCGAAATCGAAGACCATGCGCCCTCCTGATTTCCGCAGAAGCGTATTGAATAGTTCACGCTGCCGCGAGATCGCAAGGGCGGATGAGAGGCTAAGACCGTCTATCTTGAAATACTCTATGCCGTAGTCGCGATAGAGGCCGAAGATGTTGGCGGCATCCGTCTGCCATGCGGCGCAGTCGTCGGAGCTGCTCGGCCCGTACCATAGACCGAACCTCATGCCCTTCGTCGCCGCAAGATCCACGAGCGGCTTCAACCCTTCGGGGAAACGACCTGGATCGGGCTTCCAGAAGTCGCCGTTCCTGGCGAGGAAGTCACCCCAGGCTCCATCGCCGCGATTCGTGATCATGGCGCTGTTTGCGCTTTTGCCGAGCTGCCAGCCATCGTCTATCTGTATGACATCGACACCAAGCTCCGCGCCGGCTGCGATTTCCGCCCGCACAAAGCTGTCGCATATCCGCGCATCGCGGTTGCCGTCGCCCCACGTGTTGGTGAGGAATATGCCGTCTCGTCCAGGGACATAGCGGCGCAAAGCGCGCTGGATGTCGCGCAAGGCCTTCTGCCGTCCGATTTCGCCGCCGTCGTATACGAGTTCCGCGACCGGATAGCCGTTGCGCACACTCGCGAACACGACCTCAAGGGCGTTGAACTTGGCGTAACCGCCGGGCGACGACCGGCACACGAAATCGGGCATAGCCTCCGGACGGTCGACCGGAACCGGCGCAATGCGCAGCGCCGCAATTCCGGAGTCGTCGAACACGTCCTGGACAGCGACCACCTGATTGAACATTATGAGCGGCAGTTCGCGCCCCATAAGAAGCGTGTTGCGCTCCATCACCTGTTCGCTGCGCAGGTCTGTCCTGTCAAGAATCTCGTACGACGTTACGCTGTAATGGCGTCCCGAAAGAGGCAGCGCATCCGCGCCTTTCATGAAGTGGGCGGCGAGCGGCCAGTTGTATACGCGATCCTTGCGAGGCGTCGGCGGCTTCCCGGCGTCAACCTTGACGCTTTCCCGAAGTACGCCCGGAACTCCGTCGAACAGCCAAAGCGTCTCAACGCCCGCCGGCGTTGTCGCCACAACCTTCGTCCCGGTCTCGCCGGTTTCGCTCCACTTGGCCTTCGTCACCTCAACGGAAAGGCTGGCATCCGCTTTCGCGACGCGATCCGCCGCCACGTACTCATTGCCGCCAAGCGTCATCGAGACCGTCTTCAGTCCATCCTTCGTGGCGACGAACGTGCGGGAGAACCTGCCGGCCTTCACCGTCAGCGAAGTTTCGTCATGGACAACATCCACGGCAGACGCACTGACGGCAACCATGGCAACAATACCAAGAAACGGATACCTCATCGTTCAATCCTTTCAGCGTTCAAGATCTGACAGACAGGCTGGCATTATAGCAGAATGCGCACAATCAATGGAACCGACGGAAGCGGATCAATCTACTTTTGACAGCCGCCGCAAGATTCCTCATGCAATGCGCGGAATGCCTCGATCCGGCGGAACCAGTCGTTCTCGCGCACGTCCGCCATGCCTTCGCGCAACCGCGCATCGGATCCAGGGATGAACCGCACAAGATGGGTTGCGTGACCAGGAACGGAAACACGATAGCCGCCAGTGGCGTTGCCGGCATCAACCTGCCGCCACAGATCGCGAACCCGCCAAGTCCCGTTCATGCCCGCCTTCTTCAGGCAGAACAGCACGGACTGCTCATACGGCGAAAGGTTCACGAGCGCCGCCGCGATCGTGCCATCGGAAAGCGGACGCGCCCAGCACGCCCAGTCGTCGCCGCCCTGTATCTTCGCCGCCGCTGCGCCAAGTTCATCCTGGTTCAGGTCAATCACCTCGTCGTTCGTGATGAGCGAAAGAGTGAACGGATCGATTCCGCGCAGATCGCATCCAATCATCATCGGCGCCGCCCACATCGCCCACATGGAGACGTGCGTATACTGCTCGTTCGGCGTGAGGCGCGTCCCCTTGTGGTCGCTCCAGTGGGTTGAGCCGATAAGCATCATGTCCGCATCGTTCCACGCTCCCGGCCCGGCGTAGCGCCACAGATCCTCGTGCGTCTTCATGTCCGTGACAACATCCTCCCAGAAGTCGAACTTGTCGCCGGTCGTGCGCCAGCACTGCCCCATGGCCGCAGCGCCCCACGACGCAACGTTGGCGATGCCGTACTGGCAGATCGAATGGACGATGTCGCGTCCGCTCTCTCTCAACGCCCGTCCCATGATGAGATACGGATACATCCAACGCTCCACGCCAGAACCGAACGCAACGTCGCCGTAGCTGCACCAGTCGTGCTTCAGGTAATCGTACCCCCAGCCGGCATATGTCTTGGCGTCCTGGAACTCGTGCATCCAGCTGCCCTCATAGTTCGCGCACGTCGACGGGCCTGGGCTGGAGTAAAGCCCGATCTTGAATCCACGCGCGTGGACGTAGTCCGCAAGCCCCTTCATGTCCGGAAAGAGTTCATTGGAGAGCTGACGCCCCTGCTCATCGCGGCGCAGACCGCTGCTCTTCATGGAAATCTGCCAGCCATCGTCAATCGTGAGGTACGTCCAGCCATGATCACCCAGCCGAAGCCGAACCATCTCGTCCGCAGTCTCCTTCACGATCTTCGCCGTTACGGTGTCGGCAAAGGCGTTCCAGCTGTTCCAGCCGAGCGGCGGGGTGAGGGCAATCTTCTCGCCCACAATAAGACGGAACGCCTTCTTTGCCTCACCATGCGCATTTTTTGCCTTGAACACGAGCTGATACGTGCCGGGCTTCGTCACACGTCCAGAGATCATCTGCGACGCGGCATCAAACTTCACCCCGGCAAATTCCGGCGCATTCAGCCCTTCAACAGAAATGGCGACCGGTCTCTCCCCGGTCACTGGCACACGGTACATCACGGGATTTCCAGGACGTACGCCAAACAGTGACGGCCCGTTGATGCGAGGTGTCTTTGCGGTCGGCGGAGTGAGAATGCCGAGCTGACGCGAAAGCGTGGCGATATCAAGCGGCCTCGTGCCTGGCTTCATCTCGAACCGTGCGTCCGCCCAGATCGATGAGCCGCTGTACGGCGATTCGATGCCGTACGCTTCAAGCTTGATCCATCGCGCACCGGAAAGGTCAACCTTGATCTTGTGCGGCCCGGAATCCTTGTCCAGGATCGGCGTCTCGAACGCAAGCTCTTTCTCGCGGTAGACGCGGAACGTGAGCTTCGACTTGTTCGGACCTCCCAGCTGCCCGACAGTCGCCTCGAATGAAAGCGCGTTGCCGTTCATGGCCAGGTATAGCGCGGACGGGGCGCAAGTGCCGACGCCACGGCTGAACGTCCCCTTCAGCATCACATCCTTGCCCGCAGTGCACACCCAGCTGCGTCCGTGTCCGCCGCTCATGCGATCCCACACACCCGGCTCATCAAGCCAGACCGTATCCGCCCGAAGTCCGCAGGACACCGCAAAGGCGGCGACCGCGAACGACAATGCCAACGACGCTCCCCTCATCTCAATTCTCCTCAAAAGCAGAAATTGCCCCTGCCCTACACAGGACAGAGGCAACTCTCATCTGTTTGATGCTCGGCAAGGCAAACCGCTTACTTCTTGGCGCCCTGGTTCTTGACCGCGTTGATCTTCGCGGCAATCGCCTCCTGATCGCCAAGGTAGTGGTGCTCGATCGGCTTGAAGTTCTCGTCAAGCGTGTACACGAGCGGAACGCCCGTCGGAATGTTGAGGCCAACGATGTCCGCGTCGGAGATGTTGTCCAAATACTTCACAAGGGCGCGAAGCGAGTTGCCGTGGGCGGCGATGACCACCTTCTTGCCGGCGGCGACGTCCTTCTTGATCACGTTCTCCCAGTACGGGACAACGCGGTCAATCGTGATCTTGAGCGATTCGGTGAGCGGAATGTCCTCGGCCTTTTCGCTGGCGTAGCGGACTTCCTTGCGCGGGTTGCGCTCGTCGTCCTCGGTGAGCGCCGGCGGCGGGACGTCGAACGAACGGCGCCACACTTTCACCTGATCCTCGCCGTACTTCGCCGCCGTCTCGGACTTGTTCAGCCCCTGAAGCGCACCGTAGTGGCGCTCGTTCAGACGCCAGTTCTTGACAACGGGGATCCATTCGAGATCCATCTCCTGAAGCACGTGGTTGAGCGTATGGATGGCGCGCTTGAGGTAGGACGTATACGCAACGTCAAATGCGAACCCTTCCTTCTTGAGAAGCTGTCCGCCGGCGATCGCCTCCTTGTGTCCGGTCTCCGAGAGATCCGGATCGCTCCAGCCCGTGAAGAGGTTCTTGAGATTCCATTCGGACTCGCCGTGACGGATAAGGACGACAGTGTAGCTCATTTTTCTTTGTTCCTTGGTTTGTCTTCCGCCCTGCGCCTGAACGCAAGGCTCGTAAAATTTACCGCTAATTATAGCAGACTGCGCCGCCCGATTCAAGTTCGCACCTTTCAGCGCAATTGCCTACTTGTCCACGCAGATCGTGTAGAATCCGCTCGCGCCGCCCTTCACGGTGATGGTTGGCGTCCACGGATAATCTACTGTTTCACGCACGCACCAACCGGACAAATTATCGCCTCGATCTGACGGGCTATCT
>CAZMNN010000020.1:0-46590 GCA_964567665.1 uncultured Lentisphaeraceae bacterium
CAACAACGACGAGACGGCGAAGTTCCACGTCGTCAAGGCCGACCTCGAGGAGATCCTCAAGGTTGACGTCGAGGGCTGGAAGAAGGAGATCGCGACGATCGGCGCCTCCTACGACCAGTACGATGCCCTGCCGTCGAAGGACTCGAAGGTCGCCTCCAAGACGGCCCACCGCGTCCCGAAGGCTCTTCGTCAGGTTCTCGCCGACGTCACGGCCGCACTCGCCAAGTGATTCGTCACATAGTTGCGAAAGGCAAAAAGGGGGTCGCCTGTATGGCGGCCTCCTTTCATTTGTGGTATAATTCCATCTCATTTTTGGAGAGCGGATATAATAGGCGAATTTGACATAGTTGCGCGTGATGCCAAGACAAAGGCGCGTCGTGGAGTGCTGCACCTTGCGCATGGCGATGTGGAGACGCCGGTGTTCATGCCCGTAGGCACACAGGCGACGGTAAAGGCGATCGAGCCGAGGGATCTGCTCGCAGACGATGCGCGGATAATACTCTCCAACACATACCATCTCTTTCTCAGGCCGGGTGCAGACATCATCGCGGCGGCGGGCGGACTTCACAAATTCATGTGCTGGGATCGTCCGATACTCACGGATTCCGGCGGATTCCAGGTGTTCTCGCTTGCGAAGATCAGGAAGCTTACGCCGGAGGGGGTTGTGTTCAACTCCCACATCGACGGACACGAGTTCTTCATGGGTCCGAAGGAGTCCATGGCGATGCAGCGCACGATAGGCTCCGACATCGCGATGGTCTTTGACGAGTGCCTACCCTATCCGTGCGACCGCGCCCGTGCGGAGAAGAGCGTCGCCACCACGATTGGCTGGGCGAAGATGTCCCTCGAAGCGCCACACGCGGATGGGCAGCAGGTGTTCGGCATAGTGCAGGGAGGCGTGTACGGCGATCTCCGGCGGCACTGCGCCGAATCGCTCGCGAAGATGGATTTTCCGGGATACGCGATCGGCGGGGTGTCGGTCGGCGAACCGGAGGAGGAGATGTACAGGGCGGTCGAGGCGAGCGTTCCGTTCCTGCCGGACGGCAAGCCGCGCTATGTGATGGGGCTTGGCGTAATCCACCAGATTGCGCAGTGCGTTGCCCGTGGCGTAGACATGTTCGACTGTGTGCTGCCGACGCGCATCGCGAGACACGGCACAGCAGTGACGCGCAACGGCAACGTATCGGTGAAGGCTGCGTCTCAGGCCAGGAATTTCGGGCCGGTGGAGGAAGGGTGCGACTGCTACTGCTGCCGCAACTTCTCGCGGGCGTACATCCGCCATCTGCTCAGTGCGGACGAGATACTTGGCGTGAGGCTTCTCACCATCCACAACATACACTGTCTGCTGAGCGTGATGCGCGACATCCGCGATTCGATCTCCGACGGAACGTTCGCCGAGAGATTTGCGGGCCGGACGGCATGACGCTGCGCACATCTGACCTTCAGACCATATTTCACAGCAACCAACACAAGGAGACACAATGAATTCGTTGATTCTTTTCGCACAGGCCGCGCAGGAGGCGGCAAAACCCGCAGCGCAGCAGGGGGGAGGCATGGGTATGCTCGTGCCGATGCTTCTCATCTTCGCGATATTCTACTTCATGATGATCCGTCCGCAGCAGCGCAAGGAGAAGGAGCGCCGCAAGATGATCGAGAACCTCCGCGCCGGCGCGAAGGTGGTGTTCGCCGGCGGATTCATCGGCACGATCAAAGAGGCCAAGGAAAAGACTTTCGTGATCGAGATCGCCGCCGGAGTCTCCGTCGAGGTTGCACGTTCGTCCGTCGCCGGGCTGGCCGATGACGGCGCAAAGGCGGAACAGCCTGCAAAGTGACAGATGGCGTTCGAGCGGAGAAAGTTCCGTTCGGTCGGTCCAGGCTCGCATCTGCTGGGATCGGTAATCGAATACGACGCCAACCGCGACAGCGACTCGCCAAACGGCTGGAAGTGGGGCGTGTGCGCCGTGCTGTCGGTTGCGGCGGTCGTGTCGTTTGTGTCCGCAAGAGGATGCTTCCGTCACTCGGATGCGCCGCAACCGGAATCCTTGACGCCCAAGGTCGCATTGCCGCAGCCGTCTGCCGGCGGCGTTCCGGCGACTAACGGTGCGCAGACCGCCAAATCGTCGATTGCGCAATCAAACGCCGCCGCAGCGGCGGCGACGTGGCTTGCGGGGGCGTCTGGGCGTCCGCCGCGCATACGTACGCTGCTTGAGCGTCTTGTGGATGCGGAGCGTCTCGGCGAACTTGCCATCGCCGTCGATACGATAGAGAAGCTGCGCGGACAGCCTTCGGTGGCGGATCTGGACGACCGGCTTGCGCGAAGGCTCGGAGATCTCAACATAAGGCGGCTTTTTTCCGGTGAGCCGGTGCCGTGGGTGGTGGAGACGACCGTGCGGCGCGGACAGACTGTTCACCGGATAGCCCGCGAACACGGCACGACGGTCGCCGCCGTGCGGCAGCTCAACGGCCTTGCCGCCGACGAGAGGCCTGAAGCCGGAAGAAAGCTCCGTGTGCTTCAGTTCCCGCGTGTTGCGCTTGTCGTCCACAAGCAGACGCGCTGCGCAGACCTCACCCTTTGCGACAAGCTTTTCAAACGGTATTACGTATCCACAGGAAAGGGCTGCAAACCTGGGGCGTATCCCATAACCGGCAAGGCGGAAGAGGGGCCTCGCGCACGGTTCTCCGCCCTGGACATACGCATTGCGCCGGTTGACATGAAGGAGCTGGACATGTTCCTTGCACCCGGATCGTCCTTGACGATATCGGAGATGTAGCGGCGATGCGTGTGCATTTCAATGGCTTACGACTGGCGGCAGTCCAGCCGGCGGCGTGTGAAGCGATGAACTTGAGGAGCGAGACGATGAACCATAGGAGGAAGGAAATGAACACGGCAATGAACGAAGCGGTCAAGTCCGTCAGGATGGCATGGCTGTGCATCGCAATAGGATGCATTGCGCTTTGCCCGGCCACGGCTGCGGAGCCAAAGGACGTTCCGGATCTGATGACGACGTTCGGCGGCGTGAAGGTTGCGACCGTCGAGCAGTGGGAGAAGGTTCGCGCCCCGGAGCTGCTTGAGGAGTTCACCCGCGAAGAGTACGGGCGCAGACCGGTGGAGCGTCCGGCGGCGCTGGCGTTCGAGAAAGCCGAGCCAGACACGGTCGCAATGGACGGCAAGGCCGTGCGCAAGCGCATACGTGTGACGTACGCCGGGCCGTACGGCGGCGGATCGTTCGTGTTCACGGCGTTCATTCCGCGCCAGGAGAGGCCGTCGCCGGCGTTTCTGCTGATCTGCAACCGCGCCCCTGAGGCGAACATCGATCCGACGCGCAAAGTCAAGAGCGGGTTTTGGCCGGCAGAGGAGATTGTGTCACGCGGGTACGCCGCCATTGCGTTCTGGAACGGCGATGTCGCCCCGGACATGAACACCGGCAGCACCAAGGGCGTATTCGCGGCGTTCCGCGACGTCGAGCGGCAGCGCAATCCGAATGACGCCTGGGGCACTCTCTCCGCCTGGGCATGGGGCGCAAGCCGGGTCATGGACTGGATCGAGACGGAGCCGACGCTCGATGCGAAGCACGTGGCGGTGGTCGGACATTCACGCGGCGGCAAGACCGCTCTCGTGGCCGGCGTGTACGACAGGCGCTTCGCGATGGCCTGCTCCAACAACTCCGGATGTTCAGGCGCGAAGCTGAATCACATCGACCTTCCCAAGTCGGAGCACGTCTCGCACATAGTGCGCAACTTCCCGTACTGGTTCTGCGCAAACTACACCATGCACGTCAACGCCGAGAAGGATTGGCGCGTAGACCAGCACGGATTCATCGCGCTGATGGCGCCGCGTCTCGTCTGCATCGCCTCGGCGACGGAGGATGATTGGGCAGGGCAGGAGGGAGAGTACTACTGCGGACTTCTCGCATCTCCGGCATGGGAGCTGTACGGCAGAAAGGGGTTGGTGGCCGATGGTTTCCCGAAGCCGGATAGCCCACTTCAGGAAGGTTGCATATCCTACCATCTCAGGACAGGGAAGCACAACCTCACGCCGTACGACTGGGCGCGCTACATGGACTTTGCCGACAGGCACGGCTGGCGCAAATGATTGCGCCGAAAATGGTATAATATCCCGCTATGACATTGCCTGAAAGAACTGCCGAAATACTCGACCTGTGCCTGTCCGTGCTGCATCCGTGCCTGTACGGACTTGCCGGTGACGCGCCGGTGCCGGATGTCGGGGCGATAGCGACGGAACTTGAGAAGGTAATCGCGAATCTCATGCCGGACGCTGCGGACAGCAGATGCGTCGCGGAGGCGTTCGTGGCCAGGATTCCGGAGGTAAGCCGTATGCTCGATTCCGACGTGCGGGCGGCCTATGAGGGCGATCCGGCGGCGACCAGCCGCATCGAGGTCGTGGTGGCCTATCCCGGCCTGTACGCCGTGACGATTCATCGCCTTGCACATGAACTCTACCTTCTCAAGGTGCCGATCCTTCCCCGCGTAATGAGCGAGATCGCCCATTCCAAGACAGGGATAGACATACATCCGGGCGCGACGATAGGCGAGGGGTTCTTCATTGACCACGGAACCGGAGTTGTCATCGGCGAAACCACCGTGATAGGCAGGAACGTCAAGCTCTATCAGGGCGTCACGCTCGGCGCCCTCAGCTTTCCGAAGGACAAGAAGACCGGTATGCTGATGAAGGGGCACAAGCGCCATCCGAACGTGGAAGACAACGTTGTGATATACGCCGGCGCGACCATTCTCGGAGGCGACACGGTGATAGGGCACGATTCCGAAATTGGCGGCAACGTGTGGCTGATGGATTCCATACCGCCGCATTCCCGCGTCTACAACAAGCCGCCGGCTCCAGAGATCCGCGGCAAGAAATGAAAACGATGAAACTTGAACTGAAACTTGACCGTCCGCTGATTGTTTTTGACATCGAGTCCACCGGCGTCAATCCGCGCATGGATCGGATAATCGAACTTTCCGCCGTCAAGCTGAATCCCGACGGAACGGAGGAGACGCAGACCTGGCTTTTGAATCCGACGGTCAAGATTCCGCCGGAGACGACGGCGATTCACGGCATCACAGACGACATCGTGCGGGATTGCCCCACGTTCTCCGAAAAGGCAAGCGAGATATTCTCCTTCTTCGAAGGATGCGACCTTTCCGGATTCAACGCAGACCGGTTCGACATTCCGTGCCTTGAGGAGGAGTTCGCCCGCGTCGGACGCGATTTCGGCGCGTACCGCCGCCGCCACGTAGACGTCCAGCGCATCTACCACAGAATGGAGCCTCGCGACCTCACAGCGGCCGTGCGCTTCTATCTTGGCCGCGACCATGTTGGCGCCCACGGCGCGGAGGCGGACGCAAAGGCCACGGCTGAGGTGCTGAAGGCGCAGATGCTTAAGTATCCCGATCTGCCGAAGACGTCGGCCGAGATGGACGAATACCTCGTTCCGCACGATCCGCTCAACGCCGACAGGCAGGGGATGATCCGCTGGATAGACGGCGCATGGTGCATCAACTTCGGAAAGAAGAGGGGCATGAAGCTCGTGACGCTTCTCGCCAACGAGCGCAACTACCTGCGGTGGATCGTGAACGGTGCGTTCGATACGGAGGTGCGCCAGATCGTCAGCGAGTTCATCGAGCACGGCGTTCTTCCGCCGCCGCCGGCGGCGGCGGAAAAGAAGAAGTGACCTCTGTGTGCGGCACTTGAAATCGCAGACGGTTTTTTGATAAACTCAAAGGCGGTTTTTTGAGGTAAGTAGAGGTGTTGAACATGAACAGGCGCGATTTCATCAAGCTTTCCGCTGTGTCGTCCGCTGCGGCCGTTGCCGGATGCGCAACGAAGCCCTCAATACCGGCATGGACCGGAACGGACAGGGTTAAGGCGATCCTTCTGCACCTTGGGCACAACATGTGGTGCGAATGGCTGCCTGACGACGTGATGAAGACGGCCACAATCAAGGACAGCTACGCCCCTGACCTGGAGCTTCGCTGCAAGGATGAGCTTTGGAACCGCGTCACCGCCCGGATGGCCGAGCGGAAGCTCAACATGCTCGTGATCGACATAGGCGAGGGGCTGGTCTATCCGAGCCATCCGGAGCTTGCCGTCAAGGGCAGCTGGTCGCCTGACAGGCTTCGCGCCGAGATAGTCCGTCTGCGAGGCATGGGCATCGAGGCAATCCCAAAACTCAACTTCTCCGCAACGCATGACGGATGGCTCAAGCATTACCACCGTATGCTTACGCTGCCGAAATACTACGAAGTCGTGAAGGATCTCATCCGCGACGTCGCGGAGGTGTTCGATACGCCGAGGTTCTTCCATCTTGGGTTCGACGAGGAGGCGACCAGCCATTCCGCAAACCGCAACTATTTTGTGATGCGCACCGGCGACATGTGGTGGCACGATTTCCTCTTCACGGTGAAGTGCGCCGAGGACTGCGGATGCCGCCCGTGGGTGTGGAGCGACTACGGATGGGAGCACCCGGACTATTTCAGCAGGTGTCCGAAGAGCGTAGTGCAGAGCAACTGGTACTACGACGAATGCTTCGGCGGCTTCGACCTTGCGGCAAACAAGACGGCAGACCACAAGCGCCTGAAGTCGTTCTGGGATCTTGAGGCGGCGGGGTTCGACCAGATACCGTGCGGCACGAACTGGGCTGGATGGATGCGCAGACGGAAGAACGTCGGCGCTGACGACGTGATCGGCGAGGTTGTGAAGCTCGGCCGCGAAGTAATCTCCGACAGACATCTGCTCGGCTTCATGATGGCTCCATGGGCTTCATGCAACAACGAAGTGAACGTACAGAAGAACCTCAGCGGCGTCGACCTTTTCGCCGACGCGCTTGACGGCAAAATCGCTCCGCAGAGGAAATAGCCATGTTCAACAACAAGGTATACCACAAGATTGACGCGCTTTCGGGCAGCGTCGCCACACTCCGCGCCGAAGGCGTCAGGTACGGCGAGATAGCGGAGATTGAATCGCGGGCGGGCACTTCGCTTGCGCAGGTCATCAAGCTGGACGGCCCGAACGTGACGCTTCAGGTTTTCGCTGGGGCGCGTGGCGTGGACACGGCGGCGAAGGTGCGCTTCCTCGGCGAGACGATGAAGGTGCCGTTCTCGCACGATCTTCTCGGACGCGCATTCACGGGCGCCTGCGCACCGCGTGACGGCGGCCCGGCGATTGACGGGGAGGCATCCCCGATCGGTCAGCCCTCCGTCAATCCGGCGAAGCGCATCATGCCGAACCAGATGGTGCGCACCAACATTCCGATGATCGACCTCTTCAACTCGCTCGTCAAGTCGCAGAAGCTGCCGATCTTCGCCCGCGCCGGAGAGCCGTACAACGAACTGCTGGCGAGAATTGCGCTGCAGGCCAACTCCGACGTAATCGTCATCGGCGGCATGGGTCTCAAGTACGACGAATACCTCAAGTTCAGAAACACGCTCGACGAATCAGGTGCGCTTGCCCGCACTGTGATGTTCGTGCACACCGCCGCCGACCCGACTGTGGAGTGTATGCTCGTTCCTGACGTTTCGCTTGCCGTCGCGGAGAAGTTCGCGCTTGAGGGCAAGGACGTCCTCGTGCTGCTCACCGACATGACCTCATTCGCCGATGCGATGAAGGAGATTGCGATAACGATGGAGCAGATACCGTCCAACCGCGGCTATCCCGGCGACCTCTATTCGCAGCTTGCCGCCCGCTACGAGAAGGCGGTGGACTTCGACGGCGCAGGCTCGATCACTATCCTGGCGGTGACGACGATGCCCGGAGACGACGTGACGCACCCCGTTCCCGACAACACGGGGTACATAACTGAAGGGCAGTTCTACCTTCGCAACGGACGCATCGAGCCGTTCGGTTCGCTCAGCCGTCTCAAGCAGCAGGTGAACAAGGGCGTGGATCCGGCATCCCGCTCGTTCCTTGACGGAAAGGGTGTGGAGAACCCCGCTGCGCTCTCGGACAGGGATGCGATACGCCTCGCCAACACCACCCGCGAAGACCACCGCACCGTGATGGATGCGATGATCAAGCTGTACGCTTCGTACAAGGAGGCTGTGGAGAAGCAGTCGATGGGCTTCAAGATGAGCGCATGGGACGTGAAGCTCCTGAAGTACGGCGAAATGTTCGAGAGGGAGATGATGGATCTCTCCGTCAACATCGAGCTTGTCGATGCACTTGATCTCGGATGGAGAATCCTCTCTGACTGCTTTGAGAAGGGCGAGGTCGGCATCCCGACGAAGTACACAGACAAGTATTGGCCGAAGACCGCCGGACAGGCGCAGTGACGCAGACGGCATACCGCATTTATCCAGAACACACAGACATGAGCATGATTGAGCAAAAGGGAATGTATCAGGAGTTTCCGCGCTGCGGAAAGCCTCACGCGAGAACAACGCACTACTGTCCGGGTTGCGGGCACGGCATCGTGAACAAGCTGATTGCCGAGGCCTGCGCTGAGATGGGGCTTCAGGACAGCACCATCTTCGTAGATCCCGTCGGATGCGGCGTATTCACGTACTACTACTGGGATGCAGCCCACGTATCCGCCGCACACGGACGCGCTTCGGCGGCGGCCACCGGCGTGAGCAGGGCGCGTCCAGACGCCGTGACGATAGCGTACCAGGGCGACGGAGATCTCGGTGCGATCGGCTTCAACAACGCATTCCAGGCGGCGAGCAGAGGCGAGCGCTTCGGCTGCATCTTCATAAACAACTCACTGTACGGAATGACCGGCGGGCAGATGGCGCCTACGACGCTTGAGGGCGAAAAGACCACAACCACGCCGTTCGGACGCGATCCGTCCCTCACCGGGCATCCGCTCCACGTGTGCGAGGTGTTCAACCAGCTTCAGGCGCCGACGTACATCGCCCGCGTCTCTGTGGCGGACACGAGACGCATCATGCAGTGCAAGCAGGCGATCCGCCGCGTGTTCGAGATCCAGCGCAAGCACATGGGGTATGCGCTCCTTGAGATTCTTGCGCCATGTCCCACGAACTTCAGGATGGATCCGATTGCGGCGGCGCAGTTCTGCATGAACGAGATGGAGCGCGAGTTTCCGCTCGGCACGTTCCGCGACGTAGAAAAGGGGATTGCCGGCGTTGCGCCGACGATCCATCCCGAATCGCAGTCGCTCTCCATCAAGCCTGTTCCGCTGAAGAAGACCTGCGCGGATCTGTTCGACGACGGCGACCGCACACCGGAGGCCATCGACGATCCGTCCGTGCCGGAGCGGCGCTTCAAGTTTGCGGGCTATGGCGGACAGGGTGTGCTTTCTCTCGGATTGTGCATAGCGGAGGCGGCGCGTCTTGAACGGCGGCATACGCTGTGGTTTCCGAGCTACGGACCGGAACAGCGCGGCGGGAGCGCAAACTGCTCCGTCGTCATCTCCGGAACCGCAATCGGCGCACCGACCGTAGAGCATCCGGACGTGCTTGTGTGCATGAACCAGCCGGCGTACGAGAGATTCGTGAACGACGTCAGGCCAGGCGGAGCGATCATCGTGGACGAATCTGTGCCGATCAACATACAGCCTCAGGAAGGGGTTGCCCTGTACCGCTGGCCGGCGCTCAAGATGGCGGAGGATTTCGGGGTTCCGAAGGCCGCAAACACGATGATGCTTGCAGCGCTCAAGAAGTACGGACTCACCGGACTTTCGGCGGACAACCTTGAGACGGCGCTTGTGGCGTCGTTCAAGAAGAAGCCTGAGCTTGGCGAGAAGAACCGTTCGCTTCTGCGGAAGGCTGAGATGCAGACGTCCGTTGCCTGAGCGCGGCCATGCGCTGCGCAATCGTCGCTTCGTACCCTCTGTCGGAGGGTACGTAGTACCGTTTCGGAATCCTGAGATAGCTCTGCTGCACCCAGGCGTCCTGGAAGTCGTGCGGGTACACGTACCCGTCGGCTTTCTCCTTTCCGATGGCTTTCACGTGGACGTTCTTGAGATGTTCAGGGACTGGCTGCACCGCGCCGGACTGTATGTCGGCCATGGCCTGCCCGATGGCGGCGTAGGCGCGGTTGGACTTGGGCGCCGTGGCAAGGTAGGTCGTCGCCTGCGCAAGGGCGATGCGGGCCTCCGGCATTCCTATGAACTCGACGGCCTGAAGCGCGTTCACGGCGATGGTCAGTCCGCGAGGGTCGGCATTGCCGATATCCTCGGACGCGAGAATCACAAGGCGGCGGGCGATGAAGCGCGGGTCTTCACCGGCGATGAGCATCTTCGCAAGCCAATACACGGCGGCGTCCGGATCTGAGCCGCGCACGGATTTGATGAAGGCGGATATCGTGTCGTAGTGTCCATCCTCCTTCTTGTCGTAGCGCACGAGCCGCTTCTGCACACACTCCTCAACGACCTCCAGCGTAAGGTGTATCCTCCCGTCATCTTCAGACGGCGGAGTGGAGCGGAACGCGACTTCGAGAGCAGTCAAGGCGTGCCGGGCGTCGCCGTCGCATATCTCGGCGAGAAACCGCTTCGCCTCAGGATCGAATGTCGATGGATATTCGCCATAACCGCGCACCTTGTCCGTGCAGGCGCGGTCGAGAAGGGTGATGACGTCGTTTGGCTCAAGTGGCCTCAGTTCAAAGACGAGCGAACGGGACGTGAGAGGTGTGTTGACGAACATCGACGGGTTGTGCGTCGTTGCGCCGATCAGGACGACAGTGCCGTCCTCGACGTACGGAAGCATTACATCCTGCTGCGCCTTGTTGAAGCGGTGGATCTCGTCGACGAACAGAATCGTACCGGGTCCGCCGAGTTCTCCGCGCGCACGCTCGCATACCTTTCTGACCTCGGCGACGTTGGACACCACGCCCGAACAGCGTACAAAATTCCGGCGCGTCGCCTTCGCTATCACTTCGGCGAGAGTGGTCTTGCCGCATCCGGGAGGGCCGAACAGGATGATGTTCGTGAGGCGATCCGCCTCGATCACGCGGCGCAGAAGCTTTCCCTTTCCGAGAATGTGCTCCTGACCGACGACCTCGTCGATTGTCTGCGGGCGCATACGCGCCGCAAGCGGCTCTGAATCTCCGTAAACCATGGCCGGGATTATACCACAAAAAGTTTTCGCTGAAGTTGCCCAGAAGCCATCGACTTGTGGTACAATATGTGCGTTTGAACAAAGCGGAGATGACATATATGAAAAGAACCCTCTTCTGTCTTACGGCGGTTGCGGCGTTGGGAATGTTTGCAGCCGACGTCAACCGCAAGCGCGACATCATTTTCTACCACACGGACAATCTTCCCGTCTTCTGGCCAAAATCCATTCCGTACACGCCAGAGGCTCTTGTCCATGGCTTCGACAAGAACAGATTGATGGATGGTCTCTCTGCTCAGGCGATGAAGGCAGCTATACAGCCAGACACTTTTGTCTATGTGCCAATGGGGAACTTCGCGAACCTTTCGGTGCATGTGCCGTCCAACGAACCGCAGATGGAGCAGCCTGTCGGCTCATCTTGGCTCGCCGGCGTACGCAACACACTTCCCGACATCAAGAAGGCAGGCAAGGCGCAGGATCCGATATCGGTGATGAGCGACTTCGTCCGCAAGGAAAATAAGAAGGAGTTCTTTGTCTGTCTCTGCGTGAACGAGAACTTCATGCAGTATGACTACAATCCGCTCAAGCCGCCACCGCCATGGCTTGCCGGCAACTATATGTTTAATCCATTCAAGGCCAAACATCTCGATTGGCTGATGGGGTCGCAGAAAGACACGCCCCCACTCAAAGGACTCAAGGACAACTTTCCGCCATATGCCTCATGGAACATGGTTGACTATGGGCAGATGGAAGTGCGTTCCAAGTTCGTTGCCATTGCGTCTGAAATCATTGCCGGCTATGAGATCGATGGCATCATGATCGACTTCTGCCGTTCGCCGAGCCTGTTCCGCAGCGTGGCATGGGGCGGAACTGCGAGCGCAGCGCAGCTTCAGCTGATCACCGACATGATGGGGCAGATATCTGTGGCCGCGAAACAGAAGGGCGTACTCGTTGCGGTACGTGTCCCCGATTCGCAACAGGCCTGCAAGAATGCGGGCATGGACGTGCAGACCTGGTTTGAGCGCAAGTTCGTCGATCTGCTGTTCATCGGCAACACCGAGATGAATCGCTGGAGCGAATCGACCGAGTTCGCGAAGAAATGCGGAGTGCCGTTCTATGCGACAATCGAGAACTCCCGCATCTATTCGCTCAACGATGAGGCTCACACAGAAGACGACCAGCGAATGCCTCGCGAGTGCCAGGAGGTCTACCGCGCCCGCGTAAGCGAGGCGAGGCTGGCTGGCGCAAAGGGCATCATGTACACATCGGGGCGCACTGATTTCTGGGACTTCTGGTGGAACTACATCCCGCCAAAGTTTTTCCAGCCAGCGCAGGAAAAGATACGCCTTGAGAACAAGCGCTACTTCGTGAACTACCGAGCGGGCTACAGGCACTTCATCAAGGATTTTCACAGCCATGCGCCAAGCCAGAGGCAGCTGTTGAACGCATCGTCACCGCGTGAGATCAAGGGTACTGCAAAGTATGAGATATACGTATGGGACAACATGGAGAAGCTTAAGGCTGAAGGCGTAAAGACAAAATGCTACCTCACGACAATCGCCGAGGTTCCGAGCGGATGGTCGATTGACGTCACGCTTAACAGCAAGCCTATCAAGTTGATCAAGAAGCGCGCCGGTTCGCAGATCTACGCCATTCCGAGCGGATTGCTGACATTCGGCAAGAACGATGTGCTTCTTTCCGTGAAGGGGTCGAACAAGCGTGGACTTGTTCCGCGCATAGGGAACATCGGCATAGACGTAATCTTCAATGGTGAACTTGATGCACTCAAGAAACCCGGCAATGTTCCCGGTGCGCTTTCCACAGCCGCAGGCGGTGCGGATGCGTCCGCGAAGAAGGGGGCAAAGGCACCCGCTTCCGGCGGCAAGGCCGGCAAATCAGCGAGGAAAGGAGGTCGCAAGTGAGCGACAACAACACAGAGCGGCTTGATGCAGAGGTGGTCGAGGAGATCGAGGCCGAGAAGACCCGAATAGAAGAGATTGAGAAGCAGTTTGAGACGCCTTCGTTCTTTGCGCGCCTTAAGATGCTGCTCAAGGGCATGAAGGCCCCGGCCGGTTCCCGCGAGTACAAGGAGGCGCTTGTAGAAATGCAGCGTCTCATGGCTCCGGCCGGCGCAATCGTGATACCTCTCATCTTCATCTCGATACTTTTCGTGTGCTCCGTGCCGGACAAGTCCAACAAGGATCTAACGGACATCAACGTGGCGAAGGCCGAGGAGGATGTCAGCCTTGAGGAACCGCCTCCGGAGATGGAGGACATGATGCAGGATACTACGATGGATCAGTCCATCGAGACGGAGGTGATGAACGACATCGCCAATCCGTCCATGAACAACCTTGCGGCTCCGACAGAGGTCGTGGCGCCGTCATCCGATGCCGCGGCGCCGACGGTCGATACTCCGAACGCCGTTCAGGCCATTGTCGCTCCTGTCAAGATGCGCACTACGCTTCAGGCGACGCGGTCCGGCGGTGCGCGTTCTGCGGCCATAAAGCGCTTCGGTGGCGACAGCGAAACGGAGCAGTGCGTTGTGCGTGCTCTTCGCTGGCTGAAGACGCAGCAGCGTCCCGACGGCAGTTGGGAAGGGCGCAGCGGTTCCCTCAACATAACGGGGTTCGTGGTGCTTACGTATCTCTCTCGTGGCATCAAGCCGGGCGGCGATCCGGAATTCGGCGATACGGTGCGCAAGGGAGTGGAGTACCTCATGCGCAACCGGCACAAGGATGCCATCGCGCTTGCGGCTCTCGCCGAGGCGTACGGCCTTTCCCGCAACCCCAACATCCGTGAAATCGTCGAACAGTCTCTGAATGAACTTGCTGACAAGATGAAGGAGACGATCTGGGGGCCGTGGCGTGATGGTTCCAAGAACGTTGAGCCGCGTGACCTGACGAAGCTTACGTTTTATGTCATGGCTCTTCGTTCTGCACAGCTCTCCCGGTTCAACATCCCGAATCTGCAGAAGGGGTTGGACAAGCTGCGTGAAGGATTCCTCCATCAGGCCAACAAGAAGCTTGGCGGCTTCTCCAGCGCCTACTACGGCCCGCCGCCGGCCAACTATCCGCGCATCATGATGTGGCACTACATGCTTGGTGTTGTAGGTATGCAGTATGTCGGTGCCGGTGACAATCCGGTGATTGACAAGACGCTTGGCATACTGATGGACGAATGGGAGCCGCCTACGATTTCCACGACCGACATTTCATGCTGTCCGGTTCGTGCCAACTACTGGGCCACGATGGTCTTCTTCAACTACTTCGAGGGCGACAAGCGCTGGTTCGAGTGGAACAACAAGATGAAGTCCGTCTACAAGCGCGGACAGCGCAGAGAGGTCGGCAAGTATGTCGATCATCGCGGAATGCCGCAGGAGATCGGCTACTGGATGTGCGAAGATATGCATATCGGTACGCAGCCAATTGCGCCAACCTGCTACATTGCGCTGCAGTTGATGGTGTATTACCGTTATCTCCCGACCGGACAGAAAAACGCCTGGAAGGTCACTGACGAAAAGGAGGAGAAAGTCTCCAGTTCTGCCTCTGACGATGTTGACGTCTCCATCGATATCTGATGTTGACGCCTATGTCACCACTTGCGCATAATGGCGGTTATGTTAACTATGGACAATACGCTCAGCATAGTACCCTCCGGTGAAGGAAACTCGAACGATTTTCCTGTTCTGAAAGCGTTTCAGGAATACATTGATGCTGAACAGGCAAAAGCCAGAAAGCGAATGCTTGGCTTGAGCGTGTTCTTCATAATACTCCTTGTCGTCGTCGTATGTACGTTCGCGCTTGTCTTGACTGTTGTCGTAAACAGGAATCAGGCGTTATCCGACAAGTTGCTCGACTACGCGCTGAATGACAGCAGACGCAGCAGCCAACCGCCGGTGCAGGTGGTTGCGCCGCAGCCGCAGGTCACGCAGTCTGCATTGCAGGATGTGATGAAACCCATCATCGAGCGGCTTGAGCGTGAACAGGCCGCAATGAAATCCGCGTACGAGAAACAGCAGAGAGAGGCACAGGCCCTTTCCGCCGCCAGAGAGAAAGCCCATGACGAGGAGCTTCGGAAGGCGCACGAGGAGCTGAAGCGCGAACGCGAGCTGGCCAGAAAGGAAGCGGAGCGTCAGGCGCAGATAGAGCGGCATCGCCGAAAGCTTTATCCTGACTACTACAATGCCGTAGAGGAAAGCGGTCGCACTCTACCGACTGAACCGCCCACGCTGAGGCAACAGCCAAAACCGGCATCCGAAAGACCAGCCGCGAAGCAGACCAGGACTGCGTCCCCTTCTCTTTCGGACATCAAGCCGATTACGTATTTTGACAGCGATGATGAAGATGGTGTCCCTTTTCTCCTTGAAACACCATCCAAAAATCCTCATAAATAAGCAAAGGAGCGACCAACCTATGTCTGAAAAGGCGATTGTTTTCATCGATGGCGGATGGCTCTACAAATGCAGAACAGCCCTTTTCACAAAGCTTGGCGAGGATAATTTCGAGGTTGACTATGCCAAACTGCCGCGTATGCTCTGCGAGGATGTGGCAAATGCCCTGGACGAAGACGTATCGCTCGTAAAGACGATGTATTTCGGAACGATACCGTCCTCCCGTTCCGGATACAATACGACCAAGCAGTATGCGTTCTACGATTTTCTCGACAGGGTCTGCAATTACGATACGCACATTCACGAAGTGGACATGAGTGCCGATGACGCAAGATCCTCATCAGCCGGCAGTTGGATTGACGTCTCCATTGCGACGAATCTCGTATACTACTCCGCCCTTCCCAATGTGATGGATATCGCCATCATCGTCAGCGAGAACAAGGATCTGATTCCAGCCATCCGTCGCGCAAGATCGCTTGGCAAGCGTGTTCAGATTGTTGGCGTCCAATGCAGGCAGAACGACTCTACGGAAGCGCGTATCGGCGATTTCCCGCAGATATCTCTTGAAGATCATGCGGCGGACATGAAGCTTGTGCGTGAACTTGTCAAGCGCGTATGCAGACAGTGCGGGCGCGAGGAAGAGACGACTTGGGCCGGCGCGGAGTTCTTCTGCGACAACTGCAGGGGCCGCCACCGCAATTCCTGAGATGCCGTTCAGGCTCTGAGAACGTCCGTTCTGCTGTTTATTGCGCGCCTCAACGTAAGAGGATCAGAATAGGATACGCCTGAATCCGCCGGAAGTCCGAACGCCAGACGTGTCATCTTCGCGCCTGTCCCGGAAAGATACTCTGCAAGATAACCGGCGGTCGCATCCCCTTCCATGTCTGTGGACACTGCAATCAGCACTTCCGAAATGCCTTCGGCGGCGATTCTTTCGGCCAGTTCGTGAAAGCGAAGCTTGTCCGGCCCTATTCTGTGTGTCGGCGACAGTTTGCCGCCAAGGACATGGTACCGTCCCTTGAATGCGCCAGACGTCTCAATCGAAACGATGTCGGCCGGTTCCTCCACAACGCATATCACAGAACCATCCCTCATCGGGTCTGTGCAAAGTGCGCACGGATCTTCGTCTTTGACCGTAAACGCTCCGCAGCGTGAACAGCAGACGACGGAATCACGCGCCGACTTGAGCGCCCATGAAAGAGGGTCAAGAAGACGAGCCGGCTCCCTGAGCAAGGCAAGCGCGGCTCGCGATGCGGAACGCCGTCCAAGACCTGGAAGTCTTGAAAGCGCCCGCGTCAGATCCTCGATGGGAGCGATCATTATTTACCGAAAAGTCCACCCATCCCGCCGGCCTGCATGACCTTTGCCATGTGTTCCTGCGTTGTCTTCTTTACGTTCTTCAATGCGCCGTTGATGACGTTGAACAGCATCGTCTCGAAGCGCTCATGCTTTCCGGCAGCGACCTCCGCCCATGTTTCGGGCGATATCGCTATTTTGGATATTGTGAAGTCGCCCTTGGCAGTGACCGTTATTCCGCCGTTGGCGTAATCCACGCTTATCTTCTCAATCTCCTGCTGGATACGCTTCGCCTCGGAGCGCATCTGCATCGCCTGCTTTACCTGATCAAAGATTCCCATTGTCTATCCTTTGTATTTGTTGGTCTTGTTGTTGTCTTGTTTATGCGAATTTCCTGCCGGACAGCTCCTCGTACGCCTTGACGTATATTTCACGCGTACGGGCTATCACGTCATCGGGAAGCACCGGCCCCGGCGGCTGATGGTTGAAGTTGATGGAGTCCAGCCAGTCTCTCACAAACTGCTTGTCGAGCGACGGCGGATTCTTGCCGACAGCATACAGTTCCTTCGGCCAAAAACGCGACGAGTCCGGAGTGAGGACTTCATCAGCAAGTATGAGAGATCCGTCCGCGTCCTTGCCAAACTCAAATTTCGTGTCCGCTATGATTATGCCGTGTTCAAGGGCGTAGTCCGCCGCCTTTGAATAAAGCCCGATTGTCGCGTCCCTGAGTGCCTTTGCCGTTTCGGCTCCTACCAGCGTTTCTGTCTGAGCGTAGTTGATCGCCTCGTCGTGATCGCCGATTGCCGCCTTTGTCGTGGGCGTGAAGAGCACCTCGTCAAGCTTGGAGGCGTTCTGATACCCTTCTCTCAGCTTTTCGCCGTTGACCGTGCCGGACTTCTGGTACTCCTTCCAGCCGGAACCGGTGAGATAGCCACGCGCAATGCACTCCACCTCGACCATATTCACCTTTTTGACGAGCATAGAACGGCCGCGCAGATCGTCACGGTAGTTTTGAAGTTCAGCCGGATATTCGTCCACGTTGGCGGTAATCAGATGGTTCTTCATGCCAAGGAACTCCATCCAGAAGAGCGACAGCATATTGAGCACCTTGCCCTTGTCCGGAACGCCGCACGGAAGTATCACGTCAAACGCGCTTATGCGGTCTGTGACGACCATGAGCAGTTTGTCGCCGAGATCGAAGACATCCCTCACCTTTCCGCATTTTGACGGAATCCCCGGGATGGCGCATTCAAGCAATGCATGGTTTTTGTCGTATTTCATTTCACTGTCCTTTTTGGTAATGGTTCACATTGTACCATAAACGCTTCAGTCCATGATCCGGTCAAACTCGCCGCCGCCTTCACCGGATTCGCCGGCATCCCCGGCATCGATCGCCCTTTGCGGCCTTGCTTTCGGACGTTCGCCGAACAGAACCGTGCCGAGCCGGATCCATGTGGCGCCTTCCTCCACTGCAATGTGGTAGTCTCCGCTCATGCCCATGGAGAGCCGAGGGAATCTTGCACCGAACTCCGTCTCCATGGCATCCCTAAGTTCACGAAGTCCACTGAAGAACGGACGCGTCTCCTCGATTTTCTCGCTTGGGAAGAATGGCGCCATCGTCATGAATCCCTCAAGCGTGACTGATGGGCAGGCAGTCATGATATGCTCGATTGCAGCCGGAACGTCCGACGGCTTCATGCCGTCCTTCGAGCGTTCGCCTGATACGTTCACCTCCATCAGGACGCGAGGATGCTTCCCGCATTCCTTGGCGACCGTCTCTATCCTGTCGAGAAGCGCCAGCGAATCTATCGAGTGGAAGCACTCGAACATCTCAAGCGCATGGCGCACCTTGTTCCGCTGGAGGTGTCCGATAAGATGCCACTCCGGGCCGGACACGCACAGCGGCTGCTTCCACATGGCCTCCTGAACCTTGTTTTCGCCGACGATGCCAAGACCGGCGTTCCAAGCCTCAATGACGGTCTCCGGGCCATGCGTCTTTGTGACGGCAATTATCTCCACATCGGACGGTCTGCGGCCGGACTGTTCGCAGGCCGCAGATATCTTCGCCCGCACTCCGTCAAGTATCTCCTGAAGCGGTTTCATGCCGTTCAACGCTGAAGGCGGAAGTGAGGCAGACGCGCCAGCGACGTCTTCACCGTGATGGTCGTCGGCCCGGTGACGACAACGCCGTCATCGGCAAGCCATTTGCCTGGCGGAATTACGACCGTACGTTCGGTCTGCCCTTTCTTGAGCACAGGCGCGACAAGCAGATCGTCACCCATCATGAACTGATCTTTCACGTCCGCATAGCCAAGCCCAGGGAAATTGTACTCCATGTTCCGGAGCATAGGCTCGCCGGTGTGTCCGCTCTGACGTGCAAGCTTCACAAAATCATCGGCGAACTTCTGCCGGAGAGCAACTGTGTCACGGATGATCTGCTGCTTTGCCTTGTCAAGCACACGCCATGGAGAGGCGGAGAACTGCATCATGGGGCAGAGCGCATGAACCTGCGCAGAACGCACGAACAGCTCAGGATCGAAGTTCGAGCCGGGAAGGAACGCAATCCATTGTCCGCCGCCGATCATGTCCGGACACATGAAGGGATGTCCGAGAAGCCCTCCGGCGATCATGTCCGGAATAAGCTTCTGAAGAGCCTCCCATGTATGATCCTTGTCGTGCAGGCGTTCGACGACCGGCTGTCCCTGGAATCTCCATGCGCTGCGATATTCGCACACCGGGTATTCAACCGCAAAATGCGCATATGCGAGCGAGTGTTCGCCGCTTGTGGCGTCCTTTTTGAACGCCTGATACCCTTTTGCGTAGTAGCTTACGTCTCCGCCATCGAACTTGAAACCGTCAACCGCATAATCGCGGACAAGGCCGTCAAGCTGCTCCCTGAACCATGCGCGGCCGTTGGGGTGCGTGAGGTCGAGCAGCGCAGAATATCCGTTCCACCAGTGAGAGGCGGCGGGGTTGCCGCCGGACATGAAAAATCCACCCTTCGTCGGATAGCCCTTCACGTCCTCTGGGTTCATTCCCCACGCAACTCTGCGGAATGCCGGAAGATCCATTCCCACCCATGGGCACATCCAGAGTATGACTTTGTACCCCATGGCATGAAGTTTGTCCATCATGCCCTTCGGATCCTTGAAGCGCACCGGGTCAAACCTCCAATCGCCGTAGCCGGCCTGCCATGTGTCGTCGATCATCAGCACACCCGGCGGCAGTCCGTTGTCGAGCATCGACTTCGCGTACGCGAGGATGTCCTTTTCGTTCTGGTGGTACGTGAGTTCGATCCATGTGTTGTACTGCGGCGCAGAGAAGAACAGCAGATCGGGTGTCTTGCCTTCAGAGGGGAACCACGACCCCGCAGCATTGAGGAATGCATCTCGCAGCGTCTTGCCGGCGCTGCGGACGAGCGGCTTGGATGTCGCACACTCGACGGTAATCTTTCCGTTCGTTATTGTTATTGCGGACTGGTCGTCGCACCACACCACCCTTCCCTTGTCGGAGATCAGCAATGAGGCGGCCTGATTGCCGAAGAGGCTCTTGCCGAGATCCACCGAAAAGTTGCTTTTCGCCGTGAAAGGCATCTGCGTACCGTAGTAGTTGGCTGCTCCCCACCATTTTTCACCATCAAGCATCTGCACCGTCAGGGTGTCCGCAGCCGCTCCCATCGCAAGAAGCGACAGGGCCGCAACGATGGCGGATGATTTCTTAACTGTGTTTGCCATGTCTGGTATAGTCCTTTCCATTTATGGTTTCAACTCAAATCTGATTTCAGCCTGCCGAATGCGTAGCGGTCATGTCCGGCAAAGTCCTTCTCTATTGCGACATCGCCGAAGCCGTAGTCTGAAAGCATACTGCGCAGAGCATCCCCCTGCGTCTCACCAATCTCAAGGAATATTGCGCCGTCAGGTTTCAGCACATTCATTGCATCGCCGACGAACCTGTCGTAGATATCCAGCCCTGAATCACCTCCGACAAGCGCCATGCGCGGCTCATGATCCCTCACGCGGGGATCGAGCGTCTCGTATTCCGCGACCGTGACGTACGGCGGATTTGATACGATGATGTCCACGGTCTCTGGCTCAAACTCGTCCAATCCATCCGCAACGGCGAACCTGACCTTGCCGTCAAGCCCGCAGAGCCTTGCGTTCTCCGTCGCCAGCGCGACTGCGTCAGCGGACAAGTCCGTTCCAAGGAAGATTCCGTCATCAAGCTCTTTTGCGAGGCTGAGTATTATGCATCCGCTTCCGGAGCCGAGATCTACGATGAACGGCCTACCGCCCGCCGCCGACGGAACGCCATGCCTTGCGTACCGTATCACGCGTTCGACCAGCTCCTCAGTTTCCGGACGCGGTATGAGGGCGCGGCTGTCGCATTTGAGCGTCAGCTTCCTGAAATCCCACTCACCGAGAACGTACTGCAGCGGTTCGCCCTTTGAGAGGCGCGTCATTCCGCGCCGCATTGCCTCAAGATACGGTTCTGTGACGGTTTTGCCGAGATGCGACGCCAAAAAACCGCGTCCGCATCTGAGAAGACGCGCCGCCATCAGTTCGGCGGCGGTCTGTGCATCCGGAACACGGCACTGCCGAAGATAGCCTACGGCAAGGCCGATGATGTCATTCCAGGTTTTCAAGCGCGTCAGAACGGCAGGTCGTCGGTATCGCCCGCAAGCACTTCGCCCGCCGGATCGGCCGGTTCAGGCATAGGTTCGGTCGATGTGCCGTCACCGTCCAGAAGTTCGAGGTTGAGTGCCGTCAGATCGGTGAAGTAGCGGTTCTTCCCGGTCTTCGGATCCTGCCACACGCGGCCGTCGATCGCAAAGCGCACCTTGGCGCGCTGCCCTTTCTGGACATTGCTGAGCTTCGCGGTGTTGTCCTTCTTGAAGGTGAATGCGATGTGGTTGGGATATTTCGTCTGCACATCGTTGTCGTCGGTAAGGACGAGATCCTGTTTCGTGAATCCACTTGCGAACGTCTGGAGTTCGCATACCGTTTCGATGATGCCGGTGTACTCGTAGATGGCTTGCATTGTTGCGTTCCTGTTTCTTTATGCTGATTGTTGGTGTCTAAACTGAAAATGAAGCGGTCAGTGCCGGAAACTGCGCTGTCCGGTGAAAACCATCGCCACCCCTGCGTCGTTGCAGCAATCGATGACGTCCCAATCCCTGATGGCGCCGCCTGGCTGCACGATCGACGTGATGCCTTCGCGTATGCCGACCTCCGCACCGTCGCGGAACGGGAAGAATGCGTCGGACACCATTGCGCATCCGGGAAGCCCGCCCTTTTCCGCTCGCGTCTGCTCCATGATCTCCGTCTGCTTCCTTGCTCCATCCTCCTCGCCGAACGCCAGCTTGAGATCGTTGTACGGCTTTTGGTACTTCTGCCAGGCAATCCAGTCCGCGTGTTTCGTGTACGCCTTGTCACGCGCTATCTCGGCGACGCCGACACGATCCTGCTCGCCCGTGCCGATTCCGACGGTGGCGCCGTCCTTCACGTACAGCACGGAATTCGACGTCACGCCAGCCTCGACAAGCCAGCCAAAGATGAGATCCTCGTATTCCTTCGCGGTGGGCAGTCTCTTGATTGAGTGTTCCTCATACGTCACGCTGCCGGTCGCCTTGTCGGTGATCTTGCGGTTGCAGTACGCCGGAATCAAATCTTCAGGACGCCTGGCGTTTGCGCAGAACGAAGTCTGCACAACCATGCCGCCGTCTATCAGGCTCTTGAAGTCTATGACGTGCTTGGCAACGTAGTCCGTCAGCCGCGCCATGTTGCGTATCCTGAACACACGGAGATTCTTCTTGGCCACAAATACGTCCATTACGCCTGGCGCGAAATCAGGAGCCACCACAACTTCAGCGTAGTTTTCGACGATGAGCTTCGCTGTTTCCATGTCGCAGTCGCGGTTCAGGGCGATCGCGCCGCCGAACGCCGCCAGACGGTCTGCCTTGTTGGCGCGGAAATACGCCTCGGCGAGCGTCGTTCCCGTCGCAACGCCGCACGGATTGTTGTGCTTCACGATTACGGCGCACGGCTTGTCCATCAGATAGCGCAGGATGTTGAGTGCGTTGTCTGTATCGGTCACGTTCGTCTTGCCGGGATGCTTGCCGCTCTGCAGCAGTTCCGGAACGGAGGCGAGATACCGTCCGGGAAGAAGCATCTCCACGTCGCCGAGAGCCATGTTGCCGTTCACAAGCCTGTAAAGCGCGGCCTCCTGCCCGGGATTCTCGCCATAGCGAAGCCCCTTCTCTTCCCCGGCTATGTTCCACGTAACCTTTTCGTAGCACAGTGTGTTGCGGCGCTCCCCATCGATGAACGAAATCTCCATCTTCGGCGCGAAATGATCCGCTTCGATGGTCTTGTACGCCTCTTTGAGATCCTTCACTTCTCTTCCCTTCACTTTCTGCCCGTGGCGAAGCGCTCCAGACGCACTTGCCGACGCAAAACAATAGTGTGTATTATAGCATAAATCCGCTTCCGCTTTTCAGCGGAACGTCGCACGGCAGTAGATGCCGGAGGGACATGGTCGCGACCGCCCCTCAAGCAGCATTTCACCTGATTCGATTCCCGCAGACGGAAATGCCTGTGCGAGGATGTTCTCGGCGACTGTACACGAAAGACCGGGGGTATGCGACGAGAACAGGACAAACAGCGGATTCTGCGACAGCAGCTCCCTGACGAGCGAAATTGTCTTCTTGAGATCGCGCTCTATCTTGTACATTTCGCCGTTTGCGCCGCGCCCAAACGTGGGCGGATCGAACACCACAGCGTCATAGCGGCGTCCTCGACGAATCTCGCGTTCCATGAACTTGTGCGCGTCATCCGCTATCCAGCGGATCGGATGCTCCTTCAGCCCGTTCAGGGCCGCGTTGTCACGCGCCCACTGCACCATTCCCTTCGAGGCGTCAAGATGGCAGACCGATGCGCCGCCGAGCGCTGCGGCCATCGTGCTTCCGCCGGAATACGCAAAGAGGTTCAGAACCGACAGCGCAGAATTCCGTTCACACTCCTTTGCGACGGCATCCCTTATCCACCGCCACTGCGCCCGCTGCTCCGGAAATATTCCGAGATGTCCGAAATCCGTACCTGATAGACGGAACCTTATGCCGGCCGTCTCGATCGTCCATTCCTTCGGCAATGCACCGCGGTTGTGCCAGCGGTTGCCCTCCTCGCGGTCGAACGTCGCCGTGGCCCGCCGCCAGGACGTCTGTTCGTCAGGGAGCCACATCGCCTGAGAACACGGCCGCACAAGCGACACGTTCCCGAACCGCTCGTATTTTTTTCCGTCTCCTGAATCAATGAGTTCATAGTCGTCAGCCATGCCGTTCACCTCGCTTCTCCATAATTCACCGACAGCGTTCCCCGTTTTCCGGCCGGCGCGACGAATACGCGGCCGTCGCCGAGACGAGATGCGGCACCGCCCCGGACTTCGTCACGCGCACAGTTGCGGCGAAAACCTTTTCATTCATCATGCAGATGTTGCATACGGTTTTCGCGGCCCGCTCTATCATCATGCACTTCGCCTCCACTAAAGCCTCTCTCACTCGTCCGGCAAGGGCGGCGTAGTCAACCGCGTCTGACAGCGAATCGCTCGCCGCCGCCGCATCATCGACCTCCATCCGTATGTCCACCATTAGACGCTGAAGACGTGTGCGTTCGTATGCGCGCTCGCCGATTATGCAGTCAACGTCTATGCCGTTCAGTTCAAGCGTCATTTCCTCACCTCGCCATCATGCTTAAGATGCCCTTTTGAGAACTCGCAGCCGCAGTATGGTTGCCTATAGAGGCCGAGTTCGGCGGCGCGTTTCACCGAAACCACGAATCCGTCACGCTTCTTGAAATCCTCACGGAGGAATTTCGGATTGTCGCTGGCGGCGAACACCTTTGCACTCGGCTTGTGCGGACTGACCGAGAGTGACGTGGTGAATGCGTCAAACCCGTTGCGCTCCGCGTATGCCGCCGTCTTTGCGAGATTGTACCTGTAGCAGCGCTCGCAGCGCCGCCCCTTCTCCGGCTCCGCCTCAAAACCGTCGGCGACGTCGCGAAGCCACGCCTCGTGGTCGTAATCGTCGACAACAAGCTCTACGCCATCTGCCGCCGCAAGCTTCCTGGCCGCTGCGAGACGCCTGTCAAACTCTTCGCGGGTATCGATGTTCGAATTCGAGAAGAACATTGTGACCGTGTTGCCGCTATCCTTCAGACGCGGCACACAGGCGGATGCACAAGGCCCGCAGCAGGAATGCAGAAGCACTTTCATGAAACACTGAACGTCACGGCACACAACTTCGCTATCCAATCCATTCTTTCGGGGATGACGCTCCGCCGCTTATGTCGAGAATGCGCTGATTGGAGGATCCACGAAAACGGAGTGAGATGTCCTTGAGAGACTCGATGAACGGCCCGTCCACAAGCACGTCAATCATGGAGAGCATCTCGTCCGTGCATTCAGTGCGCCAGTGCGACGGAGAGAGCAGTTCGCTCTCAAGCACACACCCGGTGTAGCACCATACGTTCTTGCCGGGATTGGTCTCCCGCCATCTGCGGAGAAAAGGCACAAGCCCCCTCTGATTGGACGGCTCGAACGGTTCGCCGCCAAGCACGGTCAGCCCCGATATGTACGGCCGCGCACCCGCCTCAATCAGTCGATGCTCAGTCTCCGCAGTGAATGGTTCGCCCGCCTCGAAATCCCACGTCGCAAAGTTGAAGCATCCCTTGCAATGGTGGGTGCATCCGGAGACGAACACCGACACGCGAACACCCGGACCGTTCGCGATGTCCGCAGTCTTTATCTCACACCAGCGCATTGCGCGGCCATCCCTACAGGTGCAGCACCCGTTCCTTGATCTCCTGCGTCCTGCCCTGGTTCCAGTACTGCGAACCGATGTATCCGCAGGTGCGCCGCGCCACGTTCATCGTGTTCTGGTCGGTGTTGCCGCACTTTGGACATCTCCACACAAGTTTTCCGTTGGCGTCCTTTACGATCTCTATTTCACCGTCCCAGCCGCACTTCTGGCAGTAGTCGCTCTTGGTGTTCAGCTCGGCGTACATGATGTGGTCGTATATGAACTGCATCACGGAGAGCACCGCCTGGATGTTGTGCTGCATGTTCGGCACCTCGACGTACGAGATTGCGCCTCCGGGCGAGAGCGCCTGAAACTTAGATTCGAGCGCAAGCTTCTCGAACGCATCGATCTTCTCGGTGACATGGACGTGGTACGAGTTCGTTATGTAGTTGCGGTCCGTGACGCCCTTCACGATGCCGAAGCGCTGCTGCAGACATTTTGCGAAACGGTAGGTCGTCGATTCCAGCGGAGTGCCGTACAGCGAGTAGTCTATGTTCTCGGCGGCTTTCCACTTCGCCGTGAATTCGTTGAGCCGCTTCATGATGTCGAGGCCAAGAGCCTCACCCTCAAGCTCCGTAAGCTTCTTGCCGCTCACCGCATATACGCACTCCCACAGCCCGGCATATCCGAGAGAGATTGTGGAATAGCCGTCATAGAGCAGACGGTCGATCTTCTCGCCCTTCTTGAGACGCGCCAATGCGCCGTACTGCCAAAGGATCGGAGCGGCGTCGGAGAGCGTACCGAGAAGACGGTCATGGCGGCAGCGCAGCGCCCGGTGGCACAGTTCCATGCGATCGTCGAATATGCGCCAGAACGCCTCCATGCACGACTTCTCCGATGCGTTGTCGCCCACCTCGCGTCTCGCGCTCATTGCTATGTCTACGAGATTGACCGTGACCACGCCCTGATTGAACCGGCCATAGTAGCGGTGTTTGCCTGGCTCGTAGTTTCCGGCATTGGATATGTTGCCTATGCCGGCATCCGTGAACCTGTCCGGCGTGAGGAAACTCCTGCATCCCATGCAGGTGTACACGTCGTGCTTGAGCGAACGCATCACCTTTTCCGAAATGTAGTCCGGAACCATGCGCTTGGCCGTGCATTTCGCCGCCAGCTCGGTAAGGTACCAGTACGGATCGCCCTCCTTCACGTTGTCGTCTTCAAGCACGTATATGAGCTTCGGGAACGCCGGCGTCACGTAAACGCCCACTTCGTTCTTCACCCCCTGTATCCTCTGGCGCAGCATCTCTTCGATTATGACGGCAAGATCCTTCTTCTCCTGCTCGCTGCGGGCTTCATTCAGATACATGAACACAGTTATGAACGGAGCCTGTCCGTTGGTGGTCATCAACGTCACCACCTGATACTGTATCGTCTGGACACCGCGCACAATCTCATCGCGCACGCGCTTCTCGATGATCTCGGAACGCTTCGCGTCAGCGATGTCCGCGCCGACGAATTTCAGCTCGGCATCAACCTCCTTCGCAATCTTCTCGCGACTGACCTGCACGAACGGCGCAAGGTGAGTCAGCGAGATGGACTGCCCGCCATACTGGTTGGACGCAACCTGGGCAATGATCTGCGTTGCTATGTTGCAGGCCGTGGAGAACGAATGCGGCCTGTCGATCGTCGTACCGGAGATGACCGTACCGTTCTGGAGCATGTCTTCGAGGTTCACGAGGTCGCAGTTGTGCATCCTCTGAGCATAGTAGTCCATGTCATGGAAATGGATGATGCCCTCTTCGTGCGCCTCCACCACCTCCTGCGGAAGGAGAAGCCGCTTCGTGACGTCCTTGGAGACGGCGCCGGCCATGTAGTCACGCTGCACGGAGTTGATTGTGGGGTTCTTGTTCGCGTTCTCCTGCTTGGCTTCCTCGTTCGTGCAGTTGATGAGCGAAAGGATCTCCCCGTCCGTCGTGTTCTTCTGGCGCTTCAGCTCCTGGATGAAACGGTACTTGATGTAGTTCTTTGCGACGGCATGGGCGCCTGCCTCTTGGATCTTCGTCTCTACGATATCCTGAACCTCCTCGACGGAAAGCGCCCTGTCATGGGATGCGGCGAAATCCTCTATCTGCTCCGCAATGCGCTCTATGCGCGCATCCGTCAACTTGTCCGCCGCCTCCACTGTCTCGTTCGCCTTGCGGATTGCGCCAGCAATCTTGCAACGGTCAAATTCCTTCTCTTCACCGCTGCGTTTAATGATGTTCATCGCCATCTGCCTCTTTGGAATTGTTCAGGGATTGTTCCGAAATGGTTTTGCGCCCCTCAAGGTCGCCGTCGGCAATAGAAGATATCAAAACCCCATATCGATTGCAAGCGCGAAAAGCAAAAAGATATCAACATCTTGTGTCATGGACAATGCTGACCATACAAGATAATGTGTTTCTGCGATTTTATGGCCATTTAGCCCAATCTGTCTTACATATCAAAGACAGACTCGAATATATGAATCATGTATGGGACAATGATCAGCCGGTAGCGTCATTACCGCCCAAAGTCCAGCAGACGCACGGTCTCTGGCGGAATCGTCATTTCGGCGATGCCGTCGGTAAATCTCCACTCGCCGCCCACAACGCACTCTTTTGCCTGCTTTGCGCCGGAAAGCGTCCTGATTCTGACGTTTTGCGGTGTTGCGCCTGAATTGAACACCGTCAGATACCTGTCGCCGAACTGCTCAACGAACACCGCAGGAGTCTCGGAGACGGCAAGCGTATTTACTGGACGCCATCCGGCCTCTGAGATCATCCGGCAGAGCGGTACGTACTTCTTGAACAGCGGACGGTCTCGGTTATACAGCTCCGGACGCGAAAAATAGTGCCCGCCAGAGGCATTCGGACTGAAAAAGCTCGCAAAAAGACCGTAGGCAAGCGTCCGTTGCATATATTTCTCAACAAGTTCAGACGGAAATCTGTCGAAATCCACATTCATCAGGAAGCAGTACGGCTTGCCGCCGCTCATTGCCCTGAAGTAGAGCAGTTCCTTATCGCCCTTTGGAATCCACTTGGCCGTCTTCGCGTCAATCCACTTGGTCTCCTGTCCGCCGAAGTCGCTGTACGGCACAAACCACGGCCAGCGCAGCGGAATGCCGTTCCCCATCAGATAGCGACCGATTCCGTGCGCACGGTCGGCTGCCACGCGGATGTACTCGTAGATTGAAAGGCATTTCGATATCCCAGGCTTCTTCGTGGCTGGATCGAACGCGAGCGGTGTCCTTGAGTGCGCAAAGTGCGCCCGGTTGAAGTCGAGGGGCGGCGGTATGTGGCACTCTGCGGAATCGATGTACTCACCATCCACGCCTTGAGGAAACACCTTGCCTTCGTAGCGCCGCCTCCATGATTCATCGGAAAACTTGTAGGCAAACTCCCCGTCTGGAAGATCTGGCAACGGACAGAGACTCCACACAACGCCTTTGCACCATGGCGCATCCCTGATCTGCCCGATCGCCCATCCGACATCGTCGCGCATCGCCGAATTGCGCCAGGCTCGCGCAAACGCATCGCCGTTAGCGGCACGCCTATCAGCCTCGAAGAAGCAATCCGCCAATGAGTACTGTCCTGCGGTGTCCGGCATTCTCATCCACCATGTGGTCGGCTCCGTGTAGTTGAAGGTTACGATTCCGTGCGCATCGTCCCAGTCGGTCTCGTTCGTCCCCTCCTTTATCTTGAAGCCGAAATCCTCCCAGCCCTCGACTTTGCTGATCCTGTGAAACGCCATCCAAAGTCCATGCTCCTTGATGCGAACCTTCGAAAACTCCGGGAACAGAGCCTGGTATGTCGCAAGCGCACTGCGGAATCCGTGTTTTGCGGGAAATGCGAATCTGAAGAATCGGAAGTGCGCCGTCGGATGCTCTTTCGTGAATCCCAGGTCGAACGCGATGAAAAGCTGACGCAGCGGCGCATGGGCCGCAGTCCGGAAGATGGCCGGCGCAGAGCAGTCGATTCCGAGCGCAATCCCGTCATCACCCGCAGTCACGGCACCGAACGGCCAAAGGGAGAGAGGCCCTTCGCCCGCGCCGACGTTCGATGTCGCACGACACTGCACATCCTTCTCAGGATTCAACGGAATGGCCGTTCGCGGATCATCGTGCCAAACCATCTGTTCAGTTCCCGGAACCGGAATTGCGTAGACGAGCGTGACTGCGCGGTCATTGCCGGACAGTTCCTTGGCAGTCACGTCGAAGACCGTTGCATCTCCGATCCGTTCGGTCTTCACTTCAAGTGAAATGTCCTCCGCCTTGCCGCCGGATTCAATCGAGACGAATCCGCGCTCCTTCGTCACATCACGGAGCAGAAACGCCGAAGCGTCAAGTCGACGGCATTTTGAGAGCACAACTGGACAGGTATCGTAGGAGACGAACTTCTCGTTTGCGAAAAGCTGCAGCGACGGTGCGCGGAAGCGCACCTTGCCGGCCCTGTTCCTGAAAAGCAGGTAGGCGGAAAAGTGGCTTACTGGCTTGTCCGGCATTACCGTGACAGACCGCTTCTGCCAACCACGCGCCGGATCCTCAACGAAGCAGGCTGTCTGTCCATACAGCTTTGAGCCGTCTGCGTACGTGATGTCGATGTACAGCGAGTAGTCGGGGGACGGAGATCCGCCAGACGACATGGCGCGGCTTTCGGCCGTCACCGTGAACGGAATGGCTACATCCTGATTGAGCGTCTTGCCCCATACCGCGCCGCGTTGAGCCTTGGCGTCATAACCGTTGTCGCAGACAATTTCAGCCCCATCCCTGACAAAGCCGTCGCGGAGTTTTCCGCATCCGTCAAACGAAAACGTCTGGGATATGGTGTCTGTTTTTGTTCCGATCGATGGATACACCACCGAAGCAAAAAGCGAAAAGGAGGAAACCGCCGCCGCAAGCGCTGTCGCAAACATCGTTTTCATGGCGACATTATATCACATGGTTCGTGATCCCGCCGTCCATCGGCAAAGGCCTTTTCGGCGAACGTCACAATTCTCCGCGCAACAGCCGACTTCGACAACAACGGAAGATGATCCACGGTGCCGTCCGGATGAACGAATGCCACACGGTTTGTGGATACGCCAAAACCGCATTTCGCCGCAGTCACATCGTTGGCGACAACGAGATCAAGTCCCTTCTCCGCGCACTTGCGGGCTGCTTCAGCAGTCGGCTCACCGGTCTCTGCGGCGAACCCAATCAACACAGCCTTCTTTCCAGCGCTGCGTATTTTCGCGGAGACTGTCTTCAGGACATCGGGGTTGCGCACAAGCTTGAGCGTTCCGGACATCTCACGCTTCTTGAGCTTGCCCGCAGCGCACTCTGCCGGACGCCAATCGGCGACAGCCGCTGCCGCAACAATGCAATCGAACTCCTCGCCGTCGACCGCCGCCATCATGTCACGGGCGGAAACGACATCGATGCGCCTTACGCCCTTCGGTGTCGGAAGCGAAACCGGACCGGCGACAAGGGTGACACGGTGTCCGGTCGCTTGCGCCGCACGCGCCACTGCGAATCCCATCCTTCCGGTGGACGGATTGGAAAGAAATCTCACGGGATCTATGAACTCCCGCGTCGGGCCGGCCGTGACAAGTATGTGCATACAGGGGTGATGACGATGGCGATCAGCGTTCCCTTGCGAGTTCGCTGGCCTCCTGCGCCAACGCCTTGATGCGAGGCCAGTCTCCGGAGGCAAGTGCATCCTTCGGAACAATCCACGTGCCGCCGCAGGCGACAATTTCAGGCACAGCAAGATAGTCCTTGACGTTTGCGGCGTTTATGCCACCGGTCGGCATGAACTTCACGCCGGTCGAGCGAAATGCGCCAAGGAGATTCTTGATCATCTTGACGCCACCGGCGGCCTCCGCAGGGAAGAACTTCACCATCGGCACACCGGCTGTAAGCGCCTGCGACAGCTCGGACGCCGTGGCGACGCCTGGCACCATCGGAAGACCAATCTCCTGCGCATACGAAACGATGACGGGATCGAAGCCGGGGGCGACACCGAACGCCGCTCCTGCCTCCTTCGCCGCCTTGACCTGCGCAACGGTGAGCAGAGTGCCGGCGCCGACAACGGCGCCGGGGACTTCCGCCTTTATCTTCGCGATCGCGCCGGCGGCCGCAGTCGTCCTGAACGTGACTTCAAGCACCGGCAGACCGCCATCCACAAGCGCCGTTGCGAGCGGCACTGCTTTCGCCTCGTCGTCAATGACTATCACAGGGATTATCCCTGCGGAACGAAGCGTCTCTACGATATCCATCGCGTACTTCCGTTTCTGCCTGACGTTTCAAGGAGCAATCAAACTCCGGAATAGCAAACGAATCCGCCGTCCACCGGGAGCGTCACGCCAGTGATGAACGACGCCTCGTCGGAGATGAGGAAGCGGGCGGCTCCATGCAGATCGCTCGGCTGCCCGAACTTGCGCATCGGCGTCTTGGCGATAACCTTGTTTCCACGCGGCGTAAGCGTCTTGCCGTCCTTTTCAAGCATGAGGAAGCGGTTCTGGTTTGTGATGAAGAACCCAGGCGCAAGCGCGTTCACGCGGATGCCCATCGGCGCGAGATGCGTGGCGAGGAAGCGCGTGAAGTTCATGATTCCCGCCTTTGCCGCACCGTATGCCGCCACCTTCGTGAGCGGCTGATAGGCCGCCATCGAGCAGAAGTTCAGCACCGCGCCGCCCTTCTTCAGCATTTCCTTGCAGAACACCTGGCAGGGAAGGATCGTGCCGACAAGGTTGAGCTTGTTCACGAACTCGAAGCCCTCGGGCGTAAGGCCGAAGAACGTATCTTCGAGCTTTGTGCCCTTCGTCATCTGCTCCGCCGGTGTCGTGCCCTTCGGGTGGTTGCCGCCGGCTCCGTTGATGAGCACGTCGATGCGCTTCCACTTTTTGAGGATAGTCTTGCAGGCCGCTTCGAGCGAAGCCTTGTCAAGCACGTTCGCCTCAATGGCGAGCGTCTGCTTCAGCCCCTTCTTCGCGAGCTTGGCGCAGAAATCCTTCGCCACGTCCCCGCGCAGGTCAAGCACCGCGACCTTCGCCCCATGACGCAGCAGATCCTCCGTCATGCTTGAGCAGAGAACGCCGGCCGCTCCCGTGCAGACGATCACCTTTCCTTCAACACCCTTCTCCTTGAGCACTTTCATGGTTTTCCTTTCGTTGGGTTGACAATGGTTTGCCGATTCCGTCAGTACAGTTCCTTCGCCTTTGCGAGAACGTTGTCCGCCGTGAAGCCGAAATGCTCCGCGAGAACCTTGTACGGTGCGGACTCTCCGTATCCGTCAAGCGTGACGAACCGCGTCTTGGATGCGTCCACCACGTAGTTCCCCCATCCGAACCTGACGCCCGCCTCGACGATGATGCGCTTCGCGCACGTGCCGGGGACGATGCTTTCGCGGTACTGGAGCGACTGCCTCTCGAAGAGTTCGCGGCATGGCATGGAGACCACGCGCACTGCGCGTCCTGTCTCAGCCAGCTGCTTCGCCGCCTCCACGCAGAGGGAAACCTCCGATCCGGACGCAAGGAAGAGGTACTCCGGATGTGCGGCGCTCTCGTAGACGACATACGCGCCACGGGACACGCCCTCCGCGCTTGTGCCTTCAAGAATCGGAAGGTTCTGGCGCGTGGTGAGGATGCAGCTCGGTCCAGTCGTGTTTCTGAGCATTTCCACCCAGCACCAGCCGGTCTCGTTCGCATCCGCCGGACGGAACGTCATTACGTTCGGCATCGAACGCATCGCGGCAAGCTGCTCCACCGGCTCGTGCGTCGGGCCGTCCTCTCCCACATAGAACGAATCATGCGAGAACACCCAGATCGACGGCAGCTTCATCAGAGCCGCAAGGCGGATGGCCGGACGGCAGTAGTCGGAGAACACGAAGAACGTCGCACCGTACGCCCGGTAGCCGCCGTAGGCCGTGATGCCGTTCACTATCGCGCTCATGGCGAGTTCACGGATTCCGAAATGTATGTTGCGGCCGGAGAAATCGGCGGCGGATATCCATCCGCACTCCTTCAACCCCGTCTTGTTCGACGGCTCAAGGTCTGCGGATCCGCCAATCATGTCCGTCGCCACTTTCGCCAGCGCATTCATCACCGTGCCGTTCGCTGCGCGTGTTGCGACCGGTTTGGCCGGATCGAATGCAGGAAGCGCCTTGTAGAGATCGGCGATGCCGTACTTCGAAGGTGCGGGCGGGGCTGACTTCTTCGCCTTTTCGTATGCATTGCGCATACGATGGCATCTCAACGCCCTCTGCTCAAACATCTCATACACTTCATCCGGAACGAAGAAGCTCTTCTCCGGATCGAAGCCGAGCGCAGTCTTAAGCCCGGCAATCTCCTCCGCGCCAAGCGGTGCGCCATGCACACCGGACGTACCCTTCTTGGTGGGTGCGCCGCAGCCTATCGTCGTCTTGGCGATGATGATAACCGGGACGTCGGTTATCTTGAGCGCTCGCCTGTACACGCGGTCAATCTGGTCGTAATCGTGTCCGTCACATTCAAGCACCTTCCAGCCGTAGCTCTCAAAACGCTTTTTGGGATCGTCGGACATCGAGAGCGACGTAGAGCCTTCAATCGTGATTCCGTTCGAGTCGTACACGAGGGTAAGGCCGCCAAGCTTGAGGTTCCCGGCGAAAGAGCACGCTTCATGTGAAATGCCCTCCTCAAGGTCGCCGTCACCGCAGAACACCCATGTGTGGTTCGCATCGCCGTTTCTGCGCGACGCGAGAGCAAGGCCGACGCCCATGGCGATGCCCTGTCCGAGAGGTCCGGTCGTAACCTCCACGCCAGGCATCACGCCGCGCTCCGGATGTCCGGCGCAACGCGAACCGAACTGACGGAACGTCTGCACCTGTTCCATTTCGCAGCCCTTCACGCCAGCGAGATGGAACAGCGAATACACGAGCATGGAGGCGTGGCCTCCCGAAAACACGAGCCTGTCGCGCACCGCCCAGTTCACATCCTTGGGGTCGAAGTTAAGGTACTTGAGCCAGAGCGAGACAGCAAGGTCCGCCATGCCCATCGGGGCGCCCGGGTGTCCGCTGTTCGCCTTCTCTATCGCATCCGCCGCAAGGCAGCGCACCGTGTTCGCCGCCAGCTTCAATTGTTCGTTTGTGTATTTCATCGTTCGCACCTGACTGTCATGTTGAAAAGGCGTATTGTACCACAAATCCACCGCCCAAAGGATTCCGGACGGCTCTTCCTCACCGCCTCTGCAGACGCAGTATCCAGTCTATCGTCTCGCGACGGATCGTCGCCGGGTCGGTCGAGGAGAAATCCGTCGCGTCAAACCATCTCTGAGCCTCCGCATCAGGCTTCGCACGAAGCAGCTGACGGAACTTCGTCATGTAGCGAATGTCCTTGATGGCGGATTCAAGTCCGGTGAGCGCAAGCGTTTCGATTGCACCGTCGACCGTGGGATAGAGGACGGAATGGCTGCGGTAGCATCCGCCGCCCTTTCCTGCGGCACAGGCCCGCTGGTAGGCGGAGATGTCGTTCCACACGCCATCAGCATCTGTCTCGCAGTAAGTGTTCGCGCCGTCGAAGCCAAGGCTCCAGAGATAAAGCCCGTAGTTGCGGCGGAAGAGCTTCGGATCTTCCGGCCCTGTCTGCGGAGTGCCGTATTTCCAGATCCTGTGTCCGACGGAATGCCAGTCGGACGGCTTTGCGTTTTCGGGGGCGTCATGGTATACGCAGAGGTCAAGCAGGTCGCCCACGCTCTCAAAATGTCCGTTGCCGCCGGAGACAACCACCTTGGCGCCGACATCGCGTGCGGCCTTCCACGCCTGACGCTGCGAAAGCAGCTTTTCGCCGTACGCCTCGTCAAATCCATAGAAGTAGACGTCTCCGTATCCGAATTCGGCAGCCGTCGCGATGGCCTTGCCGATTCTGCCCTGCATCGCCGCCAGCTCCTGGGCGTTTGTCGAGTTGCCGATGTGTCCGGACGACCCAAGCACGAGCGGATTCGGAAAACCGATCTTGCGGATCATCGAAAGATAGCGGCGGAAAACGGCATCGTCGAAGATGACGTTCTTCGACCATATGAACGCAGGGTTCCTCACCCCATTGTCGTAAAGCAGAGAATATACGCGCTCCACCTGTTCGGGGGAGCGGGCGAACGGATGCATCGACCCCTCCGGGCTGTCGCCCATGACAGTCCACGTGTAAAGCCCCATCGTGTAGCTGTTCGACGGACTGTACACAGTCTCGGCGTTTTCCGGCAGGAGGAACGGCAGCACCTCGATCTCGACCGGCACTTTCGCAAGCGTCTTTCCGTCGCACAAGATGCGCATCGCACCGCGATATTTTCCTGGGACGGCGTCGTTCGGCAGCGTGAACCTGAGCGCAAGCTGCTTGTTCAGCCCGGCATCAAGGTTGAACGGACGAAGCGCAGGCGCATCGGATATCGGCATGTCCTTCGTCGCGATGAACGCACCCCATCTGCTGTTGGTGACGGAGTTGATGTCAACGTACCGCGTGTCGCCATTCCAGGAATACCTGACGAAATTGCGGTGCGTCTCATGGTCGGGAACGACAAGCGAATCGTCGTTGAGAAGCAACTCCGGCACAAGCACCTGCCCCTCGCCGGTTATGCAGTCGATGAACGGCGCACCCATGCCCTGATAGTGGCATTTGACGATCTTCGCGGAAGCGACAGTCTGCGGCATACGTCTGCCAAGCCCAAGAAGACCACTCTTGAAGTCGGTGAACTCCACCGTCAGATCCTTGCGAGCCGCAGCCGACCACAGGATGACCGTAGCCCTGGTCTTTTCCCCGGCGCAGTCGCGAATCTTCAGAGTGCCGCCCGCAAGACCCGGCACACGCGTCCCGACCGGCATGACGGGATACGATGACGAAAGCGTATCGTCGACGTACCAGAGAAGTCTGTCTCCAGCCCGCTCGCGCTCAATGCGTACGTCCGCTCCCTGAGCCATGCCCTTCTCCACAATGTCACCAAGGTCGCAGACCCTTATGTTTGCGACCTCCGCCGGTTTCGGGTCAGGGGCGTTCATGTGGAAGAATATCATCAGATGGCCATCCTGCGACGGCATGTAGACAAACGAATTGCGATGGAACGCCTGCGGCTCAGTCGGATCGACCACAGACCTGAACTCCTTTGCGCTCAGATGCCTGTAGTCGGCATCGTAGATGTCATAGCGGAAATACGGTGTAGCGCCGCCGTCGGGCGTACGGGCTTCCCAAAGGATGGATACCGGTCTGTTTTTCTTGAGCGGAATGAACGCGGATTTCTTCTGCGTAAGGTTGATGAAGTTCTTTCCGTCCGGAAAGAGCCGTATGCACTTTCTGCCGTGTCCAACGTCTGCGACTGCGACACGGACGGGATCGGCATTCCAGTTGGCGTCCCACCGAGCCTTCACCGAATCGAGATCCTTCACCGTTTCCTCGAACAGCAGCTTTCCGCGAATCTCGCCGTTTGCGACCCAGCCTCCCGCCGCCCGCTTCGCAAGGGCGTCGATCACCGCCCTGTCGTCCGCCTCTGGACGAGTGTTCAACGCATCGTCGACGGTTCTCGCAGGGGATGCGGACGCGCAGAGCGCTATCATGACCGAAATATGTATCATTCTTGACATATACATTTCTCCTCTTTGAATGTTGGTGTCTCAACGCGATCGGCACACACGGAATCCAATATAGATGTAACCTGCATAGCCCGGTGAATTGAACTCGCGGTCGCAGGTACGGGCGCTGCCGTAGTACCCAAAACTCCCGCCGCGAACTGAACGGAAGTTCATACGTCCAGACGTCGGCGGACGCAGGTCAAGCGGATCTGTCCCGCCAATGGAGACGCTGTAATGGTAGTTGTCTTCACACCACTCGCTTACGTTTCCGCCAAGGTCGAACACTCCGTCACGCGACACGTCAAGTTCATCGGCACCGCGCATACGGACGCTTTTTCGCATCTCATGTCCATGCGGCACATCACCCCAGGGATAGGTGCGGTTTTCGCCGCGTCCGGATGCCACATACTCCCATTCCGCCTCAGTTGGCAAACGATAGCCGGACGCTTTGAGGTCGCATTTCCATCCGTCACGCTCATTATAGGCAGGATCGAGTCCCTCCATTCGCGACAGCCAGTTGCAGTAGGCGCGGGCATCGCGCCATGAGACGTATATGACAGGGTCATCGTCGCGCCAGGATGTCGCGGAACGCATTGCGCGATGTTCTGGACGGAACTCCTCGAATTCGCGGTTTGTCACTTCGTACTTGCCGATTGCAAACGGCGAGAGCGTGACCTCGCGCGCCGGACCCTCATCGCGCTCCTTTGCACTGAAGCCCATCATGAACCTGCCGCCGGGAATCTCCACTGTCTTCGGAATGGGCGGCACAACCTTGCCATCCCACTTGGCAACTTCATTCCGGACAAGCGATACGGACTTGATATCTGCTCCGCCCCAGTCCGACCAGTCATAGCAGAACGGAACGCGAATCTGCTTTCCGTCCTTCTTCACCCACTTTCTCTCATCGCCTGTCATCCGGTCACAGACGATGCGAACCTTCGTTGCACCTTCAGGGATCGACCATAGAAACGCCACCTCTCGCTCCTCGCCGCCTGTCGGCGGCAGGTAGAGCGGCAGCACGTGCGCATGGCTGTTCTTTTCGAGCCATGGAAGGTCAACATACAGGGAAAAGCGGGCTTCCTCGTCGGAGGCGTTGACGTACCTTACGCGGAACGAATAACTGCCAGGCACAATGTCCGCCGGCAGTGTCCATTCCGTTCCCTTGGACGCATTGAACACGACCGCCGGTTTGCCGGCCACGGCACACTGCGTCCACATCCGATGCGTACCGTTGTAGCCAAGCGCAAGCGAATTCCGTTCAGTCTCCTTTGCGGCCACCTGACGCCGCCCATATGTCTCAACGACCGTACTGCCGGCGCGGCGGATGACAAAGCGCGGTGTTGCTCCTGGCGTCATCGGCGCCGATATGGATCTGAATCCTGCATCGACGTTCGCTGAGACGGTCTTCACCCTGCCTTGTGCATCCGTCTGCACGATCTCGATTTCCGCCGGAGCCGTCAGGAGGACGCTCATGTAGATGTTGTCCTCCACATCATCATGTATCTGGAGGAACGTATCACGAAAATCCTGCCACGGGGTTTCCGTTTCAGGCCGGAAGACGCGCGTCAGGCTCTTCGGGCGTGGACGGTAGGCGGCATATATCTTGTCCTGACGAATTGCGGGATAGCGTCCACGACTCTTGTACGCGGCGGCAAAGTAGGCCGTAATGTCAAGGAACGCCTCATCGCGGCACGCCCATACGCGGTTTTCAAGGTCATGCGGCAGTTGCCCGCCCGTCCATCCGCCCACGTAGATGCCCGAATCCTCTGCGTTGTCGTTCCATGTCACGATCTCTACAAGTTCAGGCTGCGAAGCGATGATGCTCCGCCACATCTCTGCATATCCCATGACGCCACGGTAGTCGCGCAGATTCGAGCTGTTGTACGCAGGGCAAGGTCCCGCCATGTAGATCTTGCCGTTCTTCATCGCGGCAAGTCGCCCGGCATCGAGCCGATCGATTAACTCTGCCGTTGTGTTGTCGCATCCGAAGAAGAATATGCCGTCACACACGAAGTTCGGGTCGCGGAAGATGTCATTCTCGATGAGGTCGAATGTCTCGTACATCGTATGCGCGGAAATACCATAGGCCGGCACAATAAGATAGTCGCCAACGCCCCGCTTCTCCAGTTCAGACTTGAAGTCGACGTACTTGTTCGTCAGCCGATTTCCGCCAGCCCAGCCAGAGATGAACGGACGGCCGCCGTAGCGGAAAAGGTTTGCCCTGTCATGGAACATCACGCCCATGTCAGGATGGTTGTTCAAGTGCAGGGATTCCTTCGAGCCGTCCGGCGAGAAAAAGAGCTTGAATCCCGTCCCCATCGACTCGGCGGCCTCAAAGACGTTCGAGCTTGCCTGCACATAGCCCTCGTGCGGTCTCCATTCCCCGGTCTTTGCGTCCTTCCGCTTCCAGTTGCCACAGTTAAGAGTCCAGCCCTCCACTCCGTAAAGCTGTGCAATCGCCATTTCCTTCCTGTAGGAAGCAACATCCTTGTAGAAGCACGTCATGTAATGCGCAAACACAGTGCGTTCGCCATCTGCCGCACCTGCGGCGGGTACCGACCACAACAGCGCCACCGCTGCAAGGAATTTGCCAGCAGTATCCATCTTTCCTCCGTCAACCATCATTTCTCGCCGAGATGCAGCACACCGTGAGCATCGCCTGTGCGGACTTCCGTCTCCAATGCGCGAGCCAGCTGGTCTGGACAGGATGTCTCGTTGCGGCAGACGATGCCTTTCAGCATCGCTATCACATCCTCAACCTTGCGTCCGACAACAAGTTTGGCGACGCCTTGCGTATTGCCGGGACATCCACCGACGAATTGACACGCCGTCACCAAGCCATCCTTCACTTCATAGTTTATCGCACGTGAACACGTGCCGTGCGTCTGATAGGTCTTCATTCCTTATGATCCTCCAAGACAGTCCCTTCTAACCACCTCTGTAGGCATATGGCGGCATATTATAGCATATATTGGTTTTTTTTTTCACTACGCTCTCACCGTGCATATGGAACGGAAGTTGTAATGTCTCGTGGGGCACGTTTATCTACGCATTTCCAATGACTTGCACTCTATCTCACGCGCAAGGCGAATCCGATGGGCTTCAATGGATTCCGTGGACTGATTGAAATCAGTCAGCGATTTCATGATGTCATACGGCACGTGCAGCATGGGATTGGATGGATCAAGCCGCTTGAGGATCGCAAAGTATTCGTAGTCCTCCAGCCCGTCCCGCAGATGGACGATGCGCATGGACTGCACAGGCGCGGCAACTACCGGCGCATCGCCGTGTTCACACGCATCCGGCGGATACAGAAGCCGTCCCTCTCCGTTCTGGTCGGGATGGTCGGTCTGCCCGCGCCAGTTGAATACGTCCCATATCAACACGCCGGAGACCCCTGCCTTCCACGTCTGCCACAGCCAGATGCGCAGCTCCGGCGCGGGATGATCCACGAAGTTGCACACGTATGGTGCTTTCGGATTGTTGCATATGTACCACCAGAAGCGATCGCCACGCGCACGGGCGGGGTCAAGGCCCGGCGAAGCGAGCATCTGCAGCTGCGGACACCACAGGTTCACCGCACCGTCCAGCTCGACAAAGGCGGAATGGGACAACGCCGGCAGCATCCGCCTGATGCCAGGCGCATATTTTGCCAGAAAACTGAAGCCATCTTTCACTAAACCATAGTCCTCCGCCCTCGGCTCGTCGTACACGTAGGCATACGCCATATCCTGCCATCCCTTTTCCCGAAGATGGGCGCCGATTGCCGAAAGATATGCGCCAAGCCTTTTTTCGTAGCGTGGATCTCCCGGTCTCAGCCCCATGAACTCCGGATCGCTGCGTGATGTGATGTTGCATTCGCCAAGCCCCGGCAGCCACACCTGAAACGCATTGAAATGGAACTTTTTAAGGACACGCTCCATTTCGCGGTCATAGGCGCTGAAATCGAAAACCGGCGTGTCGCCGTTCCACGTCACCCGCCATCCATCGAACGGCGCAGGATGATACGGTGAGAGATGACATTCGGACATCGCCGCAAGATACCGCTCCATCACATCGCGATGCTCCGGAGTGCCGTTCCCGATGCGGTGCGCCTTGGCGACAAGCGAAGCGGTAAGCCCAAACGCCGTCTCGCAGGTCATCCTGTCCGGCAGCTCGAATCCAAACACCTCTACGGACATCGGAACGGATATCCTCTTCACCCTCCCGCCTACAGACTTCAGCGTCACATCCACAGCGCCGCGATACAGACCCTTTTTCGTACCCTTCGGCGGCTTCACCGTCAGCCAGAACGGCTGGTTTTCGTTTGGCTTTACTGATACGGGCCGTCCATCCATAGGCGCAAGCCTGTCCGGCACTGCAATCGGAAGCCCTGCAAAATCCGTTGGATGCCGCACATCCACGTAATCCACTCGCTTGACGTCGAACGCCGCCGCCGACAGACGATGACCAGTGGCAGAACAGACGAAATCGTCCCTGAACGAAATCGCGGCATCCGCAAGCGCAACGTCAGCATTGACGACAAGTTGAACGGATTCCGCCTCGTTCGCTGCTGTGCGGATGGACAGTCCACCGCCCCGCGACTTTGGAGCCGGTCGCGTCCGCGTCACTTTCCGTCCGCTGTCCGCAGTCCAGAGCCTTATGCCGCCGGACGCCGCAACAAGCGAACCGTAGCTCCCGTCGTCAAAGGCAGAGGGACCGACCTCCGCAAACACCTTTCCGTCTTCGCCGCGAAATTCCGTGCTTCCGAACAGACGCGCAGGCTTGCCGTCGACCGTTCCCTTGAGATTGTACTGGGCAATCTGCACAGAGCACCCTTCGCCGCCGGAAAGACGCACAAACACCTCATCGCACGGAAACAGCGATTCTGGCAGTTCAGCTTCGACGCACGCATGGGAACGCACATCGCCCACCTTGATCCAGTTCCGCGCATCCGACGACACCTCTACCGACACCGCGCCGTCGCCGCCGCTCCAGTCGCTCGCCCCGGCAAAGACGCGGGCGCGGCAGAAACGCCGCCCGGACAGGCTGTGCCTGTACGTCACCGTTGAATTTGGGCTGAACCACCACAGACGTCCGTGCATCCGGCATTCGAACCGGTGAAGCGGACGCGCCACGTTCCGGCCATCGCGCCCGAACGGGAACGAATACAGGTACTCGTTTCCGTCAAGCCGCTCACCTCCGCCAAGCTCGATTCCGCCATACACGGAATGCCGCACAGAAAGCGGAACGACATCAACCTCCTTTATTTCCGCCGAGCCGTTCGGTAGCCACTGTCCGAAATGCAGATTCGCTGAGAATGGCCGCCCTCGCGACGGAGTCGCAAACACGCTTGAGCGATGTCGCCACACTCCGCCGCCCGGCTCATCTGCGCCAAGCTCGCAAAAACCAGTCCCGGCGATTGCGTGAATCGGCTTGTCCGATCTGACGGAATAGGAAAGCCCATAGACTGAATCCGGCTTAAGCGTCACAGCATCGCGAAGTTCCGCCCTGACAGTCTCGGATTTTCCGTCCGGCGCTATTGCGAGAGGGCCGCCGTTCGGGAGTGTGATCGCCGCCGCGATGAGGAATGCAGCGTTCATGTGAAGGTGTACTCGTACACCGCGCCCTTGTAGTTTGCGTCCGCAGCATACTGCTTCACGCCAGGCGCGAAATCAACGGAGTACTCTTCGTGGAGATGTCCGCAGATGATCGCCTTCAGAAGCGGCTGCGTCTTGAGCCAGTTCATCAGGTTCACACGTCCGCTCCAGTTTCCGCACCACGGAACGCCCTGAAGGTATCCGGCGTTTATCTTCTCCTTGACAAGCCCCTGCCGTTTGACCATCTGCGCCACCAGCTCTTCTGTGTAGAATGGCATGTGGCAGAGCAGCACGACAGGCAGACCCTTGGCAAACTCCTTCTTCACCTGCTCGAACTGCCACTCCCCGATGTAGTCGCTGAATCCGCCATTGTCGTACTGGACGAAGTTCACGCCGCCGATGGTTCGCGAAGCGACCGGAAACGGATTCGGGAAATGCGGCTCGATCTGTCTGCGCCCAAGTGCGCGTTCCTCTCCGGTGTTGCCGAACTTCATCGCCGGAGCGCCTGGACCCCAGCCATGATACTCGTGGTTGCCGGGAGAGAAGAACCAGTCCCGTCCGGCGAAATCGCGCCGCACCATGTCCACGTTCCCGCGTGACGGGAAATCGAACAGGTCTCCGGTGTGGAAGAAAGGCGCATTCAGCCGCTTCGCATGAAGAAGTGCGGCGGCAAGCCCCGGTATGCCGCCGGCGAATATTTTGCTGCGCGAGAGATACCACTCCATCGACTTTTCGTCCAACTTCTCGAAATCCTCCGCCGAGACGTATGTGATGTGGCTGTCGCTGGCATGAACCACCTTAAGCGGAGCGGAAAGCCCTATGTTGACCGTTATCCGTTTCAACTTCATCTGGTTCAGAACCGCCTGCACAGGTTCCGTGCCGCTGCCCTTTGCCTGAACAGCCGCCATCAGCGGACGCAACGCCGCCGCGACCGCGCCGCACATTCCAAGTTTAGCCATCTCTCTTCTCGTCATGACTCTTCTACCTCCAAAATCATCTCACGACCACAACCATGCCAGGCCTGTACAGAATGATGCCTGTTTCCGAAACTCGGCACTTCATCCTCGATACAGGCAGCTCATCGCCGTTCGCCACGATTTTCCATTTCGCTATATTATCAAATCCGTCCACATCTTTGCGCGTGAGCGGTATCTCAACAGTCGATGCCTTAAGATCGAGGTTCGAGACCTCAAGCGTCCCCTTTTCAGGGAAGATCACGTTCTTGAACGTCCCGGCACCGCTTGCGTCGACGATGAGGCGTACGCCGGACGGAAGCGCAATCGCCTCTCCGCCAATGACAGCGAGCGTCGCCCCGGCAGCGACCGAAACGTTCGTCACGTTCGCCATCGGCACGGGTAATCCGACAGGATGTCCTGCCACCGCCTTTCCTGTCGTATGCGTCATGATGTCGTTTGGCATGCAGATGGGATTGCCGTTGTTTCCGTTGCCGTACGTTTCCCCGCCGAAGCACCACGAGGTCTGCTGACCACCATACGCCTTGTCACCGCCATCGTAATCGTCCAGCATATGCCAATTGACGCCGTCGGCACTGCCCTCAAGCGAAAACGCACGGGAATTGCCTGTTTTCGAATATGCCCACTCACCATACTCCAATATGTCGTACGAGGCGACTTCAGCGGATGTATCCGTCAGCCGCATGACAACCGAAAACCAGGATGTGGGATCTTCTATGGATGCCTGTCTCCAAGTCGCCTCCCCTTTAGGTCTGTGGGCCGTATCCCATTTCGTGTCTGAATTGTTGTCGAACATATAGACCATATTCGTTGCGTTATCCGCAAATCCGTCCGTACCGAGTGCAACCTGCCCTTCCGCGAGCGCCTTCAAGTTTTCCGTCTTCGAGGCCTGAACGCTCTGATATGCAAGACCGCCATTCAGGCGAGCGCCATCGGAGTCGTACAGACCAAGCTCAATGTTGCACATCCGCCAATTACTGCGAGTCTGCTTGTGCGTCCAGCGGAAATACGTGAACGGCGCTTCGTGATGACGCAGATTCAACGTTCCGCCCTTCACGGATATCGAACCGGAAATCTGATTCGTTCCCGCCACAGTCCAGGTGCCGCCGCCATCCTTCACGAGCGAAAGCGTACCGTGTGCATCGGAGACATTGAAAAGCCAGGCATCATCGCCATCGCCGTCGAGCGTCAGCATCTTCGGAGCGTCGTTCAGCGTCCGGACGTTCGCCAAGCGCAGCTCACCGCCGCCGGAATGACGCAGTCGAGCGCTGCCCTTCAACGCTATCGGACGCGAGAAGCACCAGTTCGTCGATGATCCACGATACTCAAATACCGGGTCGGACGTAGGATCATTGACCGAGCCAAGCTCAAATGCGTAGTCGACCCGCCGCGAATCGTCAACCTTCCCGGTGTAGTCTTCGAGAAGCTGCGTCGAGTATCCGAGCGAGCAAAGCGTTCCGGCATCCGCGATCGAGTCGTATGCGAGGGTGCCGTTCTCTACGGCGAACACACCAGCCATTTCCGTACCTGCAACATCGGAGAACCGCCATGTGCCTGCTCCGCGCTTGATTATCCGCCAATTGTGGTTCGTGCCGGGATCATCTGTACCGGAATATTTCTTGATAGGCCCGGCGACAACGCACTCGGCGCTGTTTGAACCCGTAAGGATGAACCGCTGGTTGTACGCATCTCTCATCCGCAATTCGCCTTTGAGCGTAAGGCCGCCGTTCGCGCCGGCGTCAAGGAAGTTGGGATCCTTGGCCGGTTCGGCATTGCGGTTCGATGCCTGGACGATGAAATCCTTGTCCGTCGTCTCACCGTCGCCAAGATACAGGTAGCCGGCTCCCTTGTTTCTGTTCCATGCGCGGATGTCGTAATATCCGATGCCGTAATATGTGTAAGTCCCCGCCGACGATTCGGGATCGGATTTCATTCCGATCTTCTTCAGACCGATCGCGACGTTCTCAAGAGGTGTACTGGCATCGTCACGCACAGCCATTATGCCCTTGAACGTGTTGTTCACACCAGTGAGGTCGAAGCGTCCGCGCCCGTTGTGGAGAAGGATGCTTCCGCAAAGCCTTCCGGCGAACTCATGGCTCCATGTGCGGTTGTTGTTCTGGATTTCAAGGAAGCACCCGCTGCTGCATCCGTTCGTGACAACGCCCTCCCCGACAAGTCCGATCGGCGACGTGAGCGCACTGCCGGCCATGCCGGACGTTTCGCAGGTGAACAGCGTAGCGCCGTTTGAGACGGCTATCAAATCGTAGTAGCGGTATGTCCAACCCGGAACGGACTGCGGAAGTTTCAAGGTACCCTGCTCGACGGTGATGTCGGTGAAATAGTCGTAGTGTCCCGATGACGAACCCAGCACAAGCGTACCTGGACCGCGCTTTACGAGACCGCCGAGATACCAGCATTCATAGTCTGCCGAATCCTTGAAGTTGACTTTCGGGTTCAGCGTCACGACACCATCGGCATCCGGCACCGTCACTACGAAAAAGCTCGACGGCGTAAGCGGCCTTATCTTCTCAAGTGAATTGGCGATTGCAAGATCGTCTGCGCGGCTGCAGTCGAGGGTGAGTGTGCAGTTTTCGGGGATGGACACCACATCTCCAGTTCCAGGGACGCTGGTGTTCACCGCCGCGACTGCGGTGTTCGTATAGCTTGCGGCGGATGTCCAGTCCGTCGCACCCGCGACCCACTGGTACTCCGTGCCACCCATGGCGACGTTGGCGAACGGCGTCACGACAGGCAAAACCATCGAGAATATCACCGGCATTCTTGTGCGCTTACGCATTGTCACTTTCCCTCCTTTAGCTCGTGACTGCACAATATACCATAAAATGCTTTTTTTTTTTCATTACAAACTTTTCAAAAAAGCCATCCCGCAGTTTGCCATAATAACGGACACTCTCGAAAAACGATGGGGGCGTCCGCC
>CAZMNN010000021.1:0-45978 GCA_964567665.1 uncultured Lentisphaeraceae bacterium
GTGGTGGAAAAAGGTTCTTTGCAGCCAGGAGCATGGGTACAATCGAAACTGATTTCAAACAAGGATGTCAAAGTCCTTCTCTGCGCGATTCGTCTTGGTGACATTGCGTGAATGGGAAGCGTAGTGAAGTCCATGAACCAGCCCAGCACCGCCGCATTTATATAAATGCGGCGGTGCTGGGCGGGCTGCGTCTTGATTGCTGCAAGGTGGACTTTCCGGAGATGAAGTCGGGAAGGTTGCGGTGGATGGTGCCATTCCGTCAGACTGACAAAGCCTTTTGCGGATGCCGTGGGCTTTTCGTTGTTGTCGGCAGCAGATGGGCGGATTGGCGATTCTGCTATAATGCGCACATGGTTTTTATGTGTGCTAATCAAGAAAACAAGGATAGGCAGCAATGAACGGAGTCGACATTCTTGAACATGATGGGCTGGGGTATCGCAGGCTCGTGAACACCTCCAAGTGGACGCTGGCGTCGCTCAACTACGCGCCGCACTTCGATGCGCAGAACATTATCGAGCTGGAGCGGCACAATCTGACGGATGAGACGTTCGTTCTTTTGTCCGGCACGGCGACGCTCCTCGTCGGCGAAAAGGCCGTGCGCACCCCGATGGAACCTCTCAAGTACTACAACATCCACGCCGGACAATGGCATCATATCGTCGTCTCGAAAGATGCGCGTGTCCTCATCGCCGAGAACTCGGATACTTCGAGAGACAACACCGACTACCTTGAACTCGCTTCGGGCCGCATCTTCCGGAAGCCTCCGATACGGTAGAGTAGGAAGTCCAGCCGGAAGCACATTATGTGTCTCGGAGCCGCTGCATCTCTGTGCCTTTTTGCAAAATTTTGCAAGGGTCACTTGCCAAAGTAAATGCCAATAGTCACATCTGCCACCTTCGGAACAAGTAGATGCGACTATAGTGGTCGCATCTACTTTAACATGTGACAAAATTTTGCAAAATACGCCGTAGAAAAAAAAAATCCAACATATGCTATACTACTTGCCGTTCGTTCGGGAGGAAATGTGGATGCATTTCGCATTCCGGCAACGGCAAAACAAAAGCAAAGGAGATGCTGACATCATGGACGCGACAAGGAGAGAGTTCATTGCAGGCGCGGCTGCGCTTGCGGCGGGGACGGCGGTCGGCGATGCGTCTGCGAAATGCGCAGACGGCATCCACATCAAATTTCTCGGGACGGGCGCTGCGGACTGGCACCCCAAACCAAATCCGAAGCCGGACGGAGAACTGCGCCGCCGCACAAGCGCACTGCTTGACGGACGCATCCTGATCGACTTTACGCCACCATGCATGGATATGCTCGGCGACGCAAAGCCGGAGGTGATCTTCTACACCCATTCGCACAACGACCACTATGATGCGGCGGCAGCCACCAGAATCGGGGTGAAGAAGGCGTATATGCACGTCTCATGGGCGGACTTCGCCAAGAAGCAGTTCGCCGCCGAGGCCGCAAAGCAGGGACGTCCGCAGGTTGAAGTCGTTCCGGTGGAGTTCTTCAAGCCGGTTGTTTTCGACGGCTACGAGTTCACCCATCTTCCCGCCAACCACAGCTGTGACAGACCGGAGTGGGATCCCGGCGTATGGACGGTGAAGAAGGGCGGGACGCATCTGCTGTATGCCACAGACACCGCCTACTTCAACGACAAGGCGTGGGTCTTCTACGTGATGAAACAGCCGCCGTTCACGGCCATAATCCATGAGGCGACAATGTTCAGGAAGGATACGCGCATAACGGGACATTCGTCGGTGGACATGGTGCAGTATTTCGTCAGCGCCGTCCTTTACCGCGAATTCTACAAGCCGCCAAAGGGGCAGAAGGTGTATCTCACCCATCTGTCGCGCAATTCGCACAAGTCGCAGAAGGAGCTTGACGCAACGCTTCCCGATCCGCTTGTCGCTGCGTACGACGGGCTGGAGATCACACTGTCGTAAAGTGTGCCGCCATAGCCGTGCAAACGGGACGAAAAAAGGAGCGACCATGAAAATCATGCTGGCGTTTGGACTGGCGGCCGTGGCCTGTGCCGCGACTGCGGGAGACATCCTGATATCATCAGATGAAACGTATCTTGTCGATTCGTCCTCCGCCGATTTCGCGGCGCGCACGAATGAACTGAACACTGCGGATGCGGTGCGCCTCAAATCCGGCGGCACGATAGAGTTCAACCTTGCCGCCGGAGTGGAGGTCACAATCCGCATCCCGGTCGCCGGCAGAGTCGACAAGAAAAGCACCAACGCATCGCTTGTGAAGAAAGGTGCAGGGCGACTGAACCTGTATGCTCCGTTCACGGAAGACAAGGACTTCTACCTTGCCTACGACATTCAGGGCGGCAGCGTCTATCTTCCGCAAGACTATGCGGAAGATAGAACCTTGTCCATCCGTGACCTGACGCTGGCGGACGGAACGCTGTTCATGTCGCAGAACAGAGGAATTCTGAATGTCGGGGCAATCAACGGAACTGGAACGCTCAAGGTGCCATGCTGGTTGACGGTCACGGGGGTGGGGCGCATGGACGGAGTGTTCGACTGCGCCAAAGAGGTGACGGTGCGCGGGCGGCTGCATCTCACGAATCCGGGAAACAACATCCCCCAAGGAATCAAGACGCTCCGCTTCTACGAGACGGACATCGGCGAGGTCGGGTTCGCATCTCCCGCCAGCCTCGGCGGTTCGAACGATCTGCGTACGGACAAATGGGGCGGCGATTACGTGTACATCGGCTCAGACGGCGACCAGTTTACGCAGAGAATGGACGTCCGCAATCGGCAGAGGGACGACATCGCCATTTCGCGAGGGTCGGTGCTGAATGCGGGTGCGCATGGCGGTGCGGAGTTTTCCGGTGGCGTCAGGTTTGCCTATGGCGGCGATGATTATCCGCAAGGAACGCCTGGCGTATGGCCATTTTATCTCGATGGCTCCAACACCGTGGATGAAGCGGTGTTTTCAGGAAAGATAGAGGAAGCGTCCAGTGCCAACGACGGCGCGTACGTGTTCTATCTCGTCAAGAGAGGGAGCGGCATATGGCATCTGAAGCACAAAAGTTCAAGCACGTGGTCGGGCCCTCTCGCAGTTGAGGATGGTACGTTCCGGTTCAACTCGCTTGCCGAGGCGGGCGAGAACTGTGCGCTTGGGTTGGGCACGAACCTCTTCAAGCCGACATGGACGAACATTTACGAAGAATGCGGGTACGCCGTACTGCTCGGAGGAGTCGACTCCCTCGGAAATGCGACGGAGGGAACGCTCGAATATACGGGGACGGATGCCGCGTCCTGCACGAACAGGCGCATTGCAGTGCGCACGAAGGGGCGGCTATCCACCAAATCCGGATCCGGCCCCGTTGACATAGCCGGCGTATCGGCGTTCGAGGATGGAGCGACGCTTGCCCTGGATGCGCCGGTCGGTGTTACGAACACGGTGCGCAACATATCGGATGGTGCGGACGGAAAGACTTTAAGCGTTGTCAAAGACGGTGCCGGGGACTGGTGTCTCAGAGGCGACGTCAACTTCAGCGGGACGCTTAAGGTTAACGAAGGTCGACTTTCCGTGTTCAACCCGAACGGCAGGAGATATGAATGGTATCGCTGGACGATAAAGGAAAACGGGTACGCAAGCGACGCATATTCGTCTTACATGAACGCGGGCGGCGGATCGTGGACAACCAATTCGGTTGAGTGGCGCATCGTGCAGTTCATCGCCATGAACCTCTATGACGCAGATGGCCAATGCATACTGAAGACGTCAAACATGAGGCATCATGAGCCTACATCTGCGCCGTCGACACTTGCTCCCGGCGACATCGCATACGACATTTCACGCGGATCGCCAAAGTCGCCGCTGACGGGCAACCTGACGGTTGCGTTTGACGGTTTGCCCAGCACAACGTTTGGCGGCAACACAAAGGCGGCGAGCTGCCTGTTCAGCAAAGACGATCCGTCCACTTGGATATCGTATGTCTGGCCTATGCCTCCGGGTGCGGCGGAAGTTCGTTATTTCGATTTCTGCAATGCCAAGGCGCTCAACGACGGACAGGGGCTTGGAGGTCGCGGGGCGGCGAACTGGGTTCTTGAGGGCAGCGTGGACGGCGACGAGTGGGAAACCGTTCTCAGCGATGCCAATTCGACGATATGGGACAGACCGTGGAACTGGCGCTCGGACGGTTCAGGATTCAATCAGGATGGCGACAAGTCTCTTGGAACCCGTGCCGGGCTGGCCATTGAAAGTGACGTGACCGGCCGGACAGCGGACATTTTGCCGAATGTCGGGGCTGTGTCCGTTGCGTACGGTGCGGAGCTGGCGGCAGACGGTGCGCTTACGATATCCAACCTGTGCATCTCGGCCGATGGCGTCGGAGCGTTCACCGGTGTGACGTTTGCCGAAGACGGATTGATCGACATCGGGGAGATGCCGTACGGAACGATGATTCCGGCGACACTTGGCGATGCGTTCGGGGCTGAGAGCATATCCGGGTGGACGGTAAGGAAAGACGGCGACATCCGCGAACGCGCCAGGGTGAAGGTTGTCTCCGGCGGATTCCTGGCGTGTGCGCCCGGTTTTGTGCTGACCATCCGGTAGGCGGCAGGCATTGGTGGCGTTGTTTTATGGTATAATCATACGTCACTATGAAAACGGAAACGAAACAGTTCAAGGCTGAGATCGGGCGTATGCTCGATCTCGTCGTCAATTCGCTCTATTCCAAGAAGGAAATATTTCTCAGGGAACTCCTCTCCAACGCATCGGACGCGATAGACCGCGCAAAATATCTTGGTCTTGTGGACAAGGAACTTCTCGCCGATGCACCGGAATGGAAGATCACGGTAAGCGCAGACAGGGAGAAGAAACTCCTTTCGATCTCCGACAACGGCTACGGCATGGATGCCGAAGACCTCGAAAACAATCTCGGCACGATCGCGTCTTCCGGCACGAAGAAGTTCATGGAGGCGGCCGCAGCGAAGGACGGCAGCGGGCTTCCGGAGCTGATCGGCAAGTTCGGCGTTGGATTCTATGCGGCGTTCATGGTGGCCGACAAGGTCACGGTCGTTTCGAAGAAGCGCGGCGAAGACGCGGCGTTCTCGTGGGAGTCGGACGGAATCGGCTCATACACGGTCTCCGACGCAACCCGCGACGGTTTCGGAACCACGATCACGCTGCATCTCCGTGACGGGCAGGACGAATATCTCAACGAATGGCGCATACGCGATCTGGTCAAGAGCTATTCCGATTTCATCGCCTACCCGATCTTCTTCGAGGAGATTGGCGTAAAGGACGAAAAGAAGGACGGCGAAGACGGAAAGAAGTCCGAAGAGCCGCCGAAGCCCCTCAACACGATGGTCGCATTGTGGAAGCGTCCCAAAAAGGACGTGAAGAAGGAGGAGTACGACGAGTTCTACAAGCATCTCTCGCACGACTTTGACGAGCCGTTGGAGACGATTCCGTTCTCAGGTGAGGGGCAGGTCGAGTTCAAGGCTCTGCTTTTCATCCCCAAGTCCGCCGGAATGGAGATGTACATGCCGCAGACGAAGCGCGGTCTGTCGCTCTACGTCCGCAACGTGTTCATCGGCAACGATTTCGATCTGCTGCTTCCGGACTATCTGCGGTTCGTGAAGGGCGTTGTAGACTCCGCCGACCTGCCGCTCAACGTCTCACGCGAGATTCTGCAGGACGATCAGGTGATATCGAAGATAAAGAGCGCAGTCACGTCCAAGATCCTCTCCACGCTTGAGGAGATGAAGGGCAAGGAGACGTACGACACCTTCTACAAGGCGTTCGGACGCATCCTGAAGGAAGGGCTGCACACCGACTACGCGAACGCCGACCGCATCAAGAAGCTGCTCAAGTATCCGAGTGCGCAGTCCGCCGCCGGGAAAACAATCTTCCTTGAGGACTACGTGAAGAAGATGCCGCAGGATCAGAAGGACATCTACTACATCTGTGCGGAGAAGGAGGAGGAGGCCCGCCGGGCGCCGCAGCTTGAGCAGGCCGAGAAGCATGGACTTGACGTGCTGTTCTTCGTGGATCCCGTCGATGAATGGCTTGTGGACTCTTTCCGCGAGTTCGAGGGGAAGAAGCTGGTAGACATCGCCCGCGGCGACGTCCAGTTCGGCAGCGAGACCGAGCAGAAGGCCGAGAAGGAGGCGAACGAAAAGGCCGCCGCCGACCTCAAGCCGTTCCTCGACAAGATGAAGGATCAGCTCAAGGAACACGTCTCGGACGTGCGCGTCTCGACGCGCCTGACGGAAAGTCCGTGCTGTCTCGTCGCATCGGAGAATGCGCTGTCGTCTGCGATGATCCGCATGATGAGGGCGATGAAGCAGGATGTTCCGGAGGAGAAGCGCATACTTGAGGTGAACGCGACGCATCCGCTCGTTGAGAAGGCGAAGGGACTTGACGGAGAGGCGTTTGCCGACGCCGTGGAGCTTCTTTTCGACCAGGCGCTTGTTGCGGAGGGCAGCCCGGTGCCGAATCCGTCGCGCTTCGCGAAACTCATCACTGCGCTGATGATGAAGTGACGGCGAACTGTGATGCGGCAAACTGTGGTATAATAGGAGACACTTATGGGACAACTTGAAGAATCGCTTGAGCTGACGCTCGATTTCACGAAACTCGAAAAGGTCGGAAAGCAGGTCGCCGACACACGCGCCGCAGGTACTGCGCAGTGCGATCCCGGCGTGATACCGGTCGCCGTGCAGAATGCGGACACGAAGGAGGTCATCCTTGTGGCGTACACGAACGAGTACGCCATGAAGGAATCGTTCGCGAAGCGCAAGCTCATCCTGTGGTCGACAAGCCGCAACAAGCTCTGGTTCAAGGGCGAGACAAGCGGCGAGACGTTCGATCTTCTCGAAGCGTACGTGAACTGCGAGCAGAACTCGCTGCTCTATGTGGTGCGTCCCTGCCGTGGCGGCATCTGCCACACGAAGAACGCCGCCGGCGAGCCGCGCAACTGCTACTACCGCCGGATCGACTTCGATACGCTTGCTCTCACCAACATCAACAAGTAAAAAGGAGACACAATAATGAGTTGGGGTCCATGGCAGATTCTTTTGCTTCTTGCAATCATCCTTCTTCTTTTCGGAGGCAAGAAGCTTCCTGAGCTTGCCCATTCTCTCGGCAAGTCTCTTGGTGAATTCAAGAAGGGCAAGGAAGAGGGAGACAAGGTGGACGAAAAGCCGGCGGCTTCGGAAACGAAGCAGATTTCCGCCGAGTCCAAGCCGGTCGCGCCCGAAGTGGTGAGCTGAGCGCCCGCGTCCTGAATTTCGCTGTAGGCAATGCTGCGAATGCCCGTACGGCTTTCGCATATGCGTATTCGTGTGCGCAGAAAAGGTGTTTATGACGGAAGAGAAAGATAAGCCGCTGTTCCTGCAGCTTGAGGAACGTCTGCGCAAGGCCGTTGATGAGGCCGGATACAAGAAACCGACACCCATTCAGGAAAAGGCGATTCCGTCTTTGCTTGAAGGGCGTGACCTGATTGGCTGCGCCCAGACGGGCACCGGCAAGACGGCGGCGTTCCTGCTTCCGATAATCAATTCGCTGTGCCGGTCTTCGGAGAAGTGCAGGACGAAGCATCCTGTCGCGCTTGTGCTCAGCCCCACCCGCGAACTTGCGGCTCAGACCGGGGCGAACTTCGCGAAGTTCACGAAGCACACGAAGACGCGCTTCGCGTGTGTGTTCGGCGGCGTGAGCCAGTACAGTCAGGTGCGCGATCTCGGACGCGGCGCCGAAGTGGTGATTGCGACGCCCGGACGGCTGATGGATCTGATGACGCAGGGACACGTGTTCCTCGATGCGGTCAGGTATTTCGTCCTGGACGAAGCGGACAGGATGCTGGATATGGGCTTCCTGCCGGACATCCGCCGCATCATATCCAAGCTTCCGTCAAAGCGGCAGTCAATGTTCTTCTCGGCGACGCTGTCCCCGGCGATACTGAAACTCGCCGGCGAGCTTGTCCACGATCCGGTGCAGGTCATGATTTCGCCGGAGACCCCGACGGTGGATGCGATAAACCAGCGGCTCATGTGCGTTGACAAGAGCGAGAAGGACAGCCTTCTCCTGTGGCTTCTGGAGAACCATCCGGAGTGGCGCAGGGTGATGGTGTTCGCAAGGACGCGGCGCGGGGCAGACCGTGTGCTGAAGAAGCTGCTTAAGCGCGGCGTCACTGCGGCGGCGATACATTCCGACAAGACGCAGTGCCAGCGCACGAGGGCGCTGGAGGGATTCAAGAAGGGAACGGTGCGTACGCTCGTGGCGACGGACATCGCAAGCCGTGGCATCGACGTTCCGGAAGTGGATCTTGTCGTTCAGATGGAGCTTCCGCTTGAGACGGAGTCGTATGTGCACCGCATCGGACGCACGGCGCGAGCCGGAAAGGGCGGCGTGGCGATTTCGTTCGTGGCTCCGGAGGAGCGCGTTCTGGTCAAGTCCGTGGAACGCTACATCAAGAAGGCTGTGCCGGTAGACCGCGATCATCCGTTCCACGTGGATGTGGCCGGCAAGGAGAATGAAGGTCTGCCGACCGCGCCGTGGATCAAGGGACGGAAGTTCCGCGAACTTGCCCAGGAAAAGCCAAAGGGAAAAGGCGGCAAGTTCTTCAAGCGTCACAAGAAGAGCAACGGCAGGCGGCAGCCTGACTTCGGGCAGCGGGCGAAGTTCTCCAAGTGACCGCATGGGTGGGCGGCGTTTGTCCGCCGCAGCCGCTCTGCGTCTTACGACTCGTCCTTGAGCGGACGGTTCATCAGCGAGGATATCGCATCGGTGACGGGCATTCCCGCATGGCATACGCCATAGACCGCATCGGTGATTGGCATTGACACGCCGAGGCTACGTGACATTTCGCGTATGACATGGGCGTTCCACACGCCCTCCGCGACCATCTTCATCGATGCGAGGATGTCGTTGATGCTTTCGCCCTTGCCGAGGCGTTCTCCGACCGACCTGTTGCGGGAGTGGCGGGATGTGCAGGTCACGATGAGGTCTCCCATGCCGGATAGCCCAGACACCGTAAGAGGCTTTGCCCCGCACACGACCGCGAAGCGCATGATTTCGGCAAGCCCTCTCGTTATGAGCGCGGCGCGTGTGTTGTCACCAAACCCAAGGCCGTCAGAGCAGCCGACGGCGACCGCGATGACGTTCTTGACTGCACCGCCGATCTCAACGCCAACGGTGTCATCCGAGGTGTATACGCGGAACATTGAGCCGTTCCATGCCGCCTGGACGGTCTTCGCGACTTCGGCGTTGCCGGAGGCGGCGACAATGGCCGTCGGTATGCCTTTCGACACCTCTTCGGCGTGTGACGGGCCGGAGAGCACCGCCACACGGTCTGTCCCCATGGCTTCAGCCATGAGTTCGCTCATGCGCCTGTGCGTCTTCTCGCAAAACCCTTTGGTCAGCGAAACGGCGATTGCGTTGGCAGGGAGAAGTCCGACGAAAGACCGGCAGACGTCGCCGAAGAAGCGTGAAGGGGCGGCGAACGCAACGATGTCCGCCGAAGCGACAGCCTCAGCGCGGTCGTCCGTAATATGCACGGAACCGGGAATCTGCGCATTGGGCAGATATTGCGGATTGGTGCGCGATTCGCGCATAAGCGCAACCTGGTCAGGACTGCGTCCCCACAGCGATACGCTGTGACCGTTCCTTGCGAGCAGGATGGCGTTCGCCGTTCCCCATCCACCGGTGCCTATCACCGCTATCTTCATTCTCGACATCTCCATTTTGCGAAATCATGGCGTTTTGCCTGTGGGCGGGTACGCATCCCGCCTCCATGCTCAAACGCAAATCGCCGCATTATACCATGACAGACCGCTCTGCGGCGGCGGACATCCGCCGATGTCGTCCCGCAGACGCTGCCGTTGCATGGCTGAGAGCCGGCAAAACCTTGCAAAAAGATTCTGCCGATGCCGTGCGGCACTGCGATTTGTGCTATAATCGCAACCATTCAACCAAACCAAACAAGGAGAACAACCATGGCTCACAAGATTGATGCTGCAAACTGCGTTGCCTGCGGATGCTGCAAGGACGCCTGCCCGGCGGAAGCGATTTCCGAAGGAGATGCCTACTCGATCGACCCTGAGAAGTGCGTCGATTGCGGTGCGTGCGCTGCCACATGCCCTAACAACGCGATTTCCGCTGCATGACGGAATTCCTGTTAGACAACCTCCTGCTGCTTCCGTTTCTCTTTGTAACCTATCTGGTGCTGGAGCTGATGGAGGCGCGGGCGGACGGTGCGCTCGAGCGTAGTCTCGGGCGCACTCGCCGTATGGGGCCGCTGATAGGGACGCTGGCCGGCATATTCCCGCAGTGCGGCGTCTCGGCCGCAGCCGCTTCGCTCTACGCCGGCGGCGCGATTACGGTCGGCACTCTCATGGCGGTGTTTCTCTCCACGTCGGATGAGCTGATCCCAGTGCTTATATCCGAGAAGGTTCCCGTTTCGCTCATACTCAAGATCGTCGCCGCGAAGGTTGTGGCGGGTGTTGCGGTGGGGTTCGCCGTAAACGCGGTGATGACCATGTTCGGACGCGGCGGAACCAAGCTTCATGTTGACGAGCTTTGCGCACACAGCAGATGCAGCTGCCATGAGCGCAAGGGGGTGCTTGTTCCGGCGCTTGTCCACACCGCTGAAATCTTCCTTTTCATTTTGATCGTCTCGGCTGTGTTCGAGATAGCCCTTCACTATCTTGGGGAGGATAGCCTCAGGGATCTTGTCCTCAACGATCCGTGGATAGGCGAGGCGATCGCCGGCCTTGTTGGATTCATACCGAACTGCGCCGTATCTGTGTCGAGCGCTCAGCTGTATCTCAAAGGCGGAATGTCGTCCGGGGCATTGATGGCGATGTCGCTGACCGGTTCAGGCGTGGGACTGCTTGTGCTGTTCCGCACGAACCGCCACTGGGTCGCAAACATATCCATCATGGCGGTGCTGTACGTCTCCGGCGTTGTTCTCGGGCGTCTGGCCGGCTTTTTCATCTGACGCGCCGCAGACAGTCCGAAGGTCTGCGAGAACCGTGAAAGGAAATTGCGATATGGCAGAAACGACAGAGCCAAAGGGTGCGGATGCGTCCGGTGCGGACGGATCGTTCAGGATAGGCTGCCACCTGTCCAGCGCGGGAGGCTATCTCGCGATGGGGATGACGGCCAGGTCGATCGGCGCCAACGTGTTCCAGTTCTTCACGCGCAATCCGCGTGGCGGGGCGTCGAAGCCGATAGATCCGAGGGATGTCGGCGAATTTCTGGAGTACGCGGAGAAGGAGTGCATAGGCCCGATACTGGCCCATGCCCCATACACGCTGAATGCCGCCGGGGCCGAGCCGCGTGTGCGCCAGTTCGCGGAAAGCACGATGGCGGATGACCTTGCCCGGCTTGAGTGCACCCCTGGAGCGCTGTACAACTTCCACCCCGGTTCGCACGTGGGGCAGGGTGCGGAGAAGGGCATTGAACTTATATCGTCCATGCTCGTTCGCATATTCTCCGAAAGGTTCAGGAAGTCAGGAAAGGGATATGCGACCACGGTGCTGCTTGAGACGATGGCGGGAAAGGGCAGCGAGGTCGGTCGCAGCTTCGAGGAGCTGAAGGCCATAATAGACCGCACGGAATCCGCGCTCAGGGATTCCGGCGTTGCGGTGGATCGTCCGCTTGGCGTCTGCCTTGACACCTGTCATGTTTGGGATGGCGGGTATGACATAGCGGAAGACCTTGACGGGGTGGTGTCCCGTTTCGACAGCGCAATCGGGCTTGATCGGCTCAAGGCGATCCATCTGAACGATTCGATGAACGGACTTGGTTCGCACAAGGATCGCCACGCCTGCATTGGACGGGGCAAGATCGGCCTTGAAGCGATCGTGCGCGTGATATGCCATCCGAGGTTGCGCAATCTTCCCTTCTACCTTGAAACGCCGAACGATCTCGACGGATATCGTGCGGAGATATCTCTTCTGCGCGGACTGCGCAGGTGATTCCGGCTGCAACGCAAACTGGAGGTGGACGATGGGTTTCTTCAAAGCATACGATATGCGCGGGACGTTCGGGGTGGATTTCGACCTCGACACCGTCCGCAAGGTGGGCATGGCACTGCCAAAGGTGGTGGGCGGCAGACGGTGGCTGATCGGACGGGACTGCCGCGCCACGTCCGTCCAGATGCGCGATGCGCTTGTCGAAGGGCTGGAAGCGTCCGGCGCGGAGGTGACGGACATCGGTCTTGCGACAACGCCGATGGTGTACTTCTTCACCGTCAAGGAGGATTTTGACGGCAGCGTGATGATCACTGCGTCGCACAACCCTCCGACGGACAACGGGCTGAAGGTTTCGCGGCGCGGCGGCTTGCCGGTCGGATACGATTCCGGACTGAAGGAAGTGGAGGCTATGGTCAATGGCGCGTCTTGATGAATATGTCGGCTGGCTTCTGGAACATGGCGGCGACCATTCCGGACTGAAGTTCGCCGTTGACTGCAGCGACGGTTCCGCAGGAATCCTTGCAGCCAGGCTGTTTCCGGATGCCGTTCTCCTCAATGACGTTCCGGACGGAAACTTCCCGCACCACAGCCCGAATCCGCTCAAGGCGGAGGCCCGTGAGCAGATTGCGTCTACAGTCCGCAGCAAAGGCCTTGACTGCGGTGTGATATTCGACGGTGACGCGGACAGGGCGATGTTTGTTGACGAAAACGGTGCATTCATACAGCCCGACTACCTGATACCCGTCGTGGCGGAGACGTTTCGAGCCGCCGAATCGGGGCCGATGACGGTGATTCACGACGTGCGCACGAGCCGGGCGGCGATTGAGCGTCTGCGGGATGACGGCTTCACGCCGGTGATGGGCAAGGTTGGCCATGCGTTTGCCAAGGTGCTGCTCCGCGAAACGGGAGCCGTCTGCGGCGGCGAACTGGCCGGGCACTACTACTTCAAGGACTTTGTGCATTGCGATTCCGGAGAACTTGCGGCTCTGCGCATACTGTCCGCATTTGCGTCCGCAAAGCGCAAAGGCCAAAGCGTCAGCGCGTTCATGGCGCCGTTGCTCGGCAAATACGCCAATTCGGGCGAGGTGAATTTCGAGGTGGACGACAAGCGGTCGGCGATCGGGCGGGTTCTCGCCGTCGCGAAGACGCTTGCGCGGGAAACCGGACGCAGCGAGATCGACGGCTATCGCATCGAGTATGCGGAGGGGTGGATATCTGTGCGGCAGTCGAACACCGAGCCGCTGCTCCGCCTGATTGTCGAGTGCGACACGCGTCCGCGCATGGAATCCTGGCTCTCATCCCTCTCTGCGGCAGTGCGCGGCGAGAGCCGCTGACCGGTGGAGCGCAAGTGCGATGTCCGCCGCTGAAAGGCAGAATGTGACCGTCATAAACGGTGTGCGTGTGCGCGTTGCACGGTCGATGTTCGCCAGAATGAGGGGGCTTATCGGAACGGACGGGCTTCCGCCCGGCGAGGGGCTTCTGATACCGCATTGCAACGCAATACACACCTTCTTCATGTCATTTGCGATTGACGCTACGTTTCTCGACCGGCATGACCGCGTCGTTAAGGTTGTGAGGAACATACGGCCGTGGCGTCCGTTCGTATGGGGCGGTTTCCGGGCGGCCAAGGTGGTGGAGACGGCCTCTATGCTGACGGCGGACGGCGGCTTGTGCGATTGACGGCATCGACGGCGGACTTGCTTTCGTTTTGCCGCGCTTGACTTTTGATTGGTGTTAAGCTATACTGCGCACCTGTTTTTTCCGTTAGGGAGTGTCCCGACGGGGTAATCAAGAAAGAAAAGGTATAAAATGGCTATCAAGGTTGGCATTAACGGCTTTGGCCGTATCGGCCGCATGGTTTTCCGCGCGGCGGTTGAAAACTTCGCGAATGATATCGAAGTGGTCGGCATCAACGATCTCCTCGACCCCGATTACCTCGCGTACATGCTCAAGTACGATTCCGTGCACGGCATCTTCAACCACGAAGTTTCCGCCTGCAACGAGAAGAAGGTTCTCGTCGTCGACGGCAAGGAGATCAAGGTCTCCGCAGAGAAGGATCCTGCGGCTCTTCCGTGGAAGGAACTCGGAGTTGACGTCGTTGTCGAGTCCACCGGTCTGTTCCTCACGGACGAGAAGGCTCGCGCCCACATCGCGGCCGGCGCCAAGAAGGTCATCATGAGCGCTCCCTCCAAGGACGCGACCCCGATGTTCGTCTACGGCGTCAACCACACGACCTACGCCGGTCAGGACATCATCTCCAACGCTTCCTGCACGACGAACTGCCTTGCACCGATCTCCAAGGTCCTCAACGACACGTTCGGCATCAAGCGCGGTCTCATGACCACGATTCACGCCGCAACCGCGACGCAGAAGACTGTCGATGGCCCGTCCAAGAAGGATTGGCGCGGCGGCCGCGGCATCCTCGAGAACATGATTCCGTCCTCGACTGGCGCTGCCAAGGCGGTGGGCAAGGTTCTCCCGCAGCTCAACGGCAAGCTCACGGGTATGTCCGTGCGCGTTCCCACGAGCGACGTCTCCTTCGTCGACCTCACGGTTGAGCTTGAGAAGGAAGCGACCTACGAAGAGATCTGCGCTGCGATGAAGAAGGCTTCCGAGGGTGAGCTCAAGGGCGTTCTCGGCTACACCGACGAAGCGGTCGTCTCGACCGATTTCCGTGGCGATGCCCGTACGTCCATCTTCGACGTCAAGGCCGGCATCCAGCTCGACAAGACCTTCGTCAAGGTCTGCTCTTGGTACGACAACGAATGGGGCTACTCGAACAAGGTGCTCGAGATGGTCCGCGTGATCGCCAAGTAAACCTTTATGGCAGACAGGGGAAGCCGTTCGGCTTCCCTTGTTTCATGTTCCCCTGTCAGAGGGGGGTAATGCCACAGGAAGGAGGTGAAGAGGCAATGGCAATCCAGCTTAAGCTGAAGAAGGGCGAATCCGTTGAACGCGGTTTGAAGCGGCTCAAAAAGATTCTCGACAAGGAGGGTCTGATCAAGACGCTTCGCGAGACGCGCTATTTCGAGAAGCCGTGCGTAAAGGCACGCAAGAAATCCGCGCGCGCCCGCATCCGCGCCCGCTCGCGCCGCCGCATGGCGGAGATGTGAGCATGACGGAGGAGGCCGCTCAGCTGCGCCTCTTCATATTGCGAAAAGAGCGAACGCAAATGCGTTCGCTCTTTCTTTTTTCTGTGGTAAAAAAAAAACCGCTTCAGGCATATCAACCTCAAAGCGGAGTTTGGCAGCCCCAAGGAGAGTCGAACTCCTCTACCAAGCATGAAAAGCTCGTGTCCTAGCCGATAGACGATGGGGCCAATCACTTAAATGCCGCGTAGTATACCAAAACCGGCCACGCCGCGCAACCCCCCTTGCAAACTTGCCGTAGGGGGGTTGACCTCAGGCCTCCGATATGGTTTAATACACCTTTCAAGCCGCATCGGGTGATGAAGTCGGTGAGGCTGTTGCAACGGACAAAACCCCGTTTCGGGGACAAAGCCACAAGACAAAAAGGAAAGAAAGCAATGCTGCAGAAATCAACTCGCGGCCAGAACCCCGGCGACAACCGGAAGTGGTATCTGGTTGACGCGAAGGATCAGGTGCTCGGCCGTCTCGCCGTCCTGATCGCCAACAAACTCCGTGCGAAGGATTCGCCGAACTTCGATCCGTCGGTCGATCAGGGCGCTTTCGTCGTCGTGACAAACGCCGCCAAGGTGAAGCTCACCGGCAAGAAGGAGGAGCAGAAGGACTATCAGCGCTACTCCGGATACCGGGATGGCCTCAAGCACTTCACGGCCGCCGAGATGCGCGCCTCCCATCCTGACCGCATGATCAAGGAAGCGGTCTGGGGGATGCTTCCCAAGAACAACATTGCGCGCAAGATGATGACGCGTGTCAAGGTCTTCGCTGGCCCTGAGCACACCCATGCCGCGCAGAAGCCCGAAACCATCACACTTTAAGGGGAGACCGACAAGCTATGGCTACCAAGAAGATCATCTCTGCCGGCACCGGCCGTCGCAAGACCGCCGTTGCGCGTGTCACCCTCGTTGAAGGCAAGGGTGAGTGGACCGTCAACCGCGAACCGCTTGAGGCGTACATCACGTCCGAGGCTCTCCGCGACTACCTCAAGCAGCCGATCGCCATCTCCGGCTACGACATCTCCACGACGGACGTTGTGGTGTTTGCGAAGGGCGGCGGAGTGTCCGGTCAGGCCGGCGCGATTCGCCACGGTCTCGCCCGTGCGTTGGTTGAGGCGGACGCCAATCTGCGCGCCGCTCTCAAGAAAGCTGGATGCATGACCCGCGACAGCCGCATGAAGGAGCGCAAGAAACCCGGTCAGCCGGGCGCCCGCAAGCGCTTCCAGTTCTCGAAGCGTTAATGCTTGGCATGGCGGTTGGCGGTGTGCATGGGGCTTCCCTCGCTTAGCGGAAGTCCAGCAGCCGCCGACCGTCGGCCATCTATACAAGATATGGCTTTTGGTTTCATCGGAAAACTGCTGTCGAAGATCGCAGGCAGGAAGGATTCCGCCAAGCCCCAGAAGAAGCAGGCGGAACAGGGCGGAAACGGTCGAGGCAGGCATGGTCGGCGGGGTCGTCATGCCAAGGGAGGTGCAGACAAGCCGAAAGACGCCTCCAAGGAAGCTCAGCCGCAGAATGCGCAGCGCAGACAGCCGAAGGCCGGCGGTCAGAGGGATCGCGTACGCGACGGCGCACGGGATGGCTCAAGGAACCGCAAGGAAGTATCCCGCACAGAGCGTCGCCGCGATCGCGGTGCGCGTACGGAGCATCGCGCCGGCGGTGCTCCCGTGAATACGGCGGCGAACGAGATGCGTCCGGGCGGGAGCGTGTCGCCGGAGGAGCGCACAAAGCGTCAGGCCGCCCATGCCGCATGGTCGATTGACCAGTTTGTCGTCGAGCCGGTTGAAGGCAAGAGGCGATTCCACGATTTCAATCTTCCGTCCGAGGTGATGCACGGCATTGCCGACCTTGGGTTCCAGTACTGCACCGAGATACAGGCGCTGTCGCTCCAGAACGCGCTTGACGGAAAGAACATTGCGGGGAAGGCGCAGACGGGGTCGGGAAAGACCGCTGCGTTCCTCGTGGCGATACTCACACGCTACCTGCGCACCCCGGATCAGCGGGCGCAGAAGTGCGGATGCCCCCGCGCGCTTGTGATTGCGCCCACACGTGAACTCGTGATTCAGATATGCAAGGATGCCGACGCCATCGGCAAGTACTGCGATCTCCGTTCGCTGGCCGTGTACGGCGGAATGGACTACGACAGGCAGAGAAGCGAACTGCAGGAGTCCCCGGTGGATCTCCTTGTCGCGACGCCTGGACGTCTGCTCGATTTCTGCAACCAGCATGTGATAGACCTGAACAAGGTCGATACGCTCGTCATCGACGAGGCGGACAGGATGCTTGACATGGGGTTCATTCCCGATGTGCGCCGCATAATGGGACGTCTGCCCACGAAGGACAGGCGCACGACGATGCTCTATTCTGCGACACTCACCGACAGCGTGATGGAATTGGCGTCTCAGTGGATGGATGAGCCTGTTCGCGCCGAAGTCGGCAGCGACCACAACGCCACGGACACTGTGAGGCAGGTGGTGTATGTCGTTCGGGCCGAAGACAAGTTCAAGGTTCTCTTCAACCATATTGCGCTTCATCCCGAAGCAAGGGCGATCGTGTTCTGCAACCGCAAGTCGACGACGGAGGATGTCTACGAGTCTCTGAAGCGCCGCGGGGTTTCCTGCGAGATGCTTTCCGGCGACGTAAACCAGAACCGCCGTCTCCGCACCCTTGAGGAGTTCCGCAACGGAAAGGTCAAGATCGTTGTCGCGACTGATGTCGCCGGACGCGGAATACATGTTGACGACATCGAATACGTCATCAACTTCGACTTCCCGTACGAACCGGACGACTATGTGCACCGCATCGGCCGCACGGGACGCGCCGGAAACACCGGGATTGCGATTTCGTTTGCGGATGAGGACGAATCCTTTGCCATCCCGGAGATTGAGGAGTACATCAAGGAACCGTTGAAGTGCACTCTTCTTCAGGATGACGATCCTCTGCTCAAGCCGCTTGAGAAGCTGGCTCGCGGACAATGTGCCGAACTGAAGCCGGTCGACGAGGCGGCAAAGGCTGCCGTCGATGCGCGAGAGGCGGTCACGGAGGAGCAGAAGGAGGCTGCGGCCGCGCTTGTCGGGCTTCGCGACGGAATGCTCGTGAAGAACGCCGCCGGCAAGGAGGGCGTAATCGCCATAAACGAGAACGATCCACTCAAGCGCAAGCTTCCGACGTTCGAGAAGGCTCTTGAGCCGAAGAAAGTCGTGGACGAGACGGATGCATATTCAAAGCCCGTAGATCAGAAAAGTCACTTCGAGGAGTGGTCTGTCTGACGGTGATTTGATATAATCATCCGCGTTTTGAAAACACTTTTTGAGGCATTCAAGTCCAACCGGGACACGCATCCCGACGCGACGGCGTTCATGATCGCCGTCGGAGACCGCTCCATTCCGATAAAATGGAGACAGTTTGCGGATGACATATCGGCTGTTGCGTGGGTCATCCGCAAATATGCACCGGGGGCGATCATCGGTCTTCTCGGCGAGAACTCCTACGAATGGATAACGGGTCATGCGGCGTGTGTGTTCTCCGGTGCGACTGTTGTGCCCGTGGAGGTGACGCAGTCCGCCCAGGAGATAGCGGAGCGTCTCCGCTTCACCGGTGCGATGGTGCTGATCCACTCTGCGCTCTACGCCGAGAAGGCGAAAGAAGTGAAGGCTCTGCTTCCCGGCATCGTGATGGGGCGATTCGGCTCATTGCGCACGGACTACTACATCGACAAGGGGCGGAAGGCTCTTGCGGCAGGCGAGACCGGTGTGTTCGACAGACCGCCGCCGGACGAAGACCGCACGGCGATGATCGTGTTCACGAGCGGAACGACATCGCGTCCGCACGGCGCGGAACTCACACTTCGCGGCATGGCTACGTTCGCCTGGTATGCGCAAAGCCAGCTTGGGATGAAGCCGGGCGACAAGTCGCTCATGGTGCTTCCGCTTCATCACATATTCGGCGTATGCACGACCTATCTCATGCTTGCGCAGGGCGTTGCGTTGGGGGTGTGTCCTGATTTCAGGCGGCTCTACGATACGGTGGAGCGCTTCAGGGTCAACTACATATTTCTCGTGCCGGCCCTCGCCGGCATACTCGCCGACAAGATCGCGCAGCGGGCGAAGTCGGCGGAGGAGGCATTCGGTTCGCCGATAGACTGGATACTTGTCGGCGGCGCACCGTTGCCGCGCAGGGTCTACGAAAACCTCATGGCGCTTGGCGTGAAGACGCTTGGCGGGTATGGCCTCACGGAGACTACCTCTCTGTATTCAATCGCGCCCATAGCCGCCGACCCTCACGCAGGCAGTGCAGGACGCGCCTGCGATGCGTTCGGCGTGGAGACGAAGGTCTCGGATGACGGTATGCTGATGATTCGCGGCCCGAATGTGTTGAAGGGATACTACCGTGAGCCTGAACATACGGCCAAGGTGCTCTCCCCCGACGGGTGGTTCAACACCGGCGACGTGGGGCGAATAGACGAAGACGGATACGTGTGGGTAGAAGGTAGGGCATCCCGCACCATCGTCCTTTCCTCCGGCAAGAAGGTCGCGCCGGAAGACCTGGAGGAGCGCATCCATGCGCTTCCCGGCGTCCGCGAAGTGGTCGTATCCGGCGATGGGGAGAAGCGCGAGATAAAGGCAGAGGTGTACGCGGTTGTCAACGAGGCGGCCGTGAGGCGTGAGATTGCGGATCTGAACGGACGGCTTCCGGTCTACAAGCGGATAAAGAAGGTTGTCGTAAGGACTGAGCCGTTTCCGAGAACGGCATCAGGCAAGATACGTCTGCACGGCGAAAAACCACACCCCACGACATGTTCTCTGCCCGAACCGCCGCAGAAGAAGGCGGCGGGAACATCGTTTCTCGGACGCATTGCGAACGGGAGACGGATGAGGCTTTCGTTCATGTTCGTTGCATCGCTTGCATTGGCGGCAGTTGCCGTTGCGGCGTTTGGCGTTGTGCCTCTGATCCTTGACCACTACGGTGTGCAGCGGTCGGCGGCACTTGATACGTTCTTCCTGTACATTGATCTTGCCGGCGAGATGCTGCTGGGGCTTTTCGCCCTGTTGCTTGTTTTCTGGTTCAGGGAGCGCGGCAAGTGAAAACGCTTCAACTCGTCCCGGCGATGGAGCAGGGCGGCGTGGAGCGCGGTGTGGTGGAGGTGAACCGCGCACTTGTCGCGGCCGGATGGGAGAATGTTGTCGTTTCAGCCGGCGGCAGATTGCTGGAGCAGATTGCGGCGGATGGCGGACGCAGCGTGGTGATGGACGTAAAGTCCAAGAACCCGTTTACGTTCCTGTCGCGCAGTGCGGCGTTGCGCAGGCTGCTTGAGCGGGAACGTCCTGATGTCGTGTGTGCGCATTCTCGCGTACCGGCATGGCTGTTTCTTGCTGCAAACAGAAAGCTTGGCATCAAGTGGATTACGTTTGCGCATGGCGCAAATTCCGTTTCCGCGTATTCAAAGGTGATGACGTTCGGGGATCTGGTTGTGACGCCGTCCAACTTTATCGCCGACTATCTGAAAACGAATTATGGCGTACCGGACGGAAAGATTCGCGTGATTCCACGTGCCATAGACCGAGAGAGATTTGATGTTGACCGGCTTGACGCGCACTTCGTCGATGCGAAGCGCACTGAATGGGGGCTTGTCGGCAGGTTCACCGTGATGGGCGTGGGCAGGATTACGCAGCTGAAGGGCTACGACACGCTGATAAGGGCGGTGAACGAGGCAAACGCCAGAGCGATCGGCGGACGGCGGTTCAAGCTTGTGCTTGTCGGCGAAGCAGAGAAGCGGCGGAAGGATGTGGAGGTGTCTCTCCGTAGCCTCGTGAAGTCGCTTGGGATGGAGGAAGACGTTGTCTTTGCCGGAAATCAGCAGAAGATTGCAGAATGCCTTTCGCTGGCGGATGTCCTCGTATCGTCCAACACCACGAAGCCGGAGGCGTTCGGCCGTTCAATGGCGGAGGCGCTTGCGATGGGAACTCCGGTCGTTGCAAAGGCTTTTGGCGGAGCGTTGGACATAGTGGAGGACGGCGTGAACGGTGCGCTTATCCCTGCGGAGACACCGCCCGGAAGCCTTGAAAGCGAAGCCTTCACCGATGCAATCATCAAGGTGTCCGGCATGAAGTTCGGCGATTTGAGATCCGCCGCGCTCGAAAAGTTTTCGTTTGATCTGATGATAGAGCGCACGATGCGCGTTTACCGCGAACTGACCGCGTCAAACTTTCTGCGCACGTGAGCCGTCAATTCCATCGACGGCGGCTTTACGCCGTCAAGTGAATACGGAATGCCGAGTTCCTTCCATTTGAACAGGCCAAGGGTGTGGTACGGCAGTACGTCGATCCGCTTTACGTTCCGGAGCCTGTGCAGAAAGTCCGCCGTCCGGTCGACCGTTTCGTCGTCCGAGTTTATTCCGGGCACAAGCACGTAGCGAATCCATACCGGCTTGCCGATGTCGTTCAGAAACCTTGCGCAGTCGAGTATGTTTTCGTTTGGGCGGCCGGTGAGCCGCTCATGCGCCTTTGAATCGATGTGCTTGATGTCGAGAAGAATCAGGTCGGTCGAATCCAGCAGTCTGCGAAACCGCGTCAGCCAATCCTCGGTGCGTGTGAACGGCTCCGCCGCCGTGTCGATGCACGTGTTTATTCCGTCGGCGCGTGCCTTCTCGAACAGTTCCGTCAGGAAGTCCATCTGGAGAAGCGGTTCTCCTCCTGATGCGGTTATTCCGCCATCCTGTCCCCAGTACGTGCGGAAACGAATCAGTTTTGCAAGGACTTCATCGGGCGTCATGGACTGAAAATCCTGCTTCGCCCAGGTGTCAGGATTGTGGCAATAGCGGCACCGGAGGTTGCAGCCGTTCAGAAAGACGATGCTGCGAACCCCCGGGCCGTCGGCGGCGGCAAACGACTCTATCGAATGCACGCGCCCATGATGCAATCCAGCGGATTCCACGTTTGATGGACGTCCTGGATTACAGCGATGCGTGGCAGGTGCGGCTGATTACGTCGTCCTGCTGCTCCTTCGTGAGGTTGATGAACTTCACGGCGTAGCCGGATACGCGAATCGTGAAGTTTGCGTACTCCGGCTTCTCAGGATGAGCCTGGCAGTCAAGCAGTTTCTCCACGCCGAACACGTTCACGTTGAGGTGATGCGCACCCTTGGCGAAATATCCGTCAAGCACATTGACCAGATTGCTGACGCGCTCCTCCTCGGTGTTGCCGAGAGCGGAAGGATTGATCGTCTGCGTGTTCGATATGCCGTCGAGCGCGTACTCGTACGGAAGTTTCGCGACAGAGTTGAGGGAGGCGAGCAGACCGTTCTTCTCCGCGCCGTAGGAGGGGTTCGCTCCGGGCGAAAGCGGCACACCGGGGCGGCGTCCGTCCGGAAGGGCGGCCGTGGCCTTGCCGTACACGACGTTCGACGTGATCGTGAGAATCGACGTGGTGGGTACGGCGTCGCGGTACGTGTGGTGGCGGGCCACCTTGGCCATGAACGTCTTCAGGAGCCACACCGCTATGTCGTCGGCGCGGTCATCGTCGTTTCCGTAGCGCGGGAAATCGCCTTCCGCCTTGTAGTCCACGGCGAAACCGTGTTCGTCGCGGATGATGTGCACCTTGCTGTACTTGATTGCGCTGAGCGAATCGACAACATGGGAGAACCCTGCGATGCCGGTGGCGAAAGTGCGCTTGACGTTCGTGTCAATCAGCGCCATCTCGGCTGCCTCGTAGTAGTACTTGTCGTGCATGTAGTGGATAAGGTTGAGTGCGTTCACATACACGCCGGCAAGCCACTCCAGCGCGACGTCGTACTTCGCCATCACCTCATCGTAGTCAAGCACGTCCGACGTGACCGGACGCCACGGCGGAGCCACCTGCACCCTCGTCTTCGCATCGACGCCGCCGTTGATGGCGTAGAGAAGCGCCTTGGCGAGGTTTGCGCGGGCGCCGAAGAACTGCATCTCCTTGCCCGTCTGCGTTGCGGAGACGCAGCAGCAGATTGCGTAGTCGTCGCCCCAGACCGGGCGCATCACGTCATCGTTCTCGTACTGGATAGAGGACGTATCGATGGAGATCTTCGAGGCGTATTCGCGGAACGGCTTCGGCAGCCGGCGGGAGTAGAGAACCGTGAGGTTCGGCTCCGGGGACGGCCCCATCGTCTCCAGGGTGTGGAGCATACGGAAGTCGTTCTTGGTGACCATGCTGCGTCCGTCGATGCCGAGGCCGCCGACGGAGAGCGTTGCCCATACGGGGTCGCCGGAGAAGAGTTCGTTGTAGCTCTGGATGCGGGCGAAACGAACCATGCGGAGTTTCATCACCAGATGGTCAACCAGCTCCTGCGCTCCCTTTTCATCGAGGATGCCGTTCTTGATGTCGCGCTCGATGTATATGTCGAGGAACGTGGAGATGCGGCCGATCGACATTGCTGCGCCGTTCTGCGTCTTGATTGCGGCGAGGTAGCCGAAGTACGTCCACTGGAACGCCTCCTTGGCGGTCTTGGCGGGCTGCGAGATGTCGAATCCGTAGGACTCGGCCATCGCCTTCATCTTCTGCAGCGCCTTGATCTGCTCGGCGACTTCCTCGCGGAGGCGGATCACGTCTTCGGACATCGTGCCGTCGCCGGTATGCTTATGGTCGCGTTCCTTGGCCTTGATAAGCTCATCGATTCCGTAGAGCGCGATGCGGCGGTAGTCGCCGACGATGCGGCCGCGGCCGTAGGTGTCCGGAAGCCCCGTGAGAATCTTGTTCTTGCGGCAGGCGCGGATTTCAGGCGTGTACACGTCGAACACGCCCTGGTTGTGCGTCTTGTGGTACTTTGTGAAGATCTTGTGCAATTCGGCGGACGGCTTGTATCCGTACATTTCGCAGGCCTCTTCGGCCATGCGGATGCCGCCGTACGGCATGAACGCCCTGCGAAGCGGTGCTTCAGTCTGGAGTCCGACGACCTTCTCAAGCTCCTTGTCCAGATAGCCTGGCCCATGGGAGTCGATGTCGCTCACGACATCCGTATCCATGTCAAGAACGCCGCCCTTGTCGTGCTCCTTCTTCTGCAGCGCCTGAAGCTCGCCCCAAAGTTTTGCCGTCGCGTCCGTCGCAGGAGCGAGGAACGTCGCATCTCCATCATACGGCGTATAGTTGCGCTGAATGAAGTCCGGCACGTTTATTTCCGACTGCCACAATCCGCCGGTAAATCCTTTCCATGCGTTTTCCATGGTATTATTGCTCCTTTTCGATTTTTAATGCTTATTTTTATATTCTTTCTACAGAATTATCTTCAAAAGAATGGCGCATAGTATACTATTTCCGCACGGCGAACACAAGCGAATAGTTAGTTATTTCTAACACATCGCAGGGTCTGTGTCCTATCATTTTGCGCAAGGCTTGAAATTGCGCCGCATATGTACATCCTTTTGTGATATAATCAAGCGCAGTTATGAGAGACTTTCTTGACAGGGTGGCCGGAATCCTGGAGATTCCCGGCGTTTCTCCGGAGTTAGAGTTCCGCTCGGTGCGAGGGTGGGGGTCTATGATGGGCTTTGCGCTGTTTGTCATGCTTGAGGACGAGTACGGCGTAAAGCTTACGCTTGAAGGCTTCATGAAACTGAACACGGTCGCGGATCTCATGGCCGCAGCGGGGATTTCCGGGGAAGGGGAGCCGTGAAGAATCTGCTTATTGTGGGGGCAGGCGGATTTGGACGCGAAATGTTTTGCGCGGCTCGTGAATCTGTCGGTTTTGGCGAAAATTTTCGCATCAAGGGCTTCCTTGACGCCAACCCTGCCGCACTTGACGGCTTCTTCGGATATCCGGATATCGTTGGTGCGCCGGAAACATATGCAGTGTCCCAAGATGACGTGTTCGTGACGGCGCTCGGCAGCATTGAGACCAGAAGGCGGTGTGCCGGACTGATAGAGGCTCGCGGGGGACGTTTCATGCCGATAATCCACCGTTCGGCATCCATCGGGCAGAATGTCGTCATCGGCGAAGGTTCGTTTGTTGCGCACAATGCGGTGCTTACGGCTGACGTGAAGGTCGGAAGGCACTCGTGCGTATTCCACGGCGCAGTGATCGGACACGACACGGTTCTCGGCGACTTCTCCCACGTCTATTCGCTCGTGTCGATAGGCGGCGGAGTGCGCATCGGAGAAGGGGCGTCGGTGTTCCCCGGTGCGAAGATAGTCCCAAGAATCACAGTCGGTGACGGTGCGACTGTCGGAATAGGAAGCACCGTGGTCTGTTCGGTGTCGCCGGGCGTGACCGTATTCGGTTCACCGGCAACCCGTCTCCGGATCTGACGGAAACTTCAACAGATGGCTGAACGTGGCGGCGCCGGAGATTCGGCACAATGCCGTCCGTGTGGCGGATGCAGCACTGTGTCATTGTGCCGCCGTGACACATGTCACACTTGTTTATGCAATTAATCGGCGAATCAGTGCAATTTTATCAATGTTCAGTTTTGGCACGATGATTGCTTATCAAACGGCAAAGAGAAAAAATGAGACGGCTGGCGCAGCAGAGAGTTGAGCAGAGGCAAAACTGGCTGAAGTCGACCGTTTCGGCAAGGAGAAAACAATATGGCAAAGGTTTTGGGAATTGACTTGGGAACGACGAACAGCTGCATGGCCGTCATGGAAGGCGGCGAGCCGGTCGTGATCCCGAATGCGGAGGGTGCCCGCACGACGCCGTCAATCGTTGCGTTCACGAAGACGGGCGAAGAGCTTGTCGGTCAGGCGGCGAAGCGTCAGGCCGTCACGAATCCGAAGTCGACGATCTACTCGATCAAGAGGTTCATGGGCCGCCGCTACGACGAGATGACCGAGGAGACGAAAATGGTCCCCTACGAGGTCTGCGCCTCGAAGAACGGCGACGCCGCAGTGAAGGTTGAAGGGCGTGAATATTCCGCGCAGGAGATTTCGGCGAAGATCCTCTCGAAGCTGAAACGCGACGCCGAGGCGTATCTCGGAGAGAAGATCACGCAGGCCGTCATCACGGTGCCTGCGTACTTCAACGACGCGCAGCGTCAGGCCACGAAGGATGCCGGTGCGATTGCCGGTCTTGAGGTTCTGCGCATCGTCAACGAGCCTACGGCGGCATCGCTCGCATATGGTCTCGACAAGAAGAAGAACGAGAAGATCGCGGTGTACGACTTCGGCGGCGGCACGTTCGACATTTCGGTTCTTGACATCGGCGACGGAGTCTTCGAGGTCAAGGCGACGAACGGCGACACGCATCTCGGCGGCGACGATCTCGACCAGGCGATCATGCGTTGGCTGATCGACAGCTTCAAGGCCGAGCAGGGCATTGACATCTCCACGGACATGATGGCGCGTCAGCGTCTTAAAGAGGCCGCCGAGAATGCAAAGTGCGCACTCTCCTCCGCCACGACGTTCGACATCTCGCTTCCGTTCATCACAGCGGACGCGACCGGCCCGAAGCATCTCCAGATGACGCTCACGAGGGCGAAGCTTGAGCAGCTCACGGACGAGCTGGTCGAGCGTACGTCCGGCCCGTGCCGCAAGTGCATGGACGACGCCGGCCTGAGCACGGTCGACGAGGTGGTGCTCGTCGGCGGACAGACCCGTATGCCGCGCATCCAGGAGCAGGCGAAGAAGCTCTTCGGCAAGGAGCCGCACAAGGGCGTCAACCCCGACGAGGTGGTGGCGATCGGCGCGGCCATTCAGGGCGCGATCCTGAAGGGCGAGGTGAAGGACGTGCTTCTTCTCGACGTCACGCCGCTTACGCTCGGCATCGAGACGCTCGGCGGCGTCCTTACGCCGCTCATCGAGCGCAACACCACGATTCCGACCAAGAAGTCGCAGGTGTTCTCGACGGCGGCTGACAACCAGCCTGCCGTGACGATCTCCATCTTCCAGGGCGACCGCAAGATGGCCCGCGACAACAAGTCGCTCGGCAACTTCAACCTTGACGGCATTCCGCCGGCGCCGCGTGGCGTCCCCCAGATCGAGGTGACGTTCGACATCGACGCCAACGGCATCCTCAACGTGTCCGCGAAGGATCTCGGCACCAAGAAGGAGCAGAAGATCACGATCACCGCCGCCGGCGGCCTCTCGAAGGATGAGATCGAGAAGATGCGCAAGGATGCGGAGATGCACGCAGCTGAGGACGAGAAGCGCCACGAAGAGGTCGAGATCAGGAACAAGGCCGACGGTCTTGCGTTCCAGGTGGAGAAGACGCTGAAGGACGCGGGCGACAAGATCGACGCCGGCAAGAAGGCGCCTGTCGAGGCTGCGCTCAAGGATCTTCAGGAAGCCCTCAAGAACGCCTCCACGCCGATCGATACGATCAAGGCGAAGCAGGAGGCCCTGATGAAGGCCATGGAGCCTGTCGCACAGGAGATGTACGCATCTGCGCAGCAGGCCGGCTCCGGAACGCCGCCTCCTGGCGCGGGTACGCCGCCGCCGAACGGCTCATCCGAGACGCCGAACTCCGGAAATGCATCGAAGGACAAGGGTGACGACGTGGTTGACGCCGACTTCACGATGAAGTGAGCGAAGCCGCGCAAGTCAAAGGAACAGATTTAGAACCAACAAACCGAAAGGAAACATAAAACATGAAAATCAGACCTCTGGGTGACCGCGTTCTGGTCGAACCCATCGAAGAGAAGGAGCAGACTGTTGGCGGCATCATCATCCCCGATTCCGCGAAGGAGAAGCCCATGCAGGGCAAGGTCGTCTCCGTCGGCAAGAAGACCGACAAGGACGGCAAGGAGATTTCGTTTGACGTAAAGGCCGGCGACACCGTTCTCCTCCCGAAGTACGGCGGCACGGAAGTCAAGATCGGCGACAAGAAGCTGCAGCTCGTCCGCGAAGAGGATCTGCTCGGCGTCGTCGAGAAGTAACCGTTTAAGACAGAAAGGTAATTCAGAACCATGGCAAAGCAGATCAAGTTCGACGCGGATGCGCGTCAGAAGATTCTCGCCGGCGTTGAGAAGCTCAGCGCGGCGGTGACGTCCACGCTCGGCCCCTCCGGCCGCAACGTGATCCTCGACAAGAAGTTCGGCTCCCCGCAGATCACCAAGGACGGCGTGACCGTCGCCAAGGAGATCGAGCTTGCCGATCCCTTCGAGAACATGGGCGCGCAGATGGTGAAGGAAGTCGCCTCCAAGACGAATGACGTCGCAGGCGACGGCACGACGACGGCGACGCTGCTCGCAGAGTCCATCTACCGCGAAGGCCTCAAGAACCTCACGGCCGGCGCCAACGCCACCGCGCTCAAGAACGGCATCGACAAGGCCACTGCCGCAGTCGTCGAGGCGATCGCCAAGCAGGCGAAGAAGGTGAAGAGCGCGGACGAGATCGCTCAGGTCGCGACGCTTTCCGCCAACGGCGAGGCCGAGGTCGGCAGCATCATCTCCGAGGCGATGGACAAGGTCGGCAAGGACGGCACCATCACCGTCGAAGAGGCCAAGACGCTTGAGACCACGCTTGACGTCGTTGAGGGTATGCAGTTCGACAAGGGCTATCTCTCGCCGTACTTCGTGACGGATCCTGAGGAGATGGAGTGCGAACTCGAGAACCCCTACATCCTCCTCTTCGAGAAGAAGATCTCCAACCTCCAGGAGCTCCTGCCCGTGCTTCAGGCCGTCGCCAAGAGCGGCCGTCCGCTCATGATCATCGCCGAGGACGTCGAGGGCGAGGCCCTTGCGACGCTCGTGGTGAACAAGCTTCGCGGCAGCTTCCAGGTGTGCGCCGTCAAGGCTCCGGGCTTCGGCGACCGCCGCAAGGCCATCCTTCAGGACATCGCGATCCTCACCGGCGGACAGCTCATCTCCGAAGATCTCGGCGTCAAGCTTGAGAACGTCGGTCTTGATATGCTCGGCCGCGCCAAGAAGGTCACGGTCGACAAGGACAACACCACGATCGTCGAAGGTCTCGGCAAGAGCGCGGACATCAAGGCCCGCGTCGAGCAGATCAAGAAGCAGATCGAGGAGACGACGAGCGACTATGACCGCGAGAAGCTCCAGGAGCGTCTTGCGAAGCTCTCCGGCGGCGTTGCGATCATCAAGGTCGGCGCGGCCACGGAAGCGGCCATGAAGGAGAAGAAGGATCGCGTCGACGATGCGCTCCATGCGACCCGTGCGGCCGTTGAGGAAGGCATCGTTCCCGGCGGCGGCGTGGCGTATCTCCGCTGCCAGAAGGCGATTGAGGCTCTCTCCCTCGAAGGCGACGAGAAGGTCGGCGCCTCCATCATCGCCCGTGCGATCGAGGCTCCTCTGCGCAAGCTCGTCTCCAACGCGGGACAGGAAGCCGCGCTCGTCATCGCAAACGTCAAGAAGGCCGCCGGCACGAACGGCTACAACGTGCGCACCGGCGAGTACGCAGACCTGCTCAAGTGCGGTGTCGTCGATCCGGCCAAGGTCACGCGCTGCGCACTGCAGAACGCCGCCTCCATCGCAGGTCTCCTGCTCACGACCGACTGCATGGTCACGGACATTCCGGAGAAGAAGGACTGCAACTGCGGCGGACACGGCGCAGGTCAGCCCGGCATGGACGGAATGATGTAATCCGCAACGTGCGCCGCCTTGGCGGCGCAGTTCAGACGGCTGGGCGTTCGGAGATTCTCCGGACGCCCGGCTGTTTTTTGCGCACACACCAGCCGTCGGCCAACTATGCTATAATACATAGCCATGATTTATTGGTTTTTCGTACTTGGCGTACCTCTTCTGGCGTGTGGCGCATTTGCCGTGGCACGTCCATCGCTTGCCGCGAATGCGCTTGTTGCGTTTCCGCGCAGCCGCACAGCCGCCGTGGCGCTGTGCGCCGTCGGCTGGCTGTGGACGGCCTATGAACTGGACAACATCGGCATTGAGGTGTTCGACCGTTTCCTGAAGGCGTTTCCGTTCGAGCTGTGGATATTGGCGGCGGTTCTCACCGTGCTGACTTGCTGGTGGATGGCGAACCTTCTGCCAATACGCGCCTTCTCCGCGATATTGATGCTGTTTCCTGCGGAGCTGTTCCCCGTCGTAAGGCTTGAAGATACGCCATGGCGACTTGCCCTCGTGGTTTTCGCGTATGTCTGCGCAGTTGCCGGAATGTTCGGGATGTTCTATCCATGGCGCATCAGGCAGCTGCTTGCGTGGATTGCGGCGTCGCCGCTCCGCGTCGTGGCGACCGGAGCGGTCTGCCTTGCCGTCGGAACGCTGTACACCATCCTTGGATGCGCGTTTCTTTGATGCCGATGCAGTCCGCATCGGTGCTTTGCCAGCCTTGAGTTTCAGAATACATGGAGTTCACATATGACCACCTCAACAATCGATAAGATAATGTCCAATCCTGCGGCATACCCCCAGGAAGTGCAGCGTCTCGGCGAATGCAAGATACCGTCGCCTGTCCGCCGTCACGAGTTTGTGGACGAAGGCGAGCGCATTCTCATAAACGAGAACTGCTCGATGATTGCGGATCTCACGGAAAAGCTCGGCCATGCACCGAGCTTCGAGCGGGCTGGTCCGCACGAGAAGATATACCACGACCCCACCTGGACACGCGCCGCCATACTTACGGCAGGCGGACTTTGCCCCGGTCTGAACAACGTGATAAAGGGGCTTGTCGAGATACTTTCCTTCGACTACGGCATCAAGACGATATTCGGCATCAAGTTCGGATTCGCCGGGCTGATTCCGAGGTTTGGATATGAGCCGATAATGCTCGACCCGGACGTGGTGGACACCATCCACGAACTTGGCGGCACGATACTTGGCTCCTCGCGCGGTCAACAGCCGACTGACGAGATAGTCGATACGCTCGTGCGCATGAACATCAACGTGCTTTTCGTGATAGGCGGCGACGGCTCGCTCAGGTGCGCCCGCGACGTAGCCGAGGAGTGCCTGAAGCGCGGACTCAAGATATCTGTGGTTGGCGTTCCGAAGACGATCGACAACGATCTTCAGTTCGTCGGACGCTCCTTCGGATTCGAGACGGCTGTCGCGGAGGCGACGGCGGTCATCCGCAACGCGCATATGGAGGCGAAGGGAACATTCAACGGCGTCGGTCTCGTGAAGCTGATGGGACGCGATTCGGGTTTCATCACGGCCTATGCCACGATTGCGAACCCGGTCGTTAACTTCTGCCTGATTCCGGAGATCGATTTCACCACCGAGAGCCTGCTCACGGCGCTTGAACGGCGCTTTGCGAGCGGAAAGACGCATACCGTCGTCGTTGTGGCGGAAGGTGCGGGGCAGCGTCTCATCGAGGGCGAGTCCGCTGGCATGGATGCCTCTGGCAACGTCCTCAAAAAGGACATCGGCGAGTTCCTGAAGCGCCACATCACAAACCATTTCAAGGCGAAGGGAACGATCTGCTCGGTCAAGTATTTCGATCCGAGCTACATGATCCGCTCCGTCCCGGCGAAAGGGACAGACGCAATCCGCTGCTACATGCTCGCCAGAAGCGCAGTCCACGCTGCCATGGCCGGACGCACGAACTGCGTCGTCGGGCAGACCGAAGAGTGGAATACGCTCGTGCCGATCAGCCTTGCCACGATCGAACGCCAGAAGGTGAATCTCAAGAGCGACCTGTGGCGGAGCGTGATGGACGCAACATGGCAGGAGTTCTACCTCAAGGAGGACTTCAACGCCGCCGGCGCCGCAACGATGGCGCCGTAGTTCAGCCGCATGAGCAGCCCCGTGCCGATGCTGGTGGAGTCCGGCGGGCGCTTCTTCGCCCGCTGGTCGCGGGATGATGCCGCAATGCGGTCTGTCCGCAGAAGCGTGCTTGAAACCCCGGACAGCATCGACACCGTTGACGATGCGTTCCTTGCGGCGCTTCGCACAGACGATGGTCTGGTGCGCTGGAAGTCGAAGGCGGATCTGCGCGACCTTGGAAGACGGCTTGCGGCGTGGAACTTGGATGACGGATGCGATGCCGCAGACTGTGCGCAGACTGCGTTCCGCTTGATGGAGCCGTCTGCGGACGGGGGCGGCGGACATAGGCCCGACCTTTGGAGACTTGAGCTGACTGAAGTTCCGCGAACCCGCAAGAGGCTTCGCGCACTTGGCGCAGCGTGTCGCATCTGGCCGCCGCTTTGCGGAATGACGAACACATCCATCGATCTGGAGCAGTCTGAGATGGAGGCGTTCCTTCGTGTCGGCGCTCCATCCCTGAAAGCCGCCGGATACCGCGTGGATCTTCCCGCCAACCTTGAGGCTGAGGTGTCTGCGGAGGCCGTCATTTCGCCGGAGGGCGACTTTGCGTCACGCGGAAAGTCCAAGCTGTGCGCGAAGGTCACAATCCGCGTCGCCGGCGAGGCTGTATCGCGAGAAGAGATCGAGTTCCTGCTTGAGCAGGGTTCCTGCGTCGTGTTCTTTCGTGGACGATGGATCGAGATCGATCGCGGAATCCTCAAGTCCGCCCTCAAGGTGCTTGGTGACGACGGGCGGAGAATGTCTGAACGCGAAGCGATGTCGTTCGCATTCGGATTCAGCCGGATGCGTGGCGTTGTCGCATCAAGGGTCAAAGGGACGGGATGGTTCGGGAAGGTTCTGGAGGAGCTGCGTTCGGGGGACAGATTCCGCTCTTTGGCGAAGCCGAGAGCATTTCGCGGGACGCTTCGTGCATATCAGAGGCGAGGCTATTCATGGATCAAGTTCCTCACAGACCGCGGGTTCGGGGCGCTTCTTGCCGACGACATGGGGCTTGGCAAGACCGTTCAGGTGATTGCGTGGATCTTGAAGCGCAGGGAAAGCGCGGCGGCTCGCACACTCGTTGTCGCGCCCGTGAGCGTCACAATGAACTGGGTGCGCGAACTGGAGAGGTTTGCCCCGAAACTCAAGGTGATGCTGCACCAGGGACGGGACAGGATGTCCGGACTCAACCTGCGCACGGCGGCGGCCCGCTGTGATGTGGTGGTGACGGGGTATCCGCTTTTCGTGAAGGACTGCAACGAACTGTGCTGCATCGGGTTTGACGCGCTTGTGCTTGACGAGGCGCAGACGATAAAGAATCCCGACACGCGGGCGGCCGGCACGGCCAGGGCGTTTCCCGCCGCCGACAGGATCGCCCTCACAGGAACGCCGTTCGAGAACCGGGCAACAGACCTGTGGAGCATTGAAGAGTTCCTGAATCCCGGACTGCTCGGCACAAGAAGCGAATTTGTCCAGGATTTCGAGCGTCCGCTGAGCGAAGGCGGCCCGTCGCCCGCGCTTTCGGAGCTGAAGAAGGCATTGGCGCCGTTTCTTCTTCGCCGCATGAAGAACGATCCCGGAATCGCCGCCGAACTTGGTCCGAAGCGGGAGATACGCGAATACTGCGTCCTCTCGTCGCGTCAACGCGCAGCATACGAAGTCGCACTCGCCCGCTACGCCAACGGACGTGTCGGGGGGCGCGGCTCAAAAGGCGCGGCGCTTGCGCTTCTTACGGAGCTGAAGCTCGCCTGCGACGGAATTTCGGCGGACGGGCGCACGATCGACGGCGGAAAGGTTGACAGGATCGTCCAGCTTCTCGAAAGCATATTCGATGCCGGCGAATCCGCGCTTGTGTTCACGCAGTACGTAAAGGTCGGAGAACGGCTCAAGAAGCTCCTTGAGGAGAAGTTCGAAAGGAAGGTTCCGTTTCTGCATGGCGGACAGCAGCCGTCCGTGCGAGAGGCGCAGATCGCCGCGTTCAATTCATCTGCCAAGCCCACCGCCTTCGTGCTGTCGCTCAAGGCGGGCGGATTCGGATTGAACCTCACGAAGGCCACCCATGTGATACACTACGACCGCTGGTGGAATCCGGCGGTTGAAAACCAGGCGACAGATCGCGCCCACCGCATCGGGCAGACGAGGACGGTGTTTGTGCACCTTTTCATATCGCACGGAACGTTGGAGGACAGGATCGATGCGCTTTTGGAGGAGAAGCGCGCACTCGCCGGCGAACTTGTCGTCTCCGGCGAGAGCTTCCTGCTGAAGATGGGAGACAAGGAGTTCGCCCGCACGGTGAGGCTGTCGGAGTAGAGGGCGCGGAGGGAAGTGCAATGAGCGGAAAACGATACATAGACGCGACGGAGTTTCTGCACGACGGATGGGCGCTTGCCGCCGCCGTGCGCAAGAGCGGCTGGCGGCCCGACTTTCTCGTAGGGCTGTGGCGCGGGGGCGCCCCGGTCGCAGTGTCCATGCACGAATTCCTGAAAGTGACCGGCTGGGACGTGCAGCACATCCCCCTCAAATGCGCAAGCTATTCGGGGATAGGCGAGAACGCCGGCGATGTCGTGTTCACTCTTGGCGATGAAGTGTTCTCCATGTTCCGCAGGGGAGACAGGGTGCTTTTCGTGGATGACGTGTTCGACACGGGCAAGACTGCGGTTGCGGTCAGGGACAGAATGGCGCAGACTGGTGCGGAGATGCGCCTTGCGTGCGTCTACTGGAAGCCGGTCAAGAACACGACTCAGATCAGTCCGGACTACTATGTCAAGGACATCGGAAATGAATGGATCGTATTTCCACATGAAATAGATGGGCTTGCGAAGGGAGAGGTCGCCGAGAAGGATTCGACGCTTGCCGGACTTCTTGCATCATGCGACGATGTGGTATAATCAAGCGGCAATGAAACTTTTGGCAATAGACAGATCGACGGACGTGCAGTCCGTGGCGTTTTCAGACGGCGGCAGGACGGTGGACTGCATATTTGCCGGAACGGATGCACGCAGCGCCGAATGGCCGGTCAAGGTGAGGGACTTCCTTGCCGGGCATGGTTGCGGATTCTGCGATCTCGACCGCATTGTCGTCGGTGTCGGGCCGGGTTCGTTCGCGGGAATACGCGCAGCGCTCTCATTTGCCCAGGGGCTTGCGATAGGCATGAGGGCGCAGCGCGGCGGCGATGCGTCAAATCCCGTCGTGTACGGTATGCCGAGCGCAATGGCGATGACCGGCGAGACCGGCTTGACTGCGGTTGTGGGCGATGCTCGCCGCGGGCTTTTCTGGGTCGCGGTGTACGACGGTGCGAAAGTCGTGTCGGAACTGCATCTCGTATCCGAGGCGGAGTTGCCGGCGGCTGTGCCGCCGGATGCGTCCGTGGTCACGCCCGACGCAGTGCGCATCGGCGGCAGACTGGAGACCATTTTCGGCGAACGCTTTGCGGGTGGACATTCACCGTCCGCCGTCCGGATGGCCGAAATCGCGCTGTCGCACCCCGAAATGCTGAAGGCGGAGCCGCTCCCGGTCTATCTGTCGCCCGCAGTTCGCGTCTGACCGGTTCGCGTTTTGCTGCGGGCTTCCGCAGATTAATGTGCTTTGCCTGTCAAAAAACACATAACCGCCAAAACGTTATGTGGTATAATTTGCGGTCTATGGACATATTGGCAAAGCGACTGAACAAAACGCTCGGTCCTGCGGCGGATTTCCTTTCCGCCGGCGGGCGGCGTATGTACTTTCCGTTCGGCGGAATCCTTGGGCAGGGGGCCGAAGCGAAGAAATGCGGCATAAACGCCACGATAGGCATGGCGTTTGAAGAGGATGGAACGCCTCTTGTGATGGACTGCTTCTCTAAAAACGTCCCGCTCGGACGTAAAACGTTCCTTTATGCCGGTAGCTTCGGGCTGTCTGCGCTGCGCGAGATATGGCGCGACTTCCAGGTCAGGAAGAATCCGTCCCTCAAGAGCAAGACGTTCTCCAACCCTGTGGTGACGAATGCGCTCACGCACGGACTTCGCGTGTGCGCTGAACTTTTCGCGGACAAGGGCGATGCCGTGGTTGTGCCGGATCTCTACTGGGACAACTATGCGCTCATATTCTCTGACGCCTGCGGCGCAAAGATGGAGACGTTCAACACGTTCAAGAAGGGCGGGTTCGATGCAGACGCAATGAAGAAGGCCCTTTCCGCACCGGGACGCAAGAAGGTGCTGATCCTCAACTTCCCGAACAACCCCACGGGCTACACGGCGACGGTCGAGGATGCGAAGAAGATCGTTGCGGCTGTGAAGTCGGCGGCCAAGGACAAGAAGATCGTGGTCGTTCTCGACGATGCATACTTTGGTCTCGTCTACGAGAAGGGCGTCCACGAGGAATCTCTGTTCTCAGAATTCGCCGACCTGCACGAGAACGTGCTGGCCGTCAAGCTTGACGGCACCACGAAGGAGGACTATGTGTGGGGAATGCGCGTCGGCTTCATAACCTTCGCCGGCAAGGGACTTGCGCAGGAGCAGCTGACCGCCCTTGAGGCGAAAGCCGCCGGCAACGTGCGTTCGTCGATCTCCAACGCCTCGTCGCTCGGACAGCATCTTGCGATAGCGGCGTATCGGGATCCCGCGTACATCCGGCAGAAGCGTGAGAAGTATGCGGTTCTCAAGAACCGCTACAGGATCATTCGCGGCATACTGAAGACGCATCCGGAGTACGCCAAGTCGTTCGAGGCGATGCCTTTCAACTCCGGCTATTTCATGTGCGTGAAGCCGAAGGGTGTAGAGGCGGAGGATGTTCGCCGCCATCTCATCGAAAAGTACTCCACAGGCACGATCGTGCTTTCCGGGCTGATCCGTCTTGCGTTCTCGACCGTTTCCGCGAAGACGCTGCCTACGCTGTTCGCAAATGTCGATGCCGCAATCAGGGATCTAAGGAAGAAAAGCGCAAAGTAGCGGTGAAGAAGTCGATCACAGTTCTCGGAGTCGAGTCGGCCGGCGTACGCGGCATCCGCCTTGCGCAGAGCGGTGCGGAGTGGCATGTCGCCGATCGCCGCTTCTGGCGAATTGGCGGCGGCGCTACGTCCGCGCAGACATCCGAAACCGGAACCGTCGATGATGAAAGGCAACCGGCGGACATCCGCTATGCCGATACGGTGGAGGCGTTGAAGGAGGCGGCGAAGTGCTTCGGTACGCACGAGGTGGTGCTGTCGCTTCCGCTCTCCTCCATGCTGATGAAGGTCTCCCGCGTTCCGCTTGAGGATCGGGAGCGTCTGCAGGATGTGGCGGATGGTGAGATCGCCAAGATCTCCCCGTTCCCGGATGAGACGCCGGTTGTCGGCGCGGAGACGGTTGCCGAGACTGACCGCGAATTCGTGTCGATGTTCGCGGCGCTGCCGGAGACCGGGGCGGCCGACATCGGCGATGCCCTCGACGAGGCTAAGGTGCGTGTGCTGCGCACGGATGTCGCCGCGCTTGGATGGCTTCGTACGCTTTGGACGCGGATGTTTCCTGAAACGGACGCGCCGGAGACTTCCGGAGAGGCAGGGGCGACTGCATCCCGCAAGGTTGTGCTGATGGATTGCGACGGCGGCGGATGGGACGTTGTGGTGCTCGACAGCCGCTCCCCGTCGCTTCTGCGTTCTCTCGGCGAGACCGCCGATTCTGCGGAGATATCCCGCGAGGTTGCGCTTTCGCTTCTTCGCGCCGGCGCATCCGCAGAGGCGTCGGAGATTGTAGTCTTCTCGAAATCAGATGTCGATCTGGAGCTTGTCGAGCGGCTTGGCGCATTCGCTCCGGTTCGCATCGAGCGCGTCGGCGGAGTGCAGACCGCAGACGATGACGGGCAGCAGGATGATGGCGGCGAAGCGGCGTACGGCGGCGTGGAAGGCGTCGCTCTGCGCACCGTTGAGGGGTTCTCCATAGACGTCACCCCTGCGGACTGGACGGAGCTTCGCACGGAGGCGAGGTTCAGAAAGAAGCTGATCGTGCTTCTCTCGGTCGCGGCGGCGGGCTGGGCGCTGCTGATGGGTGCGCTCTTCGGTGTGCCGGTCGTGTACGGACAGATGGCTGAACGCCAGAAGACGCTGTCAAAGCGCCATGCGGCGGCGTTCAAGGAAGTGAAGGATATGCGCGACAAGGTGAAGCTTGTCCAGCAGTATTCTGATCATGCTCGCGGCTCCCTCGAACTGCTGAAGGCGGTTTCCGACCGTCTGCCGGACGGAGTCACGCTCACGAGCTTCAACTACAGGCGTGGAGACAAGCTTTCGGTCTCAGGCGAGGCGCAGCAGCCAACGGACGTCTACGATTTCAAGAACGAACTCACCGAAGCGGAGGCGGATGACGGGGAGAAGCTGTTTGCGGAGGTGAACCTGTCCGGCCCGTCGCAGAGCAGGGGCGTGCACAAGTTTTCGGTCGAATGCCTGTTCGAAACCGGGGAGGATGGCAAATGACGTCGAATCTCTCAAGGCGCGACCGCACGGTTGCGGCGATCGGCGGCGTGATTCTCATGTACGGACTTGCGGTTGCCATGTGGTTCATGGGACAGGAGCAGGAGTGGCGCACGGCGGCGAAGAGGTACGCCGCAGCGGAGAAGAAGACGCAGTCCGAGCGCAAACTGATATCGCAACGGCAGAAATGGAACGATGCGTACGAGGATGAGCGCGAGAAGATGCCGGTCTTCAGCGAGGGCGCAAAGGATGTGGATACGCATTGGCTCAGCCGGATGGATACGCTTGCGCAGAACTGCCACCTCTCCATATCGCAGAGGCAGGCGGGGCAGCAGGTGGAGGCTGGAGACGTGTTCGAGCAGCCGATAGACGTCAAGAGGTGGGAGGCCACGATAACTTCGCTCGTGAAGTTCATGCACGCTCTCGAATGCGAAACGAACGCGATGTTCGACGTGCGCGAGATATCGGTGAAGCCGTCGTCAAGAAAAGGATTCCTCACCGGATCGTTCAAGCTCGCGTGCGCATACATGACAGGAGAGGAGTAGCCCATGGCCGTTGCGCAGCCACAGGGAGGTGATTTATGGAAAAGAAGACAGTCATAGCGGTAATGCTGACGATGGCGACGGCGTGGATGGCGCTTGCGCAGTCTCAGCTTAGACGTCCGAGCCTGCTTGGCAGACCGAGGGACGGAAACTCCCGCACGGGTGCGGCGGCTGAGTCCCAGCAGCCCATGACACGGGACGACCTGAAGAGTGTGCCTCGCGGTACGAACGGAGTTCCTGCGCTTGCGTTCAACCAGGCGGACATAAATCTGGTATTGGAGGCGTATGCGGACGAGATCGGCAAGACCATCATCCCCGCGCCGGATCTCCCGAAGGCGCAGATAACCCTGCGCTCGCTTGAGGGGCAGGTGCTAACCAAGACGGAGTACCTTGAGGCGATTGAGGTCGTGCTTACGATGAATGGCGTGGTGCTTGAGCCTCGCGGCGAAAAGTTCCTCCGCGCACTGCCGCGCAAGACCGTGCGTGGACACGGCATACCGATAAGGATGGATGACCGCGGCAACCTCCCCGAACAGGGACGAGTGGTGAGCCAGATGATCGTGTTCAAAAACATTGAGGTGTCCGAGGCTCAAAAGGCTCTTGAGGGCTTCAAGGCGCCTGAAGGGCTTTTTCAGGTGTTCGAGCGCACAAACGCCATACTCGTCACCGATACGCAGGAGAACATCAACAGGATGCTTGAGGTCGTGAGGGCGATAGACATCGCAACGCCCGTCACGGAGGACGTGTTTGTGCGCCAGATTGAATATGCGCTTGCGACGGACATCAAGACGCATCTTGAGACGATCGTTACGGAATCGCAGAAGGAGAACCAGGCGAAGCAGAGCGGGCCGAAGTCAAGCGGTGCGCCGGGCTTCAGCAGCTCTTCGCCGTCCTCCACCGGTTCGCGTCTTCTGAACCTCAACAACCGTCCAGGCATCAAGGGACGCCAGCAGGAGCCGGAGCGTACCCCGAACGCCGACCTTGTGGCGGCCGTATCCGATGCCGACCGCGGGATGATTCGCGGCAAGGTGCTGATTCTTGCCGATGAGCGCTCCAACAAGCTGATCGTCATCACAAACAAGTCCAACATGGATTTCTTCGACCGCGTGATAAAGACGCTCGATGTGGAGACCACCCCTGAGGTGCAGATCGAGGTCATACGTCTCAAGTATGCGGAGGCGGAGGATGTGGAGTCGATGCTGAACGAGCTGATCGGCGCATCCAGCACGTCATCGCAGAGCAAGAACAACCAGAACGCCAACACGCAGAAGGGTGGTGCGTCGAACAGCAACCTTACGCGGGGAACGGCGCAGAACACGCGGCGCAGCGGCTCATCCAGCAACCCGACGTTCCAGAACACGAACGCATCGCGTCTCGGTGAACTCAGCAAGGACAACGTGAAGGTGCTTGCCGACAAGCGCATCAACGGCATCGTCGTAATGGCGCGCAGGGCTGATATGCGCGCCATCCGCGATGTGATCGACAACATGGACGTGAAGCTCTCGCAGGTGCTTATCGAGACGGTGATAATAGAGATTTCATTGGGGGATAATCTTAAAACAGGAATTGATTGGGTGATGGGTGGTGATGTTGCGAAAAATGCTTTTATAAATCATGGACAGATGATAGGAGGCGGTGCTGGAGCCACCAAACTTGCGAGTTTTGCTACGAGTGGTATTTCAGGGGCAAGCACTAATTTAGTCACTCCTATTGGAAGTGGGATAAATTACTTGTTTAAGTCGGACAAGTTGAATCTCGCGGGCGTTATTGAAGCATCCAAAACGGATTCACGCACAAAGTATGTTGCATCGCCGATTGTGATGACTGTGGACAATAAGGAGGCAACAATTGAGGCGACATCCTCTCGCCAGTTCTTGACTGGATGGTCTGCTGTTTCTTCAACTTATGCGGGTAGTGGATTGCCGTCGCCGAACTATACTGCAAAAGATATTGGTATTACATTGAAGATTACGCCAAAGATCAATCCAAACGGCACTGTTATGCTCACAGTTGAAGAAGAGTACTCTCAGGTGAGTGGTACGCAGGATATGTTGACTCCTATGGGATCGACATATACTACACAGCAAATTGATGTGCCAGTGACTAGGAAAATGTCTGCCGACATAAGTTTGGAAAATAGCCAATCTGTGATTCTTGGAGGTTTGACAACCAAAACGACATCTGAAAAGGAAACGGGCATTCCTTTGCTTAAGGATATTCCGTATGTTGGCAAGTGGCTCTTCGGGTCTGTTTCGCAAGAAGATGAGCGTTCGGAATTGCTGATTTTTATGACCCCGTATGTTCTTGATGATTCGCAAGCAGCTTTGGCTGAGGCGTTTCGTCGCAAGAAGACATTGAGTGATCCCCGTCCGTGGGAGGATGGAGGTTGGTCTGCGTCCGCGTTGGCCGACCCTGTATCCAAGAAGGAGCAGCTGCGCCGCTTCAAGGAGGAGTGGGCGAAGCAGGATGCCGAGCGCAAGGCGAAACTCGCCATCGAGAAGGTCAAGGTTGAACGCGCCAAAAAGCTTGAGAGCATGAGCAAGGATGAGCGCGAGTTCTGGCTTGAGCTTCACAAGGATGAACTTGAAAAGGAACGCCGCGAGGAGTTCGAGAAGACCGCGAAGGAGCAGGCGGACTTGAGGGAGTTCGTCGATGAGCTGAAGAGGAAGGATGTCGAGAAGGCAGAAAAGGAGATAAAGAAGGCTGACGAGGAGGCGGCTTCCGACAACGAGTACAACAGGTTCATCAAGGATCTCAACAAGGGCGGCAAGCCGATTCCGGCGGGAGAGACCGTCAACCGGGACGCCGAGGCGTTGAAGGCCGAGCCGTCCCGGTCTGGAACGGGTGAGTAGTGCCGCCTTGGGCAAACGGAAATCTGCGTCAACGCTATCATGAAAAATTCTGTCATAATACTTGCCACGATTGTGGTGGTCGCCGGAGGCGTGTACACGACCGTGCGGCGCGGCGAGCAGCGCAACGCCGAGACGGAACTGCTTGCCCGCAAGTCGGAGGCCGCGCAGAGGAAGGCGGAGGAGGGACGGAAGAAGTCCGAGGCGGAGGCAAGAAAGGCAAAGGACGAGGCGGCCGCCGCCAAGTCGAGGGCCGAGGCTGCCAAACTTGAGCGTCAGGCGAAACTTGCCGCAGAGGCGGAGGCGAAGGAACTTGCCGCCGCACGTGCCGCAGAGGCGCGAAAGGCTGAAGCGGAGGCGAAGACCGCCGCCGAGAATGCCCGCCGGGCCGAGCATGAACGCAAGGCCGCAGAAGCCCGAAAGGCCGAGGCTGAAGCCATCGCCGAATGCGCCGCCGCCACAAATGCCGCGAAGCAGGCGGAACTCGATGCGGCGGCATTTGCCGAACGTGCCTTGAGGCTTGAACTTGAAAAGACGCTTGCGGCCAGCAATGTGCTTGCGCTTCAGAAAGCGGACTATGCGGCGAAGCTTGTCGAGGTGGAGCGGCTGCAGGAGGAACTGCGCCGCCGCGAGGAGGAGACGCGTCCGAACAAGACGCTCATGCAGCTCATCGCGCAGAACGACGCCGCCCGTGAGGCGGAACTTGCGGAGATGGCGAAGCGCGACGCGCAGTTCGCCGAGGAGGAGGCGATTCGCAGACGCATCCTGCGCGAAGGTGTGCCGGCCGCTCCGGCCAAGCCTCTTTCCGCCACTGAACGGCGCATCGCGGCTGCGGGTTCAGCTCTGGATGATGTGGATTCGGAGGGCAGGGCCGCCGTTCAGAGGCGCATCGTCGAGAGAATGGAGGCATTGATCCGTCAGGCAGCTGCGGATGGCCGCACGGACGAAGCGGCGTCGTACATAAAGACGCTCAAATCGCTTGTGCCCGACTACGGGAAAAAATAGCGGGCAGGATGGGAAAAGGTCTGACATACGGTATCGGGAAGCTTGCGTTCGACCGGTTGGACGCGATTCGCGGCAATCTTGCGTTTCTTGGCGAGACCGTCGTTCGCGGGCTTGTCATGCTCGTGAAGCCGCATCAGTTCCGGTTCGGAGACTGCGCCCTTGCGTTCCAGCGCGCCGGATTCGACGGATTGGCGATCGCCACCATGATAGGTCTTCTTCTTGGCCTCATTCTCGCCTTTGAATCTGCGGCGAGCCTCAAGATGTTCGGGGTTGAGGTGTATGTCGCCGACCTGATTGCGATAGGGCTTTTCAGGGAGCTGGGTCCGCTTGTGACGGCGATCATACTTGCGGGACGCACCGGAAGCGCGTTCGCCGCCGAGATCGGCACGATGAAGGTCGACGAGGAGCTGGATGCGCTTACCACAATGGGGCTTCCGCCTGTGCGGTTCCTTGTGCTGCCGCGCATTGTCGCAGCGACGCTGGTGATGCCGGTGCTGACGGTCTTTTCGGAGATTGCGGGACTTGTCGGCGGATGCGTTGTCCTTCAGCTGATGGACGTTCCTGCGAGCGTGTTCTGGAAGCACGTGATCGATTCGTCGTCGGTGTTCATCATTGTGCTTGGTCTGGCCAAGGCTTCGCTGTTCGGTGCGCTTGTTGGGTTCATCAGCTGCGCGGCCGGAATGCGCACGAAGAACACGGCGGATGGCGTAGGGTTGGCGGCTACCGGCGCGGTGGTTAACAGCATAGTCGCAATCGCCGTCGCGGATGGTCTGCTTGCAGTCGTGTGCTATATGCTGGATGTGTGATTGAGATTTGCGGAGACAGTCAACAAGGTGCAGAAAATGGGAAACTACCAGAATACACGTCACAGGAAAGGACCTCGCGAACTCGTTTCGGGCGGCGAATGGCTTTACGGACGCAATCCCGTCATAGAGGTGCTTCGCGCTGGCAGGCGCACCGTCTCGGAGATGGTTCTGCCGCCGCCGTCCAAGGACGAATCCGACGAGATTGCGTCGCTTCGCCTTACTGCGCAGCAGCGCCGCATCGTTGTGCGCACGATGGACAGGGACGGCCTCGACCGTCTGGTTCGCGGCGGACACCACCAGGGCGTAGCCATCAAGACGGGAGGCTACCCGTATGTCGATTTCGAGGATATCGTGCGTGATGTCGAAGAGGACGAGAACGCAATCGTGGTTGCCCTTGACCATCTTGAGGATCCGCAGAACGTAGGCTCGATATTGCGCACGGCCTGTGCCGCCGGAGTGACGGGGGTTCTGATACCGGAGGACAGGAGCGTCGGCGTGACGCCGGCCGCAGTCCGCGCTTCCGCCGGTGCTGCGGAGCATCTGAAGGTTGCGCGTGTCGTCAACCTGCCGAGAGCCATGAAGATCCTAAAGGAGAAAAATCTGTGGTTCACCGGCCTTGACTGGGGCGACGACGCAAGGAAGTACACTGAAGTGGACTTCAAGGGACGAACTGGCCTTGTTGTGGGAGCGGAGGGCGCGGGGCTTTCGCGCCTTGTGCGTGAGACGTGCGATTTCATAGCGGAGCTTCCGATGCCGGGCGGATTCGAGTCTCTGAACGCAGGTGTTGCGGCCGGGGTTGCGCTGTACGAGGTTCTGCGCCAGCACGGACGGTGAAGAATCGCCGGACGGCGCTGACGGCAATGGATTTGCGAAACTGATTCTGACAGGATATCCACACATGAAAACATGGTTAGCTTTCTGGTACGGCATCTTCAAGAACAACCCGACGTTCCGGCTTGTGCTCGGTCTGTGTCCGACGCTCGCCGTCACCACGTCCGTCGAGAACGCCGTAGGCATGGGGTGCGCCGCCACGTTCGTCCTTGTATGCTCCAACGGATTGGTGTCTGCACTGCGCAGACTCATACCGGACGCAGTGCACATCCCGTGCTACATTGTGATAATCGCCGCGTTCGTGACCACGGTGGACATGCTTATGCAGGCATATCTTCCCGCGTTGTCCGATTCGCTGGGAATCTTCATCCCGCTGATAGTGGTGAACTGCATAATCCTTGGTCGTGCCGAGGCGTTTGCATCGAAGAATCCAGTGCTTCCGTCGCTTGCCGACGGTTTGGGATCTGGCCTTGGCTTCACCCTGTCGCTCACGCTCATAGGCGCAATCCGCCAGTTCGCCGGCGGATACATCACGATGGCGATACTTCCCGCCGGAGGATTCATAGTGTTTGGGCTTGTGCTTGCGCTCTTCAACCGCATAGGCGAATGGAACGCGCAGAGGAAAGGCGATCTGCCGCCGATGCCGGTCAATCTTGACTGCCGCCACTGCACGCTTTGCCCGAAAGGAAAAGAGGCGGCATGAAGTGTCCGAAATGCGGCAACGGTGAAGACCGGGTGCTTGATTCGCGCAGCGTGAGGGAGGGGGCGGCAATCCGCCGCCGCCGCGAGTGCGCCGGTTGCGGGTTCAGGTTCACGACGCATGAAGAGATCGACCGCGACGAGGTGATTGTTGTGAAGCGCGACGGACGCCGTCAGCCGTTCGACAGGCGCAAGCTGGAGAAGGGCGTAAGGATCGCCTGCGGCAATCGTCCCGTCTCCGATGACCAGGTGCGCAATCTTCTCGACAGCGTGATAGCCGCGATAGACGGAGACGAAGTTACGTCGGAGAGGCTTGGCGAACTCGTGATGGAGCGTCTGCACAAGATCGACCAGGTCGCCTACATACGCTTTGCCAGCGTATACAGGAACTTCACCGACGTGAACCAGTTCCTTTCCGTGATCACCGACATGGTGAAGCGTCAGTGACGTATGCCGGCGTAATTCAGCCGCCATCGCTGACGCGGATGAGCGTTCGTGGCGTATTCCGACATAATTCAATCGCCATCGTCGACATGGAGAATCGTACATGGCGTTAGTCGGCGCAATCCGGCCGCTTTTTTGTGAAATAAAATTTTTCGACATTTCCGCTTGCATCGGAATACGGGATGTGATATACTTCGCACCGTTTTTCACCTACTGGGGGGTTGTGGCGCAATTGGTTAGCGCACTGGACTGTCGATCCGGGGGTTGCGGGAGCTCCAGCCTTCCAAGCTGGCTACGAGGGTTCGATTCCCTTCGCCCGCTCCATTTCCGAGAGGTTTGGCGGTCACGCCGCTTCCGGCCGGAGTGGCGAAATGGCAGACGCAGCAGACTCAAAATCTGCCGCACGCGAGTGTGTGAGGGTTCGAGTCCCTCCTCCGGCACCAGTCATTGCAGTGTGTAGCATTTTTCCGTGATTCTTTGTGGCAGCCGCATTGTGCCGACATTGCAGGATGAATCTTTCATGGTTGAATCATCGATGCGCACATCGCAGCATTGAGGGCAAAAAAAAAATCGCGGCGCGTCATTATTCAGACGAAAGCCGCTTCCATTGTCCCTGACCTGATGGTGGAGAAGAAGAGATTCGAACTCTCGACCCCCACGTTGCGAACGTGATGCT
>CAZMNN010000022.1:0-21283 GCA_964567665.1 uncultured Lentisphaeraceae bacterium
TTGCGGCGTTGCTCGCCCGAAGTTCGGCAGTTCCCCCTCAAATCGAGCACATAGAAGAGGCGGAGAGGTTGGAAAGGGAAAGTTCTACGTTGCGCTAAAACAAGTCGGAGTGCGTTCCTGTATCGGATAGCGTGAGGACGAGAATGTTGTCTTGGACATAATAGAGCAGAACCCAGTCGTTCTCGATGTGACAATCGCGAAGCCCCGTCAAGTTGCCGCCGAGAGCGTGGTCTTTGCACTCCAACGGAAGGGGAGTCCCTTCGGCGAGAATCCGGACGATGTTCGTGAGTTTGCGAATGTCCTTTCCACGCTTCAGCATCCGTTTGAGAGATTTTCTGAAACGGTTGGTCTTTCTCACCTCGTACTTCATGAGAGCAGGAATTCTTCAAGTTTCGCGGAGTCGGTACAGGCAGGGGCATTGGGATCGACGGCGACCTGCCTGGCTTCGTCAAGCGCTGCGAGAAGGCGGGCATTCCGTGTCGTGCGGCCGATTGCAAACGGCAGTGCTTCCATGGCGAGCGATTTCTTGAAAAAGCACGTTATGGCCGTCGTGAGATTCATGCCAAAGTCGTGGAAAAGCTCTTCCGCTTCACGTTTGAGAGTGTCGTCGATGCGAATGGTCAGAGATGTTGTCATTACATCGTTCCTTATTTTTCGTAAAATTGGTTGCATCATACTACATTGCCTGTGCAATGTCAACACAATGAAACAGTGAAGGGAAAAAAGGATGAAATACTCAGACTGGATTGAAAAATGGGTGGCTCGCAAGGAACCGCTGGTCAAGGCCTCCACCTATGCCGCATACTCGAACATCATCGTCAACCATCTGCTGCCAAGATTCGGCAATTGCGAATTGGCGGACATCACGGAGGAGGCCATTCAAGACTACGTGTTCGATCTTGTCCGAGATGGACGGCTGGATCGGACGTCCGGTCTCAAGCATTGCTCGGCGAAGGGAATTCTGATTGTCCTCAAAAGTACGCTTCGGGACGCTATGCGGCAGAAGCTGATTCCCCAGCAGATGTTCGACGTGCGCGTTCCGCTCTCGGACAAGCCCTATCAAGTGCAGATTCTCGACAAGGACGTCCAGCGACGGCTCGTCCAGGCCATCCACCTCGATTTGTCCTGCAAGAGCGTGGGCATTCTCATCAGCCTCTACACGGGACTTCGCATCGGTGAGGTCTGCGGACTCAAGTGGTCGGATTTCGACTTCGAGAACCGTCTGCTTTCTGTGCGGCGGACGGTTCAGCGGGTCTATCGCAAGTCGCTTGCGGGGGCGGGCGCATCCAAAGTTGTCGTGTCCACGCCGAAGAGCCGAACGTCTCGACGGGAGGTCCCGATTGCCAATATGCTTCATCCCGTGTTGCTGAAAATGCGTTCGGAAAACCAGGCGGCGTATCTCGTTTCGGGGACGGAAAAGTGCTGCGAAGTCAGGACGTTCCGCGAGTTCTTCATGCGGTTTCTGTCACGCCACGGCATTCCGTCCATTCGTTTCCACGCGCTTCGCCATACTTTTGCCACGCGGTGCATCGAAGCGGGCGGGGACTGCAAGACGGTGAGCGAACTGCTTGGACACGCCACCGTCAATCTCACGCTCAATCTCTACGTCCATCCGCAGATGGAGCAGAAGCGTTCGTGCGTGGAACGGCTGGAGATGTTCTGAAGACAGGTTTTGCTGTATGTGCATTATCGAGTTTCAGGTGGTTGCGCAACGAGGTCATGCATTATCGTTCCGCCTTGCGGAAATGTGATATAATGCACAGAAATTTTTCCGTTGGCGTATGCGGCGGCTTCATGTCGCATACGGATTTACTTACGAAAGGATAGAGACAGAAATGAAACCTACACTTGTTGTTCTTGCGGCCGGAATGGGTTCACGCTATGGTGGGCTTAAGCAGGTAGACCCTGTGGGGCCGTCTGGCGAAGCCATACTCGACTATTCGGTGTTTGATGCGAAACGCGCCGGATTCGGCAAGGTTGTGTTCATCATCCGCAAGGACTTCGAGGCTGAGTTCAAGGAGAAGGTTGGCGCGAAGTATGAAGGTGTGCTTCCCGTCGAATACTGCTATCAGGACATCAACGACCTGCCTGAGCCGTTCAAGGTGCCGGAGGGCCGTGCGAAGCCGTGGGGTACGGCACACGCAATCCGCGCCGCCCGCAACGTCGTGAAGGAGCCGTTCGCCGCCATCAACGCCGACGACTTCTACGGACGCGATGCGTTCGCGAAACTCGCGGCGTTCCTCTCCGCGCCGAAGGCCGATTCCGGCTCTGTGCTCCATTTCGCGATGGTCGGCTACAAGCTCGACCTCACGCTCTCCGACAACGGATCTGTCGCGCGCGGCATCTGCAAGGTGGAGGACGGCAAGCTCCTTTCAGTCACGGAGATGACGAAGCTCGTCCGCGTTCCCGGCGGTGCGGAGAACCGCGAGGATGAGGCCAACCCCGTGAAGCTCACAGGCGAGGAGCGCGTGTCGATGAACCTTTGGGGCTTCACGCCGGAGCTGTTTGATGCCTTGGAGAAGCGCTTCCCCGCGTGGCTTGAAAAGAACGGTGCTGCACCGAAGTCCGAATGGTACATTCCGTTCGTCGTGGACGAGATGATTCACGAGGGCAAGGCAGATGTTGCGGTTCTTCCGACCGACTCCAACTGGTTCGGTGTGACGTATCGCGAGGACAAGCCGTTCGTTACGGCTGAAATCGGCAAGCTCGTCGCCGCCGGCGAATATCCCGCCGATCTTCTGCACTGAACGGCGTCCGCCGTTTTAGTGCGTCAGATGGAAGGAATGGATCCATGATGAACGGGATTGCGCTGTTTCTTGCTGTGGCGGAATGGATTGCCGGCGCGTACGTGCCGCCGGCCGAGATGGATGAGGCGGCGTTTTTCAGGGATGCGCGGAACGATGTCGTAAGCCGTGCGTTCACCGCAAAGCCGTCAGCCGTCCGCAAGGCGGAATGGCGCGTCGCCGCACCTGGAATGCGCGATCTCTTCGTGAACGGCGTACGTGTGACGTCCACGGCCCTGCCGCCGTGGACGCCGTACCGCAAGCGGATTCTCGAAGAGTCGTTCGACGTCACCTCGCTCGTGAAGTCCGGTCGCGAGAACTCGCTTCGCGTGGAGCTTGGCAACGGATGGTGGAATCTCCTTCCTCTGAAGATGTGGTATTGCTACGACATGCGCAAGGCGCTGCCGCAGGGTACGCCGTGCGTGAAGGCGACGCTTGAGGTCACGTACGCCGACGGAAGCCGCCAGACGGTAGAGACCGATTCGTCCTGGCGGGCTTCCGAAGGCCGCGTTCTCTTCAACAGCATCTACATGGGCGTGAGGGAATATGCGCGGGATGGACGCGATGACGTCGGCGCCGCGAGGGTCGTGAAAGGCCCAGAGGGAAAAGTGGTCCCGGCGGGCGATTTCCCGAAAACGGTTGTGATCGAGCGCTTGAAGGCGAAGGGCGTTTCCCGGATTCAGGACGTAAAAGGGAAATGGCTTGTCGACATGGGCGCGAACCGCGCCGGAACGTATCGGGTGAAGCTGCGCAACGTGCCGGCGGGAACGGCGGTGAAGTTCAGGTCTGGCGAGCGCATGAACGTGGACGGCACGGTCAACGTGATGACGGCGGTCGCCGGGCAGGTCAAGAAGACGCATCGAGGTCCGCTTTTCGGAGTGGCCGAGCAGTGCGACACGTGGATTTCCGACGGCTCCGCAGAGGCCGTGTTTGAACCGAGGATGACGTTCCACTGTTTCCGCTACATTCAGGTTGAGGGGCTTCCGTACATGCCGAGGCCGGAGGATTTCGAGATGCTGGTGTGGTCTGCGGACGTGAAGGACGCCGCACACTTCGAGTGTTCCAATCCGCGTCTCAACGAGCTTCACGAAGTCTGCCGCCGCACGTTCAGGGCGAACATGCAGAGCGTCCAGTCCGACTGCCCCGGACGCGAGAAGTTCGGCTACGGCGGCGATCTTGCGTGCACGGCGGAATCGTTCCGCTGCAACTGGGCGATGCTTCCGTTCTACCGGAAGATGCTGCACGATTTCCTGGACGAGGCGGAGGAGACTGGGTTGTTCCCGGAGACTGCGCCATATGTCGGAATCGGATGCAATTCCGTGATTCCGGAGATGGAGACGGGCGGCATTGCGTCCGGGTCGATGGGATGGGCGGTCGGTGTGCCGGTTCTGCTCGACGTGATGCTGCGCTATGACGGCGACGTCGATTCGATTCGCGAGGCCTATCCCGCGCTTGTGCGCTTCATCGACATTGTCTCAAGGCGCTATCCCAACGATGACCTTCCGCCGTGCATCGGCGACCACATTGCGGTCGAAAAGGCGGACTGCACGCTTTCCTGCTGGGCGCACTGGCATGAGTTCCTGACGAAGACCGCGAAGTTTGCGCGTCTGCTCGGCAAGGATGCGGATGCCGCCAACTTCACGGCACACGCCTCAAAGGTGGCGATGAAGTTCCGGTCTGAGTACGTGAAGCCCGGCGGAATCGTGAACCGCGGCTATCAGGGCGAGCAGCTGTTCGCGCTCTACAACGGACTTCTTGAGGCGAAGGACGTGCCGGCGGCGTATGCGCACCTCAAGCGCGATATTGCCGATCATGGTGATGCGCTCACCACAGGAATCTTCACCACGCAGTATCTGTTCGAGTACCTGTCCTCGCATGGCGACGCCGCATTGGCCGGCAAGGTCGCCACGCACGAGGGCGCACCCGGCTATTTCTTCATGCTGGATCGCGGCGCGACGACGCTCTGGGAGGATTGGTTCGAGGCACAGTGCGATGACCTGTACAGCAACTGCCATCCGATGTTCGGCAGCGTGGAGCAGTGGCTCATGCGCCATGTGCTTGGCATTGCCGTGTGCGAGGATGCGGTGGGGTGCGACAAGGTGCGCATAGCGCCGAATGCCGTCGCCGGCGTCACGTCCGCCTCCGGATGGCTTGATACGCCAAAGGGGCGCATCACGGTGTCCTGGCGGTTGGAGAACGGCAGGATGCTTGTCGAGAAGAGCGTCCCCGAAGGAATCAAGGTGGTTGCGGAGAACTGAAGAGAGGGATTTGTCCATGGAAATGAACAGAAGGGATTTCTTTGTCGGCGCTGCGGCTGCTGCGGCGACCGCAGCGTTCGGCGGATGCCGTTCTCTCTGTGCTGAGAATAGGCGTCTGTACGCGCTTCAGCTCTATTCGATTCACAAGGTGTTCTGGAACGATCCGGAGCGCATTCTTGCCGAACTGAAGAAGGCCGGGTACGATGGCGTGGAGTTCGCGGGCTATGCCGGAAGAACGGCGAAGCAGGTCGCCGCGCTGCTTTCCGGCGCGGGGCTTCTTGGCGCAGGGACGCATGTGAACGGCGACGTTGATCTTGTCGGGGACAACCTCAAGCGCACGCTCGACTTCTGCGCAGAGGCCGGAATCGAAAGCGTGACCACGCCCCATGCAAGCCGCGATTCCGCTGATGCGTACCGCAAGTTCGGCTATACGATGGGGCTGGCGGCGGAGGCTGCTGCGCCATATGGAATCAAGGTGGGGATACATACGACATACCATCATTTCAAGACGCGCTACGGTGGCGAATCCGCATGGGACATGATCTACAAGGATGCCTCGCCGAAGCTTCAGCAGCAGGTCGACACCTCCAACACGTTCAACACCGGAGAGGATGTTGTGGCTCTGCTGAAGAAATACCGCAACCGTCACCATTCGATCCACGCAAAGGAGAACGTGCCGACGGTTGACGGAGTGTTCGGAGTTCCGCCGACCGACGGCGGCAAGTGCGTTCCGTGGAAGGATGTCATCGGGTACATGAAGACGGAGACCGCGCACAGGTGGTGGATTGTCGAGGCTGAAGGCAAACCGGCTGAGCTTGAGCCAGCAATCAAGTGCGTGAAACTGCTCCGCAGCTGGACTTGAGGCGCATGGGCAGCGGCGCACGACATTTGCGCGGAATAAGGATTCTCCACGAGGACAGGGATGTCATTGTCGTGGAGAAGTCCGCCGGAATCCTGACCTGCGCGACGCGTCGCGGCGGCGAATACACCGTTGAGGACGCCCTTAACGACTATGTGAGAAAAGGGCAGGCGAAAAGCCGCAGATGCGTCTATCTTGTCCACCGTCTCGACCGTGAAACCTCCGGCGTGATGATGGTCGCCAAGACAGCCGAGGTGCAGGAGCGCTTTCGCTCGAACTGGAACGAGCTTACGGAGAAGACGTATCTTGCGCGGGTGCGCGGGCATCTTGATGCGAAGGAGGGTTCATTCGAGAGCTATCTTGCGGAGGATCAGAAGACGCTTATGGTACATTCCGTGAAGAACCCCCAGTACGGCAAGTATGCCTGTACGCTCTACAAGGTGATTGCGGAAGACCGGTTGACGACGCTTGTCGAGGTGCAGCTGAAGAGCGGACGCAAGAACCAGATCCGCGTCCACTTTTCCGAGAACGGACATCCGGTGGTCGGCGACAGCCGCTACGGCAAGGAGCGAGGCCCGCTGCTTCTTCATGCCTGGCGGCTTGCGTTCATCCATCCGCACACCGGCGAGCGGATGGTTTTCGAGACAGCGGTTCCGCGCTTCGCCGAAAGGTAGACACGGCGAAAAGCATCTCCCGGCGGCGTCGTGTGATGCTGCGGTTTTCCTGGCGCAATCGTCTGCGATTGTTGCAATGGGAGCGGAAACTTGCTACAATGCCGCCATCTTTATCACAGTTTAAAAGAACAACGAGAAAGGTTTCGCCAATGTCTGATTCGACAAACAGTTCCAAGGGCAATATGCTTGCCATAGGTGTGTGCTTCGCGCTCTTCTTCATGATTGCGTTCGTGACGAACTTCGCGGGCGCGATGGGTCCGATCCTCAAGAACCAGTTTGGCGCATCGAACATGGCGTCGCAGCTGGGATCCGCCGCGAACTTCTTCGCCTACTTCTTCATGGGCATCCCCGGCGGCCTCATCCTGAAGCGCAAGGGCTACAAGTTCACGTCGCTCCTCGCGGCGGCCGTGGGCTTCATCGGCGTGGGCGTCCAGCTCGCGTCGGCCTACTGCGGCAAGGGTAGCGCGTTCAACGTGTACGTGACGGGCGCGTTCGTGGCGGGCCTTTCGATGTGCCTCCTGAACCTCGTCGTCAACCCGCTCCTGAACACGCTCGGCGGCGGCGGCAACAAGGGCAACCAGCTCGTCCAGTGCGGCTGCTCGCTCAACTCGATCGGCGCGACGCTCTCCCCGATGATCCTCGGCTGGCTCGTCGGCGGCGAAGTGGCCAAGGCGCACGTCGGCCAGGCCGTTCCGGCGCTTGTGATCGCCATGGCGATCTTCGCGGTCGCGTTCGTGGTCATTGCGTTCTCAAAGATTCCTGAGCCGCACCTTGAGACGGCGGAGGAGCGCGCAAACCGCTCGCCTGTCCTGAAGGACATCTTCGAGACGCTCAAGTTCCGCCACTTCACGCTCGGTGCGCTGGCGATCTTCATGTACATCACGATCGAGAGCGGCATCCCGAACATGGCCATGAACTACATGACATCGGAGAAGATCGGCGATGCGGCGAACCCGGCGTACGTCGGGACGGTCGTGGCGGGCAGCGTGTGCGGTGCATACTGGTTCTGCATGATGCTCGGACGTCTCGTCGGCAGTGCGCTGGGCGCGAAGCTCTCTTCGCGTCTGATGATCACCGTCTGCTCGATCCTCGGCATCGCCCTGATGCTGGCGACGATGTACCTGCCCGTCAAGATGGTCTCGGTGTGCGGCAAGGAGTTTCCGCTTTCGATGTGCACGATGCTGCTCTGCGGTCTCTGCACGTCCGTGATGTGGGGCGGCATCTTCAACATGGCTGCCGAAGGTCTCGGCAAGTACGTGCCGATGGGTTCGGGCATCTTCATGACGATGGTCGTGGGCGGCCTGATGCTCCCCGTCCAGGGCATGATCGCCGACAGGATCGGATTCCTGAACAGCTACTGGCTGACGGTCGGCCTCTTCGCCTACGTGCTGTTCTACGCCCTCATCGGCTCGCGTGTCTCAAAGCGTGCGGAATAACCGGAACGAGGCTCGGCAATGATTGACAGAAAGCCGTTCGGCTGCACCAAAGACGGCAGGACAGTGACCGCCTACACCCTCAAGGGTGCAGGCGGCCTTGTGCTTGAGGTGCTTGACTGGGGTGGACGTGTGAACCGGGTGGTTCTTCCCGACGGGCGCGACGTGGCCTTGGGGTTTGACGTCCCGTCCGGATGGGAAGACGGAGATCCATACTACGGATGCCTGATCGGACGGTACGCGAACCGCATAGGCGGTGGCAGATTTACGCTTGACGGCACAGAATACGTGCTGAAGTGCAACAACTTCCCCGGCGGAATCGGATGTGCGCTCCACGGTGCGGACGGCGGCTGGCACGACCGCATCTGGGAGGTCAAGCCGTTCGAGGAGGGCGACGATGCCGGTCTCGTGCTTTCGCTCGTCTCGCCGGACGGTGAAGGCGGCTTCCCTGGCGTTGTCGAAGCGACTGTGACGTATACAGTGACGAAAGACAACGTCTGGCGCATCGGCTATCGCATGAAGGCGGTCGACAAGGCGACGCCTGTCGCCATGACGCAGCACGTGTACTTCAACATGGACGGCGCGGGTAGCGGGTCGGTGGAGGATCATTCGCTCACGGTAAACGCAAACGAGTATCTTCCGTACGATGCAGGGCAGATACCGACGGGGGAAAAGGTGAGCGTCGAGGGAACGCCGTTTTCGTTCGTTGATCCGCACACGATACGTGAGCGGATCGATGCGGATGACGAAGTCCTCAAGTACGGCAAGGGCTACGACCACTGCTGGGCGCTTAATGCCGACAAGTCCGGCGCCGGCCTGACGTTTGCGGCGCGTCTGCGCGGAAGTTCCGGCTCTGCGCTGGAGGTGTGGACTTCCGAGCCTGGAATCCAGATCTACACCGGCAACTGGATTCCGGACGGCTATCCGGCGAAGGACGGCGGCAGGCTTTCTCCGCGCTGCGGCATTGCGCTTGAGACCGGGGCATTTCCGGATTCTCCGAACAAGCCAAACTTCCCCGATACGGTTCTCCGTCCGGGCGAGGTTCGCGAATCGGTCACGGAGTACCGTTTCTGCCGCTGACGAACGCAGTTCCGGTGTTTGGGATTGGTTTTTGAAAGGACAACAATGAATACGATAACGTTTCGTCAGGCATGGGATTACGGCGGGTCGCTGATGTGGGTGCTCGCCGGGCTTTCCGTGATAGCCGTCGCCGTGTGCCTCTACCTGATGTTCGCGCAGAGGCGCGGTGCGCTGCAGTACATGCTTGAGGACATAAGGCGGGCGAAGGATCCGGCCGCAGCGGGCGGAAGGATTGCGGACAGGATGTACTCCTCCGTGGAATGGCTTGCCGACATTGCGGCGATCGCCCCGCTTGTGGGGCTGCTCGGCACAGTGCTCGGAATGTTCTCCGCCTTCGGCGGAATAGCTTCCGACGTCGCCGCCAACGCAAAGCCGGTGGTTCTTGCGCAGGGCGTGTCCCAGGCGATCGTCACGACCATCTTTGGCCTTGCTGTGGCGATTCCGTCCCTTGCGGCCTATGCGTATTTCCGCCGCCGTACGGCTCGGCGCGTTGCGCAGCTTGAGGAGATGGCAGATGAAGTTTGCAGGTAGGGAGCGGCGGGCGAAAGCCCCGTCGCTGTCGTTGACGTCGATGCTTGACGTCATATTTCTGTTGCTCTGCTTCTTCGTGACGGCAAGCGTCTTTTCGCAGTGGGAGAGCGAAATCTCGATTTCGCTGCCCGCCGCCTCTTCGGCAGAGACACCGGGCCGCCTCCCCGGAGAGGTGATACTGAACGTCTCGAAGGACGGAGCCGTGACGGTCAACGCGAAGGTTCTGACGCTCGAAGACCTGGGATCGCGCCTTGCAAAGGTCGCTGAATTCTATCCGGGGCAACCGGTGGTCATACGTGCCGACCGGGAGACGTCGTATGAATCCCTTGTCAAGGTAATAGACACCTGCCGCACGTCAGGGGTGTGGAACTTCTCTCTCGCGACCGTCGAGGAGAAGGGCGACAGGTAGCCGCACGGCGGCGGATGCGCGTCCGTCAGTCGAATATGGTATAATCCGTGTCCCAAGAGAGAGAAGACAATGACACTATCAGAGCTTGAAGAGGGAAAGAAGGCGTCGCTTGCGGAGATTGCGGCGGCAGAAGGAGCGGATGCCGTCGAGGCGTTGCGCGTGAAGTATGTGGGGCGCAACGGTTCGATCCCCGCCTTGATCAAGGCGATGAAGGATGTCCCCAAGGAGGATCGCCCCGCGTTCGGCAAGACCGTGCAGGAGTGGAGGAAGACCGTTGAGGAGGCCCTTGCCGCAAAGGGTGCGGGAGCGGCCAAGCCTGTTGCGTCCAACGCCGGAAACATTGACGTCACACGCCCTGGACTTTGGCATGAACTCGGAACCGCGCATCCCATATCGAAGGTGATCGCCGAGTCCGCCCGCATCTTCTCAAGGCTCGGATTCACCGTTGCCGACGGCCCGGACATCGAAAATCCGTTCAACAACTTCACGGCTCTAAACACTCCGTCGCACCACCCGTCACAGGACAGGTCTGATACGTTCTGGCTTGCGGCGGATGCGCTTCTGCGTACGCAGACGTCTCCCGTGCAGATCCGGACGATGATGTCCAACAAGCCGCCCGTCCGCGTAATCTGCCCCGGCAGGACATACCGCCGCGACACGACGGACGCCACACATTCCGCGAACTTCCACCAGATCGAGGGTCTGTACGTTGACGTTAAGCCGGTTTCGCTGGCTGACCTCAAGAGTGTGCTTTCGTATTTCGCAAAGGAGATGATGGGAGACGGCGGCGTAAGGTTCCGTCCGCATTTCTTCCCGTTCACCGAGCCGAGCGTGGAGGTCGACTTCCGCTGCCATGTGTGCAAGGGCGCGGGATGCAAGGTGTGCAAGCAGTCCGGATGGATCGAGATCGCCGGGGCCGGCATGGTCGATCCCCGCGTGTTCAGGCACGTCGGCTGGGATCCTGAGCAGGTTTCCGGATATGCCTTCGGATTCGGTGTCGAGCGCATCGCGATGATCAAGTACGGCATTCCGGACATCCGTTGGCTCTACGAGAACGACTTGCGCTTCCTGGCGCAGACGGCATAGCGACGAGAGGGCGCTGTGCTCTCACTTAAACTCCACCAAGGGCCGGGGCTTTCCCAGCAGCTGGCGCCGGCGATGCGCCAGTCTGTGAAGGTTCTTGCCATGAACCTTCAGGAGCTGCGTCAGGAGATTGTGGCGCAGATCGGCCAGAATCCGATGATCGAGGAGGTCGAACACCCGCTGGAGGTGTCGATGGGCGTCGCAGAGGCGTCGGCGGAGGCAAAGGAGGAGGCTGTCTCGTCCGTGCAGCCGTATGACGAGGAGGCGCCGACCGTAAACAGGGACGAGGATGCGGAAGAGCGTCGCCAGAGGTTTTTCGACAATCAGGTGGAGAAGGAGACGCTGCAGGGACACCTGGAGCGCCAGCTGCCGGTCTCCGACATCCCGGAAAGCGACCATGCGCTCGCCGAAATGCTAATCGGGCAGATTGACGGCAACGGATACTTTGCGGGATCGCTGTCGGACATCGAGATGGTGTCCGGGGCGGACGAACGCCATGTGCTTGACGTGCTGGCGTCAATCCGCAGACTCGACCCGCCCGGATGCGGAGCGCGGAACTTGAAGGAGTGTCTGCTTTCGCAGATGGACAGGTTCGAGGATTCGCCGTGGGAGGATGAGGTGCGGCTTCTCGTGGAGAACCATCTTGAGGATGTTGCCGACGGCAACGAAGCGAAGATATGCAAGGCTCTCGGATTGACGCATGAAGAGTACGGAAAGGTTCTTGCCGAACTCCGGACGCTTGAGGCCAAGCCGGGCCGTGCATACGAGTCGGCAGGAAACGAGAACCGCATCGTAAAGCCGGAAGTCCATGCCGTGCGGGTCGGCGGCCGTTGGGTGGCCGAGGTGGATGCCCGTTCACTTCCGGACATACACATATCGAAATCGTACCTCAGGATGCTCAGGGATCCGTCCGTTCCAAAAGAGACGAAAGAGTACCTTCGCGAACGGCTTGCCGCAGCGCATCAGCTGATTGACGCCATCGAGCATCGCGAGGAGACGGTGCGCATGATTGCGCAGGAGATATTCGACAGGCAGCCGGGATTCTTCACGGACGGACTGAAGGGGCTGAAGCCGCTCACAATGCTTGAGGTGGCTGAAAAGGTGGGTGTACACCCCACAACCGTATCACGCACCGTCAACGACAAGTATGCGTCCACGCCAAGGGGGACGGTTGAACTGCGGCGATTCTTCAAGCAGGGGCTTGAGACAGCTGATGGCGAAACCGTGACGAAAGAGGCGGTGTATGACGATCTGCGAAAGCTGATAGAAGGCGAGGATCGGCACCATCCGCTTTCGGACGAAGCTCTTACGAAAAGGCTGCAGGCTCTTGGCTACACGGTGAAGCGGCGTACCGTCGCGAAGTACAGGGACGCCATCGGCATCCCCGGCACGTCCGAACGCCGAGTGAAGCCGGAATGACATTGCGTCCGTGCGCAGGTGCTATGGCAAGCACCGACATCCGGTTTATGGTATAGAACAAAAGTCGGTTATATAAATTTGCAGGAAAAACAAGGAATAGCAAGACATTTCGCGCCGTCTGTGGTATAATTGGTTGCAAATTTGCAAGATGTTGTTTGGTGTAATTTGGTATAGTTTATACCAACATTGGCAACTAAAATGGCAACCAGGAGGAGAAGATGGCGAAGAAGTTTGTTGCGGTGTGCAAGGGCGTGTATCTTGTCGGGAAAACGGCAAGCAGCAATGGGATTGTATACTTCAGAAAGATGGTCGACGGAAAAAGGACGATCAAGAGGGCGACGTTGCAGGGCGCGTTGGCGATTGATGCGAGGGGGCGGCCGACAAAGGCGTTGAAAGCCGAAGCGGCGAACTGGTCAGCGATGTTGCTTTCCGGGATGTCCGCGGAATCGCAAAAAGCATCGCGAACAATGACGATAGGCGAATGGTTCAACCAGTACGAGCTGGCGGCACGATACGAGCGGATGCGTTCGGGCCGGCCGTCGGAATCGACGGTGAAAAATGTGATTAAGGGGGTAAGAAAAATAACAGAAGCGTTAGGTCTGCAGCAGGATGACAGGGTGGATGAATTGACGGCGGATAAAATCGACATGGGCATAATGTGTCTGATCAAAGCGGGGAAGAAAAGCATCACAGCGAGCACGTATGCGTCCAATCTGCAGATGATGGCGGCGAGATGGACGGTTAACTACTATCGACAGGCGGGATTTGAGCCGGTTAAGATTGACATGCCGCCAAAAAGAAGCATCAGACCGGAAAGATACGGCAGACCGAGCGAAGAGACGTTGGCGAAAATCAAGGCGTGGTACGAGGAGATTTGGGGGCGCGAAGACAAAAGATTGTGGCTGATGGCAACGATGATGCTACAGTTTGCTATGCGGAATGGCGACGTAAAAAGGGCATCGGAACAAATCTTTGAAAAGCGTGGTGACGGAAAGATAATAATGCGATACACGCCAAACAAAACCGAAAAATCGTCAGGCAGGAAAGTCGCATGGCCAGTTTCGGAGGCGTTGTGGAATAAGATACGGACGGCAATCAAAGAGGTGAAGCAAATGGTTGATGAGATGCCATCAAATGGGTGGTGGGGCGCGATAAAAAGTGAAAATAAACTGATACCTGGATTTGCGTCGGTGCAAGATCGTCTAAACGAGGAGATGCGCAAAATGATGCCAGGCAAAACGAAATCGAGCTACGAATTGCGCAAGATATGCATAGATCACATCTATCAGAAGTACGGGGCGGAAAAAGCAAGCGCAATCAGCGGCGATGACATCAAGACACTATCATACTATTATGCAGACCCATCGCAGGCAGTCGAAATGGCAGGAGTTGACGTCAACGATTTGCTGTGACGCGATTAGTTGGTGTAGGCTAACAAAGGGTTGTGAAAGGCGGTTGAATACCGAGAGGCATTGTGATACAATTAGCGGCCGTCGTGTCTGGAGGGTTCTGGGCGACCGAAGGGTCGTGTTTCTCGCTGGGCGCGTGAATTGAAACGAAGTGATAAGATGTCATCGAGCCGCGAGGCCTGATGTTGCCGAAAGGCATGTCCGCCGAAAGGCGCGTTTCGCCGCCGTTGGAGGTTGCACCCTCCTTCGGCGGTTTTTCTTTGCAAAGATGCGATACGACGCGCGGCGAAGGAGTACGTAAATGGCAGGGCGTAAGACGACGCTCGTGCGCGTCTGTGTCAGGTGCGGCGCGGAGTTCCCGGCGAACAGGCAGTCGGCAGTGTGCGCGGAGTGTGCATATGCGTCGCGACACGCGCCGACGCTAATCAGGCGGAAGTGCGTCGATTGCGGCAAGGACATCATCGGCGGCCCGACCGTCAAATACTGCGCGTCCTGCCGCGCCCTGCATCAACGTGCGGCGAACGCCAGATGCAGACGGGACGGCGCGGCGCGTAAGCTTGGCAGCGTTGACAAGTGCGCGGAATGCGGGCGCGAGTACGTCGTCAAGGCTGGGCGGCAGAGGTTTTGCGCGGACTGCGCGGCCGCCGTCACGGCCCGCAAGGCCGCCATACGCAAGGCCGAGCGTTATCACGCCGGGGAGATCGTCCGAGCGCAGCGCAAACCGAGGTACCGCTGCACGGAGTGCGGGCAGTTGATTCCGCCGGAGCGGTTGCCGAAGTACACGTGTTCGGATGCTTGCGAGTTGTCGCGGACACGCAAGTCACAACGCATGGCTGACGCGAAGCGGCGACCGCGCAAGCGTTGACTGCGGATCACGATTCGCTGCGCGTAGACGAAGTGCTATTCCGATTTCTTTTCGCCACTATCTTCAGCATCTTCCAACGCCTCCGCCGCCGCAAGTTCGCGTTCCTCCTGCTCGATTTCGCTTTTAAGCAACGCAATCAGCTCCTCTGTCGTATACGATTTCTTTCCCTTGCCGATTTCTGACAAGGCATTTTCCCTTTCAGCCCATTTTCTCTTTTCCGATTCGGTCTTTGCGCCGCCGAACGGTTCGTCAACCGCAGTCGTTGTCGCCTCGTCCATCTCGTACTTTTCGTTTTCATCTTTAACAAGCGCAAGTATCTCGTTGTGGACATTTTCGCGGACAAGCGTTTCTCGGTCGGATTTTGACGGCACATCGTCAGACGGCGCATCGTCAGTGTCGGTGCAAATCGGATAATCAATCATATCACGCACAGTTGGCTTAATCGTCACAGTGCCACGTGGGTAGTCAATAATTTGGAAATCGTCACCGTCGAAATAGTACAGGCGGCCGCGCTGTTGGTCAAAGACGGCACCAGCGGGAATGTACGAAGAGCGGGAACGCAAAAAATGATAACGCGATTGCCGACAGGTCAAAAAGCAATATACGAAAACGATCAGGACAGCGGAGACAAGTATTTGCAGGACTACTGGCGCGGAGCGAAAAGCGTTGCAAAAACAAGACAAAAAAGAAATGATTTGCTTCTTCATGTGTGCAATTATACCAAAAAAGGAAAAATAGAAACAACCATTGCAAGTGTGCGCACATTGTGATATGATACGCGCAATTGAAAAAGAAATCAGGTCAGAAAATGAGCAGAATTGGGAAACACAAAAAAGGGAAGGTTAGAATCGGAATCTACACGGATCCGTATCAAAAAGCAGTTGCAGTCATGTTGGCAGATTTAACGGAGATGACGATGACAGATATTGTATGGAAAGGCATCGAAACCTTGGCAAAAGCGCACGGTATAATTACGACTGACGGGAAGATCGCTAAAAAATACAAAAATCAATTTGAAGTAGCAATGGAAACAGTAAAGCAAAGTGAGGTAAACGGATGAAAGAATTAAAAATAAACACAGCCAAAATTAATTTGGTTGCAGCCGAAAGAGGAATGTCCGCCGAAAAATATGTGTCACGAATCGTGTCACTTTCTTTCGGCCAAAAAGTGTGCGCACATTTTGTGGAATCACACAATGGCGAAAGCATTTTTAAAATTAAAAAGTGTGCGCACACTGTTTAGGAAAAAAAAATGATGTCGCAAGAAATAAAAGTCTACAGCGTGAACGAACTGCACCGGAAAAGCGGACTGGGCACAAAATTGCTGAAGCAGGCACTTGACGAATACCAGGCGAGCAACGGAAAGTTTGGCCTTCCGTGGTTCCGTCGGGGAAGCAGAAAGGGCATTCTCGAAAGTTCGTTCGTCGGATGGCTGAAGCGGAAAGAGCGCGAGGTGCTTTTGAATGGTTGAGGCTCCGACACTCTTCCCGATCGAGGACGGCGCAACAGAAGAAAATGGCATTGCGCCGCATTATTCGGCGGAACGCATCGCGGCGAAAAGCCCGGAGCGATATGCGCTCGCGGTGCGATTTCTTTTTGAAGAGAAAATGTCGGATAGGGCGATCTGCAAGCTGCTAAAAATGTCGCCAAACACACTCGCGGCGATAGAGAGGCGGGAAATGCGCATCAACCCGGAGAGGCTTGCGCAGATGCGGACGGAAGAAAAAACGGAACTGAAGCAGCTGAAAAGAATGTGCCGAGCGGAAATTCGCGCGAGGTTTTTGGACGAAAAATCCCTGAAGGAGGTGTCTCTAAAAGAAATGACGGCACTGCTGAAATCGTTGGACGACATGGACGCCGACAACGAGGAATCGCCCAAAACGAATAGAAGCACGGGCGATGACAACGATTACATATCGGTCGTGGCGGAATGGTCGGATGGGTTCGGGGCGGAGGAAAATTCCGCGGGCGGGTTGCAAAGAGGCGAAACGGTTGGCTGCGAAAACAACGCTTGCGAGACGGTCGGAAGCGGCGATCGCGCCGACGGCAATCCAGTCGGGGGCGAAACGGACGATCGCGAGCCAGTCGGAGGCGAAACGACAGGCGGCGAAAGCGAGGTTGAGAACGGCAGATCAGTTGACGGTTGACGCAACAAGCCTATTATACAGTCCGTAAATTGGATAAATACAAGGGAAATAATGCAGTGGTTGCCAAAATGGTAGCAAAAATGAGGTAATGAAGGCAGAAAATCCGGCAAGGCGAGAGGAAAATGAAATGGAAAAATGGGGATCGAAGAGAAACAGTGGCGTGAAGCGAACAGGGAAGAAGATAGGGGGGGGGAGGGGACCCGTTATTAAAAATGGGGGGAGTAGAAATAAAATTCATTGTGTCGTGAGACGCAAGAATTAGTGATGCACAAGGATTGCAGAGCAATCATAAAACAAGATTCAGAGCAAACAAGAGAATAAGATTCAGATAAAAAAAGTTCGGCGGCGCAGAGTTGAAGAAGGAAAGCATTAAACAAAACTAAAATTACAAGGGCGGAGTGCAATGTAATTGCCGACAATAAATCAAGTGGTTTCAGTCACACAGGAAGCGTACATGTCAGTCAAAAGCAAATCAAAAAAAGAGGGCAAACAAATGGCAAAAACATTCTTCGAGCGAAAGTTGAGAGATACAAAAAACAACTGTGCGTCAGGCGTGGCAGGGGCCTCTGAAAACAGCGTAAACATCAAGCATGAATCTCACATCGATGAAACAGGGCGCGACAACCGCTCGCCGCATAGATCCTTCAGCCCTTCGCATGAACCTCTCGTCAACAAAACAGGGAGCGACAGCGATAAGTTGGGGCAGGAAGAGAAGAAATGGTGTGCAGACAGCGATGAAGAGATAAAAAGCGGCGCATCGGGCAAGGCGACAGACGAAAGGCGGAAAGATGACGCTGAAGCGGTTGTTCGGCGAGTGGATGAGGTTCGGCAGGGAGTTGGGGAAGACAAGCCGGAAACGGACGCAAAGCCGAAAGTGTACAGCGACGATGATGTATGTGCGTTGCTGGGGATAAGAAAAAGGGTGCTTGTGAAAATGCGCACGCAAAAGATGAGAGGCGTGGACTGGGACGTCGAAGGAATGCAGGTTGGAATGACAAAGGCGTGGATAACCAAATACAGGAAAGACGCTGACACAGGAAGGATTGAGCCGATAAGGCCGAAGAACGGGATTGTAACGGTTGAGAAGACAGGGCCATGCATGAACAACAAAACAATAATCGGCAAAAGAGTGTGCGACGGCAAGACGGTTATCGTGAGGGTGATGGACGCAAGGATGATAAACACAGGAGACCAGTTCAACGCAATCTGGGAAAGGGAGATGCTTGCTTATGCACAGAACATCAACAGGGCAAGATACTGAAAAAGGATTGCGAAAAGGTCTGAATGCGATCTGAAACAGAAAAGAAGGAGAGACGAATGGAGACGGGTAAACTCAACCATAAGGACGCGAAGCCGGAGACGGACGCGAAGATGCTGAATAATATGGAGATTCTGATATGCAGAACAGAGAAAAGGGCACATCAAGGAGCGATACAGTTAGTCGCAATAATCGTGTTTGAAATTGCCGCGCTGGCTACAGCGTTCGTCGCCGGGATGGAATGGCAGAGCCGAAAGCAACTCAAAGAGCAGGAGGAGATGAGTGAGTGGCTTGACCGTTCGGAACGCGAAGCGCAGAAAAGCATCCGGCAGATGAGCAATCGCGAACTTCTGGAAGTCGGCAGAGAGTTGCAGATGGCAAAGGAAGGGGGGGAACTGTGAACAGAGAAGAAAAGGTAGGCGCACCGATGGACACGCCGGTGCTGTACGGGAGAGTGTTGCGCAAGGCTGCGGAACACTACCGCCACGCGGTGGAGAAGCACCCTTACTTCTGCGACAATCTGATTCCATTACCGTACTCGTGTTTAGCGGCAGATGATATGGTCACTGAGATGCAGGGGCTGTTGAAAAAGTGCCGAGAAGTCATTAAGATTGTGGCGCAGGATGGAAACATCTCGTCGGATATGCTGCTGATGTGCGAACTGTACGAAGTCTACGAGGCGATTGCCCGCAAGGACACGGCCGCCGCAGTCGAGGAATGCTACGACTGCATCGCGGTGTTGCTTCGGATGATCGACGTGCTGGAGGGGCGGCAGGAACTCGGCAAGCCGGACGATTGGAGGGTGCGGAATGAGGGCGGATTACGCACGGCTTGCGCCGGGCGCACAGGACAGGACACGGCTTGCGCCGGGCGCACAGGACAGTCGGGGAGCGTGACGGCGATCCGATCGGAGGCGGAGGGCGTGACGGCGCACGGGGCAGATGATTTAGAGACCGGTAGAACTACCACAGACACACCCTACAACAAGACCGCCAAAGGGTAAGCGGTGGAGAATGTGCGCACCCGCCCGCTCTAACGGAAACTGGCTAACGTCCCACGCGGACGCCCGCGACCGCAAGGCGCGGGGAGAACAGACAGGACGGGCGGGTGCGCATTCGGGAAGCCCGACCAAGGCACGCAGAGCGAGCGCCGCGGGCGTGGCCGCAAGACGGCCGAACAGCGGCAACTAACTTTAACGGAAAACGAAAGGGAGAAAGAGAGATGAGACCGAAGAGCGATCAGGGCCATAAATGCAACGTAGCGCTCGACGCGACGTTCAGGCTGAAGAGCGAAGAAGCCAACAAAATCGCGGGTGAGCTGTACGGCAATCTGATGAAAAGATTAGCGCCAGCAGTGAAGAAGGAGGTTGAAAAGTTTGTGACGGTCTTATGCTTTGCATTAATAAAAGCGAAGTGTGAGGCGGAAGCGGCGGGATTATGGCCGAATGGCAGCGGCACTTATGACAATGACAACGAAAAGGAGAAAGAGAGATGAAACCGACAATCTACATAGCCGGGCCGATGAGAGGGCTGCCTGACTTCAACCGGGCGGCGTTCAACGCCGCAGCGGAACGGCTCGCCGCCAAAGGCTGGCAGCCGGTGAACCCGGTCGACATCGAGCGAATCCTGCCGTGCGTGGACAATGACGAGGTGTCGGAAAACAATCTCCGGAAACTGCTGGAGATCGAGTGCGAGATTGTGAAGCGGGTCGATGCAATCTACCTGCTCAACGAATGGTGGAGGAGCGAGGGTGCGAAGAGGGAACTGGGCACCTATCTGCTCAGAGATGTGCGCTATATCCATCTCGAAGAGAACGGGACGCCGGAGCCGAAACTGTGGATGCCCTGGGAATTATGAAGACGCTGACGGATAGACGGGGCGGTGTGCTCGGCTTGCGCCATGCGCACGGGACAAGCGCCGAGCGGACAGGACAGGCGTGACGGCGGCAGTGGCGAAGGAGGGCAAAGATGAGAAACAAATGGTTTGAAAAAGTGGGGGCAGGGCGCGTATCGCTCGAAAAGCGGGGGCTGCTCGCAACGCTTGAGGCGTTGGGCGATGAAGTGTGCATGAGAAAGCCTGAACTCGATGCGCTGTTTGGAGAGGGATGGGAGAAGACGGCGCAGGAACTCAGGTGCATCGGAATGCTCAGGATGGAATATGATGAGGGATTCTATGAGTTGAAAATAGTGTACAGAAACCAAAAAAGGAGAATGTACATGAAAAAATGGACGAAAGGCAGGAAGAGCTTGAAGGGAACAGAAAACGCAAAAAGAAAAGAAGGAGCGGCGATATGAAGTGTGAAGGATTTGTTGTGCATTATGCCCTTGGAGGCATGATCGATGCGCTGGACGGAGAGCAGCGCGCGGCGGTGCTTGGAGCGGCATACGCAAAGGCAAGGGGAAAGAGTGACTATAAACTGCCTGAAAAGTACGCATTCCTTCAATTTGTGGTTGAGGGGATCGTGAATCAATCGCAGAAGGTGAACGAAAGCATAAATGAAAGGAAAAAGTGCGATGCTGAGAGGCAGAGGCAGGTGCGACAGAGAAGAAAGCTCGAAAATGAGACGGATGATGATGACGAGAAAGGAAAATCGCGTCACGGACGAAACGCAGAACGCGCAGGAAAGGCGATGAGTGACAGAAGCCGAATCGCAAAAAATGACGCAGATGCGGAAGTGGATTATGAAAATGGGCAAGATGTCACACGGACGGCTTGTGACAACAAACACCGTCACAATGCGTCACGCGGACGGGTAGTGACATCAAGGGGTGTCACACGGACGGCTTGTGACGCAGGTGGGTGTCACAAAGCGTCCACACTAAATAAAGAAATAAATAAAGAAATAAATAAATGTATACCCCAAACCCCTAAAGGGGTATTGATGGATTTTGATGATGATGAATTCGACGATGAGGAAGCATCAGGCGGCGGAACGGCGGAGCGGGACGGCGGTGCGCCCGGCTTGCGCCGTGCGGACAGGACAGGCGGGGAGGATGCGCACACCTGGAGCGGGGATGATGGTGCGGAGCGGGACGGCGGTGCGCCCGGCTTGCGCCGTGCGGACAGGACAGGCGGGG
>CAZMNN010000022.1:21383-42353 GCA_964567665.1 uncultured Lentisphaeraceae bacterium
AGGATGCGCACACCTGGAGCGAGGGTGATGGCGCGGAGCGCGGCGAAGGGGAGAGCGACTGGGAGGACGAAGTCGCGGAGATAGCGGCGGCAATCGTGGAGAGGCACGGCAACAAGGCCGGTGCGGACGGATTCAAGCGCAGCCTGAAGCGGTATCTCGCAAAGAACCCGGAGACCGATGCGGGCGAAATCGCGGAGGCGCACGTTCGGTGGTGCGAATCGGGGGCATGGAATCCCGGCTACGAGCCGAAGCTGAAGAACTGGCTCTGGGGCGGCGAATGGCGACATGAGCCGCCGGAAAAAAAGAAAGCGGCGCCAAAGGCGGAGGAGGACGAGTTCTACACGGGAGCGTCGCTGTGACGCGGCGGACGGAGGAAAGCGGGGGGAGCGATGGCGGAAATGGACGGAGAGGGCCGCAGGAAGCGGCTGTGGAAGGTTGCGACGCACCTTGGCGACGAATACCGCAGGGCGTACGGGGCGGGGCAGGCGCGCGGAATTGTGGCGGCGGAGTACCGCCGCAGGGGATGCCGGCGCGAATGCATGAGAGACTGGACGGTCGAGGCGGCGGACGATGAGGTGACGCCGTGAGCCAAGGCGGCAAGAGGGCGAGGAAAACAAAAAAGGAGGCGGACGATGGAAGAGGAAAGCGCAGAGAAGATTGGCTTGAGCGTGCTCGGAAGCATTGTGCTTGCGGGGCAGGAGGATGCAAACTACGCACGGGAGTGCGTTGGGCGGTGCAAGGCGATGGGGATAACCCAGGAGTGGTTCCAGGGAGCGGGCGAAAAGGCGGAGTGGAAGGCCATAGCCGAACTGCACTCGGACGAAAGCGCGATCGACGGCGTGACGATCGCGGAGAAGATCGGCGGCAAGGAAGGGTATGAAGCCGTCGAAAGGTCTCTGGAGGCGACGCCGACGACGGCGAACTTCGACTACTACATGCGACTGCTGCTCGAGCGGCGCGTGTACACGCTGTACCACAGGTGGCTTGCGAAGGAGCTGGCGGAGCTTCGTCCGAACACGGCGAAGATCCATGTGGAGAACGCTGTGAAGGCGGTGGCGTCGCTGCAGACGGTTGCGCAGGGCGGCGAAGGGACGCTGATGGACGTCTCCGAGTTCGTTGAGGAGCTTGTGGAGCAGAAGCGTTGGCTGAGCGAGGAGCGGTTCATGAAGCGCAACTGGGGAAAGTACAGGGGGGTGCCGCTGCCATGGGCGCAGATGAACATGATCTACAAGGGGCTGAAGACGGGGCTGCACATATGGGCGGCGCTTGCGAGCCAGGGCAAGACGACGCTTGCGGTGAACGTGTCGAACTACTGGACGGCGCGGGGCATAAAGCACGGGTTCGTGTGCATGGACATGCCGGCCGACGCGCTGGCGGAGCGGTACGCGGCCGTGAGGGCGCAGCTGTCGATAAGCAAACTCGACTTCGGCGCGTCACCGGCGTACGTTGACGAGTTCGAGAGCGCGTTGCGCGAGGTTGCGGACGAGGGCATGGTGAAGATAACCGAAAGCGACCAGATATCGCAGCTGGAGTACGAGATAACGCGGGGGGTGAAGTCGATGGGGTGGAAGGCGGTGATAGTCGACTACCTGCAGCTCATCGACCCGGAGATGAAGAGCGCGAACGCGCCATACGTGCTGGTGAAGGAGGCGACAGTCAGGATGAAGAAGCTTGCGAAGCGGCTGAGGATACCGGTCGTGTGCCTTGTGCAGCTGTCAAACCAGTTCGCGAAGGACAAGGAGACCGGGAGCAAGAAGCCGCGCCTCGACCATCTCGGAGATTCGAGCGAGATAGGGCGGGCGGCGCGGAGCGTGGCGGTGATGTATCGCGATGACGACGTGGCGCAGTGGTGGAGGGAGTGCCCGCCGCTGCAGCTGATGTACTACGACGTGAAGCGCAGGATATCGGGCGGCGAAATGCTGAGCAAGGCTGACGAGAAGCAGCAGGAATGGGGGCAGAAGAGCATAATCGAGACAGGCGGCCTGCGACCGATGTGGATAAGCGTGATCAAGAACCAGCAGGGCGGCACGGGCGACCTTCCGTTCCTGATGTACGCGAAGTACTTTCTGTTGAGGCCGGGCGACATGGAGGGAAAGAGCGAGAACGTTGAGATCGGCGGCAAGACGAGGAAGGTTGCGGTAGGACAGTTCGCGACGATACGCGACGACTGGATGTTCAACATGGGGGACGAGATACTGGAGCGGACAGGCGGCATAGGGACGCGTTGGGTGAAGTTTCCGGGCGAGACGATGGGGGCGTACGCGGAGCGCGTGGCGAACGAAAGGCAAAGGCACAACTCGAACAGCGGGATGTGGGACGAAACGCTGGGCGACGCCGTGACGTACGGCGTGGAGCAGTACAGCGGCAGATGCGAGATGAACGTGGAGAAGGTGACAGAGGAGGAGATGAGATGAAAGGCAAAGGCATGATGGCGAAGTGGCTGGGAAGGGTTTTCGGCGAGGCGGACGGTGCGCACGGCTTGCGCCGTGCGGACAGGACAGGAGGGGGGCGCGACGGAGGCGGAACGGCGGAGCGCGGCGGCGGGCTGGGCGGTGCGCACAGGACGGGAGGGCAGGGCTGGACGACAGAGGGCGGCGGAGCGCGGATGGCGCTTGAGCCGCCGGTGACGGAGGACGACATCAGGTCGTTCTTCGCGAAGCTTGACGCAGAGGAGCGGAACGTGCCGGCAGCTCTTGCGGCGGAATGGCGGCAGCTTGCGGCGGAGGCGATGGAGCGGGCAAAGGATGCGCAGGAGTTTGCCTACCAGCAGGGGCGGCTTGCGGCGTACGTGGAGGTGGAGAAGCTGTTTGCGGAGGTGGCGAGGACGTTCAGGGGGCGGCAGATGGCGGAGGAGGCTGAGTGATGAGGGACGCATACTACCAGAGGGCAAGCAAGGCGCAGATCGCCGAATACGCAAGGCGAAAGGGGATAGGCGAGGAAGAGGCGGCGGCGAGAATCGAGCGCGACAGGGAGAGGTTCATCAAGGCGATGCGGGAGAATCCGTATGCGCTTGGCTACGAGCCTGAGATATGGCTTGTCGCAAAGGCGCTGATGAGACGTGCGCCGGTGACGGCGGCGGAGCGGGCGCACATCGAGCGCGAGCTTCAGATGGGATGGGACGAATTCGCGAGACGGATGAGAATGCACCTCGGATTCAGGCAGCCGGTGTCGGAGCTGCTGATAATGGGTGCGAACAGGAGCGGCAAGACGGACTTCGCAAGCAAGATGGCCATGCAGATCGCCGACAGGGGCGACAGCTCGATAGCGGTGGGATTCCAGACGCTGAAGACGGGCAAGGGGACGCAGATGAAGCGGCTGTGGAACTACATGCCGCAGAGGTTCAAGGAGAGGAACATCGCGCTGGGAAGGGCAAGCAGAATCGACGAGCACATATCGTACACGGAGCAGAACGGCTTCGCCGGGAGCAAGATAACGTTCGGGAACGGATCGCGTCTCGACTTCGTGACGTACGAGATGGACGTGCGTACGCTTGAGGGGAGCGAATACGATTTCGGATGGCTTGACGAGGAGTTCCCGATGGGATTCCTGACGACGCTGCGAAGCCGCCTTGCGAGCAGACGCGGGACGCTGCTGGGGACGTTCACGCCGATAAGCGGCTACACGCCGGTGGTGGCAGACTACCTTGACGGGATGTACGTGACGAAGTGGAGGACGGCGTACATGCTTCCGAGGGACGGCGGCGATCCGATGCCGTGGAGGGAGATAGGGCTTGCGAAGGGCGAGTACGAGGGATTGATGCGGCAGGAGACGGAATGTGGCGACAGCGGGACGCCGGAGGCGCGGCCGGAGAGGTGCACACAGTGGCTGAGGGGCGGCGGAGAGAAGCGGGCGGGAACGGACGGCGAAAGGTGCTTTGCGCGGGTGCCGCGTGTTGCGGTGTGCAAGGGCGGAGAGGCGGCGGCGATCTGGTTCTACGGGAGCGACAACCCGTACGGCAGGCCGCTAAGCGTGATCGAGAGCGCAGCGAGGAACAGGCGGGCGACGGCGGAGATAAAGGCGCGTGTGTACGGAATCGCCGAGAAGCTGACGGGGCGGCTCTTCGCGAACTTCACGCGGGAGCGGAACGTGGTGCGGCCGGAGGAGCTGCCGAAGCGGCTGGCGCGGTTCATGGTCGTGGACCCGGCGCCGGAGCGGAACTGGAGCATAGGCTGGTACGGCTACGACAGGGCGGCGGACGTGCTGTACAAGTACCGGGAGTGGCCGGGCGCGTACGAGATTCCCGGAGTGGGTGTGCCGCCGCCATGGGCGCAGCTCTCGGACAGGAACAGGGGCGTGAACGACGGCGAGTACGCAGGGGGGCAGGAGGACTTCGGCATGAGCTTCCTCAAGTACAAGTACGAATGGGCGCGGCTTGAGGGGTGGACCGACTTCACGAACTGGGCGAAGGGGCGCGATCCGCTCGAATGGCCGCAGGACATGGCGGAGGTTGCCGAATGGAGCGAAACGAACGGCGCGACGGAGCGGATGCTCATGCGCGTGATCGATGCGCGGGCGGCGGCGCAGCGGAAGATGAGCGGACTGGAGAACCTGACGCTCTTCGACGAGGTGTCACGGCTGGCGGAGGGATTCGTGCCGGCGAGCGGACAGCGAATCGAGGTTGGGCTTTCGGTGCTCAGGGACAGGATAGAGACCGGGCGGTACAGGATATCGGCGGAATGCACGAACACGATATTCGCGTACGAGAGCTACACAGGGCGCGACGGGCAGAAGGGCGCGGTGAAGGACTGGATTGACGGCGACAGGTATGCAGCGCTGAGCGCGATATTCGAGTACGGCGAAGAGGCGGCAACGGTGAACGGCGAGGCGGCGGCAGAGAGCGCAAAAGGCGAGGAGGGCGATACAGGCGAGGATTTCGCGACATGGGCGGATTAGCGGGAGGATACGCACGGCTTGCGCCGTGCGCACAGGACAGACGCCGTGCGCACAGGACAGACGCCGTGCAGGGCGGGAGGCGGAGTGCAGGGCGGGAGACGGAGTGCAGGGCGGGAGGCGGAGTGTGCGGGAGAGGTGCGGCGGGGCATGGAGATGGCGCGTGGAAGGGGGCGGAGGCGGAAAAGGTGTCAATATTGACAACAAAATGACGCCGAGGAGAGGAAATTTCGTGCCGGGAGGTGCGAAATGCGGTATAAATGGGGTCACGAGACGCGGAGAACGCGGTACCGCGACACTCGAAACAAATCCGCGACAAGGCGCGTACAGCCGACAAAAGTACGGGAAAGGCAAGGGAAAGATGAACAAGGAAATCGAAGAGGAATCCGAAGAAATCGAGACCGAAAAGGTGAATCCGGACGAGACGGAGGAAAGGGACGAGGACGTCGAGGAAGCGGAAGGCGAAGACGACGAGGAATCCCCGGATGCCGAAGAGGACGAGGAAGCCGATAAGGGTGAAGATGACGAGGATGCCGGAGACGAAGACCTTGGCAAAAGGGCGAGGAAGCGGATCGGAAAGCTGACTGGCAAGGTGAAAGACCTTGAGCGGAGGCTCGAAGAGGCGCAGAGGCTCGCCGGGGACGACGGGAAGGCGATACTTTCGGCGGCGGAGGCGGCCGGAATACTGCCGAGCCTGATGTCCAAGGAGGAGGCGAAGGGCATTGCCGCGATCGACAGGAAGACGAAAACGGCAAAATACCTCAAGGGGCTTCTGAGGAGCGACGAAGACGAGTTCGAAATCGGCGGAGAGACGCGAAGCAGAAGGTGGATTGAGGGAGAGCTTGACGACCTCAACGAAGAGCTGGGTGAACTCCGCGAGAGGTTCGGAGCCAAACGCAAGGAACTGGCGCAGAGGACACGTGAGATATTCGAGCTCGGCATGGCGGCCGTGAAGCACGGCTGGCGGCCGGGGGAGAAGAAGAAGTCAACTAAAAAGCCGGCGGAGGCGAAGAGCGCAAAGGCGCAAAAGAAAGGGCTTACGCCGGCAAAGCGCGAGGGGAAGGCGATCGACTGGGGCAAAGTCAACGACGAGGCGACGGCCGAGAGCATGATCCTTGCAGAACTGGAGGAATGATTATGGCAGGACTGTACACGGTGCAGAAGAACCTGGTCAAGCCGGACTACATGGACGGCATGATACAGCTGACAAAATACAAGACACCGCTCTTGACGATGCTCAAGCGCGGCAAGAAGCCGACCAACTGGGCGCAGGAGGTGGAGCTTGAGGGCGCGATAACGCCCGAAGACCTCGCCGCCGCAGAGGGTAAGGACTTCGACGAATCCGGGTTTGAGGCAAACACCACGCTGGTGATGAAGCACAACCTGCAGAAGTTCGTAAGCAAGAAGGGATTCATGGTCACGGAGGAGAGCGAGGAGATGCCGTCGCACAACGAGACGGGCGCAAACGCCGCGCTTGCGCGGCAGATTCGCGTAGACGCCGAGCGCACCCTCGTGTCCATCGAGAACGCGATCGGTTCGGAGCAGGAGGCGGTGGAGCGCGGAACGGGCACAGACACAGTGCCGAGAACGCGCGGAATCGCGAACTGGCTCAAGCCGCTGACGACGCTGAGCGATGAAGGGGCGTTGGCGCTCCACGCGGTGCAGACGATACCGTGGCAGGCTTGCCCGCGCTACGGGTTCACCGGCAACGTGAAGGATGCGTCGAAGTTCAACCAGGACGTGCTTGCGGAGATCATCAGGAACTCCGCGCTGCAGGCCGGTGACGACGACATATCGCTCTTGATGCTTTGCGGCCTCTCGCTCAAGGCGCTGATGTCCATGTGGTCGTTCAAGGTCACGGCGGTCGAAGGCGTGGAGACGACGCTCCAGACGAACCGCGACATGTCGGACAAGTCGCTGAAGTTCATGTGCGACACGTTCGAGTTCGACGGCGGAGTGCTGCGCACGGTGACGGACAACCACCTGTTCGCGGACACGTCGACGATGCAGTGCGGCGAAACGAGCCATCTGAGCGGCGTTGCGATCAAGCCGGAGAACTGGTCGATCGACACGCTTGTGCCGCTGAAGAAGCACATCCTCGAGAACAAGGGCGGCGGCCCGCGCGGATTCCACAAGGCGACGCTGAGGCTTGGGTGCAGAAACCCGACCGGACAGTTCGCGGTGAAGTACGTCGCGAGTTGAGGCGAATGTGCCGGGCGGAGCGTGGCGAAGGCTGCGCACCGCCCGGCAAACCGTTGACGGAAGGGAGATGCGATGCGCAGAATAGGGACACAGCGCAGACTTGAGGAGGAGGAGCGCAAGGCTCTTGTGGACGCGCTTAGGTACTGGCGCGACAACTCGGCGCGGTTCTGGGAAGACAGGAGCAGGGCGGAGAATGCGTACAACTGCCAGTGGAAGGGGCAGAGCGCGAGCGGGACGCACAGGGACACGGCGGAGCGCAAGGCGATGCCGTTCAAGGGCGCGAGCGACCAGCGGCTTCGCTGGGGCAAGGCGGCGGTGAAGGAGCTTGAGGCGCTGCTGATGAACGCGACGCGGGCGGCGCGGGTGAACATCGTGTGCACACGCGACGGGGTGAAGCAGGGCAGGGCAAACGCGCTGCAGACGTTGCTTGACTGGGCGATATGCCAGATGGGCATGGACTGGGAGGCGCAGCTCAGGACGGCGATAAAGTACTATCTCAGGGACACGCCGGCCGTTGCGCTGATGACGGTGAACTGGCGGCGGCGCACGTGCGCGGTCGTGGAGACGGCGGACATGGAGACGGTGTGCGCGGAGTACGCGCAGTGGCGCTCGGACGACGGCGGAACGAGCGTCGTGGAGGCGCAGGGCGAATGGTGGCTTGCGGTTGACGCGGTTAGGCGGCGGGAGCGCGACGTCACGGAGGAGGAGCGCGAGGCTCTTCAGACGGTGATGGATTTCGCGGCGGAGCGCAAGGGGATGTCCGCCGAAGATGCGAAGGAGGCGATACGCGGGCTTGCGGAGGACGAGGACGGCGAGATCGAGTTCGTAAGCGAGGGGGTTGAGTGCGAGGGCCCGGAGATACGGGCGCTGAGGTACGGAGACGACTTCTGCATGCCGACGTTGACGGAGAGGTTCGACGAGGCGCAGTGGTTCGAGGGCGAATGGCTGACGAAGGAGCAGCTTGAGGAGAAGGTTTCGGCAGAGGGATGGGATGCGCGGTGGGTCGAGGAGACGCTGAGGCATCCCGGAGCGGGGGTGTTCGACGAGCTGCGGCCGGAGTACATCGACGATGCGCGGGAGATGTACAACGTGGTGAAGTGCCACTTCACGAGCGTGGACGGCGCGGGGAAGGTATGGCGGTGGGAGAGCGTGCTTTCGGCGGCGGACGGCAGCGCATACGGCAAGCGGCTTGTGCGGACGCGGCGAGGAAAGTGGAACGCGGTGCTGATGCGCCGCGAGGTAAATTCGTCGAACGTGATAGACGCGCAGGGCATCGCGGAGGAGGCGGCGCCGGTGCAGGGCATCGCGAAGGTGATACGCGACGGTGCGGCGAACAACGCGATAGTCGGGGCGCAGGCTCCGATAAAGCAGAAGGGACGCAACATCAAGGGTGCGCTCATCGGGCCGTTCAGGCGCATAATGATGGGCATCAACGACGACGTGGCGTTCATGCAGCCGCCGGCCTACCCGTCGGCGGCGGACAAGCAGGTGGAGACGATACGCGGCGAGTTCCTGAACTTCGAGGGGGTGGGGGACGGCAGCAGCGACATGAGCCTGGTCCGTCAGGACATCGTGTCGTGGTGGCTTGCGCAGATGCAGGAGCTGTACCGGCTGATACTTGAGGTGACGCAGGACAACGCGAGCGCGGTGACGCTTGCGGGGGTGACGAACGCGCACGACGTGCAGGGGTTGAAGAGGGAGGACATCACCGGCGACTTCGGGATAACGGTGGTGCTCGACCAGAACGACCTCGACAACGAGAAGCTGATCAAGAAGCTCCAGACGTTTGCGCAGCTTGTCCAGCCGCTTGACAGGGAGGGGACGCTTGACACTAACCCGATACTGATGGACGCAGTGCGGCGGCTAATGCCCGGAGTGGGGACGGCTGGCATAAGGACGGCGGACGAGATGCGCATGGACGACGTGCGCGACGAGATGCAGAATTTCACGCAGATAAAGGCTGGGCTTGCGCCGCAGATGGACACGCGGGGACGCTGGAACTACAAGGCGAGGCTTGCGTTCTACGACGACCTCAGGCGCAACAACCCGCAGGCGGTTGAGGATATGGACGCCGAAAGCCGAGAGACGCTTGAAAGGTGGATCGCCGCGCTTGAGCAGCAGAGCAGGCAGTACGGCGAGAACGCGGAGATCGGCCGGACAGGTGCGGCAGGAATCGAATCCCAGGGGAACGCGGAGGCGGAGAGATGAGAGACGAACGCAAGCAGGGCGGGCAGTACTACCCAGGCGGAGGCGTTGCCGGGGGATCGGCGGGCGGCGAACAGGCGGGCGTGAAGATGATGGGCGCATACGCAATCGACGAAGAGACGGGGCTGTACCACAAGCTGAAGGCGACAAAGAACGAATACGACGAAGTGACGCTGGAGATAGAGCAGGAGGGCGTGACGATATGAAGATGGCGGGAGTGGCTGCGGCGATTGCGCTTGCGGTTGCGGCGGCGAACGCGGCGACGAGGACGGCGACGGAGACGTACGTGCAGCGCGAGGTTGCGGCGGCGACGAACGGGCTTGCTGGCGTTGCGTACGTGCAGCGCGAGGTTGCGGCGGCGACGAACGGGCTTGCTGGCGTTGCGTACGTGCAGCGCGAGGTTGCGGCGGCGACGAACGGGATAGCGACACGCGCCGACATCACGAATGCGGTGCGCTCGGTTGCGCACTCGATCGCGGACTACGTGTGGGACGCGGAATCGGAGATATGCTGGCGGAGGCAGGTGAGCGGCGGGTACATCGACTACGTGGCGGTCACGAACATAGACCTCACCGCGCCGCAGAACGCCGCCGCGCTTGAGGCCGCAGAGGCGGCAAGGAGGGCGAGATGACGAAGGGCGGAACGGGCTTGCGGGCGGCCAAGGCGGCCGCAAGGGCGATTGTCATGGCGGGCGCGTTCATGGCGGGCGCGTACATCGCGGCGAAGATGACGGCCGGAGCGGCGGTCACGAACAGGGTGCTGACGGTTGACCAGGACGGCAACGTGTCGTCGACGGCGGGGCTTGCGACACAGGCCGACCTTGCGGCGGTTGCGGCGTCGAACAGGATTGCGATGGCGGAGCAGTCCGCCGCGGCGGACGGCTACAGGGCGACGACCAACCTCCTGAACGCAGTGGCGCAGAGCGTGCTGGTCGCGCCGGTGGTGTACATGGGCGTGGAGCTTACGGGATTCGAGGCGGCGGTTGCGTTCGACGAGGATTCCAAGGTGCATGTCACGGCGTTCCGGCCGAACGTGCGCGAGGTGGCGGTGGACGGCACGGCATGCATGGAGAGCGAAATCGACTTCGCGTTCCAGGAGGAGCTGCAGACGGTTAAGCCGCTTGTGGAGTATTCGCAGATGTTGGGGACAAACGCGCCGCGCAGCGCATGGGGGATTCTCCAGGACGCATACGTGACGACGCCTCAGCAGCAGGCCGGATCATACACCGACGCGGTGGGGAACGTGTACCACAACCTGTACACGATGGGGGTGAGAATCCCCAAGGCGGAGGTGGGGGACAGGGCATTCTTCGGGGTGTCGGTGCCGAACGACGCGGCGGAGGACGACGGCACGGTGTACGAAATGCCGGGAGTGAAGGGCGGCTACAACGGCACGGTGGAATGGGGCGGCAAGACGCTCACATTCAAGGGCGGCTACCTCACGGGGGTGACGCAATGACTGACGGAGCGGAAGGACGGGCGGTGCGCACGGAAGGGCGCCCGGCTTGCGGAGAGGGGGAAGTGAGAATGCAGGAGGCGGCGGAATGACGGAGACGCTGATCAGGTTGGCGATGCCGGTTGCGGCGGTGGCCGTGACGGCGCTTGCCGTGCGGATGCTGTGGCGGCGTGTGCCGGGTGCGGCGCGTCCCGCAATCCTTCTGCTTGCGGCGTTCGGGACGCTCCACGGGGCGTTCAAGAGCATCAGGCAGGTGGCGACGGCTGACGAGGGCGTGGAGCTTGTGCGGGCGGAGGTCGGCGTCACCAACGGGCTGGCGATGGTCGTTGCCGCAGCGACGAACGGCATCCCCGCGCCCGCATGGTACAGGCGCACGGAGACGAACGACTGGACGCAGCTTTCGGCAGGGAGCGGCTGGACGGCGCAGACGAACGCGCTGGACGGCGGCGCGGTGGAGGTTGCGTGGACGAACCCGGACACCAACGCCGTGCCTGAATCGGCGAAGATGTGGCATTTCGGCGGCAATCCGCCGCCGGTGCATGTAGTGGTCGAGGGCGGCGTGACGCTGCTTGCGGCGGCGTTCGATTCGCGCCGCGTCACGCTGCGCTACGCGGTGGACATGGCGGTGGACATATCTGGGCAGGGGGTGCGCGTGTCGGTGCAGTGCAGCGCGAACGGCAGGGACTGGACGGAGGCGGCGGCGGTCGACGAGGTGACGCATCTGCCAACAACAGTCGTGGTGGCGGGCTTCGTGCTTGACCGTACGTCATATTGGCGCATAAGGCTGGAGGTGCCGAGATGACGGCGGCGTTTGCGCAGATCGCGGCGGCGGCGCTTGCGGCGGCAACGAACACGGTGTACGAATCGGGCGTCGCGACGAACCGCGCATGGGGACGGGCCGTGATATCGGAGATGCACGACGGCGGCGAGGTGCGGCTCATGGACAGGCGCAAGGCGTTCGTCGCAAAGGCGGATCAGGTTGCGCAGGAGTTCGCGGCGACGAACGCGCACAGGGTTGCGGAGGCGTGGACAAGGGGCTTCGAGGCGGGGACGAACACGCTTGCCGCAGCGATGGACGCATCGGTGACGAACGCGACGTTCACCGCGTGGGAGATCGTGGACACCGGGAGCGACGACGTGCTGACGGGGATGCCGCCGGAGGACGCGGACACGTCGAAGTGTTACATAGATACGGTTGTGTGGACATACGACGGCGGAGGGGAGTGGACGCTCAAGTACGACCAGTGGTGGCACGACGGCACGGAGTGGGAGTGCTACGCGGACGGGGAGATGCCGTTCGCGGGCGGAGCGGACGCGCTATCGGTCACGAACATCCCCGACGGCACGGTGCGGGCGGAGAGGACGCGGGGGCCTGACAGGGTGGAGGACGGGCCGCCGACGAACGGGGTGATCCTTAAGCTGCTCTTTCCGCTGATGCCGTCAATCATGCTGAGGCAGGACAGCGGGCTGTTCGTGGTGTCGAACGAATACGACGCGGTGCATAACCGCGATGCGGCGCTCGTGTACTTCAACACGACGCCGCCGATGAAGCCGATACTGAAAGCGTCGTACGTGTACGGTTCGGGAAGCGTGACGAATCGCGTGGCAGGGCGTTTCTCGGTGCCGGACGTGCCGGGGTCGAACTGGACGAACACGGTGGAGGTGACGCGGTTCGGGCAGACGTACAGCGGCTGCAGGTGGTGCTGGTTCGACCGCCCGGCGGCGCTCGCGGGCGAGGCGGTGATGATGAACAGGCACGGACGCTTCGGCGGCGTGGACGGAATCGAATGGGGATCGATGGCCGTCAAGGTGCTTGGCAGGATGTCGTTCACGGGCGAGGTGACGAACGCGGCGGAGGGCGTTGTGGCGACGTTCTCGAACGGCGCGTTCACGGGAACGCATCAGACAGGAGGAGACGATGGACAGTAGGGATTTTGCGGCGGCGGTTGTTGCGGCGCTCATGGCGGCGCAGCTGGCGTACGGGGCGGCGGAACGCACGGCTTGCGCCGCGCGGACAGGACAGGCGGCGGGATTCACGCTTCCGAGGCTTGAGGCGATGGCGAAGGAGCGGCGGCTCGTTGCGCGAGAGACGGTGGTGATCGGCGGCGTCACGAACGTGGTGACGACATACAGGCGGGGCGGCGAACTGCATTCGGCGACGAATCCGGTGAAGGTCGTGCAGTCGTACGTGTCGAAGAGCCGCTGGTCGAAGCTGAAGATAATCACGGCGGCGAAGGCTGCCGGGAAGTGGGACGCGCTCAAGGCCGGCATCCAGGCGGCGGGGCTTGAGGACGAATGGCTCGCCTGCCAGTACATCGAGGACGGCGACCCGGCGTTCACGGCGGCCACCAACGCGGTGACGGCGGCGGGAATCGCCACGGCGGACGAGATAGCCGCGTTCCTGGCGGGTGCGCTGGACAACTGACGGGGGAGATCGGGATATGTGCGACAAGGCCCACTACGAGCGGCTTGAGGGCCGCATGGACGAGCTGGAGGATTCGGTGGCGGTCTACCACGCGAAGACGGATGAGCGACTGAAGACGCTTTTCGTCGCCTGCGGAGACCTGAAGGACAGCATGAAGATTGCGCGGAACGTAGTGTACGTGACCTTGTGCTTCGTGACGGTGGTGACGGTGCTTGCGCTTGTGTTCGGAGCGGTGGGCGAGCGCGGATTCAACGCCGTCACGCGGGCGGCGCAGGAAGCCCAGGGGGTGCGCTGACATGGCGAATACGCGTATCGGCGGAATGAATACGCGTATCGGGATTGGCCAATACGCGGAACGGGCGGGATGAAACATCATTTCCGTGACGCCGCGAAAACGATGAAAGGGCGATTTCGGCAAGTTGCCGGCAAGTTAAAGGAAAACAAGGAAATCAGTCGGTTACAGACTGTAACCAACAGAAAGGAAAACAAGAGATGAAGACACTGGTGAAATGGTTCGTGAAACGCTACATGACGGCGGACGCGATCAAGGAGTACGTACACACGGCGAACGCGGCGCTGAGGGAACGCGTTGTGCTCGACGGCGGCAAGACGAAGGTAGTTGAGGTTAGCAACGACGTGGCGGCTTTGACGGCGGCGTATCTTGTGGCATTCGCGGATGACGGCAAAATCACGGACGAGGCGGAGCTTGCGGCGATAAATGCGGCCTGCGACGAGGCAATCGACAAGTACGTGACGGAGAAGCTTGTGAGCAACGTGCTTGAACGCATCTTCGGATGACGGGGGAACGCACGGCTTGCGCCGAGCGCACAGGACAGACGCCGTGCGGACAGGGCAAAGGAAGCCCGGATTGCGCCGGGCTGACAGGGCAAGAAAGGCAGGAAGCCCGGCTTGCGGAGATGGGGCTGGAAGCCGGGATTACGGCGAGAACAGGGCGAAAAGGCAAGAGGCATTGAGATGACGCGGGAGCGGGCGATAGCCGTGATAGGCAGGATGATCGCGGGAAGCAAGGCTGACTGCGTGATGCTGCTTCAGGACGAAACCGACGCGCTGATCTATGCCCGCAACGTGCTGATGCTTCAGGAATCGGCGGACAAGGCAGAAATGGAGAAACGAAATGAAGACGGAAAATGCAACGGGATGTGAACGCAGGGACTGCACGGCGTTTGTTGCGCTGCTTGCGGTGATGGCGATCGTGTGGATAGTCGCATATCTTTGCGGCGGATGCGCCAACACGCCGTCGGGGGTGCGGGTGGTCGCCTCGTCGGCGACAGCGACGACCGTCGGAGACATCAACTGGGACGAGTACAAGATTCCGGTGTTCTCGGTGTACACGGGCCCAAAAGTGACGGTGTGGATAAATCGCGACTACATCGCGCTTAAGCGGATGGCGGCAAGCGGATGCGTGACGAACGACACGGCGGCGTTCGGTGTCTACACGTCGCAGGAGCAGAAGCAGACAAGTGTGGAGCTGGAGTTCCAAGTGGAACGATTCGGAGGCTGCCTGTGTGCTACGAACGCGCCCGCCGTGGTTAGGCGCAGTGACGCAGGAGAGGAGATGTGAGATGGTGATTTCGAGGAAGCGGGAAGACCGAAGCTACGGCAGGAGATGCGCGGCGATGGCGGCGGCGAAGTCCGCCGCCATGCGAGGATGCGCACAGGAGCGCGAGCGGCGGGCGGCGAGGGGGGCGAACGGAAGATTCCGGAAGCGTTCGAGCGTACACTTCGAGGCGTTGGCGGAGGCGGTGAGGACTGAGGGTCCGGAAGTGCTTTCGGCGGCGGCGAAAGGATACTGGCGCGACATGGAGCGGGCGAACCCGTGGATGATGATCGACGGGACGCCGGAGGACGGCAACTCGATTAACGGGCGCTACGGCAGGCACGGGAAGGTGTCGAAGCGGTACGCAAACGGGAAATGGCATGAATGGAGGAACGGAAGATGGGAAGAAGCGTAAAGGCTGGCGAGCTGCTTGAGAACGCGGTGCGAATGGCGGGGTTCGACCCGTCGCTGATGGATGTGCCTGTGAACTGGCGCATGGTTGCGCAGATGGCAGTCAACGACGGGCTGTCGAGGATGGCGGCTGAGAAGTTTCCGCAGACGCGCAAGATCGAGTTCCGCAGGTACAGGCCGGCATGGAGGGCTGGCGCGGAGTGGCGCGATGGTCACGAGTGCTGGCACGACGGAGCGTACCACAGGCTGGAATCTGCGGCGGCCGGAGCGGGGGAGACGCCGCCGGGAAGGGACGGCGGGCCGTGGCGGCGGCTGAGGATGGACGAGGTGGCGGCGTTCATCGAGTTCAACCAGCCGTGGGAGGCGTCGGAGATCGAGCCTGGCGGAATCGACGTGCAGGAGTTCGCGTACGCCGCAGACCCAAAATACTGCCCGGACGCGACGCCGATACGCGGATGCAGGATGACGGAGTTCGGGGTGATGCTTCCGTCCCCGGCGCCGGAGGGGGTGTACGTGAAGTTTGCGGCGCGTCCGAAGGAGGTGACGTATTCGGAATGGCGCAGCGGCGTGATGTACGTGGCGGGAGACCTTGCCTACGTGACGGCGGACAAGGAATGCTACGAGTGCGTGGAGGATTCGGGCGGGACGCCGCCGGGAGAGGACGCGCAGAGGTGGCGGCCGGTGCGTATCGCGGCGGAGTGGCAGAAGTACCTGACGCTGCTTGCGGCGGCGGAGATTCAGACGGCCGACCAGGGACGCCACCAGACGGCGGCGGCAGCCGAGAAGGAGTTCGAGCGGCTGTCTGAGAGGTATCTCATCGGGTGCGGCGAGAACGACACGAACATGGGCGGATACGCATAAGGCGACAGGGAGGGCGAAGATGGACGAGGCAGACATCAGGAAGTACTGGGAATGGTGCGCAAGGCAGTACTGGCAGTACCAGCGGCGCAGCGCGTGGTCGTACAGATGGAAGGGCGCGACGCTGATAAGGTACGTGGAGAACGTGCCGGCAGACCCGGAGTTCGCGGCGGGGTTGATGGAATACCTGCTGACGGACGATTCGGTGCACGGAGGCGCATCAGGCGAAAGGGCGGGCGCGACTGTCTACAACAAACCGGCGAAGCTTGGAGACGGGTGGAAGGCGACGGCGGCGTGGTACGAGCAGCAGACTGACGAGCGCGTGAGCGCGACGGGGCTGAAGTTCATCCGCGTGTATCAGGCGCTGCAGCGGAACCCTGAGGAGGGTGAAGGGGACGGACCGTACGTGATGGAGGACGGATGCCGCTACAGGGTGACGTTCACATACCACTGGAACGCGGCGGAGCTTCCTGAACCGCCGAAGGGTGAAAGCGGCGTGTCGTACAGGCTTACGGGCGTGACGAGGGACGACGAGACCGGGCTTTGGAGCTGCATACTGGAGAGGCGCGAGCGCGTGGAGCAGGAGGTGGCTGAATACACGAGCGGCAGGACGATATACGCCGACACGCTTGAGGAGCAGCACATCGGGGTCAGGAAGGAAAGGCTCGGAGCGGCTGGCAAGGCGGCGGACGCGGGAGACGGCAGGGTCACAAGGCGGAAGGTGACGAAGAACGAGGACTGCACGTTCGACGTGGCGAACGAGACGGAGGTAGAGAAAGCCGTTGCGGGAGCGTCGGTGACTGTTTCGCGGGGGCTGAAGGCGACGGTGAAGACGGTCGAGGACAGGGGAATGGAGAAGCCGCTGTCAAGCGAAGGGCTGAAGATAGGCGAAAGCGTGACAAACGAAATGACGCCGGGCGGGAGATGGCGCAGAAGGAAGTCGGAGACGGTTGCGGCGGCGCCGGACGGGCCGATAGGCCAAGGGTGCGCGAAGACGGCGTTTGAACACAGGGAATCCACGACGACGATGACGGCGGAAGACCCGGAGGCGACGTGCGTGGAGGATGCGGGCGGCGGAGTGACGCGGACGGCGAAGGTGCGCAGGACGGAGGAAGGGGCGTACGAATGCGACGTTGAGACGCGGACGGAGAAGCCGGTGGCAGTAGCGACGGTCGAGGTGCGGCGCACGGTCGGTGCGACGAGGACAACGACCGTGAGCCGTTCGCAGACGGAGGCGGGCAGCGCGGAGGGGCTTGCGGTAGGAGAGCAGGTGCGCAGCGAGATGACGCCGGGCGGACTTTGGGACGTGACGAAGACGAAGAGGGAGCTGACGGACGGAAGGACGTACGGGTCTTGCACACGCGGAGCCTTGACGCACACGGACGTGAAGAGGTACACGTCGAAGAACGTAGACGTGGAGGACGAAGTCGCCGCGCCGGAGGTGGTGAACGGGATAGTCACAACCAAGGAGGTGCGGCTGACGGAGGACGGCGCGACGGAGGTGACGCAGAGGTCGGTCCAGGCAAAGCCGATGACGGACAGCGTGGTGACGGGATCGACGGCCAGAAGCGAGACGACCGTAAGGTACAGGAACACGGCCAGCATAGAGGTGCCGGAGGCGGCGATCAACAGGGAAGTCCACGCGCAGGTGCAGACGAACGAGCACGCCGTAAAGGACGGCGTGGTCACGGTGACGGAGCATGTGCCGCAGACGATCACGACGGAGACGGTGAACCCGCTGTTCAAGGAGAAGGTGACGGCGGGGGCGAACGTCACGGCGACGGACGAGGAGAACGGCGAACGGGGGAAGGTGGTATCGAAGAGAGAGACGCCGAACGAATACGGCAGCAGGACGCTGAGCAAGACGGTGCGCACGGCGATCGAGGCGACGAAGAGCGTGGAGTGGACGACGACAGACGACAGCGGAACGTACAGCCACGCGATATACGTGTACCGGAACCTGAAGGATCTGCCAGAGATACCTGACGACAAGTACAGATGCAGCGTTTCGCTCAGCATAAACGAATACGGGCTGTATGACATGGTGATAAGCACCACGCAGAGGGTCGTGGACACGAGCGGAGGCGGAGGGCAGTCGCAATCAAGCACGGGGACGGAACACCGGTGGCTGACATACCAGAAGAAGGACGGGAGGATGTACCGGAGAAAGGTTTCGGCGAACTACCTGATGCGGCGAGAGAGAGGCGGGCAGCTGCACACGTGCATACTTGACGGCGCGGAGAGCGGATTCGGATTCAACAGCCACGACAACGGAAGCTTTGGCATAAAGTACATGAACATAACGATCGGAGCGGAGATTGCGGTGCAATGACAGACGAGAAAACCATAGCCGAGAGGATCGGAGCGGCGGAGGCGGCGATTGCGCAGATGCGCATGGACACGCAGATGGGGCAGGAGATGCGGGAGGCGGAGGTGGATCACCTCTTTGGCGGGGAGCCGCCGCTTGTGCCGATAGGCGGCGATGGCGGCGGGGGGATGTTCGCCTGGGACGAGACGCAGAAGAAGATCGGCAGCGGAATGGTGATGGTGGGAAGGTCGTGTGTGGGGGTCGAAGGCACGGCGGCGAACACGGGCGACGGGACATACATGATCGAGGTGGACATGGAGACGGCTACGGCGAGCGTGGTTGCAACATCGGGCTGGACGCGGAGCGACGACGAAAAGGCATACATTCCGCTGTATGTGATCGCGAACGGCGTGATTCAGACAGACATGAGGGGAATGTTCTGCGTACAGCGGTGGGAAGACTGAAGGGAGGGACGGATGATCACGAAAGCCGATGAATACCTTGAGGTCGACACAAGCGGGTGCGAAGGGTGCATAACGGGTGATCTGCTTCCGAATCGAAGCGAGGGAACTGACGGGAAGGGATGGATTATGAGATACGAGGATCTGCTGTTCCTAAAAGAGGGGAAGATGGAGCGGCTACACTGGAAGGACGGCCCAGGGCAGAAGGAGACGAGGCCGCCGAGAAGAATATCCATAACCAAGGCGAACGAGGCGCTGCGTTTGATGGGCGAGAGAACCGGAGGGTTGAGAGAAGACGACTGGTGCGACGCGCAGACGCAGATAGGGGAGGGCGAGGGATGGACGGGCGGCGCGGTGAAGCTGAAGGAGATATACAACGAGGGAAACAAAAATGATGTGATGGATGAAGATCCGAACTGCTTGAATGAATATGCCGGAATGGCGGTTGCGGTGGAGCTTGAGGATGCGGAGGTGAAGAATCACGTCATGTCAAGGGCGAACTTCCTTGCGGCCTACAGGAATTTGGGGAAGCTGACAAGGACAACGGAAGACTTTTCAGTTGCGAATTGGGTGCGGACGAGGATGAAGGAAGCGCGGTTCGATGATGACGGCGAAATCGAGGAAGAGACGACATCAGATTGGCACAACGGGGGCGGGAAACTGTGGGAAGAGCAAGCGAGCCACCTTGGCGCAAAAGTGATCGAGACGGAGAACGCGCTTCCGGAACTTCCGACAAGGCCGTATGCGAAGAGGGCAAGGCTGTTGACGTACATGACGGCGGATTACTTAGAAAGAAAGGAAAAGGAAGATGAGGAAGGGAGCTACGCAGAAGAGAGACGGAGCAGGGCATGGACGGTTGCGATAGAGCTTACGGTGGGTGAGGGCGGCAAACTTGAATGGCCAGGCGACGTATGCGGAACGCTGGTTGACATGGCGTTTGGGCAGATGGGGAAGCAGAAGAACGGGATGCTTGCGCCGTTCGGGAAAGACAGCAACGAATCAAGGATGGCGGAAGTGATGATGAGTGGTTTGACGAATCTGATTGTGGACCATGAGTTCCCGGCGACGCCAGAGGAGGCGGAGACGGAGGGCGCTCAGGGCTGAAAGGTGTCAATATTAACAGCAAAATGCCGCCGGGAAGCGTTTTGAGAGCGCATTCCGGCGGCGTTTGGATAGAATGGGTGAAAAAAGGAGGAAAGAAAATGACTGAATGGGAACTTGAAGAGCTGCAGAAAAAGGCAAGGATGCAGGAGGAGAGGGCGCAGGCGGAGTACGAGATAGCGCGGAAAGACCCGTACGCGGCGAGGATGAGGGCGGCGCACGAGAACGCGATGGAGCGTCACCATTCGTTTGTCCAGTCTTCGCCGAACTCCCATGCGCCGTCGGAGCGGAAGGCGGCCGAGGAGTATTTCGCGAAGAAATGGGAGGACGAGCAGCGGCGGAAGCAGTTTGAGGAGGCGCAAAGGGAACGCGATACGCGGAAGGAGATTGCGGAGTACGAGATGATCGGAAAGCGCGACTACGGCCTATCCGGCGAGAGGGAACGCGCAGAGGCGACGAAGTACGCAAGCGACAACACGCTGAAGGGCGTGGAACTGAAAGCCAGAAGCGATGTGGAGATAGCGAGGAACAAGGCGGAGGCAGACGAGATCAAGAGGGAAAAAGAACGCATCTTGAAGCAAAACATAAATGAGAAGGAATGGAACACACGGCAGAAGATCGAGGAGACAAAGGCTAACGTGCAGAATGAAAAGAGCATTAGGGAGACGAATGCGAAGAAGACGATTGCGAAGGAACGCAACGAGAACATGGAGAGGATTAACGACAAGAAAATACAAATCAAGCAATTGGAAATAATGGCAGAAAAAGGCATTATAGAAGACGGAAAGGAAATTTATAAAAATGGCAAAAAGTTAAGATATGACGCAAAGCAAAAAAAGTGGATAGAGGTGAAAGACTGATTGGCGGAGGAGAAGATGAACAAGAAATCGTATACGACGGAGGAGCTGATTGCGGCTTTGGAAAGCGACGTCGAGCAGGAGAAACGCGAACTGGCGGCGGATGGGGCAAACCCGGCCCGCGCCGAGCGCACAGGACAGGCGGCGGAGGGCGAGGAAGCGGCGGCAAATGTCGGGGAGAAGGAATCGTATACGACGGAGGAGCTGATTGCGGCTTTGGAAAGCGACGTCGAGCAGGA
>CAZMNN010000022.1:42453-44383 GCA_964567665.1 uncultured Lentisphaeraceae bacterium
GAGCGCACAGGACAGGCGGCGGAGGGCGAGGAAGCGGCGGCAAATGTCGGGGAGACGGCAGAGCAGAGCGAGCAGGAGAAGAAGGCAGACCAGGCAAAGGCGGCGGCGCTTGAGGCGGAGCTTGAGAGGCGGCGGCGGAATGCTGCGGGAATGAAGGCGCAGACGACGGCGGGGGCGTTCGTCAAGGGGCTTGCGGCCGGTGCGGCAGAGGGCGCGGCGAAGGGCGCGGCGCGGGCGGCAAAGGCGTTTGCGACGCCGTTTGTGGGGCTTGCGTCGGGCGCGGTGCGCCTTGCGGGCACGCCGGTAAGGATGCTCGGATACGACGGCGTGACGAAGGCGGCGGAATGGATTGACGGAGCGTGGGGCAACTGGGGTGCGGACGCGCTGGAGGCGGGCTACTCGGATGCGCTGACCGACGTTGGAGCGGCGGGCGAAAAGATAGCCGAAATCGCCGGAATGACGATGAGTTTCATGACGCCGGGGGTTGCGGCGAAAGCGGCGAACCTTGTGGCTGGCGCAAAGGCAGGGAAGATTGTCGCAAAGGCTGCGGAATGGACGCTTCCGGCGATGTTCGGGAACGACGCGGCGACGCGGACGTACGAGACGGCGAAAGCGAACGGGCAGAGCGAGATGCGGGCGTTGACGGAGGCGGCGGCGGACGGAGCGATAAACTTCATCGGATTCAGGCTGTTTGCGAACAAGGCGATCGACAAGTGGCTGAAGATTCCGGAGCTTCAGAGGAGCGCACTGCCGAAGATCCTTCAGGATGCCGCAGAGGGGAAGGTGCGGACGTTCGCGGAACTGGCCAAGGCGGTGCGCAACGGGAGCGTAAGGCTTGCGGTTGCGCGGCGGCTGGCGGGGGCGGCGAAAGCGGGCGGCATAATGGCGGCGCAGGACTTCCTTTCGTCGTTCGCGCAGCAGTTCGCGGAGATGGACGTGCGCGAGGAGAGCGAACTGACGCCGGAGGAGCGCCAGGAGCGGGCGGCGCGGGAGGAGGCGTGGCGCAGCGGCGAGGGAGAGAAGCCGGCGGAGATGCGCGACGCCTGGGACATGGCGGCCGTTGCGCTCAAAAGCGGGCTTCACGGCGCGGCTGAGGGCGCACTCATGGAGGGCGTGCTCGGAGCGGGCGAGGTTGCGCTTACGCTGAGGGATTCGCGGAGGATGGCGGCGGAGGCCGTGAGGGCGATGGTGCGCACGGAGCGCGGACGCGACTTCGTTGCGCGGCAGAACCCGGAGGAGATGCAGGAGGTTGCGAAGACCGCGCTTGCTGGCGGCAAGGTGTCGGACGAGATGCTGGACAGGGCCGGACTGCCGCCGGAGATGCGGCAGAGCGACGTGCGGCGGCTTGCGTTCGACATGAGGCGCGACGCGGAGCGGGCAGGGGAGCGGGCGGCAAGGCTTGCGGCCGACGGCGTAAGGCTTGAGGTCGATGCGGAGACGGGCACGCTGACTGCATACGGCGTTGACGGCGTGACTGCGGAGCGAATCGACGGGCCGGACGGCAAGGCGGAGGTGGCGGTGAAGGGCATATCCGCCGGGAACGCGGAAACGGCGGAGAAGAGGGCTGCGCTGGCGGAGATGCTGGAGCAGACGGTGAGGGCGGCGGACGGGGCGCCGCTGAGGTTCGACAGCGCGGAGGCGAGGGAGATCGCAGAGGTTGCGCTGCGCGAGCGCGTCCAGTCGCTTGAGGCGCAGAGGGCGGACACGGCGGCGGACAGGCTGACGGACGCGGCGCAGGAGCTTGCGGACAGGGTGTTCGGCGCAGAGGCGGAGGTGCTTGTGCGCAGAGGTACGCAGGCGGAGGCGGACAGGGCGGCGCGGGCGGCGCTCGGACGCGACGCAGACGTCGCGGCGCTGCGCGACGCGGCGGGCGAGGTGCGCGGGATGTGGAACAGGCGCACGAAGGAGCTTGTGCTGTTCAGAGGGGCGA
>CAZMNN010000023.1:0-43632 GCA_964567665.1 uncultured Lentisphaeraceae bacterium
AACTGGTCGGCGACGCGGCCGTGACCCTCGACAACGCGAAGGACGCGAACGGCGTTCGACTTGCGGGCGGGGCATCTGTGGCGTTCAACATCGCCTGGCCCGATATGCAAGGTACGCCCATGCTGACCTGCAATGCCAAATCGCAGCCCGCTGTTGCGGATGCGGACGGAATGTGGACTTGGCAGACCAATGGCCTTGCGCGTGGATACTACATGTTTACCCACACGGCGCAGGGACGTACCGAAACGGCGCTGTTTCACCTTAACTCCCCATTCCTTTGGGTCTACCTTGAGGAGTACGGCGAAAGGCTGTCCATACCTGAAGGGTGGTATCGTGAGAATGTCAACGAGACTGTTCCGGAGAGCGACTATGCCGTTTCCGCCTCATTGCTTTCCAATGCGGCGAACGGCCATCCCTACTGGCAGAACTACGTGCTGGGCTGGGATCCGACGGATATGGACGCATCACTGCTTGCTGACATCGCGACGTCGTATGACAGCGATACCCGCAGACTCGCGATCACAGTCAGCCTGTCGGGCATGAACCCTCCGCAGGGCGGTCGATTCGGAAACCTCACGCTGAAGTACAGGCTGCTTGCATCGGATTCCCCGACCGGTGCGTTTGAACAGGTTGGAGCGTCGCAGGTCTCGCCCGTGTTCCGCGAGGAGGGTCTCGTGGACGATCTTGCCCGCAGACGGTTCTACCGTCCGTCGGCGGAACTTGAGACGGAGTTATGACGACATGAGTCCGAAATTGATTGCGTTGTTGCTGACAGTTTTGGCCTTTGCCGTATACATCATGATATTTATGATATACGCTTTGCTTCAGGATTGACCATGATGTGAAGCCGCGCATGGCGGCGCATCTGCGGTTGAAAGGTTGGGCGACTTATGAGATAATGCCGTCCGCTTGGAACGCAGGTGCGCCGCTTTCCGCATTTCCATGGATGGGTCTTATGGATGTGCGCGGCGGCGTCTGCATGGTCAGGAGAAAGTGGATGAAACGCATTGTGTCAGTTGTCGCGGCATCGGTGATGTCGATTTCCGCCTTGGCGGACATCACGCTGGAGAACGAAGATTGCCGGCTCGTCATAGGTGACGACGCCTCCGCAAAATCGCTTGTGGTGAAGGCGACGGGTGAGGAGTGCATCGACGCCTCGCTGAAGCTTCCCATGCTGACGGTGACGCAGGATCGTCCTTTCGACAACGAACTGAAGCTCATACATCCCAACAAGAGAATCGTCTACCCGGCCGTGAGCGTTCGTCGCGACGGCAGCGACAGCGGACTGCTCGTGTTCGGATTCGGGCACGGACTGTACGAGGCGGCGGTGCGTGTCTCTGCCGCTCCGCGATACATCCTCTTCAGACTTGAGAATTTCCTGACGGAGCGGAAGGGTTCGTACGAATATTTGAGGATGGACATTCCGCAGGCGTCGTCATGCCGCTTTCTGCAGCTGCCCGTTCGCGGCAGGAGAAATTTCGGAAACTGGCTGAACGCCTGCTGGGACGAAAAGGCGGCTGTATGCGTGGCCGGTGCATCGCCGCATCCCGACATCGACCACGAGAATCGCGGAGCGACAAAGGTGCTGTATGCCGAAGCTCTCACGGGAATCAGGCTGCGCGGGGCGGAAGCCGCAGTCATTGCGGCGGTGGGACGCGAGGCGTTTCTTGATGCGATGGACACCTTTGAGATCGACCTCAAACTTCCGCGAGGCGTGAAGAGCCGCCGTTCCGAGACGGTCAAAGAGCCTATCTTCCACCTTTCGTGGAGCTTCAAGCCGACGGATGCGGACGAAGCGATCAGGCTCGCAAAGATGGGCGGCTTCCGGCTTGTGACGTTTTCTTACCACAATCTCTTCAAGGAGAAGGGCAGCTGGGGACTCTGCGGCGACTACGACTGGCGCGATGACCTTCCGAACGGTGAGGCGGACGTCCGCGCAATGCTCGACAAGTTCCACAAGGCCGGACTTCTCTGCGGATTCCACACGCTTCATTCGCACATTGGGCTGTACAGCCGATACGTTACGCCTGTCGCCGATCCGCGCCTGAACAAGACGCGCCGTTTCACGCTTGCCGCGCCGCTTCCCGCCGATACGAACGTCACTGAGGTCGCCGTGATGGAGCCAACGGTGGACGTGCCGGAGTTTGCGGCCTGCCGCATCCTCCAGTTCGGCGGCGAACTCATTTCGTACGAAAGCTGCAGCTCCGAGCCTCCGTACAGGTTCTTTGGCGTAAAGCGCGGCGCACACGCCACGAAGGTCGTCGCTCACGGACGCGGCGAAGTCGGCGGCATCCTCGACATAAGCGAATTCGGCACTCCCGCGAGCTGCTACATTGACCAGAACACGGATCTGCAGGACGAGGTGGCGGCAAAGATTGCGCGGGCATACAACTGCGGGTTCGACTACGTGTACCTTGACGGCTCGGAGGGCGTGAACCGCCCGTTCGGCTTCCATGTCGCAAATGCGCAACTCCGCTACTGGCGTCTCCTTAAGCCGGAGCCGATATTCGGCGAAGCGGCGGCCAAGACGCACTTCGGATGGCATATGCTTGCCGGAGCAAATGCGTTCGACTGCTTCCCGCCTGAGGTTTTCAAGGAGAATCTGCGTGCGTACCCGTTCGCCCAGGCCCCGATAACCCAGCAGGACATGACGCGAGTCGATTTCGGGTGGTGGGATTTCAGCGTTCCGCGAAAAAGCAGTGCAACGCGTTCCGGTTCGCTCGGAACGCAGGCCGACCTTTGGGAATATGGCGTCTCCGTGGCGACGGCATGGGACTGCGCGGCGTCAATCCTCATGTCTTTGGAAAACCTCAACAGGCATCCGCGCACCGCCGACATTCTTGGCGTGATGAAACGTTGGGCGGATGTGCGCCGCCGGGGGCTTTTCCGCGAAGAATGGCGTGAACGGATAAAAGACCATTCAAAGGAGCATCATCTTCTCGTCAATGAGAAGGGCGATTACGAACTTGTCCGCTATGAGCAGATCCTCGGCGGCGATGAGGCAAGACCTGTCCGTGCGTTCCTGTTCGAGAAGGACGGTACGAACTGGGTCGTGTACTGGAACTGCACCGGAGACGGGCGGCTGTGGCTGCCCGTTGCATCCCGCGACATTTCGCTCTTCGACGAGTTTGCAGGGAATCCTGTTGAAGTCTCATCCCAAGATGGCGGCATGATTGTTCCGGCGGGTTCGCGGATGTACATGAAGACGCATCTTTCACGCAAGGAGATTGAAAAGGCGTTCAACGCCTCGCGGCTCAAATAGCGTAGCCTTGAAGGCTTCATATACTGCGTAATGACGTCAGAAAGTATGGCAGATATGGTGCGCGATACGGGTGGCAGCTATGGTTGCAATTTGAATCCATGACGCGCCGCTGTCATTTATGGCAAAAAAAAAACAGATATTTGCGATTTGCGGTTGGGTTGTTGTGGTATAATCACGCGCATCGAACAGGCGGAGACAGGAGATTGCTGATGAAAAAAAAAATACGAACCCTCTGTGCTGCCGCTGCTGCATTCGCAGCAGCGCAAGTTGCGGCTGACGAAGTGACGCCGAAGATTGATATGATGACTGACGGTTCGGTGATATATACGTTCACTGAATCGACCACGTTCACCAGTCCATATTCGGGTACGGCTGAAATCCTCGTTGTCGCTGGCGGCGGTGGCGGCGGAAGCAATGCTGGCGGCGGTGGAGGTGCTGGCGGTGTCCTTCATGTTGAATCGCAGAGCCTTGAGAAAGGCAGTACCTACGATGTCGTGGTCGGCGCCGGTGGTGCGGGCGGAACGGACGATGGATCGGGCGAAAACGGTGGGGATTCGTCATTTGGCGAATTTGTCGCCTTTGGCGGCGGTGGCGGAGGTGGTGCAGCAGCGGCGGGCAAGGATGGTGGCAGTGGCGGCGGCGCGTCTGGAGCGATGAATGAGAACAAGGTGTTCAATGGTGGCGAAGGTACTGAAGGGCAGGGCCATGCCGGCGGTAGCGGCAACGTGTTGGACAATAAGCGATATATTGTTGTCAGCGGCGGTGGCGGTGGTGCCGGGAGTGTCGGCATGGCCGGCACGGACAATGGCGGAAACAACAATTCGGACAGCTTTTGCGGAAACGGCGGCGATGGCGTAGCCTATTCGCAGTTCAACGCCGCCGGAGAGTCTGTTGTCTATGGCGGCGGTGGAGGCGGCGGTACACGTCCAGGCGGGCCCTTGCGCGGGCAGGGAGGTCTTGGCGGCGGTGGGGACGGCAGCAACAAGACAGAAGCCGGTTCGTCTGGGACGGACGGCCTTGGCGGCGGCGGAGGCGGAGGGGCGTATGCTTGTGTAACAAACGTCGAATGGAAAGGATTTGCCGGCGGAAATGGCGGCTCCGGCGTTGTCATCGTGCGCATGACACCAAAATACGAGGAGGAGACGAAAGCGGTCGCCGTTGGCGGCGTTGCAAAGAAGGGGAGAGGATGGCGCGTTCACACGTTCACCGAAAGCGGCACATTCACCATCGATACGCCAATCCTCGCCGAGGTGCTACTTGTCGGCGGCGGCGGTGGTGGCGGCGTCACGTATGGCTGGGCCGGCGGTGGAGGCGGTGGAGGCGGTGTCCTGTTGGAAAGAAATGTGCGTATCATTTCCGGTACGCATGAGATTGTTGTCGGGACGGGCGGCGCACCCGGTGAAAACGGCGGTGACTCCACGGCATTTGGCTCCACGGCGGTTGGCGGCGGCGCCGGCGGAAGAGGCCAGTACGCTGGTTCGGATGGCGGTTCGGGCGGCGGCGCGGGCGCAAGCAAGAACAAGGTCGGAGCCGGCGGCGCAGGAACAGTCGGACAGGGATTCTGCGGCGGAACGAACAACTATGCTGAATCTGTCTGGGACGGCATTCCGGGTGGTGGCGGCGGCGCGGGTGCGGCTGGCGAGCTTGGCGTTGGCGGCGCGGGCGTCGTGTGTGACATTTCCGGTGAGGATGTATGCTACGGCGGCGGTGGCGGAGCCGGAAGCGGCAAGGTCTTGTCATCTGGCTACGCTGGCGGTCTTGGCGGCGGCGGGACGGGGGCGTACAAGTTTAACGGAACGAATGCGCTGATTCCCGCGACCGCAGGCGTGGATGGCCTTGGCGGCGGCGGTGGTGGCTGTGGTTCAAACGCAGGCGATCCAATAGCCGCCGCATCTGGCGGCAGCGGAATCGTGATTGTCAGGTACAGGGTGGCGAAGTGGGGTACACAGATAGTGATCAGGTGAAGGTGTTGGGACGATGATGGAAGAAATGCGCTTCGCCGCCGTTTTGCCGGTGGCCGTCCTATGTGCCGTGACGGCATCGGCGGTCGATTTCAGGTATTCGCTTGACGGCGATGCGCGGGTGTCGCTTGTCGTAGAGAACGCAAATGGCGAGCGAGTCCGAAATCTCGTTTCGGATGCCCCACGCAAGGCCGGCACTGTCGTTGAGGCATGGGACGGACGTGACGACAACGGCAATCCCATGCCGACGGGAATGTACCGCTGGCGCGGCATATCGCGTCCGGACGAGATAACGGCCAATTGGCTCGGTGCGTTCTATTCACCCGGCGCTACGCCGTGGAAACAGCATACGCGCCCCGGCGGATGGAACCTGCGTCCAAGCGGCGCCGGCGGTTGGCTCTCCGACCATGCCGCACCGCAATGCCTCTATGCGGACGGTTCTCACGTCTACATCGGATGCAAGATTGCGGAGGCGGGAGATGCCATCATCCAATGCGATCTCGACGGCAGAAAGGTCTGGGGGACGCTGTGGCTTGGGCTATCCGGTGCAGATGCGATGTGTACCGACGGTGATGTGCTGTATGTCGCCGCCGAACGCGGATGGATGGGTGAACGCATGGGTGTGAACCGCTTCAACATCCGCGATTATTCGTTCGTGCAGAACCCGAAGGAGATTCGCGACCGGCACATCCAGCACGACTCTGCGTTCGTGCGCGAAAGCTCGACTAATTTCAGCGGCATTGCGGGACTGTATCTGACATCAAATCACATTGCGGTTGCGTTCACGGACAGGAAACGGATTTCGTTCTTCGACCGCAAGACTGCGCTCTGGGATCATGATGAGGCGTTCTCGTCCGCAAAGTCCGTTATGTTCAAGCCTGGCACGAAGATCTTTCGCGGACTTTGCACGGACGCGGAAGGTCTCATCTACCGGTGCGCGACGAACCGCGAAGAGCAGTGCGTAAAGGTGTTTTCGCCTGAAGGGAAATTCCTGCGCCGCATAGGGCGTCCCGGCGGACGGCGTGAAGGACGCTACGATCCGCTTGCGATGGGAAATCCAGTAGATGTTGTCGTGGATGCGCGTGGTCTTCTTTGGGTAGCCGAGAACTCGATGCTTCCCAAGCGCGTATCCGTGTGGACGCGTGAGGGTGCGCTTGTCCGCGACTATGTGGGCACTCCGTTCTACGGCGGCGGCGGTTCTCTTGGTGATGACGGATTCGCCTACTATTGCGGAATGCGGTTTCGTCTTAAGCCGGATTTCTCCGGTGCGGAACTTGATGCGATACTGTTTGACCCTGCGGCGCACCCCGAACTTCAGGAGCTGACGGAAAAGAAGTTGACGCCGGAGACGATTGGCCCATCGGACGTGCGGCGCTGGCGCAGCAGGACGCTGCTGTGCGTGGATGACGGAGCGGTTCGCACTGCGACGCTTGTCGGCGAGGTGGTCGGAGATGTAATGCGTCCGAGATTGATGTTCGGCCGGAGCCGAAACGGCGGAACGTTTCTTTGGCAGGACGGCGCAAAGACGGAGAGCGCGGATTTCGTCTACGGGGCTGAATGGGCGATGCGGCTTGGGCCGAACATGGAGATTGTTCTTCGGACGAAAGACCGCAAGTCGCTCGCTCTGCTTTTGCCTGACGAGAACCTGCGCTACGATTTTGCGAAAGCCGAAATCGTGACGCTGCCGTCGACGATGCAAACGGTGTGTTCGCTTTCCATGTCGCCCGACGGTTCGTCGTTCATCATCAACAACGGCGGATGCGGAAACCAGGGGTCTCCGAAAAACCTCTTTGGAGCAGTCTCGCGTGACGGACGGCGCGTCCTGTGGACATATCCGAACCCATATCCGTCCAACACGCACAATTCGCCGTTACCGCGCACGGGCGAACTGCGCCACACGCTCGGCGTAGAGGGATTTGCCGCCTCGCCGGTCGGGTCGCTCTTTCTGCTGAACGGCAACAAGGGTACACGATATCTCTTCACGCAGGACGGACTTTTCGTGCAGGAGCTGTTCGGAGATATGCGGACGCATGAGGAAACGCAGAATCTGCCATCCGCAGTTCGCGGCATGGTCTTCTCGCGCAACTCGCTCTCCGACGAATGTTTTGGCGGTTGGATGGGCGATGTCGGCGGGCGGGCATATCTGATCGAGGGCAAAGATTCTCTCAACGTCTGCGAACTGCGCGGAACTGACGCAATCCGCAGGTTGGATGGCGGCGAAATCGTGCTGACGGAAATGGCGAAGCCGGTTTCAGAGGTTCCGCTCTCTGAACGCGGCCCTGCGCGGACGGTCAAGGCGGGCGGATTCAACCTCAACCACGAATGGTGGAAACTGGCCGAGTACTCATTCCCGATGCGCGACCCGGTGGCTCGTGTCGCGGTCGGATGGAATGAACATAAAGTCACGCTGCACTTCGATGTGGAGGACGCGACACCGTTCGAGAACGGCGGCACGGATTTGAAGACCCTGTTCCATTCAGGCGATGCGCTTGATTTCAGATGGGAGGGTAATGCTTCGGCAGACAGGAAGCGGACGAAAGCCGTCGCCGGAGATCAGCGGTTTGTCATCGCACCGCATGCGGGCGAGGCCGCTGTCGTGCGGTATGTCTATGAGGATCAATCGGCAAATGAGCCGCCGATAGAATTCGTCTCCCCCGCCGGACGCACTGCGATTGCGAGGATTGAGGAAGTGAAGTCCGCAAAGGTTGATGTAAAGAGGCGCAGGGGCGGGTATGCCGTCCGCATCGACATCCCGTGGTCTGAGCTTGGAGAGAAGCCGGGATCTTTCATGGGCGGTTTGCGCCGGGCGGATGTCGGCGTCATCTTCGGCGATTCCACAGGCACACGCGTAATGCGCCGCCAGTATCTGTTCGATCCGGGAAGCCAGGAGGTCTCCGACATTCCGTCGGAGGCGCGGGTTAATCCGTCGATGTGGGGCGTGTGGGAGTTCTGAAAAGGTTAACGGAGACAGGAGAGGAAAATGGAGATGTTTGTGCGTATCAGCTGTTCGGTTGCGGTGACGTTGTTGTCGTGTCTTGCGTTTGCGGGGACAACGTGCCGGGACGGGGTTGCGAAGGCTCTGCCGACAAAGGGCGGCGTTCCGCCGGTGATAGACGGCACGCTTGACGACTGGGACAGATCCGGTGCGATTCTCTGCTGGAACGCGGAAGAGCTGGCGGACAGGCAGAACGCGACGCTGTACATCATGTACGACGAAACGAACCTCTACTTTGCGACGGAGATGAACCTATTCGACCATGACGTACACAACGAGAACCGTCCGGAGGACAGATACTGGCAAGGCGACCTGATACAGCTCCGCCTGTGCACGGACAGGAAGATTCCGTATCCCATGCCTCCGCTGAACAGAAAAGACCCTGCTGCGCATTATCGCGGGAACGATGCCGTCACGTGCGTCAACATATGGCGGAATTCTGCGGACGGCACGGACAACCTGTACGTGACGCCGGGCGCGAACTTCGACTGTGCGAAAGTCAAGTTCCCCGCCGGATCCGCGATGTGCAGCGTGGTTGGCGACAAGTCGCTTACGATGGAGACGCGCATACCGTGGAGCGCACTTGGCGTAAAGGACGGCAGGTGTCCGTTCTCCGTCGGTGAACGCATGACGGCGGTTGTGGACGTGAAATGGCATCCCGGCACGGACGGACACTATACTGCCACAATCTACCGGAAGGATCCGGGCGCATTTGCGTTCATGAACCTTGATACATGGGGACAGATCGAATTTCTCGGAAAGGGCGACCTGCCTCCGGGCGAAGAGACGTATGCATCTATTGTCGCTGCGGCCAAGGACAGAAATGCGGTGGACATGACGGGCAGCGCGGAGATTCGCTTTTCGCTTCCCAAACGCGCCAAGGTCTCCGTAAACATCTTCGATGACGCTGGCGGAGTGGTGAGGGAGCTGATGGGCGGCGAATGGCACGATGCGGGCGAGATGACAGTACAGTGGGACGGGCGCGATGCACTTGGCTTTCCGTGCGAGACGGAGCGCAGCTACCGTTGGGGGGCGTATGCGCATGACGGACTGGATGTAGAGTACTTCGGCACGGTCGGCACAAGCGGCAACCCGCCGTACGATACGAAAGATCGAAAAGGCGGATGGGGGGCTGATCATGGCCCGGTCGTGGACGTTGCGGTGGACGATACGGGACGCTATCTCGTCTGGCACATGAGCGAAAGCGGGAAGGGAATCGTAAAGACGGACTTAAGCGGCAACGTGATCTGGCGCACTGTTCCGTTCGTCGTGGACGGCAACGGCTTCTACTCGTGTCTGGCCGCATCCGGCGGCAAGGTGTATCTCGTCTACGAGAAGCGCACAAACGGCAAGGCGTCCGCCGTGAAGCTTGTGAAAGTCAATGCATCCACCGGCAACTACGAGCCGTGGCCAAGCGGTGCGGGAGCCATTGACGTGGAGATCGATTCGGCGGAGGTTCCGCTCCCGCAGAATTGCGCCGTGCGGACGGAGTATGCCTTTGATATCGTTGGCATCGCCGTAAAGGGGAATGAGATATTCATGTCGGACTTCATCGGAAACAGAATCATCGTACACGATGCGACGACGGGGCAGAAGGTGCGCGAGATTGCGGTGCGCGGGCCGCGCGGGCTGTGGCTGTCGGACGATGGCTCGCTTGTCGTGGCGACGATTCCCGGTTCGGTGCTGAAGGTCGATCCAGCCACTGGCGCATCAACCGTGCTTGTCGCTTCCGGGCTTGAAGCGCCGCACGGCGTGGCCGTGGGTGCGGACGGATGCATACACGTGAGCGACCTTGGGGGAAGCCAGCAGATAAAGACGTTCAAGGACGGCAGACTGATCCGTGCGCTCGGCAAGCGCGGCGGCAGGGGATTCCTCGGAAAAATAGACTGCGATTCGTTCCAGCACCCGTTTGGGATTGCGGCGGACAGGAGCGGTGCGTTGATTGTGACGGAGGCGTCGGCGCCAAAGATCGTCACCGTGCTTGATGCGAAATCAGGTCAGGTGCGTCGTAGATTCTACGGCTACACGGCGTATTCGCCTTCGAACATTCCCGATCCCGACGATCCGCTGCTGCAGTACTATTCGCTGTCGGGTCCGGATTCGTTTGCGCGGGCACGTGTCCCCGACGGAGGTGGCGCAGGGATGCCTGATGCGGTATGGGATTTTCGCGGCGCCGGCATCGACGAGTTCGGCTGCGTGATGAACACCATGACGATGCCGGAGATTGTGCGCGGTACGAACGGAAGGAAGTACATGGTTCCGGATTCTACGCCTGAACACCGCAATCCCGCGATGCCAATGACGGTGTGTCTGATAGACGGCGATGCGATGAAGCCGGTGGCGGGGTACTACCGGGCTAAGGCCGCATCGCCCAATCCGCGCACCCACGTCATCGAATTGTGGATGGATGCGAATGGCGACAACAGGATGCAGGACGCGGAGAAGGTGCGGATCGACAAGGTTGACGGGCGCACGTTCAGGCTGGCGAACGCCTGCGGCGCGTTCCACATGACGCCGAACGGCGACATCTTCATCCTCACGATGGACAATTTCGTGATCGGCGTTCCGTGCAGCGGATTCACCGCCGATGGAGTTCCGAAGTGGAATGCGGCTGCCGCCCGCATCGCGATTCCGGAAATTATCACCGGAATCGAAAAGCTGTACTGCACATGGCGGTGCGGTCTTGTCGGTCTAAGGCGCGATGCCGCGGGCAACTTCTACGCAGCGGTCTCGTGCAATCCAAAGTATGCGAGCGAGGCATACACGAAGCATATGCATCAGGGGATGGGACACACCGCTGACGTGGGAGCGGTGTTCATGACGAAATACGCGCCGGACGGAAAACTCATCTGGCGCACCGGACGCAAGGCTGTGGGCGGAATGAAGCCGGGCGAGATACTTCATCACTGGTGCCATGCAGGACTGGTGAACGACGAGTATACGGTGGCGGCGTCTGAATGGGGCGTGTTCACCGTATACACGAAGGACGGATTCTTCGTTGACAGTCTCTTCGACATTCCGGGTCTGCCGGGACGCGGAATCCCGTATTCCTTCGGCGGCGAGGATTTTTCGGGACGCATCAAGTACTATCCGTCTCGCAACGAGGTGTGGGCATACAACGCAGGTCACACGTATCGGGTGTCCGGTTTCGAGCGCGGACTGGTGAAGGGCGAATGGCGCACGAGCGGACGTGTCAATCTTGAGCGCGTTCTGCCGCTCGCATTTCCCGGTGCGAAACGCAAGCCGATTGGCGATGTGTCGTTTGCGCGACGCGGCGACAGACTTGTCTTCCGCGCCAGGGTGACGGATCCGACGCCGCTTGTGAACGTCGCAGCGATGGCGAATGAGATCTTCAAGGGCGGCGATGCAGTGGGGTATGAGCTTGGCCAGTCGCAGAAGCCAGCCATGTTGCCGGAGCGAAAGCCGTCAGGGCGGCACATGGGATTCGTGCGGGTGCTAGCGGCTCGCATGGGTGGACGAGATGTCGTGGTGGCGTTCAAGCCGTTCACGGATGGCGCGAAGATGCCGCAGACCTACGCCACTCCGGCCGGCGGCGTTTCTGCGTTCGAGTTTGTCGGTGAAGTGCCTGGTGCTACGGCGACCTTTGCCGTGGATGCAGACGGCTCAGGGTATGTGGCTGAGATTGCCGTGCCGCTTTCGTTCATGGAGTTTGACTGGAGCAAGCCGGTCTACGGCGATGCCGAAGCGCTGCTCTCCGGCGAGGGCGGGCGCGGTGTGCAGACCGTCGAGAAGGCCTATCTCACCACGCCTGATTCATCGGCAACCATGATGGTGGATGACGTTCCGACGGAGGCGCGTCTCCATCCGGCTGGATGGTCGCGCATCAAGATCGACTGACGCAGCGCGATTTGCGGCGAGGCTGACAGTCAGGGTTGCGTCGGCAGCGTGACGGTGAACGTTGCGCCTTCGCCGAGAATTGACGTGCAGGTCACGCTGCCGCCATAGGATGTGACGATTGCCTTGACGAGCGCAAGGCCGAGGCCGTTGCCGGGAAGGTTGCGCGAGGAGGTGGCTCGCCAGAACCGTTTGAATACGAACGGCAGATCCTCTTTTGATATCCCGCATCCGGTATCTGCAATCTCGATGCGTACGTTGCCGTCGGCGACGGAGAGCGTGATGTCGATCCGTCCTCCGCCGGGGGTGAACTTGAGGGCGTTTTCGACGAGGTTTCCGAACATTTGCTGGAGCTTACCCTTATGTCCGGAGAAGTGTATCGACTCATCTGGAGCGGTCAAGGACATGGTTATTCCCGATTCCTCTGCGAACGCGGAGTAAAGTTCGCAGGCGTGGCGGACGAATGCCGTCATGTCCATGTCCTCTCGCGGAGTGCGGTCGATCAGTGCACCGGTCTGCGATATCTCAAGCATAGTATTGATGAGTTCGAGCATCGCTTCCGTCTCCGCTGCAACAAGACCGGAGAGCGGTTCGCGCAATCTGCCGCCGTTCGCCTCCGTCTCGGCGGCGAGCGAAAGGCGCGTAAGCGGGGTACGCAGGTCATGCGCGATGTTGTCCGTGAGTACGCGCAGTTCATTGAGCGTCTTCTCGTTGCTGGATGCCATGGAATTGAACGATGCGGCGAGTGAACTTATCTCGCGGATGTTTGACGTATCCGGCACACGGTGGGACCAGTCGCCAGCCGCGATCTGCGCGGCGGTTCTTTCCACATCGGACAGCCTATGGTTGATCTTTGTGCCGGTAGTCCATGCGACAAGTGCGGAAAGGATTGTTATCAGCAGCGATGAGCCGCCGAGTGCGGCGGTGAGGAATATGAGATAGCGCTCTATCTCGCTTACGTCACGTGCGATGGTTATGCGGTTGCCGTCTTGAAGCGGAAGGGACTGGTAGCGGATTGCGCGGTCTATGCCCCAGTCGCTGTCGCCGCGCTCCTTGAGGAAGCGGCCGGATACGCGGCCTTTCCGGAGTTCGTGGAGGATGCGCACAAGGAAGCTGCCGGGCGTATGCGTTGCATGGAGCACTGCGTTCGTCGGGCCGGTGAGGAGCACGAATGTCATTGTCGCGTTGTGCTCCTGCGCATCCGTCTCCATATGTTGCACGAAATCCGGCGTGAAGCCGTTGCACTCGGCATATTCCTCCTTAAGGTCAGAGACGAGACGCATTATCTTCTCGTCGAGATCGGATATCAGGTAACGGTATGAGACGAAGAGAACGAGGGCGGCGGCGAGGATGGAGATGAATCCGCTCGTCAGGAACGCCAGAAGCGTTATCCGGCTGCGGAGAGAGTGGTCGCGCTTAACGCTCTTCGATGACATAGCCGAACCTCCTTACGGTATGGAGAAGCTCTTTTTCGCCTGGTGTCGATATCTTCGACCGGAGACGGCTTACCCTACATTCGACCACATTGGTGTGCGGGTCGAAGTTGTAGTCCCACACACGTTCCATTATTGTGTTTTTGGAGACTACGCGGCCCTTGTTGCGGAGGAGGTATTCGAGAAGCTGGTATTCGAGCGGCTGAAGGTCGATGCGGCGTCCGCTTCGCGTCACCTTGTGCGTGACGAGATCCATTTCAAGGTCAGCTACGCGGAGGGTTGTGGATTCGGTGACGGAATGTGCGCGACGAATGAGAGCCTGCACACGGACTATCAGTTCTGTGAGCGAGAATGGCTTGGCGAGATAGTCGTCCGCCCCGACCTCGATTCCCTTTACCTTTGCCTCCACGCTCCCCCGTGCGCTCAGCACGATCACCGGAAGGTTGCGCCCCGCGGCCCGCATTCTCCGGATGATTTCGATGCCGTCCATCTTCGGCAGCATGATGTCCATCACTGCGGCGTCATAGTCGCCGTTCATGACCGCGACAAGCCCCTCTTCGCCGTCTCTTGCGAGAGTGACCACATGTCCCTCGCGACGAACTCCGCCGGAAACGAACTCCGCCACCTTCGCGTCATCCTCAACTATGAGTATGTGCATGGCTTGATGTCCCTTGTGGTTATGCGGAATGCAGTGACATGAGCGATCTCGTCCACGCCACATAGTCTCGGTATATGGCGGTGGCGTCGAAGCGTTCCGCCAAGGCAGCTGCGCCCGCGACCAAGCGTGGCCAGTCGAGCGTCCGAAGCGATTTCACGGCCGTCAGAAGGGATGCCGCGTCGCCGGCGGCATACGATACACCTGCACCGGTCTCCGCCAGCAGCTGTGCAGTCTCGCCGGTGAGCGAATTCAGCACCGGCAACCCTGCGGCGGCGTAATCGGCAAGCTTGTACGGCACACCTACGCACGATTCATCGAACATCGGCACAAGTCCGACATCAGCCGACGACAGCAATGCCCGCAGCTTCGCATCGTCAAGATATCCATGGAAACGGATGCGGTCGCATCCGGCGGCTCTCTTGCGCAGGGAAGGTTCGTCGGGGCCTGACCCTGCAAGATCGAGCGACACACTTGCGTCTTGCTTCACCGCTTCGACCGCAGTAGCAAGGTCGTAGCTCAGGCTCATGTTGCCGATATATGCGATGCGCAGCGGGGTGGATGGCGCACGGGCCGCGACGCGCACAGCATCTCCGCGTACGAGAGTAATGCCGTGGTGAAAGAGCCGTACCGGGCATTTCGCGCCGTAGTTTTCGACAAGTTCTACGTAACGCTTGGCCACTGCGGTCACGCCATCGGCACCACAGTAGGTCTGTCGGACAATCTGTCGCGCCCAGCCAAGCATCCAGCGTGGCAGCACACGCTCGAACGTCTCCGGCCATGCGTCCATAACATCGACAACGTACTTTGCGCCGCATCTCAGGCAGAACCGCCGAACCTCTCTGCCTATGAGCAGCGGCGGACTTGACACGACAATCAGATCTGGCGGATTCTCGCGAATCGCCGCCCGCCGCCAGTTCTCCGCGAACTTCGCATGGCTCCATATTCTTCGCAGACATATGTTGCGGGCATAGCCCGGCACATGGATTGCCTTGACCGAAAAGGGCGTATCAGGATTTTGCCGCACAATACGGCGCACCTTCTTGGCATGGCTCCAGTCCTGCGTCCAGAACGTCACTTCGTGTCCGGCACCGGCGAACGCCTCCGACATGAGCCAGTACCGTTGAGGGCGATATCCTTCGTCCGGTAGGTTGTCGAACGGATTTACGATCCACACTTTCACGGGACGCTCCTGGCGGCGGTTTCAGAGAGCGGACGTCTGCGGCGGCATGGTGCGCAGACGAAGCTGTCCACAGGCGGCCTGGCTCTCCTTGCCGCGTGAGCGGCGGATCATCGTCTGTACGCGGTTTTTCATGAGCACGTCGAGGAACATCATCATCGTCGCCTCATCCGGCGTCTTGAAGTCGGGTCTGTGATCGACAGGCGAAAGCGGGATGAGGTTTACCTTTGCCATCGGCACTTCGCGCACACGGCGGGCAAGGGCTTCGGCGCATTGCCGCGAATCGTTCACGCCGCGAATGACTGTGTACTCGAACGTTATTATGCGCTTGGTCTTGAGCGTGTAGTCTCTGCAGGCGCCCATCAGCTCTGCGAGCGGCCACCGTCGGTTGACCGGCATGAGCCTGTCGCGAAGGGCGTCGTCCGGAGCGTGGAGGGAGACGGAAAGCTCGAACTGGATGCCCTCTTCGGCAAGCCGTGCAAAGCCCGGCACAACGCCGCACGTCGAAAGTGTGATGTGTCGGGCGCCGAGGTTGGGACCTTTCCCGGCGTTGATGAGCTTGAGCGCCCGCATTGTCTCGTCGTAGTTGGCGAACGGTTCGCCCATCCCCATCACAACCATGTTGGTGAGCGTCCCGTACTTTCTTGCGGCCATCACTTCGGCGACTATCTCATCCGCCTTCAGCGAACGCACAAGCCCCTTTGAGCCGCTTGCGCAGAACGCGCACCCCATTGCGCATCCCACTTGCGTCGATACGCACTGCGTGAGGCGCACCGTTTCGCGTCCGCCGTCGCCGCCTTTCCCGTACACCGGTATCACGACGGTCTCCACGAGTTCGCCGTCGTGCATCTTCAGAAGCAGTTTCTTCGTTCCGTCGGGCGACGTGTCGCAGGCGACCTCCTCCGCCGGAATGATGGGAAACTCCTGCTTGAGCGTTTCCCGGAAATCCTTGGGAAGCGTTGTCGCCTGATCCCAATCGGTTATGTAGTCGCGATAGAGCGACTGGAGAATCTGGTCTGCGCGGAACGCCCGCAGGCCACGCTCCTTGAGCATCGCCTTCCATTCATCGGGAAGTATCGACCATGCTGGCGTGGCCGTACGGGACTCAGGCATTTTGCGTCTCGTTTGGATTACTTCATGCGGCCGGTATAGGCGTCGGAGCCGGAGTTGTCGATCTTCGTCTTGAAGAACTCGTCCTGCGCCTTGTTGCGGGCTGCATCCCACGGGCGCGGATTTCCGACGAGCTGCACGGCCCAGAGCTTGAGCTGACGCTTATGCCAGTTGACCATGCAGTTTGTGCCCCATGCGCCGCCGTGTCCGAACCAGCTGTTCTCGCTGTCCGTCTCAGGAGCGGAGAGTCCGAGCGAGTATCCGCCCAATCCCTTCGGGCGCGTGGACACCGCGAGGATGCTCTTCACCGTCTCCTCCTTGAGGATGCGTACGCCGTTCTCGCCAACGCCGAGGTTCATCAGCATCTTGTAGAACTTCACCTGGTCGCGTGCGGTGGTCCAAAGGCCGGCGCCGGCGGAGGAGAACACGCGGTCGTCGTTGTACGGACGCCCCATCGAGGGATTCTCTTTTCTCCATTTCGCCGGCTGCCCGTCCTTGACCTCATACATCTCTATCTGGTCTGCGAGCTGCGCATCTGTCGGCCAGAAGCCGGAGGCCTTCATGCCGAGCGGATCGAGGACGCGCTCTTTCAGGAAGTCTTCCCAGCGCTTGCCGGAGATCTTCTCGACGACCGCCGCGCCGATGTCGATGCCGACATTGGAGTACTGCGTCTTTGTGCCAGGCTCGAACTGCAGCGGAAGCGCGGCGGCCATGGCGGCGACGGAGCGGAGCGGCATACGGCGGGACCATCCGCCTATGGCCGTGAAGGATGGCAGCTCGAACGCGAAGCCGCCGGTGTGGTTCAGAACCATGCGAACCGTGAGCGTGTTCTTCGCCTTGGCGATCGTCTGCACTCCGTTCGATTCAGACTGCTTGACCCACAGGTTGCCGAACTCCGGGAGATACTTGGAGATTGGGTCATCAAGATTCAGCTTACCCTCCTCCACGAGGATCGCCACGGTCACGCCGCAGAAGCCCTTCGTCTGCGAACACTGCATGTATACGTCGTCAAGCGTGATCGGACGCTTCTTCTCCACGTCTGCGTAGCCGATGCACGAAGTCTCCTGCACCCCGTTGTTGTACAGGATGCTCACCGCTCCCGGCAGTTCTCCTTTTTCAACCCATGGAGCGACGGCATCGGCGACATAGCTCGTGCCGGAGTCCTTCGGGCAGTTCTGTGAAACGCAACCGGCGAGCGCAAGCGCCGCCACGACGATGAATGGCTTGAGTGTTTTCATGATGCGCAGAAGTATACCATAAATTACTGTGTGATGTGGTATAATGTCGCGCCATCGATCGGGGTGCTTGGCGGCGCGGTGCCGCCCGGCTGAGATGAGACCCGTGAACCTGAACAGGGTAATTCCTGCGGAGGAAATAAGATGACGCAGCTGCAAGCGGCCCGCAAGGGCATTGTGACTGAAGCCATGAAGGCCGTGGCTTCCGATGAAAACCTGAGCGAGGCCGCCGTGTGCGCCGCCGTCGCATCCGGCGAGGCGGTGATTCCGCTCAACCCGAACCATGCAAACGCCAGACCGGTGGGCGTTGGGCGGATGTTCACCACAAAGATAAACGCCAACCTCGGGAGAAGCGTCACGCATTCCGGACGCGGCGACGAACTAGACAAGCTGAACGTCGCGCTCGCCGCCGGCGCGGATTTCGTGATGGATCTTTCAGTCGGGACGGATGATCTCAAGTCCATAAGACAGGGTATGCTCGACGCAAGTCCGAAGCCACTCGGCACCGTGCCCGTATACGAGACGATATCGCGCCTTGAGGGCGACATTCCGCAGATGAACCCTGCGTTCCTGATGGATGTGATACGTTCACAGGCGGAGCAGGGCGTGGATTTCATGACGCTCCATGCCGGTCTGCTTCTCCGGCACATTCCGCAGGCGATGAAGCGTCGGATGGGGATCGTTTCACGCGGCGGCGCAATCATGGCGGAGTGGATGATGGAGAACAAGGCCGAAAATCCGCTCTACACGCATTGGGATGAAGTGATGGACATCCTCGCGGAGCATGACGTCACCGTGTCGCTTGGGGACGGACTTCGTCCCGGATGCCTTGCGGACGCATCGGATGCGGCGCAGTTCGGTGAGCTGGATGTTCTGGGCGAGCTTGTGGAGCGGTGCCGCAAGCGTGGCGTCCAGGTGATGGTCGAGGGGCCTGGACACGTTCCGTTCGATCAGATCAGGATGAACATGGAACGGCAGCAGAGCGTGTGCGCAAAGGCGCCGTTCTATGTGCTTGGCCCTGTGACCACCGACATTGCCCCCGGCTACGACCATATCGTTTCTGCCATCGGCGCAACCGCCGCCGCGACGTATGGCGCATCGCTTCTCTGCTATGTCACCCCTGCGGAGCATCTTGGGCTTCCCGATGCGGAGGAGGTGCATCAGGGGTGCATCGCTTACCGGATAGCCGCACACGCCGGCGATGTGGCGCGTGGACTTCCCGGTGCGCGGAAGCGCGATGATGAGATGGCCGCCGCCCGCGCCGCATTCGACTGGGAGCGGCAGTTCGAGCTGAGCCTTGATCCTAAACACGCGAAGGAACGGTGGCTCAGAACCCGTGCGTTCACGGATGAGGCGCATGGTGACGACCACTGTTCGATGTGCGGGAAGCAGTTCTGCGCAGTGAGGACGTCGCGGCGCATCAAGGCGCTTGCGTCGTCAATCGCCTAACGTTTTGCGCCTCTGACGGAATACCCGGCCCGGAGCGCAAGTTCCCGGTCGTCGTTGAAGTCCGCTCCTGGCGTCGTGAGCAGTGTTCCCGCTATTCCGGCGGACATTCCGACATGGATGCACATGGCCGCCGTCTCGTCGCTCATGTCGCGCCGTCCGCCTGCGAAACGCAGCGGTGTGGACGGATTGACGAGGCGCAGCAGGGCGACGGAGTCGATTATGCGGTCGGCGTCGAGCGTTCCGCGATCGCCGAGAGGCGTTCCTTTGATGGGGTGGAGAATGTTCACCGGGATTGAGTCCGGCGCAATGTCTCTTAGGGCGAACGCGAACTCCACCAGCTGCTCCTCGGTCTCTCCCATACCGATGATTCCGCCGCAGCAGATCTGGAATCCGAGACGCTTCGCCGCATTCAGCGTTGCGATCTTGTCGGCAGTCGTATGTGTTGTGCAGAGTGTCTTGAAGAGGGATGGAGCCGCTTCAATGTTGCAGTGAATCCGTTCAAGTCCCGCAGCCTTAAGACGCCGGAGGTCGTTTTCCGAAAGAAGTCCGAAGGAGGCGCACAGGCCGATCTTCGTCGCCTTCCGCATTTCCGCAAGCGCGGCGCACACGTTGTCGATGTCCTGCGGAGAGAGACGTCTGCCAGATGTGACGATGCCTATGCGGTCTGCTCCGTTCGCCTCCGCCTCCTTTGCCGCGCTGACGCATTTCTCTGTGCCCACCCAGCCGTAGATGTCGCATCCCGTCTGCCAGTGTGCGGACTGTGCGCACCATTTGCAATCCTCGGAGCAGCGTCCGCACTTTGCGTTTATTATGGAGCAGAAGTCGAATCTTTTTTCGACGCACTCCTCGGTGACACTGTGCGCCCGCTCACGCAGTTCGCTGCGCCTTTCCGGTTTGAGCAGCGCCAACGCCTCGTCTCTGTCGATGCCATTCATCTGTATGCTGTCCTTTCGGAGAGAATCACTGTTGCGGGATGTCCATCCGGCTCTGTCCCAGCGCCGTTCCGCGTTCCGTTTCCGACAGCCGCTCGTTCATGCTGCCTGTCCTGTAGCCGTGGAGGTCGAGCGTGACGTATGCGAAGCCGAGCCTCTTCAATGCGTCGGCGATTTCGCCTGCGCACGTGGACAGTCGCGGAATGTCGGTCGGCGGCGCTTCGATGCGGGCGATGTCGCCGTGCCCCCGCACACGCAGCTGCGAAAGCCACGGATATGTGTCTATGAGCCATTGCTCCGCCCGCTCGATGCGTTCAAGCGTCTCAGCGGTGATCCGTTCGCCGTACGGTATGCGTGATGCGAGACAGGCGAACGAGGGCTTTTCCCATGTCGCAAGTCCCATCCTGTGCGAGAGGAGCCGTATCTCCGCCTTGGTGAGGTCTGCCTCGTGGAGCGGACTCAATATGCCAAGTTCGCGTATTGCGCGTCGTCCCGGACGGAAGTCGCCATCATCGTCGCGGTTTGCGCCCTCAATCACTGCCGCCAGTCTGTTCTCTGCGGCGAATGCGACCAGCTTCGAGAACATCGCCTTTTTGCAGTGGTAGCAGCGGTCCGGATTGTTTGCGGTGAATCCGGGAATCGAAAGTTCCGCCGACTCGACAATCACATGGCGGATTCCTTCGTCCATGCAGAACGATGCAGCCTCTTCAAGCTCCCTGTGCGGGAACGTGCGCGACCTGATCGTCACCGCAACGGCACTGTCGCCCATCTCATCGTGAGCCACTTTCAGGAGAAACGTGGAATCCACACCGGATGAAAACGCGACAACTGCGCTTCCGAGCCTGCGGAGACGTTCGCGAAGCCGTTCAAGCTTCGCGGCCGTTTCGTCCGGTATGTCAGTTCCTTCATCCATTTTCGTCGATGCCGTCGATGTCTGTGCGACAAGGCCTTTCAAGCATCCAAAACGGGGCTGAATTATAGCAAACGGGATGATGCCGGATCATCGGAATTATCTATGGCGGAAAAAGGGAAAAACGCTTGTGCCGGAAAATGCCGTTGTGGTAGAATCCGCGCCGTTAAAGAGAATCAGTGTCGTGAACGGACAGTTCCAGTTTTGGTGGTGGCGCAACTTCGGCCTTTCGGCCGGAGCGAGTGAGTGCGCCCGGAACTGGTGAACTGAAATCCCAGAGACACATATCCGATAGCGGCCCCGCTCCAGTCGAGCGGGGCCGTTTCGTTTTGGCGACTTGCGCATTGCAGGTCGCTTTTCAAGATTGTAAATGAACAGATTGAAATTCAAAAGGAGTATGCATATGCTGAAAGAGTTGACAGAGTCAGAGTTCGCCGAACGCGCCGCAGGTGGCGGAACCGTTCCGGTGTACAGAGAGTATCTTGCGGACATGGACACGCCGGTGTCGGTGCTGGCGAGGATTGGCGACCATGACGCCTTCCTGTTGGAGAGTGTTGCGGGCTGCGGTTCGGGTTCGCGCTATTCGTTCCTTGGCGTTGATCCGGTGGAGACCGTGTTCGCAAAGGACGGCGCAGTGTTTTCACGCAAGGCGGGCGGAGACGTTGAGTTTCTGCCTGACGCCGATGTGCTGGCGGCTCTCCGCCGCATTCTCGGTGCGCGTGATTTCCGCACAGATCCGTCGCTTCCGCCGCTTCAGGGCGGGGCGATCGGATATCTCGCCTACGACGCGGTCTCCGGTTTCGAGCCGCGTGTGCGGCTCGCGCCTGAGGCGGACGCTCCGGCCGCCGCGTTCATGCTTACGGACACGGTGCTTGTGTTCGACAATCTGCGCCGCACGGTGACAATCATAGCCTGTGTGGATGCGAACAGGCCGGATGCCTACCGGCGCGGGCGCGAGAGGATAGACGAAATCCATGCACGTCTGTTTCTACGTGAACGGAGCGCTGTGCGTCCGCGCACTTTCGGACATTCCGGGGACTTCGTGCCTGAGATGACCGCAGACGAATTTGCCGGCATTGTGGCGAGGTGCAAGAGAGACATCCTGAACGGAGAGTGCATCCAGATCGTTCCGTCGCAAAAGTTCACGAAGGAGTCTGATGCGGATTCCGTATCGCTCTACCGTGCACTTCGCATGGTGAATCCTTCGCCGTACAACATCTACATGAAGATAGGCGAGCGTACGCTGATAGGGTCGTCGCCGGAGGAGCTTGTGAAGCTCGAAGGGCGCAGATGCACCACGTGCCCGATCGCAGGGACGCGTCCGAGAGGCGCAACGCCAGAGGCGGATGCCGCCAACGAAAGGGAATTGATATCGGATGTAAAGGAGAACGCCGAACATGTGATGCTTGTCGATCTCGGACGCAACGATCTCGGCAGGGTCTCAGAAACAGGGAGCGTGAAGGTGGCGTCGTTTGCGCACGTTGAACGGTATTCGCACGTGATGCATCTTGTGTCGGAGGTTGAAGGGCGGCTTGCCGACGGCAAGGACGGTTTCGATCTTCTCCGTGCGGCGTTCCCGGCCGGCACGCTCACAGGTGCGCCGAAGGTTCGCGCCATGGAGTTGATAGCCGAGTACGAGAAGTCGCCTCGCGGCGCATACGGCGGCGCGGCCGGGTACTTCAGCAACACGGGCGACATGGACTTCGCGATAATCATCCGTACGCTCGTGAAGAGCGGGCGCACACTCACGATGCGGGCGGGAGCCGGCATTGTTGCCGATTCTGATCCGGCAAAGGAGTATCAGGAGACGATAAACAAGTCAAAGGCTGTGTTTGAGGCGGTTCGCTTCGCTGAAACGCTTTGAACGGGAAATGCAAAGGAGAGACATCATGATTCTGATGATTGACAACTACGATTCATTCACGTACAACCTTGTGCAGGCGTTCCGGGAACTCGGTGCGGATATGCGGGTCGTCCGCAACGACGAGACGGACATCGACGGCATCCTCGCCCTGTCGCCGTCCGCACTGGTGCTGTCGCCCGGCCCCGGCAATCCGGATTCCGCCGGCGTCACGCTTGCGGCGGTCGGCGCATTTGCCGGACGGATTCCTCTGCTTGGCGTATGCCTTGGGCATCAGGCGATAGCGCAGGCGTTCGGCGGCAGGATCGTCCACGCCAAGAGGCTGATGCACGGAAAGACAAGCCGCATCCGGCACGACGGACGCGGCATATTCGCGGGGATGCCGCAGGGATTCGAGGCGATGCGCTATCATTCGCTTGCCGTTGAGCGCGATACGCTGCCGGAATGCCTTGAGATATCGGCGGAGGCGGAAGACGGGGAGATCATGGGACTGAGGCACAGGACGCTGCCGATCGAGTCCGTGCAGTACCATCCGGAATCGATCGGAACGCCGGACGGGATGCGGCAGATGCGCAACTTCCTTGTCATGGCAAGGGAGGTGCAGGCATGATCGTGCAGTCTTTGGTCAAGGCGCAATCCGGTCGCCATCTCACTGAGGCGGAGGCGTTCGCCACGTTCCGCGAAATCATGAACGGAGAGGTCGTGAGCGAAGCCGTTCTGGCGTCGCTGCTCACCGCGATGCAGATGAACAGGCCAAACGTCGCGGAGGTGACTGGGGCCGTGCGGGCGATGCGCGATGTATGCCTTCGTGTGAACGTGCCGGATGACGCCGTGGATATCGTCGGCACGGGCGGCGATGGATTCTGCACCTTCAACGTGTCCACGACGGCTGCAATCATAGCCGCCGGGGCGGGAGTGACAATCGCAAAGCACGGCAACCGTGCGGCGACGTCGAAAAGCGGATCGGCGGACTGCCTTGCCGCGCTGGGCTACAATCTGATGAAGCCTCTGCCGGAGGTCGAACGTTCAATCAGGGAGAACGGCATAGGTTTTCTTTTCGCCAACCGCTGCCATCCGGCGATGATGTACGCCGCACCGGTGCGCAAGGCTTTGCCGTTCCGGACGATCTTCAATCTTCTCGGTCCGCTCTCCAATCCTGCCGGAGTGAAGCGTTATGCGCTCGGAGTGTATGCGCCCGACGTGATTTCGCTGTATGTCGAGACGCTGAAGGCGCTCGGCGTGAAGAAGGCTGTCGTCTTCTGCGGCCCGAACGGCCTTGATGAGCTTGGTCTTGCCGGCACATCGCAGGTTGCCGAGCTTGGCAAGGATGGTGGTGTGAAGGAATACGTGTTTGATCCGAAGAAGGTCTTTGGAGCATTCAGTCCGGTGGAGGCGATTCGCGGCGGCGACCCGGCGGAGAATGCGCGGATTGCGCTGGACATCATTTCCGGAAAGGATCGTGGCGTCAGACGGGACGCTGCGGCCCTCAACGCCGCCGCAGCGATACTTGCCGGCGGCAAGGCGGATTCGATTGAGGAGGGGCTGGGATGCGCATACGCCTCGATGGATTCGGGAAGGGCGTATGCGAAGCTTCAGGCGCTTATCTTCGGCTGACGGTGCAATTCGCCGCGCCGTTTCGCCATGCATTGCAAGCTGACAGGCACTCTGCTAAAATTAGCGGCGCAAACAAAATCGGAGGAAGACCGGAGCAAAGGCGCACACGGGTGCTGAGCGCAGTGCATCGGTGCAACCTCAAGCTAAAACAAGGAGCAGATGAGATGAAAAAGTTCGTGTTGGCAATTGCGGTGATGGCTGGTCTGGCGGCGAATGCGGAGTGCATATGGAGCTGGTGGATTGGCGCCCCTGCGGAACATTCCGCAAAGGAGATGCGCGGTGCTGCGCTTGGTCTGGCTTCGGAGGTGAAGAGCATCACCGGATCGCAGGTGTCGCTCTGCCTGAACAAGGCCAGCGAAGTGAAGAGCGGTGCGCAGGTGGCGATCGGGTACAACGGGGCAGATACCGTCCGCAACGGATGCCAGGTTGCGTTCCTGAACAGCGCAAAGAGTGCGTCGCTTCAGCTCGGACTTATCTGCGTGAACGAAACGGGATTCCTTCCGGCGTTCATCTTTTTCAATTTCGATTCGAGCATGTTCGGGTCTGGAAAGTGACCAGGTTGCCGGTAGGAGAAGCGGCGCGATCTGCGCCGATGAGGTTGTGATATAATCGTGGACATGAAAACGAGCAGATTCATCCTTGCGGGCGCCTGCGCCCTTTCTTTTACCTCTGCGTTCGCCGCCATACGTGCGGTCACGCCAACCGCCTGGGACGGCGATCCGAACTGCTGGCAGATGAAACGCCATGCAGGAATGATGCAGAACATCAAGAACGGCGGCGCCAAGGTCGTCTTCATCGGCGATTCAATCACCCATTTTTGGGAGAGCCGCGGCGAGGTTCAGTGGAACCGGTATTTTGCATCCGGCAAGTACAAGGCGCTCAACCTCGGAATCAGCGCAGACCGCACGGAGCATGTGCTTTGGCGTCTGACCGAAGGACGTGAGCTTGACGGCTACGAGGCGAAGTGCATCCTTCTGATGATCGGCACGAACAACTCCGGGCATTTCTCCTTCAAGGATGAGCCGCCCGTCGATACGATCATGGGCATACGCAAGATTCTCGACGTCATCGCGGAGAAGCAGCCGAATGCGCGTACGATACTCACGGCGATATTTCCGCGTGGCGCCAATCCGTCCGATTCAGGACGGCGGCGCAATGACGTGGTCAACAAGGAGATATCCAAGTTTGCGGACGGCAAGCGCGTGATCTGGTGCGACTTCTCCGACAGGTACCTTGATGCGCAGGGACGGCTCAGCCGTGAGCTGTTCCCAGATCAGCTGCATCCAAACGGACGCGGCTACGAAATCTGGGCGAGTGCGGTGATTCCGCTCATCGACGCCGTGCTTGAGGCGAAGCCGGACGAGTGCATCCCGTCCGTCTGGCCGGCCTGTGCGCGTGGCTACGTCTACGACGAGCCGCTCGCCGCACAGCCTGTGGCGTGTTCCTTCACCGGCGGATGGTGGGCGACGCGCTGCCTTGAAAAGCGCAACGCGATCGTGGACGGCAAAGGCGCCGAGTATGATGTCGTGATGGTTGGCGATTCCATTACGCACCGCTGGGAGCGCGATGGCGGCGAAGGCCGTCAGCTCTTTGCTGAACTGAAGAAGACGTACCGCATCCTGAATCTCGGCTACGGCGGCGATCGCACCGAAAACGTGATATGGCGCATGGAGAACGGCGAGCTTGAAGGCTACAAGGCAAAGCTCTTCACCGTGATGATCGGCACGAACAACGATGACCGCAACCCTGCCGCAGTCGCGGCGGGCGTGAAGCGCGTCGTTGAGGGGATAAAGGCGAAGCATCCGGAGTCGAAGATAGCGCTCATGCCGATCTTCCCGCGTGGCGCGACGGCGCAGGATGCGCGTCGCGTCGCAAACGAAAAGGTCAATGCGCTCATCAAGCCGCTTGCGGACGGCAAGACCGTGCTTTGGCTCGATTTCAACAAGAACTTCCTCGGCGCCGACGGAACGCTCTCCAAGGAAGTGATGAACGATCTGCTTCATCCGAACGAGAAGGGGTACAAGATCTGGTTCGACGCGATTCTTCCCGTGTTCAAGGAAGTCTGCGGCAAGTGAAGCCGCCGGTGAAGCCGTGCTGCCTGACTGTCGCCGGCAGCGATTCCGGCGGCAATGCCGGCGTACAGGCCGACCTAAGGGCGTTCCATGCCTATGGTCTGCACGGCTGCACCGTGTTCACTGCGCTTACGGCGCAGAATCCGGGCGGAGTGTCCGCCATCCACGCAGTGCCGCCCGGATTCATCGCTGCGCAGCTTGACGCCGTGCTCGGTACGTATTCGGTGGCGGCGTTGAAGACCGGAATGATTGCCGATCCGGCGGCGGTTGAAGTGGTGGCAGGATGTCTTGCGGCGCATCCGGGTATCGCCAAGGTCGTCGATCCGGTGATGATTGCGACAAGCGGCGCCAGGCTAATGGCGGAAAGTGCGGTGGAGGTGTTCGTGAAGAACCTTCTGCCGCTTGCGACTGTCGTCACCCCGAACATCCCTGAGGCCGCGGCTCTTTCCGGCATCGGCATCGGCTGCCGGGCGGATGTGCAGGAGGCGGCAAAGCGCATCCATGGCGAATGTGGATGTGCGGTTCTCGTGAAGGGCGGACACGCCGTCGGCGATCTGGTTGAGGCGGAAGATACGCTTTATGACGGCGCAACGTTTCTCTCCGTGACGATGCCGTGGATTGCCTCTCCCGTCTCGACACATGGCACGGGATGCTCCCTCTCCGCAGCGATTGCGGCGGAGCTTGCGACAGGCCGCAGCCTTGCGGACGCCGTACGGGGCGCGAAGGATTATGTGCACAGGGCGATTGCGGGTTCGTTCTATGTAGGCGACGGCTGCGGTGTTCTTGGATTTGTCGAACGGTAGCGCATTTTGCCGAATTTTGGCGGTGCTTATGGCGGCAATGCGGCGTATGTGGTAAAATATGCGCGTTTATACCGAATGAAGAAGATAGAACGAAGTATCTAAAGGCATAGAATGAAAACCGCCGAGATGTTTGCCAAGGGAACCGTATTTTCCCTTGAGATTTTTCCGCCTAAACCCGATGCTGACGAAAGCGTGATATACCGTACGCTTGAGCAGTTGACCGACATCAGCCCTGATTTCATAAGCGTTACGTATGGCGCGGGCGGCGGAAAGAACGGGTGCAAGACGATACAGATCGCATCCGACATAAAAAGCAAATACGGAGTTGAAAGTGTTGCGCATCTACCCTGCATCAGCCTCACGAAGGAGCTTGCGGTGGAGATCCTCGACAGTATGCGCCGGAACGGAATAGAGAACGTGCTGGCGTTGCGCGGCGACCGTCCGGAGGGCGAAGTGCCGCCGGGAGACTTCCTTCACGCCAGCGACCTGGTGTCGTTCATCCGCGAGAGGTACGACTGCAACGTCATCGCGGCGTGCTATCCTGAGGTTCATCCCGAAAGCCGGAATGCTATCGATGACCTGAAATGGCTGAAGCACAAGGTGGACTGCGGGGTGAACCACCTGATTTCGCAGCTGTCGCTCGACAACAGGTTCTTCTTCGATTTCATGGAAAAGGCGAGGATAGCCGGCATTGACATTCCGATCGAGGCCGGCATAATGCCTGTAACCAACAAAAGGCAGATAGAGCGGATGGTCAAGCTGTGCGGGATAGAGCTTCCCAGAAAGTTCATGCGCGTCCTTGAGAAGTACGGCGACAATCCCACAGCCTTGCGCGATGCCGGGATTGCGTACGCCGTAGACCAGGTCGCGGATCTCGTTGCGGGCGGAGTTGATGGAATCCACCTCTACACAATGAACAACTCCTACATCGCGCACAGGATATACGATGCCGTGCAGACGCTCATACAGGGGGGGCGGCAGTAGTCAGTATGGCGTGAAACGGGAGAACGCGGAGATTTCCGATGCCGGGTGAGCGTTTAAGGGTTGGACTTGCGGTCTCAGGCGGAGCCGATTCAACTGCGCTGCTTGTGCTGATGGCGCAGTTGCGGGAATCCCATGGATTCGATGCGGTGGTGCTGCATGTGGATCATGGACTGCGCAGGGAATCTCCGGAGGACGCAGCGTTTGTGCGGAAGCTCGCCTGTGATTTCGGTCTGCCGTTCCATGGGTTCAGGGCCAAAGTCGTGCGACGCAAGGGCGAATCGGTGGAGATGGCGGCGCGTCGTGTGCGTCTCGGCTTTTTTGCGAATGCGATGAAGCGCCATCATCTTGACTGCATAGCCACCGGACACCACATGGATGATGTTGCGGAGACGTTCATCATGCGGTTGAAGAGGTCATCGGGCGCAGACGGGCTTGCTGGACTCAAGCCGGTGAGCTTTGTTGACGGAATCGTGTTCATACGTCCGCTTCTCAACGTGCGCGGATGCGATCTCCGGAGGTTTCTGACGGAACGCGGAATGTCCTGGCGAGAGGATGCCACCAACGCCGACACATCCATTCTCCGGAACAAGGTGCGCCACGTTATCCTGCCGTTTCTTGAGCGGGAGCTGGATCCTGACATCGTGGCGCACATCTGCCGCAGCGCCGGATATCTTCGCGAGTGCTGCGGAGGTGCGCTCCATGCGCAAAGGCCGGTGGTTGATGCGCCGTCGGTGGAGGATGGCTCGAATCGCCGCGATGTCGGCGAACAGGTCCGGTATGTCCTTGAGATCGGCGAGACGGTTGGGTTTGAGCGGACTGCGCCAGGGATTGGTCGGTTGCCGGCCAGCGCCTCGTTTGATGCTGATGCGCTTCGAGGGCGTTCGATGGAGGTACGGAGGTGGAGTCCGGGAGATTGGATGCGTCCATGCGGATTCCCGCACCGCCGTAAGCTGCAGGACATCTTCGTGACGGCAAAAGTGCCGTCGGACGTGCGGCGTTCCGTGCCGATAGTCGCAGATGCGGATACGGGAGAGGTGCTGTGGATTCCGGGATATCGTGTTTCGGAATCGGTCAAGGTGCTGTCTCCGGATGCACCGTCTGTCCGTTTCATTCTGTCAGTGGATAACCAAGAAAAGGAGAAGTGAAGATGTCGTTTAAAGGTTTGCTGGTTGCGGCTGCGGTTGCGCCGCTGTGTGCGTATGCCTCAGTGGAGCCGCATCCGTGGAGCGGAAAGAAGGTGGTTTACTTCGGCGATTCTGTCACTGATCCGGCGCAGGTGAAGAGTTGCGGACACAGCGTCTACTGGAAGTATCTCCAGGAACTTCATGGAATCGAGCCTCATGTGTATGCGGTGAACGGGTATCAGTGGGATCGCATCTATCCCCTTACGCAGAAGATGAAGGAGGAAATGGGAAATTCGCCGGATGCGATTCTCATCTTCCTCGGCACAAACGACTACAATGCGAGCGTTCCGATCGGGGAGTGGTATGACGTGGCGGAAGAGGACGTAAACAGGAACGGCGTGACGGCGCGGATGCCGAGGCGGCGTTTTGCGAAAGGCATGAAGACGTTTCGCGGACGGATCAACACCGTGATGGAGTACCTCAAGCGGAATTTTACGGATCAGCAGATAGTTTTGATGACGCCTCTGCATCGCGGCTACGCCACGTTCGGCGAGACGAACGTGCAGCCGCCGGAGAGCGTTCCCAACGCGCTTGGCCTTTACATTGAGGATTATGTCGCCGTCATTCGCGAAGCGGCTGACGTGTGGTCGGTGCCGCTCATCGATCTCTATCGCGACAGCGGACTCTATCCGGCCGATCCCGCCTACGCCAAGTATTTCCGCGACGGCGGCGAGAACGGCAAGGACAACCTTCATCCGAACGGTCTCGGACATCTGCGTCTGGCCCGAACGATTGCCGCAAGGCTGCGTACGCTGCCGCCCGGATTCAAGGAGACGTCTGCGCCGAAGATCTGCGGGCAGGATGCGCAGACTTCCGGTGTTGCAGAACGTTAAAAGATTTGTTTCCTGAATTCGTTTGGAGTATAATTCCTCGCATAACTTCTATTTGAAAAGGAGAAGGGTTATGAAGACAGGCAGATTGGTTGTGGCATTCGTTTTTACGCTTTGCGGAATGGTGGCGCAAGGGGGGGGGGGCAGTCCTGTGACGCCACTAACATCCTGACAAAGGTGCAGAACAGGGTTTTGTCTGCGAAGACCCTGTGCGTGAAGGTGCGTGAAGAGGTCAAGGGTCAGAAAATAGAAACAAGGCTTATATCCAAGCAACTGACTAAGGATGTCCTGTCGTTTCGCCAGGAAGTCCATGCGGTCGACAGAAATGTGCAGCCGTTCATACAGGTGATGAACAGAAACAAGCTGTACAATTTTCCGACGGGTTGTGGAGATGTGATGGTAAGGATGCAGTTCCTTGAGAAAAAGGCAACTACCTTGGTAGCAAAACTTTTCTTTTCAAAAGGCCGAGTCGAATTGCTCAAGGATGGTGAAAAGGTCTGCACGATACGCTATGCCTGTACGCCTGAAGAAGTTACGGAGTGGTTCAATGGGCTGAAGGATACCTTTGGAAAGGTCATCACACGCGATATGGTTCCTGCCGTGATGGAATATGTAGTTGACAAGGAAAATATGCTTCTGAATGAGGTCGTTCTCTATTCTGACTGTGGTCGGCTTGTGAAGCGGCAGACATTCCACGATTGGAAAATAGACGGCCCAGTGGCGGATTCTAACTTTGAGCTTCCGCAGAATTATAGAATGTATACGGCAAAAACGCTGCAGGAGGGGGAGCGAATTGATGCGGAACTCCTCAAGAAGGCGTTGTCTATGCAGAAAGGCAAGTAGGTCCTCCGCACGCATCGACATGTCGATGCGTCCAAACAGGCAAAAGGGCGGCCGGAATATCTATCAATCCGCTCTTGAAATCCGACACATTTTTATGTTCGGTAGATTATCTCTTGCCGTGATTCAAAAGCAGACAGAGATACATAAACTGTCTACGGTGTTCGCCATTGCGATGGAACTCGCCAAGCGCTACATTCAAAAGAAAATATAATTTGTACTTGACGGGGGGGGGGGGGGTATTTTGTACAATACGCGCATTTATGAGAAAATCAGAAATGCGGCAGAAATGAAGAACGTAGATGTGCACTTTGCGGAAGCAGCGGCAACGGTATCGAAGTGGGTGTGCTTAAAGGTGCATTAAACCTTAGTCGCTGGAAATTGCTTGGATTTCTTTGGGATGTTCCCGAAGATTGTAAACAAACAAAACACAAACAAAGAAAAAAAGGAGTAGAAAATGGGTGTAGCGTCAATGGTGTTGGGAATCGTGGGACTTGTGCTGTCGTTTGTCCCCTGTTTTGGGGCATACGCACTGTTTATCACCATTCCAGGCATTGTTTTGGGTCGCAAGGCCATGAAGAATGCCGCCAAGACAGGAAGTGGCAAGGGGATGGCCATTGCGGGATTTGTCACATCAATCGTCGGTACGTGTGTTGCCGGATATTGGTGTCTGGTGATTGGAGCTGTGGCGGAAAGTGCGGATGAATTGTCGAATTTCTCCGGGGAAGTGCTTTCTACGTTGAATTTGGCAATGCGTTGAAGAGCCTGTAAGTAAAACTGTTCATAAGGCATATGGATCAAGGCCACAATGATGCCTCCCACGGGACTTCGGTATACCGGTTTGTCAATCGGATGCTCATTCTCGTGGGAGGCGTATTGTGTGCGTTGATCGCGGTGTCGTATAGATTTGAGTTGGGTGTGTGCGGTCTGCGGGCGCTTTGTGGGCGAGAGTGCGTGCTTTGCGGATGCACGAGGGATTTTTTTGCCTTGCTCAACGGGCGGATGGCATTCATCAATCCGCAAAGCGGTTTGATTTTCATGTTGCTGTTCGCACAGTTGTGCTATCGTTCGCTGATGTCTTTTCTTCCGGCGGGGAAAAAGGTATGGATTTGCGATGCCATAGTCAGCGGAGGAATTTTGCTGGTTTTTGAAATGGCCAATTTTGAAGTGCTGTACGCAGCGGCTTCTGCGTCTTGAGATGATTTGGCATCGTCACCTGCCGTTGATCGGGGTGTCTGCACGAAAAATGGGCAGAGGGATGAATCAATGAAAATATGCGTCAAGACGGCAATTGCGACGGCAATCTATCTGGTGGTGTTTGGACTTGTCAGGCTGCTTGGCGTGTGGATGGATGCGTGCGTTGAGAAATACGGTTTCGCCGACGGTCTTGGAGAAAGGCTGATGGTGCAGGGCGGAGTCTTTCTTTCCGCAGTGCTGACGCAGATTCTGGCGATTGCATTGTTTCTGACGGTATCAATCGAATCTTTTCGCAGCCGTCATGGAAGCATGGCGGATAAGGTTGTCGCATTCGTTTTTTCGTGCCTGTATTCAAGCGTCTTTGTATATGTGGCGTTGCGCACTCAGACGTTGTTTTCGGCCGGAAAGGCATATTGGTGGGAAGGTTTCAATGGTACTTGCGTGTCGGCGATATGGATTGTCGATTCGGCGTCTGTCATCGCATTGAATTGGCTTTTTGCCGTCAGCAGCCCTTTCCTGCTGTTTCTCATGGCGAAACTCGGTGCGCTCATGGATGAGGCCGAAAAATAGACTGACGAACATCTTCACGTTCCGCCCGCCCACCTGTGGTATAATGCACGGCAGTTCGACTACAAGGTAACTTTGCGGGGTGCGCCCTGCGCAAACTAAGGAAAGGAAGGTTGCTATGCTGGCAGACTTTGTTAAGACGGCGGATTTCAAGACGGAGAAGCACGTCCCGGTGATTGCGTGTGCGGATTCCGTGAAGGCAGGTGAACCGTTCACGGTCGCTGTCACTGTCGGAAGCGAGATCCCGCATCCGAACACGCTGGCGCACCACATAGGCTGGATTGCGCTGCACTTTGTGCCGGAAGGGTCGAAGCTCTCCATCGAGCTTGGCCGCTACTTGTTCTCGGCGCACCAGACGGATCCGGCTGCGCCAGTCCAGGTGCAGTCCGCGCCGTCCGTGACGGTTTCGGTTGCGGTCAACAAACCGGGTGCGCTCCACGCCACGTCCTACTGCAACATACATGGGCTGTGGGAGTCGGAGAAGTCCATCGCCTTGGCATAAAGTGCGGTCGGCGGAATTGTTTATGGTATAATTGCCGACGGATTTTGTCAGGAGAGAGCAATGGCCATAAACGAGAGATGCACAATCGCCGCCCACCGAGATGCCGCACCCGGATACAGGATGCTGGTGCTTGATGCGCCGCAGATAGCCGCAACCGTCGTGCCGGGGCAGTTTGTGCACGTAAGAGTGCCGGGCCTCGAGGCGTCGGCGCTGCGCCGTCCGTTTTCGGTGTTTGACGCTGAGCCGCGCCATGAAGACGGTACGGGCGGCACGGTGACGGTGCTGTACAAGATTGTCGGGCGGGGCACCGTTGCGCTGTCGAATGCCCCGGAAGGTTCGGAGATTGAAGTCATCGGTTCGCTCGGATATGGATTTCCGGTGGAATGCGCCGGTACGCCGCTGCTCGTGGGCGGCGGCTACGGCGTTGCGCCTCTCTATTTCCTTGCGCGGCGCATGATGCGCCAGGGGACTGCTGAACGCCCGATCCTTTTCGTCGGTGGACGCACAAAGTCCGATCTGCTGGAGGTCGACAGATTCCGCGATCTTGGCGTTGACGTGCGCACCGCCACGAACGACGGTTCGGAGGGCGCGAAGGGTTTTGTCACGCAGCCTCTCGATGAGGCGCTTGTCGAGCTGCGCAAGGCAGAGCGCGGCTTCGAGCTTTTTACCTGCGGCCCGGATGGGCTTTTGAAGGCTGTCGCACAGCGGGCGCTCGCGACCGGGGCGAAGGGATGGATATCCATGGATCGCCACATGGTCTGCGGAGTAGGAGCCTGCTTCGCCTGTGTGCAGCGGCTGAAAAGGCCGAACGGCGAGGAGTGGAATGCGCGTTGCTGCGTGAACGGCCCTGTCTTCAGGGCGGAAGAGATAGTCTGGTAGGAGAATATGGCGACAGTTTCGATAGTGGGGCGTCCGAACGTAGGCAAGTCCGCGCTCTTCAACCGCATTGCGCGGGAACGCATTGCGATAGTGTTTGACCAGCCCGGCGTGACGCGGGATCGCGTTGCGCGCGAGGTGACGGCGCTCGACAAGCGGTTCATGCTCGTTGACACCGGCGGCATTGCGTTCGACAAGACGCCCGGTTCGCAGGATCCGCTGTCCGAGGAGACACGCGCACAGGCCGCGCTTGCCGTCGGCGATTCTGATTTCTGCGTTGTCGTCGTGGACGTGCGCAGCGGCATAACGCCGCTCGACGAGGAGGTGCTGAAGCGTGTGCGCGAGTCCGGATGCCCGACCGTGATAGCCGCGAACAAGTGCGACCGTCCGGAGGACGACTACCGGGCTGACGACTTTGCCCGTTTCGGCATGGAGGTGTTCCCCGTGTCCGCAGAGCACGGGCGCGGCATGACGTCGCTCATGGAGCGTGTCGTGGGCGCATTGCCGCCGCAGGAGGAGACGACGGCGGCGAAGCCCCTCCGCGTGGCCGTTGTGGGGCGTCCGAACGCAGGCAAGAGTTCGTACATCAACCGTCTGCTGAACGCCGAGCGCGTCATCGTATCAGACATTCCAGGCACAACCCGCGACGCCGTTGACGTCCCGTTCACGATCGGCGAGGGGCCGACGGCCCGGCACTACACGCTTGTCGATACGGCCGGCATGAAGAGCCACACTCAGATGTCCAAGACAAGCGTGGACAACTTCTCGCTGTTCCGCAGCGAGAAGGCCATCGAGGAGGCGGATGTCGTTCTGCTCACGATGGAGTCGGAGATAGGCCCAACGCGCCAGGATATGCGCATTGCGGGCAAGATAATCGATGCGCAGAAGGCCTGCGTGATTCTGATGAACAAATGGGATCTCGCCGTCGAGAAGGGGATGTCCGAGAAGGATGCGACAGACGTGATACGCCAGATGATGCCGTTTCTGTCGTTCGCACCGATAGTCTACTGCTCCGCGAAATCGGGATACAACATCCGCAGAACGGTTGACGCGATAGACGCGGTGGCGTCGAGCGTGAAGACACAGATGCCCACGGGCGTCCTCAACCGCACAATCGAGGTTGCGACGAAGAAGACGCTTGCGCCCATGCGCAACGGCAAACGCCTGAAGGTGTACTACGGACTGCAGGTTGGAACAGATCCGCTGACCATCCGCCTTTTCGTGAACGATCCCAAGCTGGTCGTCCCGGCCTACAGATCGTACATCGAGAAGGCGATACGGGCGCGGTTCGGACTTGAGGGCGCACCGCTCAGGATGTTCATGAAGGCGCGTTCCCGCAAGTCCGTCGCGGATTTCAGGAACGATTTCAAGTAGACGATGGCGCATCCGCCGCCACCGATGCGTCAAAACACAAACGGACATACATCAATGACTTGCGACATGAGAAACCTTGCGGTGCTGGCGTTTGCGGCTGTGGCTGCGCTTGCGTCTTCGGCCGGCGATTTCAACGGAGGCAGGACAGTGCCGGTGCATCGCTTTGCGCCGGTCGATCGTGATGGGGACAAGATCTCCGCAATGTCCCGTCTGCCGTCCGCCATGTCCCAGGAGAAGACGTGCGGACAGTGCCATGACGTCGCCAAGATGTCGGGCGGTTCGCATTTCCGCTCCGGCGGAACGAACGACGTTGCGAACACGGTGAACCGCGAACCATGGTTCCTGTGCTCCACGAATGGGGTCTGCCGCACTGTGACACTTGCGGATCGCGGTGGACTTACCGCGTGGGAATGGGTGCGTACGTTCGGCTATGCGTTTCCCGGCGGCGGATTGGGAACGTGTCCGGCGGCGATGTCCGAGGAGGCGGGAGACCGTCAGCGCTGGTTCGTGACCGGTCCTCTGGAGATGAACTGCCTGGCCTGCCATTCGCAGGACGATTACGACGTGAGCGAATGGGCGAAGCAGACTATGCGGGAGAACTGGAGCGGCGCGGCGCTCGCCGCGTCAGGCCTCGCCCGCGTGGAGGGGATGAACTCAAGGCTCGATCCTGCATGGGATTCGTTTGTCGCCGAGAACCCTGACGATCATCTGTTCAAGGTTCCGCAGAAGATTGTGTACGATTCCGCGAAATTCGACGACAAGGGTCGCGCCACATTCCGCGTCGGCAAGCCGAGGAACGAAAACTGCCTTTCCTGCCACGCGGCGTCGGTCGTTGGCGAGCCGTCCTGCAAGATCGCCGGTGACGTCCATCTTCAGCGCGGAATGCGCTGCATAGATTGCCATCAAAACGGCATGGATCACAGGGTTGAGACGAAGAGCTGCGCTTCGTGCCACCTGGAAAAGGGCGGTTCCGGCCCGAAGCCGGCGCATGTCGGCATCCCGCTCGTCCACTTCCAGAAGCTCTCATGCACCGTGTGCCATTCGGGCGTTGCGCCTGAAAAGGGTGTGGTGCAGGTTCGCACGATGCGGGCAAACAGGATCGGCATATACGGCAAGGCTCATTGGGAGACGGACTGCCCGTTCATCGAAGAGCCGTTTGCAAGAAAGAATGCGGACGGCAAAGTGGAGCTTTGCCGCCGCGCCCCCGTTGACGGCACGAATCACGTCTACTGGGCGTTTGCGCACGATGTCCGTCCTGCGAGGGCGGCGCGTGGCGCAGACCCCGACAGATGCGCCGCCTGCCACGATGCGAAGAGCGGGTTCTTCGACGGGTACGAAGATCCGGTGTATTTCTCGGCGTTCAATCTTGCCTTCCTTGGACGACCACTGTTCAAGGTGGTTCTTTGGGCGGTGTTTGCGCTGCTCTGCGTGTTCGCTGCGGCCGGTGCCGCGCTTGCCGTGAACCGCATCGCCGCCAAAGTGTCCGCCGGCACGACAAGTTTCCTCTGGGGCGCGTTCAAGTGGCTCGTCGACGCCGGGTTCGTCGTTGCAGTGCTTTATCTGTCGGCATCCGGAATAGCGGGTTGGTGTCTTGGCGGAATGACGTGGTGGTGGCTTATGCTTCACATGGTTGCTGGCGGTGCGCTTGCCGGGGCTGTGGCGGCAATGGCTCTTCTGCGTCATGGCGATCGTACTTGCGGCGTAGCTTCAGCCGTTCTCTGGACGCTGTGGCTCGTTCTTGCGGCGGCGACCGTGTTCACCGCCGTGATGCCGATGATGCACGTGTTCGGCAGCGATGGACAGGAGTTCCTGCTTTGGAGCCACCGGCTTGCCGCGCTTGCGTTCGTCGCGATCTCTGCGCTGGTGTGCCTGGCGACTGCCGTGAAACGGAAATGAGCATAAGAGCGATTTGCCTTGGCGCGGCGGCGGCCGCGCTCCTGTGCGGCTGCAGCACCACGGTGGTGTGCGACGAGCCGGACAACGTCGCGATTGCGGAGGCGCTGCTTGCCCATGTGCGCGGCACCGATGTGCAGATCGTGGAGGGGGCGTGGAAGGATGAGGCGTTCACGGCCGAATGTGTGATTAAGTGTGACGGCGAAGAGTTCACGGCAGTGCTGCTTGCGCCGCAGATGAGGCTTGCGACATTGACGCTCAGAAGACCGCACGTCCTGCATTGGGAGCGCGTCCCTCAGATTCCGGCGATGCTCGATCCGGAATATGTTATGTTCGATCTCGCGCTTGTCATCCTGCCTACGGATGCGCTTTCGCGTTCACTCGATGACGGATTCAAGGTGTCTGAGACTGCGGACGGCAGACGGCGCATGGTTTTGGATGGCGATGGCGAACTGCATTCGGTCAGGCAGACGCTTCCGGATGGCGGCGTATATTTCCGCAACGTGAAGTACGGCTACGAAATCACTGTCAGGACAATGTCTCATGAGGATTGACGGTGTAGATGTCGAGGCCGTGTTCGGCTGCGTCCCGCGAAACGCTGTGGATAACCTTTCTGTCCTTTCAGAACTTGTTGGACGGGAGAAGGCCGAGTCGATTGTTCGCGCAACCGGTTTCACCACACGTCGCGTTGCGTCCGCCGGATGCGACGTATTCGATCTGATGCTCCCTGCGGCGCAACGTGCTATGGACGGAGTTTCGGTGGAAGACATCGGCGGCATTGTCGCCGTCAGCTTCTCCGGACGCGACAGGTTCCCTGCGCTCTCCGCACGTCTTCAGAATGCGCTTGGTCTTGGCAGGGACGTTGCGGCGTATGATCTGTCCATGGCCTGCAGCGGATGGATATACGGACTTCTCTCAGCCGTTCAGCTTGTGAAATCCTCCGGGCGCAAAGTGCTTCTTGTCGATGGCGACGTGCAGAGTGCATGGACGGACGGAACGGATGTCGCTACTTTGGCGGTGATGGGGGATGGCGCCGCAGCGACGCTGCTTGCGCCTGGAGACGCCGCATGGGAGTTCGGCTTTCTGACGGACGGTTCAGGCGCGGGAACGCTCGTTTGCCGCGACAGGATTGAGATGGACGGGTTCGGGGTGTTCAGGTTTGTTGCAGGTTCGGTGCGCCGCTTCCTTGATTCGTTCGTGCGCCGCTCCGCCGTGATTGCCGATGCATCTCCGGTGTTCGTGCCGCATCAGGCGAATATGTACATGGTGCGGCAGCTTGCAGATGCCCTGGGTCTCAAGAACTGGCTTGCGGCCGGGCGAAGATATGCGAACACAGGTTCGTGTTCGGCGGCGCTGGCGTTGGCGGATGAAGGCATTGGCGGGCTGGATGGTGGGCGTCCCGTCCCGGTGCTGCTCGCCGGTTTCGGCGCAGGGCTGAGCGCTGCTGCGGCTGCTACGACGCTATGCGGTTTCAGGAGAGGCGTGGTCGAGCTGTGAATGCGGTTTCAGAGAGAGAGTTCCGCGAAACGCTCGACGCGCTTGGGCTGAACCCTGAACGCGGCGACTGGGACTCCATCCGTCATTTCAATCTTGTCATGGAGCTTGAGGCGCGATGGGGTGCAAAGATAGACCTTTCTGATGTGGAGCGGCTGAAGACATTCTCCGACTTCTATTTCAGGCTTCCGTTTCGTCCGGCAAAGGTGCTTGCCGTGGACGCGGACAATACGCTGTGGCGCGGTGTGGTTGGCGACGATGGTCCGGATGGCGTTGCTCCGTATGCAGGATTCCAGAGAGGACTGCTCGCCATGAAGGCGAAAGGCGTGATGCTTGTCCTGCTGAGCAAGAACGATCCTCCAAGCGGCGGGACGTCGCCGATGGAGCAGGTGTTTGCGCGGGCCGACGTCCCCCTGTCGCTTGACGACTTCGCCTATGTTGGTGTCGGCTGGAATCCAAAGCCGGAAAACCTGCGCCTTGCCGCGCAGACGTTGAACGTGGGGACTGACAGCTTTGTGTTCGTGGACGACAGTCGGAACGAACGCAGTCAGATGCGGGCGCACCTCCCGGAGGTGATGGTCGTTGAAGAGATGGAGCGTTGGGCGGAATCCGGAATGGATGATCTTGCGAAGCATCTTGAGGCGACGTATTTTGCGGATGCAGGTGCGACGGAAGAGGATGTGCTTCGTGCGTTGCGTCCGGCGATTCATGCTGAGGCGGCGTTCTCTGGCGGGGACTATCTGAGGACGCTTGGGCTGAAGGTCGCGCCGTCGCTGGCGACGGAGGCGGACGTGCCTCGTCTTGCGCAGATGGCAAGCAGGACTAACCAGTTCAACGCCACGACAATCAGGCGGACGGCGGACGAGTTCCGCGCCCTCATCGCTGATTCCGCGAAGCGCGTGTATGTGTTCCGGCTTCGCGACAGGTTTGGCGAAATGGGGATAGTTTGCTACGCGGTTGCCGATGTCCCTTCATGCACTGTCACGGATTTCGCGATGAGCTGCCGCGCCATGGGACGGACGCTTGAGTTCTTCGCATACCGTCACATATGCCGGGATTTGGGATGTGACGCGCCCAAGGTGGATTTTCGCGCAACGGAGAGGAACGCCCCGTTTGCCGCTTTCCTTGAAGCCGTCTCGCGTGGCGATGCAGAGACGTTCTGCACATTGTAGTATATGGCTCGATTCGGAAAACTTGCGTCTTTGCTGTCGTGTGCGCTCCTCGCGTGGAACGCTGCTGCGACTGACGTGACGTTTTTCATGTGCTACAGGCCGACGCACAAGGAGGATCCGGCGACAAAGGCGCTGGATGCGTTTGCAAAGGCGAACCCTGACATCCATCCGAAGCAGTGGGGCGGGCTTATCCTTCCGGGAGGCGGCGGACGTGCACAGTTCATGCTTGCGCTTGCCGGCGGAAGTGCGCCGGATGTGTACAAGGCATGGTTTCACATACTGCGGCACGACATCGAACAGGGATTCACGTATCCGCTCGACGAATGGATAGATGGCAAATGGGAGGGCTGGCGGAACTCTCCTCCGCTCTGGCGTGAGGTGGCGAGCAGGGACGGCCACATATATGCCGTCCCTACGCCAGGGATGTCATATTACGGTCTGCTCTATCGCAAGGACATCGTGAAAGAGTGCGGAATGGATCCTGAGGCTCCGCCGGCGACATGGGACGACTTTGAGCGGTGGTGCCGAAAATTGAGCAGACCCGGTCGTCGCGCACTCGCCATCGAAAACAGGCCTTGGGGCTTTCTCCCGTGGGTGGGTGCGGCTGGCGGCGATGTGGTGCGAAAAAAGGCGTCGGCGAAGACGGAGGATGAATGGGAGGCCTGCTTCGACTCGCCGGAGTGTGTGAGGGTGGCAAATTTCCTGCAGCGTCTTGTGAGGCAGGATCTCGTGCGCGGGCTTCCTGTGCTGACGGTCTCCAGCGATGTCGCGGAGATGTTCATGAACGGCAGCATCGTGTGTGTGTTCGGCGGGGAGGATCTTGTCGCGCATCTGACGGAACGCCTGAACTTTCCTGCCGACCTCATAGGGCTGATGCCGTTCCCTGCGGCTGACGGTAAGCAGAAGCCTGTCCTTCAGGCGCACAAGCATTTCTATGCGATGACGGAAAGCGTTGCGCATCGTCCGAAAGAGGAGCGTGACAAGGTTTGGGCGGCGCTCATGGCTCTTGCATCGAACGACGTGTATGATGAACGTGTGCGTACTGACGCCCGTGAGGGCCGCGCCCGCTGGTGTATGCCGTCTGACCTGAAGCGCCTTGGGCTTGAGCGTCATCTTGCGGAGATGCCTCCCGGCATAAGGAAAATGTACGACGCCCTTGAGTCCGGCAGAATAAGGGCTGTCACGGAACCGCATGTTGGTTTCTGGCAGGCGGCGAGCGACATTGTTAGCCGCCGGTTTCTTGGTCTGCTGCTCAGCGATTCTGGAAAGGATCTCGATTGCGGAGCCGCGCTGTCGTCCATCACCGCCGAGGCGAACAGAGGGTTGATGTTCGATGCCGACCGCTCGCGCATAGAGGCGAAGCGTCCGGTTGCCCGCATTGTTTTTGGTGCGCTGATATGCTGTGCGCTTGTTGCGTTTGGCGTGGCGTTCGCCTCGCGTCCTCGGGATGACAGACCTTGCAGGGATGTCGGGCAAAAGCCGTCGGCGCGGTCGTTCCGTTCGCTGCTCCCGTGGCTTTTTCTCGCGCCCGCCGTTGCGAGCATAGCGGTGTGGAGTTACTATCCGCTGATCAAGGGCGCGATGATGGCGTTTCAGGATTACAGGATTGTGGGCGGTGCGTCATGGGCTGGACTGGACAATTTCATCCGTGTGGCGTCCGATCCCGGATTCTGGAAGGCATGGGGGCGTACTCTTCAGTATGTGGCGCTTACGATGGCGCTCGGATTCACGGCGCCGGTTGTGCTGGCCGTGCTTCTCACAGAGATACCGAAGGGAAAGGTGTTCTTCCGTACGGTCTATTTTCTTCCGCACCTTACGAGTGCCCTTGTCATCATGCTGCTGTGGAAGATGATGTTCGACCCTACGGAGAGCGGAATGTTGAACCAAATGCTGTCGGTGTTCGGCGTCGGGCGGCAGGCGTGGCTGCAGGATCCGGCATGGGCGATGACGTGCTGCATACTTCCGGGTGTGTGGGCCGGGATGGGGATGTCGTCGCTCATATATGTCGCAGCACTTGGCAGTCTGCCGCCGGACTACTACGAGGCGGCGGCGATCGATGGTGCAGGGATATTCGCCCGCTTTCGCCACATCACGTTTCCGCAGCTTATGCCGCTCATGGTGATAAACTTCGTCGGTGCGTTCATAGCGGCGTTTCAGGGCATGGGGTCGATATTTCTGCTTACGTTCGGCGGACCGGGAGATGCAACGAACGTCCTGTCGCTTGCCATCTGGAAGGAGGCGTACAACAATCTGCGCTTCTCCACGGCGACGACGATGGCTTGGTTCCTCGGAGTGGCGCTGATAGGATTTACCTATCTTCAGATACGGATTCTTCGCCGCGTTGAGTTCCGCAGCGCAGCCGCAAATTGACGCCGCGCCTGCAATGCGATGAACGCTGTCTTCGTTTGACGGAAGATTGATCCTTTGAAATGGGCGGTAATGCATGGGTCGTGGTATAATGGACGCATCCAAGTCAAAGGTCGTTTCTATGTCAAATCATCATCCAAGGTCGAGGGTGCCCCCTAGTTTCAGTTGCGTAGGATCGCTGGCTGTTTCGATTGCTGCGCTTCTTCTTCCGTCTGTCGCATTTGCGAAGCAGTTCTCTGTTTCTCCGATGCCGGCATCGCCGTATGCCGATACGGAGGTGACGACAAACATTGTGTTCAATGGGCGTCGCACCGACGTCAAGGAGGTCGAGATCAAATTCATTCTGGAATGCACATCGTCGAATTGCATCCAGGTTGCATTCGGGACGGATGAAGACGGTGACGGAAAGCTGGCGTTTCAGGAAACGGATGCTCTATATGGTTGGCGAAACGGACGTTATTTTGTTGAGGATGTCCGATCCGGTATGCGTTATGAAGATCCTGCGACATCCGAAGATTCTGATGGGATCCGGACTTTTGCGGTGAACATGCGTACGGCGCGTGATTATGTCCCCAAGACCTTTTCGGCACAGGTGGACGGTGCGGACATATTTACCAACCTTGCCGCAACTGTCCCGGCGTGGCTGTATAGGCCCAAATGGAATGTGATGCGCATAACGCGTCGAGGCCCCGGCGCTTCGGCTGAATGGTTCAGCTGCGATATAGGGTATTCGTTTTTTGTCATCACGGTCAGATGACGCCATGCTGACGGGAATCTGGACATCCTTCCTGCTCTCGCTCGCTGGTGTGGCGACCATCGCGTGGCTTGTCGCGTTTATGCACGAGAACGGCGTCCGCCCAGTGCGTGATCTTGTTGCGTTCTTCAGGAAACAGCCGATGGCCGGCCGGATTCTGTTCGGCACGTTCTTCGTCGCCATGTGGGTGATCGCCGGTGCCAAGCCGGGCGGCGGGGCGGGACGCCCCGCCCTACCGGAGGCCAGTTCGGCAGGGCGCGATGTTCTGCCA
>CAZMNN010000024.1:0-36689 GCA_964567665.1 uncultured Lentisphaeraceae bacterium
GGGACTGTGCGGCGGATCGATTGCCCGTCCAGGCGCATCCGCGCGCAGATAGCCCCACCCGGCGGCCTCGGTTCGGACGGCCAGCACGCGAATCGTCCGCCCGTCATCCGCGACGCGCGCACCCGGCAGCGTCCCGTCCTTCACGACGAGCGCGTAGTTCCACGGAGACTTCGGACGGATCTCCCACTTCGGGAAGTCGGCGCCGCCACCGGCGTTCGTCAGCCAGTCGCTCTGGCCGATGTCGCGATAGAGTTCTTCGGCGTGCCCCGTCAGGCCGGCCGCCTGACGTTCGAGCCGCGTGCGCAACGCCCCTTCCGGGCGAACGCGCCCCAGGGGCAGGATTTCAAGGGCATTGTCGCGCAGGGATTCAGCCGCACCACAGATGCCGCACGTCAAAAGAACCAACAGGAAGAAGAGTTTGTTCATGCGCACCATTCTATCAAATCTTGTGCGACGGCGCATTTCCAAGGCAGCCTAAGGACTTTTTGCCGCCAACCCCTTACAAGTCACCGGTGGCTTCGGAGGGGAATCCGCTGCACCCGATCCATGCCGGTGCACTTTGCGGCAACCGGCGTCAGTCCTTCCTGGCACCGGACGGCTGCTTGCCGCCCGCAAGCGTTTCCGCGATGTTCAGATAGTATGCGCGGACGCGCTCGTATGCGTTTATGATATCCAGTTCGCCGAGAACACGCAGCGGCGAATCCGGATCGTCCGGCCCGATGCGCCCAAGCTGGGTGCGACGGCAATCGCGGATGAACGCACCTATTGAGCGCGACTCGGACTGCACCGCCTCTATGTCTATCGGCGGACGCGGTGACCTTATCCACGGCGACACCTTCTCCGCGAACGCGAACACGCGGTCGTGTACGTTCAGCAGCAGCGACACGGAGACGTCGGACATCTCAAGTCCCTTGCTCTGCAGCCGCTTCACGACCTTGAGTATCTGCGCCGCCTCGTCGGAGATGGACTCCAGCTCATCCGTAAGCCTGAGCAGACGACGCGCCCGCTCCGCGACATCCTGCGGAAGTCGTTTCGTCATTATGCTGCCGAGAAACTCCGTTACCTCGCGCTGGACGTTGTCGAGAATGCCCTCCCTGCGGACAATGTGATGCTCGTCCCTCTCGTCCGATTCGCCCGCCACGACCCTGCGGGCGCACTGCAGAAGATCGATGTCGGATTCGCGCATGAACGCGATTTCGAGAAGCGCCTGGTCACAGGCTATCACCGGCGAGAGCTTAACGCCGAGCTTGAGCGCAGAGAGATGCGGCTTCTCCTCCTCCTTCTGCGGGATGATCTTCTCGATCAGCGCGGCGAACGGCTTCACGATCGGGAAGAACAGGACGCCGCGCAGTATCGAGAATATCGAATCCGTGACGGCTATCGGCGCCATTACGCCAAGCAGCATCGGGCCTTTCGCCGTTTCGGTCACCATGTTCCAGTTCGGGAACATCCACTTGCCCATCGGCACGAAGACCGGAAGGACGAACGGCAGGAAAATCAGCGAGCCGATTACGTTCGAAAGCGTATGCGCGAGCGCCGTGCGCTTCGCCGAGGCGGTGCCGCCGATGGCGGCGAGCCACGCCGTCATCGTGGTGCCGATGTTCGCGCCGAAGAGGATCGCTATCGCCATCTCATACGTTATCAGCCGCTGGGACGCAAGCGTCATGCCTATCGCTATCGATGCGGCGGAACTCTGTATCACGGCGGTGAAGGCTGCGGCCACCAGCGCAACAAGCGCTACCTCGCCAAGCGTCGTCGCGCCCATCCGCGTGAACGCCGCCTGTATGTCCGGGTTCTGCCGGATCGGCAGCACACCCTTGGACATGAAGTACATTCCGAGGAACACAAGCCCAAGCCCCAATATGCCAAGCCCGACGTTGTGGACTGTCTCGCGCTTGAGGAAGAAGAAGCACTGGTCGAAGAAGTACAGCATACCGCCGACGAAAATGCCGGTGAGGCCAAGCACCTGAGGATCCGGCGCAAACGCGACGATCCACACCGTCGCCGTGGTGCCGATGTTCGCGCCGATGATGGCGTTTATCGCCTGCGGCAGCGACATCAGCCCCGATGACACGAAACCGACAAGCATCACGGTGATGATGGAGGACGACTGCACCAGGATCGTCGATATGATTCCGGTGCCGACGCCCGCAATGCGGTGCGTCGTCGCAAGCGCCATGAAACGGCGCAGCTCTTCGCCGGCCACGGCCTGAAGCCCGTCCGAAAGGTGCTTCATTCCGAGGAGGAATGCGCCCAGTCCGCCGCCGACCGTCAAAATGCTCAAGGCTATCTCTTTCATGCTGTCCTACGTTGTTTTGTGTTTTCGGTTTTCATCCGTCGTTTGCGGTCGGTCATCCTCCAACCGCCGTACAGGCATTCTTCACCTGCTCCGCTATGGCGGCATTCACGCCGGCCGCCGCCGATATCTCGCCGATTGAGGCTTTCGCTATGCCCCGCGTCGAACGGAACCGCTTCAGCAGCGCAATTTTCTTCGCCGCGCCTATTCCGGGAATCTCATCGAGAACGGACTCCCTGATCGTCCGCTGACGCAGCGACCTGTGGTACGTGATCGCGAAACGGTGAGCCTCGTCACGCAGACGCGTAGCCACGAACAGCCCCTGCGAATCGCGTGGCAGGCATACGTCTCCGCGCTCGTCGTCGGTGACAAGTATCTCCATCCTCTCCGCGAGGCCAACCGTGGGGATGTCGTTGATGCCCAGTTCCGCAAGCACCGCACGGACGGCACGGAGCTGCGTAATGCCGCCGTCGCAGATGAGAAGATCAGCGCGAGGCGACTTTGCCGTCAGCGTCGATTCAGGGCCGTATCTGCGCCTTATGACCTCGGCCATGCTGCGCGGATCATCCGCGCCCTCTACCGTCTCGATCTTGAAATGGCGATAGTATCTGCGGTCTGGAAGCCCGTCGACCGCAACCACAAGCGATGCGACTGAATGTGTTCCGAAGAGATTGGAGATGTCCACGCACTCAATGACGTGCGGCGGTGCGGGAAGCTTCAAGGCCGCTGCAAGCTCCTCCAGTCCATTCATGGCGTCCTGTCTGCTCGCCTCCGGAGACTTCCGAACAAAGTGCCGCTTCGTCATCTCACGCAATGCGCCTATCGTATCCCGCAGCCGGGCGGCCTTTTCGTAATCGCTCTCCGCTGCGGCGGACTCCATCTCCTTCACAAGGTCTTCAATCAGCTGAGGGCGTCCGCCTCGCAGGAACGAACAGGCTTCGTTGAAGCGTTCCCGGTAGTCCTCCGCCGATATTCTTCCAAGGCATGGCGCGGTGCAGAACCGAATCTTGTCCGCCATGCAGTGTCTCTTCGCCTCCGCATCGGGGATTATGCATCTGCATCCGCGCAGACCGAAGCGCTTCTCCACAAAGTCCTTCGCCGCACGGACGACCGGCGCCGACGGGAACGGTCCGAAATAGAACGCTCCGTCGTCGCGGACGATGCGGCACGTGGTGAACATCGGAAAGTCGAGGGTCGGATCTGCCCGCAGAGCCAGATACCGCTTGTCGTCCCGCATCAGTATGTTGAAGTGCGGCTTGTACCGCTTGATGAGTGCCGCCTCTGTGAGCAGAGCCTCGGCCTCGTTCTTCACCGTCATGAACTCGAAATCGGCCACGGTGTGCACCATCGACCTGACCTTCGGCGCGTGCTTCGCGCCGGGGCGAAAATAGCTGCGTACGCGATTGCGCAGGTTTTTCGCCTTGCCGATGTATATGATTGTTCCACGGACGTCGCGCATAAGGTAGCAGCCTGGTCTGTCTGGCAGGGTCTTCAGCCTCTCTCTCAGCGCGTCCGTCAACTTCACAACCCCATCATGCCGCCATCCATGCAGCCGCGCCGTGAGAGACGGAAACCGTCACCTCGCCTCCTGAACGCCTTGCGGTTGTCATGGCGCTTTCGGAAGAGACACACAAACCCACGGCGACAATCCCAACGGATCTGGTCGCAGTCACCAAAACGGGTATGGCATCTCTCATAATTGCGTTGTATTATACCAAAAAGCCGCCCCGCGATGGGGCGGCTCGCCAAAACTGCGCTTGAAAGCGCCAGCGGCAACAGTATGCCATGGGGGCTACTTGGTCTGCACACGCATGAACCCGGAAGCGCCATCGGGAATGGAAACGACAAGCGTCACAGTGCCGTCCCCGTTCAGCGTTGCCGATGTCGGCTCTATGCGCTCCGTTTCGCCGCCCAATGTGCTGGAGTGCATGACCACAAACGATTCGGGATTCACATCGCCTGACGCCATCGTCACCGCAACCGTCAACGTGACAATTCGTTCGGGATTTGCAGGAGCGTCCATTGTGCCAAGTCCTCCTGACGAACCCGCCCCCGTGGAAGTGCGCTCAGAATTGATGGACAGCCCCTTGATGTGCAACGATTCCACCTGTCCGCTTGAGATCTCTCCACTTGACCCATTCGCCGCCACAGTTACATCTCCAGCCAGACGAAAGCCTGTGCCTGTATGGATGGCAGATGCTGACAACATCAATCTGTATGCTGATGTACAATATCTTCCAGTCCGCCCCCAATGACCGCCACGATAAATGCGTCCCTCTCCGGATGAATCACCTATGGGATCAGTCCCATACGCAAGATCACCGTACCAGTCCAAACACCATTCAGCGACATTCCCATGCATATCGTAGAGTCCCCAAGCGTTCGGTTTGTACATTCCCACAATAGTGTGCGCCAAGTTATACCCGCCCTTGCCGTCACTTCTGTTTGCAAAATATCGCCCCACCAGCACCAAATCGCTCAACTGCGAGCCGCCATTGTTGTATTTCGAGTCCGTTCCCGCACGGCAAGCATACTCCCACTGGGCCTCCGTTGGAAGATCGACTGTTAACCCCGTCTTCGCCCTGATGCGTCCGACAAACGAATCTTTGTCAACCGATGTGACGGTAGGCCAATTGTTCGTATCGGATGAACCGCGAACCATTTCCCACGACGCGCAAACCGGCCGAGATTCCCCATAAGGGTTAGCAGGAAAATCACCCTCTATTTTTGCGGTTGGATTAGTGCCGGTCACGAGTTCATACTGCTTCTGCGTGACCTCGAAGACGCCCATGTAGAACGGCTTCGTCAGCGTGACGCGATGCGATTCGTCCGACTGATCGTCCCCCATGATGAACGACCCCGCCTCGACGCGGCGCAGGACGAGCTTCGTCGTCTTGTACTCGTCCGTCCATCCGTCGTCCGTCGGAACTGCGTCGAGGTAGGAGATGGGGTACGACTTGGCAGCCGCGCCGCCGGACAGATCTATGACGCAGTAAAGTGCATCCTTCTCCGCCGCACGTGAAGACAACCCAAGCATAGGCAGACTGCAAATCGCCGCCATTACCGCCAATTTTGCCACATTTCCAGCCAATTCAGCAACCTTAAACTTGGCATATTTCATAATCTCGCTTTTGGCGACATAACCGACTTTTTCTTTCATTGTATGATAACTTTCGTTTGCTCTTCCGTTTTTCTTTTCTCTTTTGAGCCGTGTATTATCGCAAATCGGAATTGTGCATACAAGCGAAAAAATGTTTTTTTTTTATTCTATATTTGGAAGTTATGAATGGCGATTTTTGATGCTTTTGCAGCCCCTTTCCCAACTTCATTTCTGTCAGGGGATGCAGGACAGAAGGTGACTGTCCTCAACGCGGCGGCGTTGAGGATTCAAAGGGTACTTTTCGACTTGCCGATTTATTGTGGAAGATGATTTTCTGCCACCGAAATCACTGAACCGAACTGCACCAGACGCCGAAAAGAATTCGTCCGCAACGTAATCCTACAAATTGCCGAAGATTTATGTTTCAACAGGCGCAGAGAGGGGGACGGGATCCCTATGGTGGTAGTGCGTGGTGGTGGGGGGGCATGGGGGCAAGATAAACAACCCCAAAACCTGCGAATCCTGCAAAAAACTATGCGTCCTCTTATGCCTTGGATCTAACCGAAGGCATATTTGAGGATTCGAGATGGCATATGCGGTTTACCGCAGCGGTGAAGTTCTCCGCGCCTTTCAATATCTCAATGTCCACGCGCAGATAGTAGCACGGAACCGGCGTAGTTTCAAGGCGCGGGAAGCGCACCGCATCCTTCTCGGTGGTGATCAGCGCATCCGCGCCAAGATCGGAGGTCTTGTTCAGGGCGTAGATTATCTCGCTTGTGGCATACCGGTGATGGTCGGCGTACCGTTCGCACCAGATGACCTTTGCGCCAAGACGACGAAGCGAATCCTCAAACCCCTGCGGCACGGCGATGCCGGAGAGCGTTGTCAGCGTCTTGCCCTTGAGCCATTCGAGCGGCAGCTCCTCGCGGCTCCACACATCCTTGAGCAGACGAGGCGCGTGGCGACATTCGATTATCTCCGCCCTGTCGTTCAGTTCGCGGATACGGGAGACGACGGCATCCGTGTCGCCGTCGGACTTCGTGAGGAAGATCACGTCCGCACGGGCGATGTGCTTTGCCGGCTCTCTCAGGACACCACGCGGAAGCATATGTCCGTTGCCGAATGGATTTGTCTTGTCGACAAGCACAATCTCAAGCGAATGCTTCAGCTTCTGGTACTGGAAACCGTCATCCAGGATAAGCGTGTCGCACCCATAGCGCCTGATGGCCCACCTCCCGGCCTTCACCCGGTTGCGGTCAACAAGCACGCACACGCCTGGCAGGTTGGACGCAAGCATATACGGCTCGTCACCCCCAGTCTCAGAATCGAGCAGCACATGCCGTCCGTCAGATACGACAAGCGGCGGATCTATCACCTGGGTGAATGTGCGCTTCCACCACGGCGCCTCCTTGCGGCGGTAGCCACGCGACAGGATCGCCACCTTCCGTCCGGACGCCGCAAGCTCCCTTGCAAACTTCTCGGTCACAGGCGTCTTTCCGGTTCCGCCCGCCGTCACGTTCCCGATGGATATCACCTGACATCCAAGCGGGAACCGGCGAAGTATTCCAAGGCTGTAGAACCAGTAGCGCGTGGCGACGATGAAGCGGAAAAGGCATGAGAACGCATACAGCAGCGCAAGCAATGCACGAATCGGCGCAGGCTGGTTTCTGTCTGCGCCGGGCTGCTGGATGATCTTCACAAGATAGTGCTCCAGCCGCTCTATCCCGCTTACCTTTGCTTTCCTCATTGGCGGATATTCTATCACATCCGTCCATCGCCGCACGTTGGCGCGACGATGGACGGACACATGAAATCTACCGTTCGCCGCCTATCGCCGCATCAGAGCGAAAACGGCGTGAGGTAGCGCTCCTTCAGCGCCGCCTCAGTCTCGCCCGGCTTTGCGAAAAGCGCAGCGAATCCGGACGGCGAGAGTTCCGCCGTCGGCGCGAATGTCGGCGAAGCGACATACCTGAACACGCTGCGGCGCAGCTGACGCGCCTCGACGGAATCGCCCTTCACGATCGGATAACCGCAGACCAGTGCGCGGCCAGATCCGACGCGGAACTCGAACATTGTCGCAAGAAGCTCAGACTTGTGGATGTCCGACACAGGCATGGCCATGGGGACAAGGTTTTCGGGAACAAGGCCAGTCAGCACATGGACAACCGCATCGTCCGTCATGTCACGCCACTGCCAGTCCTGCCAATCCTCCGTCGGGAAGCCGCCGAACACGGCATGATCCACATCAAACCACGTTCCGAGCATCAATGCCCGGCTTGCGTCCTCCCCGAAGAACACGGACGACCAATACACCGGCACGAAGCGCCCCTTGCCTGTCGCCGCGCTCAACCCTGTGTAGACCACGCGCCCACCATCCGCAAGCGTCTTCGCCATCACCGCCGGATCGTCGGTGAACACAACGCCGTCCGGAACCGGCTCCGGCTCGTCCGGGGCATCCATCACGAACACCGGCCAACGGTTCTCCCCGAACGTGAACTCCTGACGCATCTTGGACATCCACGGACGAATGACATACGAGACTTCACCGACATCGCCAAGTTCACCAGGCGCAACTGCACGAGCCAGCTTCACCCAACCGCTCTCGCCGCCGAACGAGACCGGGAAGGTCGTGCCGGACGGGATTGCGCTCTCCGTCATGTTCCGTATCTGGAGACGCGCCGTAAACATCTCTCCGACCTTCCATACGTATTTCCCGAACCGCGCAAGTGTCGCCACCGGACGGAACACATCTGAAAAGGCATACAGCTCAGAGTTGCCCGCCTTCGACTCGAAGAACGCATCCAGCCATCCGACCCACGCCTCGCCCTGTCCGGTGTAGTCGCGGACGTCAAGGAGCTGAAGCCCTGCGCAGGACGGGGTACGCATGAAGCTCTCCACCTCGTCCTTGTACATCAGGCGGTTTGATTTCATTGACGCCCTGTGCCACTCGCGCTGGAAGCGGAACGTGCCGTTTGAGACGGATCTGTCCCGCATCTCCATCCAGTCGTATGCGCGGAGCAGTCCGGAGAACTTGCCGATTTCGTTCCACAGCGGATAGACCGGCCACTGGCCGATCTCATGCGCAAGCGTGGGGATGGCGGTCTTGGAGTACACATCCTCGTAATCCCAGTCCGTGTGCGGCGCACGGCGGCAGCGCACATCACCCACGCCGGGATACGAATGTGTCGTCATGTAGTCGTCCGACGGACAGACCTGCCTCGCAGTGGAAGCAAGCGTGAGATAGCGGTTGTCGTGTGCCTTCGCCTCGCGCATCCATCTGTCAAGCACATTGAAATCGCAGGCGCCGAGTTCGTTGCCGAGACCAAGCCCGACAAGCGACGCATGGTCGCCGTAGGCATCCTGCAGACGGCGCAGCTCACGGTGGCAGAACTCGTCCAACGCCTTGTTTCCGCGCCCGACTGCCCGGTTCATGTTGTTGCCGTCCGACCAGTATCCGGTTTCAAGAAGGATGTAGAACCCCAACTCGTCCGCCGCCTCGAAAGCCGCCTCCGGCGGTGTCCAGGTGTGTGTGCGCATTCCGTTGCATCCGTTCATCTGCTGGATGCGGATCTGGCGCAGCCATTCGGACTTCGTCACGGCGGGATATCCCGTGAGCGGGAACTGGCAGTTGTCTATGTTGCCCCTGAACCAGAACGGTTTCCCGTTCATGTAGAGGCTGTGTCCCTTGGCGGAGACCGTACGGAAGCCGAATCTGCGGCAGAACGACTGGCCGCCGCCCGACATCTTCACGTCATAGAGGCGCGGATGGAATTCGCTCCAGTAGTCCGGCTCGCCGGCGAACGACACCTTGACGATGTCTCCCTTGCGGACGAACCCGGTGACCGCAAGCCCATCCACCTCCACCTTGTCGAGCTTCGCTCCGGGCGGCATACGAATCTCAAAGGCGCCGTTGGCCGGCCAGCGGGCGAAGACCTTTGCGGAACGCAGCGGGTTCACCTCCCTCAGTTCGAATCTTCCGATGATTCCGTTCCAGATAGACTGGGTCGTCGGGCCCCAGCCGTGCGACCATCCGGAGAAATCGTACTGGCGGGAATTGTCGACGTCGATCTCGACCTTGTGCCGCCCCGGCGACAGCTCTCCCGGCGCGAACCTGTACACGTGCGGCGTTCCGAGAGAATCGCATGAGCCGCGAACCTTGCCGTCAACCCTGAGCGTCGTCACCCACATCACGCGCTCCATGACAAGCTCAAGTTCCTTCCCCGCCATGCACGCCGGAATCTCCACGTCACGCACATACGTCGCCTTGCCGACGAACTGCCAGTTGAGCCGCAGCGCCTGACGCGCCTGTATGCCCTCAACCCGACTCCATTTCCCGTAGTCCTGCTCCTCGCCGATGCGAGCATCGGCCAACGTTCCGGGAAGAGACACTTTGGCGTCTATGCCTTTTCCCGTGACGTGCCACAGCCCTCCAAGATTCAGCGAGACGCAGTCCGCCGCCATCATCGGCAAGGCAGCAAACGCCGCAACAGCCGCCACTCCCGCAACCTTAATGCAACAATTCTTCATCATGAGCTTCATCTTCCTCATCCGCGTGAATCAACCATGTGGACATCAATCTGCGGAAGCGGAATCGCTATGCCATTCTGCTCGAACGCCTTTTTGACCGCTTCCTGCGTGGCGGAGTAGACATCCCAGTAGTCGTCGCACGTCGACCACGGACGAAGGTTTATCTGTACAGCGGAATCGTTCAGCGATGCGACTGCGACAGACGGCGGCGGATCGGCCAGCACACCGGGAAGCTTCATGATGGCCTCTGTGGCGACAGACACCGCCTTCTTGATGTCCGCACCGTAGTCGATATTGATTCTCGTATCGACGCGGCGCTTGCCGAGTGCCGAGAAGTTCGTGATGGCACTGCCCCACACAACCTTGTTCGGAACGATGACCTTCTTGTTGTCCGCCGTCGCAAACACCGTCGCCATCATGTTCAGCTCAAGCACCGAACCCTCAATCCCTCCGGCAACAACGTAGTCGCCAACCTTGAACGGCTGGTTGAGGGCTATCATCATTCCTGCGGCAAACGATCCCAGCGTCTCCTGGAAGGCAAAACCTACTATGAATCCTGTCACTCCGAGACCGGCGACGAGCGGCCCTACATTTATCCCGAGACGCTGTATCACAACGAGCGCAAGCAGCGCCCAGCATGTTTTGCTGACCACGCTCACTATGAAGTCGGAGAGCAGCTTGCTCATCTTCTTCACGCGTGAGAGAGCCTTGGCGACTGCCGCACGGATCAACCTGATGGCAAATATGCCGACGACAAGTATGAGGATCGCCACGATCAGATTGATTGCAATCCCTACGCCCTTCTCCGATATCCATGCAAGCACCTGCCCCCACAGTTCCTGCCAGAACCCGACACCCTGCACAGCCACATCAACTACCTTTGGAACACATACGGCCACATCAGCAACTTCGTTAGTCATCAATACACCTTTCAAACCGTTTTACGCCTATGATACCAAAACAAAAAAACAACTTCAAGAACACGAGTCTCCGTAAGTGGGTTTGACATGATTGCAGTATTCTTCCTCACGAAGAAACTACGAGAGGCAGAATACCAAGGTTGGCGATTTATGTTTCGACTTGTCGCCGCGCCGAGAATATCCGCCATGTCAAAACAAAAGACAAGCCGACCGCAATCGCGGTCGGCTTGTCTCCTTATCACTTCCGTGAATCTATCAGTTCTCAGGTGCGGGAGTGACTTTCGCATCCTCCGCCGGCGTATCGTCGGCAACGCCCATCGAAATCTGGCGACCCATCGGGTCAACAAGACGCGCCGTCACGAAGATGAGGAGGTTGCGCTTGTTGCTCCATTCAGAACGGCTGCGGAAGAAGCGACCGACCCACGGAATGTCACCGAGGAACGGAATCTTGTCGTCCATCGACTTGCGCTCTTCCGTGATGAGACCACCCATGACAACCGTGGCGCCGTTCGCAATCGTGATGTCCGTCTCAATCGAGCGCGTCTTGAAGAACGGCTGCTCCATCGGCGCATCGTAGTAGGAAAGGGCTGTATCGCCAGAATTGATCGCCGCTATGGATGTCATGGATGAATCTACCAGACGCCCGCGAAGTGACTCAATCTCCTCGTTTGAAAGCGTACCGCCAAGCGTAGTGATGCTCGTGACGAGCGTCGACATGATTGAGGAAACGGATCCGAACGTATCGTACTGCGAGTTGGAGGACTTCGGAATGCGCATACCGTAGTTCTTCCATGTCGGGTCAGAGACGACCTGCGGATGGAGATGCAGATTGATGAGCTGACCGCCCTGCGACAGTTCAGGCGTGACCTGAAGTATTACACCGACCTCGCGCATGGTGAAGTTCTCAGGCTCGACAACCGCAAGAATTTCGGAGGAGCCGCCGCCGGACGAGGAACCGGACGAACCACCGCCGGAGGCCGTGAGCTGCACATCGTACTCGGTAGGATAGATGTACTCCGTGACGACCTTCATGATCGCCTCCTTGCCGGGGCCCGTCAAGACCTTAGGCGCGGAGAGCAAATCTGTGTCGCTGCGCTGCGAAAGCATATGCAGAATCATCGACAGGTCGGCGTTTCCGAGGAACGCATTCACGCGCATGAACTGGTCGTTCTTCGAATATCCTTCACCGGAGATGTGGTTGGAATCTGTTGAGAGATAGCGCATCCCGGACTGATACGTGGAGGGATCGCCAGAGATTCCGACATTGCGCTTGCCGCCATGCTTGCGCGACCAATTCGCGCCGCTGGACTTGTCCCAAATTGTCGTATCTGTCGTAGTGATTGTCGTAGATGATGGCAGATTGGGATCGGAGGGGGTCACAGTCGTGGTCGTTGTAGATGTATCACCCCACTTGCCGCCCTTGATTCCAAGCAACTTGCCGAGCTTGCCGCCGGTGCTGAGGGAGTAATCGGAATTGAGAAGCCACTCGAAGCCGAGAGAGTTGAGGTCTTCCTGCGCGACTTCCACGAAGCGGGCCTCAATCTCGATGAGCTTTGGCGTGGCGCCGAGTTCGCCCGCAAGAGCCGCCTCAATCACGGCGAGCTGATCCTTCGTGTTCGTGACGCGGAGCTTGCCGATTGTCTTCAGGTAGACGATGCTCGAACCTTCCGCCCACTTCACGCCCATGAGAGAGAAGAACTTCTTCCAGCTCGTCTCCTGATCGTCGGCGGACGCTTCGTCACTCGACTTGTTTCCACCGCCGAAGCCGCCCTTCATGTCCTGCACATCCTCAGCCGCACCGCTCATGCGCTCGGCAAAGTTCTCGGTGACATCGTAGGTGCGCGTGACAAGGTCTTCCGTCGTCATGCTCTCAGGCATGACCATGATGACCGGGCCTTCCTGAATCTGGAACTTGAACTTCGTGACGCGGCAGACGAGTTTGAGGGCGTCCCAAAGCGAGACGTTGTTCGCCGCAATCGCCGGGATGAGCGGCATCCCGTCAGGGCTGTTGGACGAAGCCGCATCAGTGCTTTCCGCCGATGCTGCGAAGTCGTTTCCGCTGTCGGCGCTTGCGACCTCTCCACCCTGCGCAACAAGCTGCTTGCCGAGGTCAAGCACGAAGTTGAAGCCGCGCTGGTCGATCGGAATCTCAGGACGGTCGAAGTCGCGAGATGCAGTCTTGAAGTACTCGACCGCATCGGCAATCGTCGCCGGCGGACGGAACGAAATCGAGGGAAGGATCATCTCCTTCATGCGCTTCTCGACAAGCTGCTCCATCGTCCGCTCCTTGTCATCGCCAAGGTTGGTGCGGGTTGTGCCGCCATCGATGCCACGCAGTTCAAGGGAGTTCACTGCATAGACCGGACGCCATGCGGCGCTCACGTCGGCAATCATGCCCTCGCGGGTGGCGTGGCGCTCCTTGTCGAGAATCACGTCGCGGCGGCGCTGAATGCGCTGACGCAGCTCAAGAGCCTCCTTGTTGTACGGATCAAAGCGGATGACAAGCTCGCACTCCTCCAAAGCCTTGTCGAGATCAGCAACGGCGAGATACTGCGCACTGCGGCGGAGACGGCGGCGGATTGCGTCGCGGTTCGTCTTGTAGTCCTTGTCATTGCGGCGGTGCGCAATCTCGGAGACATCCTTCTCCTCAATCGTGCTGGCATCGCCCTCAATCGCTTCAAGCAACGCCTGTGCGCGAGGGTGGCGAAGAGAACGCGCATCGAGCGCGAATGCACGGGCCGTCTCCATATCCCCTTCACGGTACGCCTGGCGTCCAGCCTGATAACGGGCCTCCGCCATGCCCTGCGCACATTCCTTGCGGAGAGCAAGCGAGTCAGCCCTGTCGTTCATGTGCTTGAACGCAAGAGAATACTTGCGGTGCGCGGTATCCCAGTCACGGTCGGACATCGCCTCACGCGCATCCTCGATCTCGCGCTTCGCCTGAATGTCAAGTGCCTGACGGCGAAGCGACTCGGCGGCCATGAGGTCGCTGACAAGTTCGTCATCCGGATTGGCCGGCTTGGCGACCGGCTTCGCGGCGGGCGCGGCAGCCGTCTTGGCGGTTGTTGCGTCAGCCTTCTTTTCATCTCCGGGAATCTTTGCGAGATCGTCAAGGAAGTTGGCGACCTCGGTTTCGGACGCACCCTTTTCAGCGGGCTTGGCCTCTTCGGCCTTTGCGACTTCCGCCGTTGCGGCCGGAGCGGGCTTCTCCTCCGCAGGAGCAGCCTCAACCACCTCTTCCTTCTTCTCCTCTACGGGAGCGGCCTCCGCAGCTGGCTCAGGCTTGGCCTCCTCGACGGCGGCAGTCGCCGCCTCGGCAGGAGCGGCCTCAGGCTCAGGCTTCTTCTCCTCAGCTTCAGCAACGGGCGTCGCAGCCTCTGTCGCAACCGGCTCTGCAGCTGGCTCGACCTCCTTCTTCGTCTCGGCGGCAGCGGGCTTTGCGCCATCCGATTCAAGGTCCTTCAGAAGATTGTCGAGGTCATCCTGTGCGAACGCAACCATTGCGCCGGCGACAGCCGCACACACGATACCAGGAGCCACAAGGCGTTTAATTGTCATCATCTATTCCACTCCTTAAAGGGGATTGGGTGAATCATACAAAATCCCCTCTGTAAAATCAAACACTATTTTTGCTTTTCGCCAACCCTTGTCACTGCTTGACCTTTCCGTCAGCCGAGACGACCGTCTCGGTTTTCGAAAGGATGTCCTTGATGCGAACCTTCGGGTTCTTCGCGTCATCGCCGAGCGAGACAACCGAATACTTCCGAGAGAAGAGCTCAATCTCGTCGCCAGGCTTCACGGTGAACGTCTTGCCTTCACCGAGCCGGAAGGCAAGCGTGACCTGCCTGTCCATGGGAACGACCTTTTCGTTGATTCGTGCGGAGACCTTCTTCCCGTCGCTCTTCCTGACAAGCTCAACCGTAGAGACGTCAACGCTCTTCTTGAGATTCTTCGAACCCTTGACGAGCCGCTCCTCGCTCTTCTTCTCGTACTTGACCGCGACGAACCCGGTCTTGCCGATCGGCTCATCCTTGAGGACGCTGTAGACCGTAGCCTGTCCGTAGGCGTTCTTCTTCGTGGAATCACGGAAGTTGAAGCGCCAGCCGTTGGGAACGGGCGAAACCGTCTGCAGGTAGAACGGCAGGAACGTCTGTTTCATCGCTCCATCCACGAAGAGGAAGTCAAGATAGTCCGGATGGGAGTCGGCGTCCTTCGGATTGTACGCAACGCCATCCTTCACGCTGTGTTCGTACTCCTCAAGATCCGTGAACCCGTCCTTGTCCGTATCGACATCGGGCTTGAGGCTCAAGTTTACGCCATAGCGTTCAGACCACTCGCGCATCTTGCGAACACTCTCCTCCTCCTTCGTGATGCCGGTATCCTGCACCACTCCGCAGAACGGACAGCTCTTCACCTCGATCGGAATCGGACGACCACAACCCTTCACCGGCTTGCCGTCCTTCACGGCATCCTTTTCAGCCTTGCACACGATGCGTGTGGAGCTTGCGAGGAAGCTGCCGTTCTTTGCGTCGATCTCGACCATCTTCGGCGGCGCCTTCGCCCTGCGGAACACGGACTGGAAAAGCGTCATGTCGGCAGGCGGCACACCCTCATGCGCCGGACGCTCCGAAAGAAGACGCTGCCGGCATCTCTCCGCGCCATCCTCAGGCGACACGCTGAGCGTGTTCACGAACATGGCCGCCGAACCGATAAGCGCAGCGATTCCAAGACCGGCGACAAGCCAGTCCCAATGCGCCTTGAAGAAATTCTCCTTGGAAGCCATCACTTAGCCCCCTTCCTTTTTGCCTTTGCCTTGGCGTCCGCATCCTCTGGAGGGGTGCGGAAGTCGTACACCTTCACCGTCATGGTGACATCAAACTCGGCGTTCACCGCAGGATCGGTGACAAGACGGTTCTCCTTGCGGCTCTCGTCAACCTTCGGCTCTTCAGCCACCAGTGCGCGTCCGCGACCGCGACGACCGCGACCCTGCGCGACATCCTTCTTGCCGTCAGACGAAAGGCGCGGAGTGATCTTGTCGCCGGTCTCCTTGAACGAAAAGCCGGTGACGGCCACGAAACGCTGCGATGCGGCAAGCGCGTTCACAACCTTGACAAGCCCTGCGGGGCGCGTGGCGAACGTGACGGTGTAGTCGAGATGGCGAGCGCACTCGGCGTCTGGCTTCGGGTCGTGGCGCACAAGCGCCTTGACCTCCTTCACTCCGGACACGGCAAGATCCTCGGCGAAGCTCTCGATGAAATCGAGCTGAGCAGCCAGCACCGGCACATCGTCCTTGAGCGGGAGCGCGTCAGTCTCGCCCAGATACTTGTCGAACCCGAAGAAGAACGTCGGCGCGGAAAGCTTTCCATCGACTTCGCCGGGAAGCGACTGAAGACGGCGGATTGTGGACTGAAGTCTCTGCTTGAACACTGACGGCGATTCGGACGGCAATTCCTTGTCACCGCGTCCAGCGAGCGAGAATGCGGCATCATACCACGCACCCCACGTCACCTCGTTCGACTTCACGCTCGCAATGGATGCGGCGGACGGGAAGACCGGCGCATCGTTGAAGCGGCGGAACGCATCGTTCTCGCTTTGAAGCTTCTCCTCGGCCTCCGTGCGTGTGCTTGAAGCATCAAACGCAAAATAGCCCAAGGTTGCGGCAAGCAACGCCCACACGCCGAGCAGGGCGAAACCGATTTTCTTCACTTTGTCGGGATTCATCTGCGGGACCCCCTCTTCTTCTTGGAGACAGGCTTCTTCGCGTTCGGATTCGCCGACGGCGGCGGAGCGAACGACAGTTCAATGGAGAACTCAGAGAGGACGCCTTTTGCATTCACGTCCTTCTGCGAAGCGACCTTGACGGATTCGGGAACGATGCTGCGTATCGTCTTGAGCGAAGCCGCAACGATCTCCTCCGCAGTCATCTTCACGCCTGCGTTCTGCTTCTGATGCGCACCCTCCAGCTCGGAGAGCGCATCACGCCATCCGCGCACCGTTATGCGCGTAAGCGGCAAGGCATCCTCGTCGTCACCTTTCGGCGGCACGGTCTCCCAGGCGGTGAGCCACATCCCCGGCAAGAGGGAGCGGCGCACAGTCGCAAGCCCGGAAAGCACAGAGAAACGAGATGCCATCAGCTTCTGGAACGCATCGCTTCTGGAAAGCTCCTCGTCCGCCTTCTTCTGCTCTGCCTTCAACTTCGTCTCAAGTTGACGCAGGGAGCTGTTGCGATCCTCGACCGCCGCAGTCTCGGCCTCGGCTACCGCCTTGAGGCGCACCTCGCCCATTATGTACAGACCCAGCGCCGCAAGAACCGCAACCGCGCCGACCGCAATGAACGGAATCCGCTTTATGGTACGCGCCTGCTCAACAAGCGCCGGAGGCATCAGGTTTATGGAGATAGATGCATCAGGGGTTGCGCGAAGCGCAAGACCTACGGATTCCGCAAGCGTGAACGCATCCGTCTCCAACGCATTCGTATCAATCTTCGGACCGAAAGTGACGCCGCCGAACGGATTGAGGAAATCCACATCGATCTTCAGCGTTTCGCGGAAGAACTCGTCGATCTGCGGAAGCACCGCGCTGCCGCCCGTGAGAAACAGGCGACGCGGAGCGGATCCGCCCTGCTGGGAACGATAGAAGTTGATAGAGCGAAGGATCTCGGCATGGAGGCGCGTAAGCGTGGCGCGGACGATCTTCGAGATCCTGTCGGACATCTCGTCCTCATCCTCCGTAACGCCGCCGAGCGAGACGTATCCGCGCTCGCGCTTTAGCGCCTCAGCCTCGTCGAACGTGCAGGAGAACGACTGCGCAATCTCCTTCGTTATGGCGTTGCCGGCGACAGGGATGGACCTGAGATATATCTTCTCGTCCTCGACGAGTATGAGCGACGTGGTCTTCGCACCGATGTCAAGCACGACCGTACCGCCCTCAAGTCCGGGATAGGAGCGGCGCAACGCATTGAGCACGGCCATGGGACCGGCATCAACCAGCACTGGGGTGAATCCCGCCGCCGCGACCGCATCCGTCACCTTCGTGACCTGATCGAGCTTAGCCGCTACGATCATCGCGGCGGAATCGCCCTCTGCGGTCTGCCCAAGGAACTGGTGGTCGAAGACTATGTCGTCTATCGGAAACGGAACTTCCTGCTCCACCTCGTAGCGGACAAGCTCCTCAAGCTTGTCGCCCTGCACGGGCGGGAACTTTGCGAAGCGCGGAAACACCATCTGACCGTTGAGGGCCAGATAGAGCGGGCCAGGTTTGATTCCGGCAGCGGACGCCGCCTCGCGGAGCGCAGGAGTGAGTACGGCCTCAGCCGCACCTTCCGCCTCCCAGTCAAGCCCGGCAAGCGAAGCCGTGCCGTACGCCGTGAGGACGGGGCTGCCCGTCCCCTTCAGGACGTACTCGGCCAGCACCGCCTGCGATGCTCCGATGTTAAGAGTTGCTATCTTGGACATAATGTATCCCGGTTTGTCTGCTGATTACTGCCGGACCATCTCGTAGTCGTCCGGATTGATGAGCGCAAAAATCGTCTTCGAACGGTCAAGAAGCCCCTGACGGCGCGTGATGAGCGGTGTGCCCTTCTTGTCCTTGGCGGAGAACACCTGATCGCTTGCCCACCATTCGTCGGGCATCTTCAGGTTGGAGGCGCCCTCATCCTGTCCGTCAAGCGTATCGCCCTCCTTGTTCGTTATGCGCACGGAGATGACAACCGGCTCGCCGTAGCGTTCAAGCACGCTTGGAGGCAGGACGCAGCTGGCGGCATGGCTTCCTTTGGGGACATTCATGTAGCGCACAGCGACGGTGTAGTAGGAATACTGCGACACCGGTTCCTTGTCCTTTGCGGGTTTATCGCGCTGCTTCGCGCTCTTCGCATCGAGAAGAACGTGCCATGTGACGGTAAGCTCGTCAAGCCAGTCCGCCGCCGTCTGGTATTCAAGCTCCGGCACAATCCACTGGCGCGGCTTTTTGAACACCTTGCCGAGATAGCTGCTTCCGTTCGCCGTAGGGGCGGACTGCAGACAGGCCGATCCAAGCGAGGCCTTGCGCACAATCTGCACACGGGCATCCTTGCCCTGCGCAACCGCCGCGCCGCCGTCCGCGCCGACAGCCCCGCGCCGCGTGGTGCTCCGGCGACTCTGCGCTCCGGCCATAAGCGTCACCATGGCCATCATCGATACGACAATCAGTTTGTTCATGGTCTGTCTCCTTTCGGTTTTGCTTTGCGTTATCTCAAATCACCTTCATCTTCGGCAGATCCTGGATGTCAACCAGACCCGCCACATGCCCGTCTCCGTCCACCACGGGCAGATCGTCAATCCGCAGCTTCTCGAACACGCGCACGATGTCGGCGGCATACGCCGTGTCGCGAATGGATTTTGGGTTCTTCGTCATAACCTCCGCCACCGGCGTTGACAGCGTCGTCGCGGCATCCGCCGCGCTGCGCTCCGAGACCATGCGGCGGAAATCGCCGTCCGTAAAGATGCCGAGAAGACGTCCATCCGCATCGGCGACCACGGCGCTGCCCGACTTCGCCTTTGTCATCGCCATGAGCGACTGCAGAACGGTCGCGGCGGGGCCGACCAACGCGAAGTCGCCTCCCTTGCGCATGACGTCAGTCGCCTTGAGGGTGAGGGCGCGTCCGATTGCACCGGCGGGATGGTTTCCGGCGTACTCCTCCACCGTGAACTTCCTCGCCTCCACCATGGACATGGCAAGTGCATCACCCATCGCCATCGTCGCCGTCGCAGAATTCGTGGGAGCCATACCGAAGGGACAGGCCTCCGCGCCGCACGGCACGGGAAGGGTGATGTCGCTCGCCTTCGCAAGCGTGGAGTCGGGATTGCCGGTTACCGCTACAATCTTCAGTCCATGACGACGTATCGCCGGAAGAAGACGCAGAATCTCGTCCGACTCTCCGGAGAACGAAAGCGCAATCAACATGTCGCGAGGAGCGGTCATGCCGAGATCGCCGTGCATCGCCTGCACAGGATTGAGGACAATGGAGCGTGTTCCCGTGGATGCGAACACGGCACTCATCTTCTCCGCCACATGAAGACTTTTGCCGACACCCGTGACAACTATGAGACCGCCCGACTCAAGCGTGTCGAGCATGAGCCGCACCGTCGCGATAAAGGCGTCGCCGAGCGAATCGCGGGTCTTCTGCAGACCGGCGACCTCCACATCGAAGACGCGCTTCGCGCAGGCAAGTATGGCATTCGTGTCCGACATGTTGCGAATCGTGACTTTATTTGGATGCGGACTGCAGAAGGGTGACGCAGATTGTGCCGACGATGTCCTCGGCCGAGCAGCCGCGTGAAAGGTCATTCATCGCCTTGGCGAGACCCTGGAGGTTCGGGCCGATGGCCTTTGCGCCGCCAAGCCTCTGCGCAATCTTGTAGCCGATGTTGCCCGCCTGGAGATCCGGGAAGATGAACACGTTGGCGTTGCCCTGAATCACGCCATCAGGATTCTTGAGCTGCCCGACAGAAGGCACGAGCGCGGCATCGAACTGCATCTCGCCATCCATCGCAATGCCCGCCGCCTCGAACTTCGGCCGCGCAAGTTCGACAGCCTTCTGCACCTTCTCAACGAGCGGACCAGCGGCGCTGCCCTTCGTGGAGAACGAAAGGTAGGCGACACGCGGTGCGCAGCCGGTGAGATCGCGGTATGTCTGCGCAGTCGCAAGACCGATGTCCACAAGCTGTTCAGCCGTCGGATCCGGAATGACGGCACAGTCACCGAACGCAAGCACAGAGTCGCCAGACGGAGTCGGATCCTTCAAATCCATGATGAAGCAGGACGAGGCCGTCTTCACGCCCGGCTGGGTGCCGAGCGTATGGAACGCCGCCCTGAGCATATCGCCGGTGGATGCTATCGATCCGGCGACAAGACCGTTCACGCGGCCAAGCTTCACCATCATCCCACCGAAATAAATCCGCTTGGTGCGAAGCGTCTTCTGGGCGCCGGCGAGATCGATGAGCTTCTGCTTCTCCGCTGGCTTGCGCGACTCCTTCGCGTTCCAGGCCTCAAGATAAGCGGTCTCAAGTTCGGCGTCGCCCTGCGTGTAGTCGATCGTCCTGATGCCGCGATCCGCGAGCTTAAGGCCGGCCTTCGCCTCTGCCGCCGCTATCTCCTCCGCAGTTCCGAGCACGACGGGAGTGCAGATCTTGCGGTCGACACAGGCACAGGCTGCGGTTATCACACGGGCATCCATGCCTTCGGGAAGCACAACAGTGCCGTTGAGGGCGGAAGCCTTTTCGATTATCTTGTCAATTGCGTTCATGTTGGCTTTTCGATTTATCGATTTGTCGGTTGTTCGATTCTCGACAAAACTCACTTCGCTTCATTCAGCACGCGCACAGTGTCACGCGCAATCATCAGCTCTTCGTTCGTCGGAATCACGACAACAGGAATCTTCGAATCCTTCGTCGAGATTGTGCCGAGTTCGCCATGCAACTTGGCGTTCGCCGCCTTGTCCAGCTTGATGCCGAGCGCGCCAAGACGCTTCACGATCTGGGCGCGGGCCTCGGTGGAGTTCTCGCCGATACCGCCCGTCATCACGATCGCGTCTGCGCCGCCGACAAGCGTGTTGTACCCACCGACATAGAGCGCACAGCGGTGTCCGAACATCTCAAGCGCGGTGATAGAGGCGATGTCGCCCTTCTCCGCCTTCTCGCACATATCGCGGCAGTCTCCGCCCTGACATCCAGTCAACGCCTGGAATCCGCTCTTCTTGTTGAGAAGCGTATCCATCTCGTCCGGTGAAAGCCCCTTCTCCTTCATGATGGCAAGCACCGCAGCGGCATCGATGTCGCCGCAACGCGTCCCCATGATAAGACCGGCAAGCGGGGTAAGCCCCATCGTTGTATCCATGACCTCGCCGTTCTTGACGGCAGCCATCGACGAACCGTTGCCGAGGTGGCAGGTCACGAGATTTACCTTCTTCAGAGGTTTCTTGAGCCACTTTGCGGCGGCGAGCGTGACGAACTTGTGGCTCGTGCCGTGGAATCCGTACTTGCGGATGCCGAACTTTTCGTAGAACTCAGGCGATATCGCATACAGCGCCGCACAGTCCGGCATCGTCTGATGGAAGGCGGTGTCGAACACGCCGACATTGGGAACGCCCTTGAATATCTTGCGGCAAGCCTTCACGCCGCCAAGGTTCGGCGGCATGTGAAGCGGACCGAACTTGACGAGCTTTTCACAAGCAGCAAGCGTCTTGGTGTCCATGAGCGCGGAATCCTTGAACACCTCCGCGCCATGCAGGATGCGATGACCAATGGCATCGATTTCCTTGAGCGACTTGATCACGCCGTCCTTCGGATCGGAGATGGCGGCGACAACGGCCTTCAACGCCTCGGCGTGGTCAGGGGCAGAGATGTCCTTGGGCATCTTCTCCCCGCCAGCCTTCTGGTAGACGAGCCGACTGCCTGGAATGCCGATGCGCTCCACCAATCCCTTGCAGAGCATCCTCTCGCCCTTCATGTCGAAGAGCATGTACTTGAGAGAGGACGACCCTGCGTTTACGACGAGTACCTTGCGAATCTGCCTTTTCATCGCGCAACCTTCTTTCACTGGACTATCTCAACCTTGAAGAATCCCTTGGAGGCATCAAGCCCAAGGTCGGAAAGCGCCTTTGTGAAGACCGCTCCCGCAGATGCATCCTCCACTTCGAACTCAATCGGCTCGCGGATTTCCCTCCACTCGCCACCGAGCGTGGCGGCGTACCTCACAACGAGCGTAGCTTTGACCTTGCCGTCGGAGACGAACACCGTGCTGCCGGCGAGCGGATCGACCGCATCGGCGGAGAGCGTGAGCGCCACATTCCCGTCCACAAGCTGGAGCGACGTGACGGTGAGGGTTGTGCCGTCAATCTCAGGATCAACCGATTCCACATTCGCCATGAGAGCGGCAAGAGGACGCGATATGCCGAAGCCGGACGTGGAGAACAGACCGATCGACGCACCTCCGTTGATCAGATCGTCAATTGCGCTCTGGAGATTCGGGTTGACGGAGATGTAGCCGTTGTGCTCGTTCTCCATCGGCCCCTTCTTCAGCAGGAAGTCCTTCTTGTTCGTTCCCGCCGTGTCGTACTCGTAGATGTCAGGCAGACAGTCCTGATCGACATCGGTGTCCTCAACGTACACTTTGACCGTCTGCGGCTTCGTACCGGCGCCGACCGTGACCGAGAGTGGCGCGAAGATAGCGCTGGTTCCGTCTTCGCCACCGGCACGTGCGCAGTAGTAGCCCCACGATTCCCAGTCGCTTCTCTCGAAGTCGCCATCAGAATCGATGTAGGCGCGAATGTAGTACGTTCCGGCGTCAAGGCCGATGATCGTCGCATTCACAGTATCGCCAACATTCGTAACGCTCACAAGGTTCGTGACGAAGGTGCGGCCAGCAGGATCGCCCGTGAAGTCAGGCGTGGTGAAAGCCTCGACACGCAACGTCCCGGCGGTGTTCGCAACAGAACCGTCAATCACGCCGGGGCCGTAGTACTTGACCGCCGCGCTGATGGCGTACTTGCCGGCAACGTTGACCTCATCCGTGCCATAGACGTTCATGCGGAACGAACGTGCTTCAGACCAGTTGTCAGACTGGAACTTGGAGTTGTACACGGAGACCTGCCAAGCATAGTTCGCCTGGTTTCCGAATACCTTGCCGAGGGATGTCTGGTCTCCGACATAGAGCGGAGGCGTCCATTCGAATACGCCATTGGCATCGTGCGGCGGCAGATGAAGCTTGCCGGAGTTCCACACGACCTTGCTGTCGCCATCCGTGACCCTGATTGCGAATGCGGTGAACGTCTCCGGCAGCTCCCCGCCAATCGTCCACCTGAATGTAGGACGGTTGCCGTAGAACACCGCCGCGAGTGATTCGGGCGCGACGGGGCTTGCCTTAGCCTGCGTTCTGCCGAAGGTGCGCGTAAACTGGATGTACGGAACTCCGGTCGCTGTCGCAATCTCATTTGCAATGTTAATCGGCTGCGAGTAGACACGGTATGTCATGGAGGTCAGCGGAGTTGTGGCGGTAATATTGTACTTTTCCGTCACTTCCTTCCGGAAGTTCACCCAGTCGATGTCAAGGTTGCCATCCGCAAGGAAATCCCCCTCGTGCAGATGCGAGCGATTGGAAATCTCCTTCGAGAGGATCATGCGATTCGTCACCACCGTCACTTGATTGTACGCATCGGGCATATAGCGGTACACGTACACCATGGAAGATGTGTTCGTAGTGCCTTCATCTGAAGTATCCGATGAGGCGAATGCCAGTCGAGGCCTCGGACACACTGGAGTCTCTTCGGTCAGGGCGATATCGAGCGAAGCGCCGCTCCAGCCTACATTGACGTCATTCACAACTCCCATAGGCTCACCTTCAGACCAGACGCCATTCTCGTCGAGGTCAACGAACGCCACAAACGTGTTCCTGCCCTCGCGGACGTGTCCAGAATCCGCAAGCGAGAGCGTGAAGTTCCACGCGGAATCATCCGCCAGACGCACACTGTCCCAGGTAATCTTGATGTAGCTCTTGGAGAGGTCAATGTAATTGTAGGCGTTGGACACCGCAGGCCTATAGAAGCTGTACGTGCCGTCAGAAGAGTAGTACACATATCCGGAGAGTTTGGAGAGGTCGATACTGAGATCTCCTGTCAGATAGGATATAGTGCCTACAGGTTCACTGACTTTGACGATATCCGCAGATCCCGAATCACCAGAAACGGCAGATTCCGTCAAACCGTCATGCCATGTCGTGTTCGCAGGGTTGAGGTACAGAGCCGAACCATCCTCCGCGACGGAAACCTCCGTAGCAGACCTGAACTTGACGTTTACGGTGCCCGGAACAACAGAGCCGGGACCGAGATTGACGGCCAACTGACCTTCACCCGGATTCATGCCTATCAGGCGTTCCTGCGAAAGGCCTTCCGCAGTCCCGGGGATCTTCCACGTCGCATCGACGCTGACGAGATCGGAGTCCGTATACGACTGCACGATTATCGGCTTTGTGATCGACGAGGCGTTTTCACAGGCGAGCCTGACGCTGATTGTGGGCACAGGATACTCACGCAGCGGTTCGCCGCCGACAACGAGCGTGGCAGACCTGTCGGGCATCGTTCCGGCACGGCACTCCGCATAGTTGCTCCATCCGTCCAGATCGGGATCGCCATACGGATCATATACTGCGGACGACACATATTCGTTGCCGTACATATTCTCCCACCAATCCTCCATGAAGTCATGATCGGAGAGAAGTTCGCCGAGATAGAGCTTGCCGACCTTACGGAAGTAGTCGTACTCCTTGCCGTCCGTCATCGCTTTGGTAGGATCGACCGATGCGAATCCAAACACTTCTGAGGCGAGGTATTCGGCGTAGTCGGCCAGTCCATCCCTGTCCTTATCGTCAAGTGTCGATCCGTCAAGCCCGTACATGTTCTGCCACCAATCCTTCACGCCATCGCTGTTGACGTCGGCGATTGCGGCGAACAGCGCATTGGTGGAGCCGTCGGGCAGGAGACCTGCGGCAAGGGCGCGGAGATACGCCTCGACCGTGGTGTAGCCGAGGTCTACCGCCCACTTCGGAATGCCGTCCTCATTGATGCCTCCGCGTGTCATCGCCCACGCATCCATCGCACCTTCTCCGTCCCAGAAGTCCACTCCGCGGCGGGCGAACGCACGGCCGAGCGGAATCAGGTCGCTCGTTCCGACGAAATCGCTGCGCATCTGGAATTCATAGCGCTTGGCGAGCACATCGCCGGACACATCCGAAACCATGACCTGCAGGTATGGCGACTCGACCAGCCGTGAGTAGTGGTTGAACCTGTCACGGTTGTAGATGTAGTACGGATAGGGGTTCGCCGTATTCGGGAACTCGTACGTGTCAACAGCTGAGAGACCAGACAGTGACAGATACTTAGCACCGATGACACCGGCAGCATGTCTGCTCCAATACTGCGAGTCGGCGCAGGATGCATCCATGAACGGAAGATGCGAAACGGTGTTGCCGATCCACGGGACAACCGTATAGTTGCCGTACACCTTGCTGTGCACTCCTGCAGCGGCCCACCAGCCGACACGGAGAGACCTGTCGAGCGATCTGCCGTTCGGGCGGCGCACATTGTCAAGGACGCCAGCCTGGAATCCGGGCGGCGTTGTGATGACATCCGCCTCGGTGACTCCGCCAGGGAGGGTGACGAAGTTGTAGTGCAACAACAGCTCAGCAGGCATCATCTCAGCGCCATCGCTGCCGTTGCGCGTAGCACCGCGCAGCCATGCGAGGTACGCGCTCTCGCGCAGTGCCGCCACCTCGGCGAATGTGTAGCGCTTGGTGTGGTCTTCGTTCAACTGGGCAACGGTGCGAGCGCCGTCCCAGACGCGGATTTCATCGACCCAGCCCTTGAAGTAGGAAGTGAAGTCGCTCCACGTCGTATTTGCGTTCAGCGACAGGGCATTGCCGTTCAGCGACTTTGCGCCGATTACGAATGCACACGGCAGCGAACGGTAGCCGATGAACGGCGTCACGCCGGTGCCACCTTCCTGAAGCACACCGTCCACGCCGTTAGCCGGCATCAATCCTGCACCGGAGACGGACGCAACCGGCGACATGGAGCCATTCACGTAAAGAGCCGCAGTCCTGCCGTTGTATGTGAACGCTATATGCGTCCATTTGTCAACATCCAGGACGCCACCCGTTGCGCGGACAGCATGGGCGTTCGCAGTGGTACCTTCATATTCACCGTAGACGCATCCGTTCGCATCAACGCCAATACGGAAGTTTGCACGGACTGTGGAGGTGCTGTTGGAGAGCGTCGATGCACCATAGTTGCACACGCGCTCAAGAATCACCGACTCCGCAAGCGCACCATCGGGCTTCACCCAGCATTCGACCGTGAACTGCTTGAGCAGATCCGGATCGGTCGCAACCGCACGACGGAACTCACCGCCACGCGTGACGGCGGCAGATCCGTCCGTTCCGTCAAATCCGGAGAGATAGAGGGCCTGACGGCGATTGGGATCGGAGAAGTTGAGGGGATCGGATACCGCCTCAACACCACGCATCAGCTCTGTTGCGTCTGTCTTGAAGTCATGATCGGTATCAAAGCCTTCATTCTCCTCGAACGCAAACATCCAATTGCTGTTTGCTCCGCCCATGCCGTAGGCGGCAAGGCGCAGATTCCAGCGCATATCATTCCACGGGAAGCCGTAGAGATCCGGGTAGGTGCTGAGCGGATCGTAGCCCTCAACCTCAGTGATGTACGGATCAGGGCTGTAGTACTGGGACGTGAAGCTCGCCTTGTCGAGCGACGTCGAATCGGTCATCCACAACGGTGTCGGATCGGTGTGAGTGTACTGCGGCGACGTAATGTTCACCTTGAGCGACTCCTCGTCGTTGCGCAGACCGTCACCATCGGCATCACATTCCATGGTGCCGATCATCCACGGATAGCGGATTGCATCGAACGCGGGCTGCACAAGATCGGTCGGCCAACCAGTCCAGCTGTTGAACCATGATGTCACCTCGCCATTGTGAATCGTGGCGATGACATCGTAGCGGAGGTTCGGCCAGTTGTATTCGCCCGTGCCGAGCGGATATGCCGCAGAGCCAAGCAGGGGGTTGAGACCATGGAAGATCTCGTAGTAGTCATCCATGCCGTCATCATCGGAATCCCAACGGCGCGGATCCGTGGAGGCATACTGCATCGCACCGTTCATATAGTACTTGACTATCTTGGTCGGCGTAATCGCAACCGGCGGAAGCATCACACGGTAGCCGGCGCCCTCGAACTTCTCGTAGTTCTTGCAAGAACCCTTGCCGCCGAACGCGATGGGATCCCATTCGTGGGGCGGACGGGTGAAGTAGCCAAGTTCAGCGAACTTCCAGGAAGGAAGCCCCGTAAAGCCATTCTCAAGGCAACGCTTGTGGAACGCCTCGCCATCCCATGCGCAGAACGGCAGGAACTTCACGAATTCCTTTGTCGTGGGATTTACACCCATCAGAGGCGTATACGGATCGTCATAGCGGAGATGGCGCAGGGACTGCACCAGATACTCCTGGCAGTTGACGAGACCGTCATGGTCGAAGTCAAGGCAGGCGTCGCCCTTCCACGTGCCATCCATGCCGCCACGGATTTCGCTTCCCGTCTCGGCGACGGCAGCCTGCTTGCCGTCCGCCATCGTGAGCGTCGCAAGGTCGCCCGCACTGTATTTGGCATTATTCAGAGGCGTACCATCCTTGAACACGACACCGGCGAACTGCATTTCCCACGCATCAGGCAGGAGGTCGCCATCTGTATCGACAGTGCACGGATTGAGACCGCCGCCGCGGAAGCAGGTCGTCTTGCCGTCCTTTGCGTATTCCTCTGCGTTCTCCTCCATGCCGTAGATGAACGAGAATGCAGTGCCATCGTATTCGTTGCGTCCCACATAGAACGTGGCATTCCAGGATAGCGCACCTTCAGCATCGTCCATCACCCCGTCGCCATCGGTATCCATGTCGTACGGATTCGTCGGGAAGAACTTGTTCCACCAGCCGGTCAACTTGCCGGGATGGTTCTTCGTTATCGTCTCGACCTCGGGATATATGAGTTTGCCGGAAAGGTCGAAGCGGTTTGTGTAGGCGTTGCAGGAATCCACACCTGCGTACTCGGCGAGCAGCGTAAGCTTGTCGCCGTCATCTGCCCAGCCACTGCTCATCTTCGCATCTTCGTAATTGTTCGGATCCGAATTGACGTAGAGTTCCCATCCGTCCGGGATGCCGTCATAGTCAGTATCCGCACCATGGACGTCCTTCTCGGCCTCAAGATATGTCCAGTAGGCGACAACCGACTTGTTTGTCGAGTTGTCGAACGGCGAGACCTCGTTTCTGGACGCATACTGCTCACGCACGAACGAAACCGGAAGGTTCGGATACGTCGTTGCGATCGAGAGATACGCAACCGAGACGGGCATGGCGAACATATCATCCTGCACAAGATACACATCGCCGCCATGGAGCAGGGACTCTGTCGCAGACCTGACTCCGTCCGCATCGATCTTGCGGAGCTGCTGGCGGTACTGCATCACGAGATATTCGTCACGTGACGTATACGGAACTGTGTTGACGGCGAGACCGGCATCGCCAACGCTGCCGCTGACGCTCTCCTCAACGCCGGATTCGCCAACCGCCGTCGGCTGCCAACGGACATCCACGTAGCCGTTGTCGTTGATGTTCCACGCAACACGCGGGTCGAAGCCGTACTGACAGAACACCTGATTGTGGATGAGCGTGACCTTGTGGCCTTTTTCGACCTTCACGATCGGATAGCGGGTAAGTCCCTTGTTCTCATCCTCGACGACCGGCGCAAGCGCATAATGCTCCGCATTTGTTCCGCACGGCACATAGGTGACGCCATCGCCGCCGTAGTTGAAGAGCGGAAGAGCCATCTTCACAGACTCACTTTCAAGCGTCTTGGGATTGCGCCACGTGAAGCCGCCGATTCCACCCGTCATGCCGGTCTCGAACTTGCTCACATTCACCATGCTCATGTTCACCGGCGCATTGGCCACAAACTTGATCAGTGTACCGGCAGCGAACACCCTGGGTTCACCAAGATACTGCGTGACCTCGGCGGCATTCGTCGGATTCGTGTGCTCGTAGGTGGCAAATCCGGGGGTGTCGGTCGCAAGCTGGAAGACGCCCAGCGCCGCGTTAGCCACAACCGCAGGCTTCACCGCAAACCATATCGGCTCGGTCTTCGCTCCGACAACCATGTCAGCCCTGTAGTAGTGGGCGACAAGAGCAACTGTCTCTTCCGCATCCGACACGCTATCCACCAGCGTTCCTGCCGGCAGTGTTACCGTGGCCATGCTTGCGAGATACGGCACATCACCCTCTGTGACTGTTGTGAAGCACACGGCATCAGCTGTCAGTGCCATGCCATCACTCTCGGCAGGTGCAACAGCGAAATAAATCTCATGAACGATGCCGTCACCGGGCATCTCCGTCTTGACTACGACCTTATACACATTGGTGACCGTCGCTATCGGCTCAACGTTGAAGGACGGAGACGACTTCGTGGGCAGACCGAACATTTCGCCGTTCGCAAAGGTGAACACAGTGAACGTATCCTCTGCATAGTCGCAACGTGCCATGAAATCGCAATCGGGATTGCCGCTTCCGTCGGATGCGCTGAGCGGGTCAAGTCCGTTCAGAACCTCCCAGAGATCGCTCATGCCGTCGCCATCGGAATCCCAATCTATCGGATTAGTGCCAAGCACGTATTCCTCAAGGTCGGTAAGTCCGTCATTGTCGAAGTCGCGACCGATCGACGCCCTGACGAGCGGGTCAAACGCTTCGGCAATCTCCTCCGGCGAAATGCGCGTTCCCGTTGCCGGAGCGGCAAGGGAGAACCTGCGCCCTTCAAGGCGTCCCCACACGCCGTTCGTGACAGCGCCGACCTTGGCATAATACCAGAAGTAGTATTCCCAGCCATCGTCAAAACCGTCGTCGTCCGTATCGGCCTTTGCTGGATTGAGACGGCGACCGGCTCCCTCGGCGCCTTCCTGCCACGCTTCGGGCGTCCACTTCACGGATGCAGCCCAGTTCGTCGCTGCCGCGTAGTCATCCGCCTCTACGCCTGTGATTGCGTTCCCGGCCGCTGCGTAGTCCGCAAGCAGCGCAAACCTCTCGGCCTCGCTGAGATCGTACTCGGAGACGCCAGGCTCGTTGAGACCCTGATGCATTCCGCGAATCTCGTAGAGGGCATCGAATGCGGCTCCCGCACTCCAGTCGGTGATCATCGGCTTCAGCGGATTCGAAGAACCCGCCGCCGCCGGGAAGAAATCGTTGTCGCCGTTGTAGCCGGCAATGTCGACAAGGTCGACATCGGAGCCAGTCTCTCCGCCTTCACCACTATCACCGGAGACAGAGCCGCCGCTGACGATTTCGCAAAGACGCTTGCTCTCGCCTGAATCGCTTGTCCAGGTGCGGATTGCGAACACATCCGGAATGCCGTCACCGTTGATGTCGCCCATGTTGTCAGCGACATACTTCTCACGGGAGAAGATGGCCAGCGCCATCGAGTCGGGATATGTATAGCTCGTCTCCACAGTCGGAAGGGTGAGCGTGGTGTCGCTTGTCTTGCCAGGGGCGGGAGAGCCAGACGTCCAAGACGCTTCAGTTGAGGAGCCGGTGCTGGAATCGGAACCGCCCTTGCCAGGTTCAAGTTTGAACCAGCGGTAGAAGAAGCTGTCGTACACGCTTGCGTTCGTGTAGTGCGGCTCGTCCGTTCCGTTGCCGGACTGGTTCGGCGCAGAGGACTTTCCTACGGATGTTGAGTTGTCGGTCTCGCCCGCTGCGTATCCCTCGCCGTAGATCGCTGCCGAACGTGTACTGATGTTGTACGTCCATGAATGGCGGAACGAGCTGATGGAACCGAAGTTGCCATCCGCCCAAACCCGACCGACGCCGCGACCGGGCTGGTCGAGATACTTCGCGATTGCGTCGCTGTCCACAGCCGCCCTCGACGGACCGTACGGGTAGAGGAAGACGTTCTTCGACGGCTCGACATAGAACCAGACAACCTTGCTGTTGCCGGTATCGCCATCCTTGTCAGTCGCCGTAATCTTGAGCTTGTTGATTCCGGGCTTCTCGAACCAGACGCTGAAGACGCCGGAGCTTTCGTTCGTGACGGTGCCGATCTCATAGCCGCCGATGACGGAGCATGTTACGATGAGGTTGGAGGTTCCATGCTCGGAGTAGACAAGATCGCCTAACACGTCGCTGACAGACCAACGGAAGTTGAAACGCTCATTCGGCGCGAACGTGACGCCCAGCATGGCGTTCGTCTCGCTGTCCTGTCCTTCGAAGTCCGGATCGACCGTCACGACCGGTGCAGAGTTCTGGAGACGGAAGTAGCTGACCGCAGGCGTGTAAAGCTCATTCCACGGTGTTCCGCTCGGACTTGCCGCCTCGGACGTGACGGCTGCGGTCAAGCGGTAGCGCTGCGGTTTTCTGACGAGGCCGCGCCCCATCCAGGTGCCGTCAAATTCCGTGAAATCAAAGCGATTGGAATAGCTCGATGCCGTGAAGGAGAAGGTCGTACGTGAAATTCCCGGCGCAACATCGGTGTCGGCAGCGATCACGTTGCCATCGCCATCGACCGCTTCAATCGTGACTTCAACAGGGATTCCGCCAAAGCCGGAGATGCCCGGCTTCGCGTTGAGAGCAACGGTGAAGCCCATATCCTCACCGGCGAGAATGTCCTTTTCGGTGAATATCGGCGTACCGTCGGTATCGGTGGTGAACGTACCGAACGGATTTGTCTCCACGTACGGATTCTCGTCTATCTGCAGCTCGAACACATAGGCATTGCCCCAATCGTTGCCTGGGTTGAGCGCGTCGCCTTCAGGATATGCGGGGACGACTGCACCGCCGGTATCCAACCCCTTCATCGGGTCGTATTTCCAGACGCCACCCTCGTTGTAGAAGTATTCGGGCTTCACCTTGCGCATATCCTTATCCTGCGCACGGACGGAGAACTTGTACAGACCGCAGTGGTCGGACGTCAGCTGGTCTGTTCCGAACACATCCGTCATGTTCAGCGAACTGTCAAGACCAACAGTGTAGAACACGACATTGGGAATCGTCGGATAGGAACCAGTGTTCGTATCCTTGAGATACACCTCCCACGAATAGACAATCTGATCTGCATCAGCGCCGTTCTTGTCAAGATCCACATCGGCAAGCTGGCTCACGCGGAACGTACGCATCGGATCGCTGACGCTCATCACAATGGTCGATGTCGTAAGCTTGTCCAAGGTTGTAGCGTTGTTCTTCGCGAGAACCTGCGTGATCACAGGGGTGTTGTTTGTGACGTCAACGATGAGCTGACCTTCCGTAAACTCCATGACACGTGCCGCAGGATCCCACACGGAGGTTGCGCAGAGGCGTATGTTGTACACGAAGTGGTCGGAGTGGTTGTCGAAGAACTTAAGACCGTTGCCGCTGATGAGCGTATCGGAGATGGCCGTCAATTCACCCGTACCGAACGCAACGCCCTGTCCGGCGGAGCCGCGCACGGCCTCGTCCACGGTGTTTGTGGTGAAGAACGGAGCATAGGAGAGGTTTCTGGCCGCATCGTTCGCCGGTTCGAGGTAGGCGTACAGCGATGTTGCCGACGGAATTTCGGAAAGCGCAAACGTGACAGGATTCACCGATCCTTCACCGACACGCACTTCCCCGATTGTTGCGACGACATTCTTCGGCGGCTTCACCAGCACGTAGAGGCGCGTCGCGGGTTTCGACTCAAGGCCTTCCGCATTCATGACCGAAAGCGTCGTGAGCATATTCCTGTCAGAGGCAGGGATCGGGAAAGTGACAGGGACGTGCAGGCATCCATCATCATCCGGCACAAGCCAATTGCCGTCGGCATCCTTCGTTACGCCGCCGGGAACAAGCGAGGAACCTTCGCAGGACAGATTTACCGTGTAGTGGCTATCGCCGGTGAGACCGAGCATGTTGCGGTAGGAGTCGCTCACCTTGATCTTGAGTATGGACTGGACGCCGCCGCGCACGACGATGGGAGAATCCGTCTCGGACGAATCGATGTCCTTCGGCAGGAAATCGTTTATCTCCTCGACGACAGGGGCCATGCCCTTGACGGTGAGTTTGATCGACTTTACGTTGCTGAAATACGCGGCTGCGGTGGGATCGGCTATCTCAGGCGTGATCACTATCTCGTCGCCGTTCTTCGACTTCGCGCCAAGCACAAAGAGAGCCCTCGGAGTTGCAGGCATTCCGGTGAAGTCGGTGGAGTTGTTCCTGCCGGCCGGAATGGTGACGGAGGACGGAAGCGTTGTGGCCTGGTAACCGTACTCCTGATCGTCGGAGATCGCTATGAGTTCCGACGGAGAAACCTCTTCGCCGTTCAGCGTGTACTTGAGGTTGACGGTCACATCGGTCGCATACGTCTGCGAGAAGTACACATTGAAGGATTTTGGCGTCGTGTAGTCCGCAGTGGCGTTGAGCGTCTGGTTGGCGTCCACACCGCCGACCTGTACGGACACCGTCGGAGGAAGCGGAGCAAGGCACGATATCGTACGCTTCACGAAGTTGGTGACAGGCCTTCCGCTCGCACTTGCGATGAGGTTTGTGGTTGAAGAGAGGTAGATGTCCGTGGAGGTGCCGTCCTTCACGCCGCGCACCTGGAACTTGAGGCTGTCGGGAGTGCCGTCGATTGTGAGCTTCTGGACGAGATTCGATCCGATGACGTACTGGGCGCCGGGAAGCACGACAGAGTTGGTGTTTTCCGTCCAGAGATAGACGGCACCCTGATAGTCGGCGGCGACTTCGCCGGGAATCTTCAGCGACGGAACGCTCGGCAGGGTGCTCGTGCCGCCTTCGTTGACGGCGCGCCAGATTCCGGCCGCGCTGTCGTACATCTCGCTGTCGTCAAAGTCGATTGTCATCACGAAGAGACCGGCGTTGAACAGCGTATGGTCGATCGTCCTGCTGCCCGTGCCGGCGGCACTCGAAGGCATTGCATCGGTGAACGTCCCGTATTCGCCGTACCTGAAGCAGCATACGTTGGTCGAAATCAAATCAAACCCCGTTCCAGTGCTTACGTATGAATAGGACTTGAGGCTCCAAGGTGAAGTTGTGCCCAATCCGCTTCCGAGATAGTACTGCGTATTGCCGTAGTCTGCATCGTCCTGGGAGAACTCCTTGCCGCTGCTGTTGGCGAGCAGCATCGGGAGTGCGATGTCACCCGGCTGAACCTTGTACTCACAGACGAGATCCGTAAACCACGGTGCGCCGTCCGGCTCGCCGTTGTAGATGATGTCGGCGTACGCAAGGCGTCCACTCACCATCACGCCCACACGCGGCGGCGTGGTCGCCCATGCCATCGCTGCGGCTGTCGGATCGACATCCTCGTTGAAGTGCTTGAAATGCCACGGATTCCTGAGGTAGCTATCCGTATCCATGAGGTAGCTTGTCCTGATGGACGCACTGTTGTGGTTTTCAAGACGAATCCTGAAGTACACGGACTCTCCGATGTTCTTCGCGGCATCCATCGTACCGGCGGCCGTCACGTTGCCGTACGCATCGCACGGATCGATGGATCTTATGGCGCCTACGCTATCGATGCTATCGGCCACGACCGTACCGCCAACGAACATCATCGCCGCTGCGATGAACTTGAGTGCGTTCTTTTTCATGTATGCAACCTTTTTCATTTGCTCAAATTACCTTTCTTGGCGGACTGCTCCTTGAGAATCCGCGCCCGTACCGTCATGAGGGCTTCCTTGTGTATGCCCGCCGCTTCAGCCTCGCATCTTGCAAGCTGATTCGTCAAATCGACATATTCCGCGCTCTTCCCGGCATTCTCGCCGAGCGCAGCAATCTTCGCCTTGATGGCGGCAATCCTGCCGGCCACCGCCTTCTTTTCGCCGTGCAGCGTAACGAGCGCATTCGTGTAGGCGGCATCCTTCATCCTCTCCGGAACGCCATCAGACTGCGGCTTCTCCTTCGAGCAGCCGCAGCCGGAAATCAGGCTGCACATCGCGCTGAACACAGCTATCGCAACAATGGATCTCATTGGTCGCCATCCTCCGAAACAGTTGCCCTGGCCCGCCAGAAGAGCTTGCCGTCACCAGGTTCGACCTTGAACGATATGTCGCCGCTCTCCGTCGCCTGCTTGGGGTTTTCATCGCCAGCAGCAGGCTGGGCAAGCCCCGCGACCTGTGTCCACGCACTCTCTTCTCCCGCGAACTCCGCCAGATTGTCCGTTGCATAGAGCCAGTACCAGCCGCCAGCCACCGCACCGGACACCGTAACGATCCAGTTGCCGTCAGCCATCTGCGAGACGCCCGTAATCGAAATGTCGTCAAGCTCCACGGTTTCACTCTTGAGTTCCCACAGACAGGTGATTTCGCCCATCGTATAGGCCATGAGTTCCTGAACGAGATTCGTCTCCACGCCCGATATGTTGTTTTCTGTGATCCATCCTGCGCAGACCCACACGCCGCCCGTGGCGTCCGTGTAGGACGATGCGCCCGGCTTGAACTTCGCGGCATATGAGTAGCTAACGTTCCCGCCCCATTCAAATCCTGCGGGCGGCGGCAGTTCCGGCTGCATCTCCTCTGGCGAGGCCTTGAGCGTGAACGTATAGGTACGGGTCTCCGGCGGAGTTGCCCCCTCGCGGTACTCCGCAAGCACCTCCACAGGCTCATCCACGGCAAATGTGATCGCCGTTCCGTTCACGTCCAGCAGCCTCGAATCGCCACCCGTCGCTGAGACATTCCACTCACCTTTCGTCAGGCTGCGAATGTCCCATCCGGAAAACCCATATGAATCGAGAACATAATCATTGGCCTTGATGGTGACGTAATCGCCTACTTCAACCCAGCTTTCCGCCGGGTTCACCGCACCGACAACATCGGAGCCGTTTGCGTATGCCTTCGCGGTGACGCGGTAGTGCGAGACATTCCACACCCACGTCAGAACCACGTTGTCATCCGCAAAGAGCTGAAGCTCCGCCTCTGCGCCCTCGTTGTAGTTCGAGGAGATGCCGGTGTCGGGAACGGCGTTTGTCGTCCAGCCAAGACACGAAACAATCTTTCCTTCAGCGACGTTCGTGACGGCGGACGGCGCGGTGAACACAACAGTCTCGCCGTTCGTCCAGGCGTTTTCGTTCGCACCGTAGCCGGGACTGACCATGCCGATCTCGTACGCCGCATTGCTCTCCGAAGCAAAATCAACGCCCGTGACGGTGACTGAGATGCCGGATGTCCGGCGCAGATAGGAATCGTACCCCGTCTCGACAAGCGCGGGGACAGCGTTCGAGATGGCAACCGTATTCGTCGCCGAGAAC
>CAZMNN010000025.1:0-35207 GCA_964567665.1 uncultured Lentisphaeraceae bacterium
TGCCTGAGGAGCGGACGAACGTCGGGCGCATCGACATGTCCATTCGCGTGGAGAACGAGATCTACGTTGTCGAGCTGAAGCTCGACGGCTCGGCGCCGTCGGCCATCTCGCAGATCGTGCGGAGCCGCTACCACGAGAAGTTCCTCTCCGAGGGGAGGCGCGTCACGCTCGTCGGCATCAACTTCTCGACGAAGAAGCGCGGCGTCGCCAGCTGGCGCTCGAAGATCGTGTGCGGGTGAGGGCGGACGGTTGATTTTTTTATCTCACACAGACGTCGAAGTCAATATGCGCCATGTTGCATATATGTCGGACGAAGAAGGGTGCGAAGGTGTTTTGCATAGAGACTGCGGTAGCCAAACAACGGTAAAGGCAAGGAAAGGAAAGCACTGACATCATGAACGCAACAAGGAGAAAATTCATATCCGGCTGTGTCGCAAGTGCGGCCTTGGCTCCGTCCATCGGATTTCCGGCGGTCGTAAAGCTCCGCAAGCCGAACGAGATGCTGAGCCATGCGTGCATCGGCACCGGCAACATGGCGGCCGCAGACCTTTCGGGCTTTGCATCTCACCGTGAGCTGCACATCACCGCGCTCTGCGATGTCGATTCCTCATACCTCGAAGCCGCGAGGCGGGCGCATCCGGATGCGCGGATATACCGTGACGCCTTTGAGATGCTGGCTGCCGAGGGCGACAAAATCGATTCGGTGAACGTGTCCACACCAGACCACACACACGCACAGTACATCCGGGAGGCCTTGCGTCGTGGACTTAACGTCTACGGACAGAAGCCGCTCTGCCACGACCTTGGCGACTGTCGCGAGCTGGAGCTTCTGGCCCGCGAGCGGAACGCCGTCACGCAGATGGGGACGCAGATCGCGGCATGGGAATGCGACCGCCGCACGGTCGCCGCGCTGAAGTCGGGCGTGATCGGCGAAGTTCGCCATGTGTGGCTGTTCTCGACGCGGCGGCCTGAGCCGCCGCCGTCGACCTTCCGCTGGCCGCTTGAGCCTACGCCGGTGCCGGAGACGCTGGATTGGAAACTTTGGCTTGGCCCGGTTCCGCATCGGCCGTTTGCGGCCGGAGCATATCATCCGTGTGTCTGGCGCAAATGGCGCGCGTTCGGCACGTCGTGGCTCGGCGATCTTGGACTTCACCTGATGAGTCCCGTCTGGCTCGGTCTCGGACTTGACGCAACCAGTCCCGAAACGGTCATGGCCGAGATTTCGGATGATGGCTGGACGGAAGCGCAGCGCGAGCAGTTCTGGCCGAGGATGTCGCACGTCACCTGGACGTTCCCCGGCATCAAGGCGAGCGGCGGAAAGCCGTTTGAAGTCGAGTGGTGCGATGGCTTTGGCAATGTCCGCTACCGTCTTGAACCCCGTTTCTTCCCGCCTGCTTTCCTGCACGATCTGGCAGCCCGCACGACGATGGGCGACCTGCCGCCGCAGGGGCGCGTCATCGAGGGAACGGAAGGGTGGCTGCTGTCCACGCACTATGACGAGGAACCCGTCTATCTGATGAAGAACGGCAAGGCCGCTCCTGGTCTTCCCTCTGTCGGCGCGGCGCCGTCGCACTATCACGAATATGTGAACGCCTGTCTGCAAGGCGGAACGACGACAAGCCCGTTCTCTTTGGCCTGCCGCATGACGGAGTGGGGATTCCTCGGCAATCTCGCCCAGCTTAGGCCGGGTGTGCGCCTTGTCTGCAAGGACATGAAGTGAGAAAGGGAAAGGTTGCTAAGATGATGAAGCAAGTTGTTGCGTCGTTTTGTGCCGTTGCCGCCTGTGCTGCGTTTGCCGAGCCGTCGGGGGATCGTCCCGATGAGACCCACGCCTGGGCAGTCCATGACGTGAACCGTCCAGATCCCGTGAAGATAACCGTACCGCAGGGCGGCATCCCGTCCGACGCAATTGTGCTGTTCGACGGTACGCAGGATTCCGTAGACCGGAATTGGCGCGGCACCGACGGCAAGCCGACCAGGTGGACGGTGAAAGACGGGACGTTCGTGTGTACGCCAGGTTCCGGATCTGCGTTCACGAAGGAGAGTTTCGGCGACTGCCAGCTGCACATCGAGTGGATGACGCCTGTGGACGATGTGGAGGGCTGGGGAAACTCCGGCGTGATTCTGATGGGACGGTACGAGATTCAGATTCTCGATTCGTCGGCGGTCGTTCCGTCCAAGTCGCCTTGGAAGCCGGCGAACTATGCGGACGGGCAGGCCGGCGCGGTCTACGGACAGAATCCGGCGCTCGTGAATCCGTGCCGCAAGCCGGGTGAATGGCAGAGCTACGACATCGTGTTCCATCCGCCGCGCCGCGAGGATGGGCGGCTCGTGGACACCGGCAGCTTCACCGTGTTCTTCAACGGGGTGCTCGTGCAGGACAATTGGGCTTTGCAAGGTATGACGACGTGGTGCCGCCGTCTGACAAACCACATCGAAGTTGCCGAAGCGCCGCTGCGGCTGCAGGATCATGGACATCCCGTGCCGTTCCGCAACATCTGGATCCGTCGCATTCCGGCGCGTCAGGAAAACACAGTAAACGGCGGGCCTTTCGCGAAGCGCGGGGATGTCGCCAAACTTCGGCACGAATTGGCGATACAGTCGCGGGCGTTTGCAGACGAGACTGCTGATGCGTTCGAGCGCTATATCCGCCTGTGGGAGGCGTTCTGCTATGAGCCTGACCGCGACGTGAAGGCGCAGCTGCCGGCCGCAGAGGCGGCGTGTGTCACCGCGCTTGCGGCCAACGATCCGAAGGTCGTCATACCGTATCACGTCAGTGCGCTCAGGCGATTCGTGAAGATGCTGGTCGCGGGTGGCTGGATGCCGCCGGGAGGTCCGCTCGAAAAGGCACTGGAAACGTATCAGGCGCCGCCGAAGCCGACCGCGCCAAATATGAGAGATTTCTGATGCAGCACGATTCGCTGTAATACGGGCAGTGAGATGCGGAGAGGATTGCAGTGCTATTTGATGTTACATGTCGAAATAAAGACGGAAGCCGATCCGAGATAGAGATTGATGTCGCAGACAAGGCAAACCTGTGGCCGGAGTTGAGGCGTCGCGGCATAAATGCAATATCAGTCTCGGAAGGCAGGACGGCAGACGCTCACAGACGAATGGCGTCGCATCAACCGTGTTCTTCCGCGAGGCGCATCAGATTGATTCTGCCCTGCTGTTTGGCCATCGCAGCCATTGCAGTTCTATGCTTCTGGTCTGCGGGGGTGGTGCGCACAAAGGGAAAAACTGAAAACGCAAAAGCGTCAAGGACTGCGGTGGATGCGTCGCGCCAGAGGAAATCGCCCAATGTCAACGCGCAGTCGGGTGATTCCTGCTCAGGCCGTGCAGTAAAATCCAACGAAGCGATGCAGCCTCAATCCTATGCCGCATCAGGCTCTGCCGCTGAAAAGATTGATGTCGTCACAAATGTCGATGAAGAAGTGGAGCGTCCCAAGAGGAAGGTTGTTTTCACAAACCCGATGGATCAGCTTATGGCCATGGTGATGCCCAAGGAGGCGGGTCAAGCGGTGCCGCCGGTTCCAATCTCTGACGATATGGAGTTCACTCCGGAACAGGAGCGGCAGATGCTTGAGCGCTTGACAGCCGATGAAGATGATTCAGAGGCGGTTCTTGAACGGAAAGAGCTTGTTCAGGCGATGCGGGATGAATACACGGAATTGAGAACGAAGCATGGCTGGCGGTTCGTGGATTACATAAAAGCACTTGAAGCGAAAGCGCGGATTGACAATGAAGTGCTTTCCGAATCGGTTGCGATCCACGAAACGGTTTTTAATGATCCGAACGTGTCCGATGAGGAATACGTAGAGACACTTGAGAAGATCAACAAGGTTCTTGCAGAGCGCGGGATAAAGGGAATATCTATCCCCGGCGATGATGAAGAAGGCGTCAAGCTCACCAATTCAAAGGAGAAAAGCAAATGAAGAGATCGTTGGTTGTTTCTGCATGTCTTGCCGTTGTGCTGTGTTCATCTTCCGCTCAGCAATCCCCTAAGGCCGCACATGTGCCGTCAAGGCTTGATTCCGTCAGGCTCATCAATCCGTTGGCGTCAGGCAGAAATCACATCTGCGTCGTAAATGTGGCCAACGCGATCCCTGCAACCGCATGGCCGCTCGCGGTTACCTATGCGGCGTCCCGCCTTCAACTGAATGTATGGACGAACTCTCTTGACAAGACAATTTTCCCGGACGTCCTGACCGACGGCAAACTTCTCCCCAAAACGCTTGGCGAGAAGGCAAAGGTTGCCGTATTCATCGAAGACATCGAAACGCCGGCTCCATATCTTGCTGCTCCAGGGCAATGGTGCCGCGTGAACATCCGTCCTCTGAAGGCGGACAATCCCGATGCCCAGACATTGCTTGACCGTTGCGCCAAGGCGATTCTCAAGGGTTTTGTGTATGCTTGCGGCAGTGGCGCCGCCCTGGATGGGCGCAGCTCGTCCTACTACGACACATTCGATCTGAAGGGGATGGACAAAACGGGAATCACCGTTTCTCCAGACAGCTATTTCCCGATGCTTGAGGTTCTTCGCATTGTCGGCGGAGAGGAGATCCTTACGCCTGCGATAGAAGATTAGGGGGCAGCGGTTGCGCTACACCTACGCCTATAAGACATCGGACGGAGTCCGCCACGAAGATTCCATGAACGCATCCTCACGCGAGGATGTGTTCGTGGAGTTGCGCAAAAGAGGCATCAAGGCGATCAAGGTTGTTGCTGCCGACGGTTCAAAGGCAAACGGAGAGACAAGATTCATTGTGCGCAAACGCTTTATCCTATCCGCACTTGCAATAGGATTGACCATCGGCGTGGCAGTCACGCAGTTTGCGGTGCATAGGCGAAGTGAGGGAGCTGGCGGCGACAAGCCGGTGAAGGCTTCGATTGAATTGAACGAAAGGCTGTTGGCCTTGCAGGACAGCACCAAGAAGCTTCTTTCAGATCATGAAGAGCGCATGAAGGGCGCCGGTGTTTCAATTCTTTACGACTACACGGCAATATTCACAAACACCTCCTCAACGGCATTCAATCAGGCAATCCGCAACGGATACCATGCGCTTAACGTCTCTCGCCAGAAAATGCGCGAAGTGTTTCGTCCGTTTTACAGCATTTCACCTTCGGAAGACATGAAAGAGAGAAATGCGGCGCAAACAATATACGCAGATGCGATGGAGCTGCTTGATCAATCGGAAGCCAGATTGGCAAGAAGCGAGAAGGCGTACCGTCTGTTGGTCTCAAATCGCGGCAAATGGATCGTAAAAAACGGCAAGGTCATTTTTGCCGACGACACAATGGCGCTGGAGTTCAAGTACTTCATGCGCGATAGCGTCAGGTAGCCCGGCGCAATTTTTTCAGTGAAAATTTCTGTTGAAAGCGGAAGACGCATCTGATACATTACCATCCCTTTAGGGGCGGTCATAGGCATTGGCCGCATATCCTTAAACGAAATCATGGAGCGAGAAATGGATGTTTGCGTCACGAGGAAATTGATTGCGGCGGTCTGCACGGTGCTGCTGACGCTTGCGGGCATCGCGGCGTCGCATGAATCGGTGGGTGTGTGGTGGTGGAACGGTCGGCAGCTCGATGATGCCTCCGCGTACGGTGTTCGCCTCGACTTTCTCCGCGCAAACCATGTCACCGAGATCTATTTCTGCGCCGAGTTGTCGTCGTCGACGGATAGGCTCTCCGCGTTCGTCCGTACCGCCGCAGAAAAGGGAATGCGTGTTGCTTGGCTTGCCGGGGACGTATCATGGATATTCCCGGAGAATGACGGGTTCGAGCGGACGCTTGAGAGTTTCATCGAATACCGGAAGTCGGCACCGCGGGATGCGCAGTTCTTTGCGCTTCATCTCGACGTCGAGCCGCATCAGGACGCAAAGCTCACCGATGGACGCAAGTGGCAGTTGTACGCGGATTTCGTCGTCCGCGCAACGCGGATGGCGCATCGGGCCGGCGTGAAGATCGAATGGGACATACCGTTTTGGCTTGATGACATTCGCGTGGAATACGGACACGATGCGAATGTGCCGCTTATAGATGTGATCATGAAGAACTCCGACGGCGTTGCGCTGATGTCCTATCGCGACACGGCGCAGGCGATGCTTGACGTGAGCCGGACAGAAATCAGAAAGGCGGCGTCGTTCCCGAACTGCCGTGTCATCCTCGGAGCCGAAACGGGCGAAAGCAGCGAAACGGAGATCGTGACGTATTTTGAGGAGGGGCGGGCGGCAATGGCGAAAGAGCTGGCTATCGTGCAGAAGCGGCTTGCCGCTGAGAACGTTCCCGCCGGGTATGGCATCGCCATCCATCACGTCGGCGGGTGGATGAGCCTCAAGGATTGAGAGAGCGAGTATTCCTATGAAATTGCATCAAACAAAAAAAAATACCGGTATTCTTCTATGTCTGATTTTTGCCGTCGGCATAGCTTTCAATGGAGGCGCCGAGCAGAGGTCGATGACGATCTCGGTTGCGCCGGATTCCATTCCGTCGGGTGTGTCGTTCAGCGACATGCCGCTTTTGGTAAGGCTATCATCATCGACGTACGGTTTCGAGTATTCCGGTTTCCTTGAAGGCGGTACCGACATATCATTTACGGATGCGAATGGAAATGCGCTTGCGTATGACATCGACACCTGGAATCCGGATGGAGAATCCCTCGTGTGGGTGAAAGTGCCGACGCTGTCGTCCGGCACGTCGATAACCATGCATTGGGGTTCGGATGTCGTGGCGGAGAACAGCCCCACAGCAGTTTGGAGCAGTTTCGCAGGTGTCTGGCACTGCAATGACGCATCTGCCGCGCTGACGGATGCCACTGGAAACGGACTTTCCGCCACACCGGCCGGCGCGGAGGGCTATGTGGCGCAGATGACGGGCGTAGCAGATGGAGCAGTCGGACGGTGCCGTCGGGCGCAGGATAGCGCGACGTACTATTCCGGACTTAGGTCGTCACACATTGCCGTCAATTCCGAGGCGTTGCAGGTTGGTTCGCAGTTCGTCTACTCAGGTTGGTACAAGGCGAATCAGATCATCGGTTATCCGCGCCTTGCCTCGACCAAGACGAACTATTTAGACAACTGTGGCTGGGAGGTAGAGTTCGAGCGTGATGCGCGGCGGATCTACCTGCGAGGTGCGAACAACAAGGGCTTCCTCGCGGATATGCCGCAGTGCGTAGGCAAGTGGTGCCATGTTGCGTTCGTCTATGACGGCGCGACGGCTTATTGCTACACGAACGGATACCTTGCTGCGTCCGGGTCGATCGACTCTGCAATGGATTCTGGATTGGGTCTTGCCATTGGCGGAAATGCGAACGCGACGGAGCAGGGCTGGTCCGGCTGGTTCGACGAGGTGCGCTACCGCGCCGGTGTCGCCAGCGCCGACGAGATTGCGGTGCAGTACAGAATGGTGGCCGATCCGGGATTTCTCGTTTACAGCGAACCGGCCCGCGCCACGGTCGACGTTTCGCGCTTTTCGCACCTTGTCGCTTTCAGGCTAAATGATCCACATGTCGCCGAGGGCGTAGGCGATGTACCCATTCTCCTGCGGCTCTCCACGGCAATCGCCGGATTCCGGTATAGCGACTTCAAGGCGGACGGCAACGACCTCTGCATCACGGACGCAAATGGCGGTATCCTTCCTCATGAGATTGACACATGGAATCCAGACGGCGAATCGCTCGTGTGGGTGCGTCTGCCGTCTGCATCCGCGTGCGCGGCGATCGTCGCCTACTACGGCAGCGACAGCTACGTCAATCCGGAGGTGAACCGGCGGGCTACATGGAGCGGATACGTCGGCGTGTGGCACATGAATGAGAGCGGCGGTACGGCGGCGGACGCAACGGTCTACGGACGCAACGGTACGCCGTGCGGAGACTATTCGCAGAACAACGTCGGCATTGCGGATGGTGTTGTCGGCATGGCGCGCAAGAACGGCGGCGACGGCAATTCCGGGAACAGAAGCTACATCTCAGTGCCGGACTACGATTCGTCTGGGCTTACGGACACATTCACCGCAAGCGGCTTCTTCCGCGTCACATCCGGTGGTGGCTGGTATCGTCTCTTCTCCCGCTGCACAGCATCCGGCGATGAGGGCTGGGGGCAGGAGCTGACGTGGAACGACGCCACAAAGTTGACCGTGTACGGCGGGGGAAAGGCGGCCGCCGGAAAGGCTGTGACGATACCAGATCCTGTCGGCAATTGGGTTCACCTTGCGTTCGCCTATTCCGGCAAGACGTGCACGGTGTACACGAACGGCGAACAGGTGGCGGTGGTTGACATCAGCCAGCCTGCGACCGCGAACGGCGAGCCGCTGTCGTTCGGATGCGTGTCCGACGGCAGCGACTGGAGCCTGTTCGGCGATTATGATGAACTGCGCATAGACAGGCGCATTCCTTCTGCGGAACGTGTGAGGCTGGAGTACATGGCGATGACGGCCACCAACTTCTTCTCGGCGTCGTCGGCGATTCCCGTTTCCACCGCTGTTCCGGATGTCACCGTTTCCAGAATCTCGAATGCCGCCGAGAAGGGGCTTGTCCCCGGCGAGTTCAAGATCGCTCTTTCCGCGCCATGCGCAACTCCGCGCCAGTTCGCATATACGCTTTCCGGGACGGCGGTGGCCGGCGTGGACTACGCGGGCGCATCGATGGGAACCGTGGTTGTGCCAGCCGGCATGACGGAGACGATACTGAAGATTCCGGTGAAGTCCAATCCGGCGGCCGATGGCGACAGAACCGTAATCATTTCGCTCGATGGCTTTGAGGGGCTGACCGCCGAATTGACAATCGCAGATCTCAGATCGCCCATCAAGGATGATTTCAGGTGGAGAATTCGCTTTGACTGTCCATGTCCGTTCCTTGAGGAAGGGGAGACGCTGACGAATTTCCCGGTGCTTGTCCGCCTTTCATCTGCCCATGTGGGAGGATTCTCGTACGGTGCGTTCCGCATGGGTGATGGCTATGACATCCTTTTCACTGATGCATCCGGCGAAAGGGTGTTTGCACATTCGGTCGATGAATGGAACGAAGACGGCACTTCGTATGTCTGGGTGTTCGTGCCGGAGCTGAAAAGGGGAACGAAGTTTCTCATGCTGTACGGAAGCAAGTTCGATCTCGATGCCGCAGATGTCGTGAATGTTCCTTGGAGCGGATATGTCGGCGTATGGCATTTCAACGAGAAGACGTGGCGCAAGCCGGCGCATGATGCGACAGGTCACGGATATGGCGCCGTCGTTAACGCTTGGAACTATCCGTCGTACAACGATGACTATCCGGACGGCGCGGTCGGACACGCCCGCTACAACCAACCGTGTTCGTATCTTGACGGAGGACGGAACTGGTACGCCGTTCCGGATTACGATGCGCAGGATGTCGGATCGCGGTTCACCGTCTCCGGCTGGTTCAAGGCAAACGGCATGGTTGGACATCCGCGTCTCTTGTCGCGGAAGATGTCGTACACAGATCCGAACGGATGGGAGGTGGAACTGCCGCAGTCCCTGACGAACGTCAATGTGCGCGGCGGGTCGGCGTTTAGCATCGCCGCGACAATCCCCGATCTTTCTGAAGACTGGGTTCACCTTGCGTTCGTTTTTTCGATGAACGACGCATACGGAAGCAAGGTTGCAGTCTATGCGAACGGAAGCCGTGTGTCCACACAGGAAAGGAAGGATAACGGGGAGACGGTGGACAGGGACGATCTGGCTCTTGTGACGGACAACGCTCTGCCGCTTGCGTTCGGCTGCAACGCTGCGGGGAATGAGGCGTCGTTCAACGGCGAATTCGACGAGATCCGCCTTTGTGGTGGCGAGGTGTCCGCGAACTGGGTAAAGGCCGAGTACCTTTCCGTGCGCGGCGACGGATTCCTGAATGTGTCCGCCGCAGAGCGCATTGGCGGTTTTGCTATAATTGTGCGCTGAATGTTCGTGTCACCAGCAACCACCAACAGGACAGGCCGCAAATGAAAAGAAGAGAATTCATAGGCGCAACGCTCCTTGCCGGAGCGGGTGCGATGACCGGAGGATGCAAAACCCTGTTTGACGGATCGACGGAGCGGGTTCCGTACGGCGACACCATCGGAGACCGGCTTTGGATGTGGGGGCATCATGCCATGGCGTTCGCCTCGCTGCAGGGGAACAGCAACGAGTACTACAACCTTCCGTATGACAGGCGCATCGACATGGCCGATGCCTGCAAAGACATGGGCATACCGGGATGCTTTGTCGTCCGGTGGCTCAACCTTCCGACGAAGGAGGAACTTCCGACGTACATGAAGCAGTTTGCCGGCATGAAGCGCGTGGGATTCTCCATCACCGACAGCGCGAAGGAGACGTTCGACGAGAAGGTGCGGCTTGGCCTTGAGTTTGCGGACAGGATGCCGAACCTCACCACGCTGATCCTCGACGACTACTGGCGTCCCGGACACAACCAGGGGCATGAGGCCCTTGTCAAGGTGAAGGAGCGGCTCGCTTCGCGCAAACTCAAGCTGAGCGCAGTCCTGTACTCCGACGCCGATGGAGTGAGGGACGAGTTAAAGCGCGACATCGACCTGTGCGACGAGATCACGTTCTGGTTCTGGTTCGGAAAGAACGTCAACGGAATCGAGGAGCAGGTCGCGAAGCTCCGCGAGCTTGTCGGCCCCGAAAAGCCGATTCTGCTTGGACAGTACATGTGGGATTTCGGCGGTCGGCGACCGATGTCGGCGGAGCGCATGGAAAGCCAGCTTGCCCAGACGACGCGGCTGCTGGATCGCCGGGAGATATCCGGTGTGATATTCCACTGCACCCCTCTCGTGGACATGGATATCGATGCCGTGAACATTTCGCGCCGTTGGATTCGCGAGAATGCGCCGCGAAAATGGGGTGCATGATTTCACTCCGTCCGTATTTGATATAATTCGCCCATGACTGATTTGTTCCAGGTTGATGCGGTTAAGTGCGTGAAGTGCGGTGCGTGTGTGCGCGACTGCTCGTTCCGCGCATTGCGTTCGGGTGACGACGGAACGCCGTCTTTGGCGTTTCCCGAAAGGTGTACGCGCTGCCAGCACTGTCTTGCGGTGTGTCCGACGGGTGCTGTGACGCTTGACGGGAAGCGTCCGGAAGATTCAGCGCCGCTTTCAGGCATGGCGCTTCCGAGCGCTGAGGCCGTCGCAAACTGGATGGCGACGCGCCGTTCCGTGCGGCAGTTCGCCGCCGAGGACGTGGACAGGGATGTGCTTGACCGTGTGCTTAAGATTCTCGGCAATACGCCGACGGGGTGCAACGCCCGCGCCCTCACGTTCACGTGCCTTCCGGGCCGCGAATCGATGGATCGCTTCCGCAAGTCGTTCATCCACGCGATAGAGCGCCACCGCGACGGAACCAAGCTGCTGCCGCGTTGGCTTGCAGTCCCGGCGATCAAGTTGCGCGACGGCATTGAGGACAGGTTCTTTCGCGGGGCTTCGGGAATGTTGATCGTATCCTCCGACGAGACGTCGCCGGGCGTGGTCACGCCTCATGAGGATGTCACGATCGCGTGTTCTCATTTCGAGCTTCTTGCGAACGCAAACGGAATTGCGACATGTTGGTGCGGATTTCTTCCGCTTGTGCAGAAGGCGGTTCCGGAGATACTTGAGGCGACAGTCGGCATCAGGCGCACTACGCCGTTCTATTCGATACTGTTCGGCAGGCCGGCCGTCAGGTATATGCGGGGTGTGCAACGCGGCGGCTATGCGCACATCAAGTACATGTGACGTCTGCGCCGCCGTCGGCTTGCTTGCATTGCTCGTTGAATAAGGGTATAATTCTGCGTAATTTTCGAAACCAAAAGGAGATGTCGATGAAAAAGGTTCTGTGCGCCGTAATGGTTGCGCTTGCCGCAGTGGCGCTTCGCGCCGATACTGACGGCAATCTGATGTTGGCCGTCTTTTCGCCGGGTGAGCTTCCCACGCCAACATCCTCCATCTACGGCGGCAGACTGTCGCTGGTGTACGGCGAGTGCCACGAGTTCTACGGTCTTGACCTTGGCGTGGCCGGCTATGTGCGCGACCGTGCATCAGGTGTGCAGCTGAATGCCTGCTGGAACGGCGTCGGCACCGACATGGCCGGTCTGCAGATCGGCCTCATCAACTCGGTCGAGGGGTATTTCGCAGGTGCGCAGGTTGGGCTTGCCAACGTTTCCACAACGCTTTACGGCTGCCAGATCGGGCTTGTGAACGTGACGGACAGGCTTTACGGTTGCCAGATCGGACTTGCCAACCTTGCGATGGATCGCAGGTGGAGCTTCTGGCCCATCATCAACATTGGCTGGTAAGGATGGAAGAGACTGATACCGGCAGGCATTTTCTCCGTCAATGGATCGATGCCGACGTGGCCGCCGGACGCACCGGCGGCAAGGTCGTGACGCGCTTCCCGCCTGAGCCGAACGGCTACATACACATAGGGCACGCCAAGGCGATATGCGTCGATTTCGGCATGGCGGAGCTTTTCGGCGGCGAATGCCATCTGCGTCTTGACGACACGAATCCCGCCAAGGAGTCCGACGAATACGCGGAGAACATAAAGAACGACATACGTTGGCTTGGGTTCCGCTGGTCGGGCGAGGGCGATTCTGGCGAGCCGGGATTCTACAACGCCAGCAACATGTTCGGGCGGATGTACGCAATCGCCGAGGAGCTGATCCGTCGCGGACAGGCCTACTGCTGCAATCTTGGGCAGGATGAGTGGAAGGAGTACAGGGGCGTTCCGGAGAAGCCCGGCAGACCTTCGCCTTCGAGAGATACGTCTCCGGAGCGGAATCTCCAGATATTCCACGAGATGCGTGACGGCAAGTACGCCGACGGGGAGTGGTGCCTGAGGGCGAAGATCGACATGTCCTCGCCGAACATACATTTCCGCGATCCGGTGCTTTACCGCATACGCCACGTCTCCCACTACCACCTTGGCGACAGATGGTGCGTATATCCGATGTACGATTTCGCGCATCCGATCGAAGATGCGCTCGAAGGCGTGACGCATTCCATGTGTACGCTTGAGTTCGAGGTTCACCGTCCGCTCTACGACTGGGTTGTGGACAGGCTCGACGAGCAGGGGCTTCTCGTGGTGCGCAACGGGGTCAAGGTGCGTCCGCAGCAGCGCGAGTTTGCGCGGCTCAACATCACGTGGACAGTCATGTCCAAGCGGCTTCTCCTCAAGCTTGTGGAGGAGCGGCACGTGTCCGGCTGGGACGATCCGAGGATGCCGACGGTGTGCGGAATGCGCCGTCGCGGGTTCACGCCCGGTGCGATCCGCGAGTTCTGCGAGCGCGTAGGCGTGTCGAAGATGGAGAGCGAAAGCGATCCCGCGCTTCTCGAATGGTGCGTCCGCGAGGAACTGAACCGCACTGCGGCGCGTCGCATGGCGGTGCTTGACCCCGTGAAGCTCGTCATAGACAATTTTGACGGCGTCCGCGAGGTGGAGCTGCCGAACAATCCGCTCGACGAGACCGCCGGCACGAGGAAGATCCGGTTCTCGAAGGAGATATGGATTGACCGGGCCGACTTCATGGAGACGCCCGAAAAGAAGTTCTTCCGCCTTGCTCCTGAAAGGGAGGTGCGTCTTCGCGGCGCCTGCATCGTGAAATGCGTCTCCTTCCTGAGGGGTGAGGACGGCAGGGTGTCCGAAATCCACTGCACGTGGGACGAAGGTTCGTGGGGCGGCAATGCGCCGGACGGCCGTAAGGTGAAGGGGACTATCCATTGGGTCGACTGCGCGACGGGCGTTGCGGCGCAGGTGCGTCTCTACGACAGGCTGTTCACTGATCCGAATCCGCTGAAGGACGGAAGCGACAACTACCTAAACTACCTCAACCGCGATTCGTTGAGGGAAGTGACTGCATACGTGGAGCCGCTTCTTGCGGATGCAAAGGCGGGTGAGGCGTTCCAGTTTGAGCGCACCGGATATTTCTGTGCCGATTCCGTCGATTCACGCGCCGGAAGTCCGGTCTTCAACCGCACGGTCACGCTGAAGGACGGATACAAGCCGAGCTGATGCAGCGCATTGTGTTCGGCAGCGATGTTTTTTCAGGAGATTTCAGGATGAGGAAGGCGACAGTCAACAGGGAAACGAGGGAGACGAAGATCTCCCTGAGCCTCGATCTCGACGGATCGGGCGAAGGAGCCATCGATACAGGCATCGGTTTCTTCAACCATATGCTTGAGCTGCTCAAGAAGCACGCGCTCATCGACCTGTCGGTGAAAGCAGTCGGCGATCTTGACGTGGACTACCACCACACTGTGGAGGATGTCGGGCTTGTCTTCGGGAAGGCGTTGAATGAAGCGCTCGGCGACAGAGCCGGAATCGTGCGCTACGGATTCGCCTCCGTGCCGATGGACGAGGCTCTCTGCGAGACGTCGATAGATCTCGGCGGGCGTCCGTTCACCGTGTTTGTGTCCGGCAAGAAGCACATGATGGTTCGCGATTTCGAGGTCAAGCTTCTTGAGGAGTTCTTCCGCGCCGTTTCGGTGGAGGGACGGCTCAACGTGCATCTCCGCGAAATATACGGCGATGAGACGCACCATGTGTGCGAAGGGCTGTTCAAGTCGTTCGCCCGCGCACTTCGTCAGGCCGCATCGAAGGATGTGCGCGAAAAGGGCATCCCGTCATCAAAGGGCAAAATCTGATATGGTCATACTTCCGGCAATCGACATCAAGGGTGGCAAGTGCGTACGTCTCAGACAGGGACGTGAAGATGACGTGACCGTGTACGGCGATGCGCCGTCCGAACAGGCCGTGGACTGGCGTCGTCAGGGCGGAGAAGAGCTTCATGTGGTGGATCTCGACGGCGCTTTCGCCGGGACGCCAAGGCATGCGGCGGTGATCGCGGACATAATCAAGGCTTTTGCCGGCCCAGTGGAGGTCGGCGGCGGTCTGCGCACACCGGAGGCGTTGGCGGCAGTGATCGAGGCTGGGGCGACACGCGCCATCATCGGGTCGGCGGCTCTTGAGGATCCCGAGTTCCTGTCGAGTTCGGTTGAGATATACGGCGACAGGATTGCGGTCGGCATAGATGCGCGTAACGGTTTTGTGCAGACTCGCGGCTGGGTGGAGACGTCAAAGACGCCGGCGACGGAGTTGGCTCGCGCAGTCGCGGCGATGGGCGTAAAGACGATAATCTACACGGACACCGCGACGGATGGAATGCTCGGCGGCCCGAATCTTGAGCAGATGGCGGCAATCTGCGACGCGGCGCCGAATTGCGAGATCACCGCATCCGGCGGCGTCTCCTCGCCGGAGGATGTGCTGAACCTTCGCAGGCTCGGCAGACCGAATCTGCGGGCGGCGATTGTCGGCAAGGCCCTTTACGACGGGCGCACAAGCCTCGCGGCCATGAACGCCGCCGCCCGTTGCGCAATATGATCTTCGGGATGTCCATTTGACATTCCGGATGTGTTTTGATATCCTACACGCCCATCTTTTCCGAGGTGGAAGAGATGAAGCGAACGGCGGGGAGATGTCCAACTTCACGTCAAAGCGGATTAGTCAAACGAAATTGAACTGAAAGGAAACAAAATGGATATGCCTACCTCGGCCCTTACGGGTCTTACGCTCAAGGATCTCTTCGATGCAGGTCTGCACTTCGGCCACCAGACGAAGCGCTGGAACCCGAAGATGAAACCCTACATCTTCGACAAGCGCAACGGCATCCACATCATCGACCTCACCCAGACGGTCACGCTCATCGATGAGGCCGCCGAATTCCTCAAGAAGACCGTTCTTGACGGCAAGAAGGTGCTTTTCGTCGCCACCAAGAAGCAGGTGCAGGAGCTGGTCAAGGCCGCTGCGGAGGATTGCGGACAGTACTACATGACCGAGCGCTGGCTCGGTGGTACGCTCACCAACTCCAAGACGATTCGCGGATCGGTGAAGCGCATGCGCCAGATTCAGGCGATTGCCCGCCAGAACAACGGTGAGCTCTCCAAGCACAAGCAGGAGGCCTCCATGCTCCGCCGCGAGCTCCAGAAGCTTGAGAGGAACCTCACGGGCATTGCGGACATGGCTGACCGTCCCGGCGCCGTGTTCGTGATCGACGTCTGCCGCGAAGCGAACGCCGTCAAGGAGGCTGTGCGTCTCGGCATCCCGGTTGTCGCCCTCGTGGACTCCAACGCCAACCCCGATCCGATCGACTACGTGATTCCCGGCAACGACGACACCGTCAAGGGCGTGGAGCTTGTGGTCAACGGCATCGTGAAGGTGATCAAGCAGGCGAACGACGAGTATTCCGCAAAGGCCGCTGAAGAGGCCGCGAAGCGCAATCAGGAGCGCAAGGATCGCGAAGCCGCCGAGAAGGCCGCTCGCGCTGAGCGCAAGGCCAAGGCGACGGCCGAGCGTGCCGAGAAGGGCGAAGCTGCGGTCAAGACCGCTGTGCGCGGCAAGAAGGCCGGTTCCCTCTCCAACGCCGTGAAGCAGGCCGCCCGTGCTGCGAAGGAGGCCGCCGAGTCCAAGGCTAAGGCTGAACTCGCCGCCAAGCGCGCCGCCGGTGTCGCCGCCGCTGAAGCAGCGGTCGCCGCCGAAGCTCCGGCTGAAGCTCCGAAGTCCGATGCACCTGCCGCCGAGTGATCGGCCGGACACGGAAAAGACAAACGGAAACAGAAAGGATTTTTCGAGATGGAAATCACGATAGCGATGATCAAGGAACTCCGTGAGGCGACGTCCGCCGGCATGGGTGCCTGCAAGGATGCCCTCAAGGCAGCCGGCGGCGACATGAAGGAAGCGATCAAGTACCTTCGCGAGAAGGGGCTTGCTGTCGCCGCCAAGCGCGTCGACAAGGAGTCCAAGGAAGGCATCATCGCGGCAGCTGCCGCCGCCGACGGAAAGACGATGGCTCTCGCCGAAATCAACTGCGAGACCGACTTCGTCGCGAAGACGGACGCCTACAAGGAATTCTGCGCCAAGGCGGCGCAGGTCGCCCTTGAGGGCAAGGATGTCGCGGAGACGCTGAAGGACGACTACCAGATGCTTCTCACCAAGACCGGCGAGAACGTGAAGATCCGCCGCACCGAGCGCTATCAGCTTGAAGGCACGGGCATCCTCTCCAGCTACATCCACATGGGCGGCAAGATCGGTGTGCTCGTTGAGCTTGCGACGCCCTGCGAGAAGTGCGCGGCATCGGCGGAACTTGCCGAAGCGGCTCACATGGTCTGCCTCCAGATTGCGGCGAACTCCCCGAAGTACATCAAGCCTGAGGACGTTCCGCAGGCGGAGATCGATGCAGAGCTTGAGATCAAGCTCAATGCGCTCAAGGAGCAGAAGGGCAAGCTTCCTCCCGAGCAGGCGCTCGCCGGCATCAAGAAGGGCATGGCCGCCAAGTTCTGCACCCAGATCTGTCTGCTCAAGCAGGATTACGTGGCGAATCCCGATCTCACCGTCGAGAAGTATCTCGATGGCGTGTCGAAGGCCTGCGGCGGCGCACCGATTGAAGTGAAGCGCTTTGCGCGTCTTCAGCTCGGCGCCTGAGCCGGGCTGCAGCAATTCGGCTGTTGCGCCGGACTGTGAAACGGGGCGTCCGCAAAGGACGCCCCCGCTTTTTGCCGGTTGCCGGCGGCATCGCGCCGCCATATGGATAGCCTCATTCCGCAGATCGCAGACAGCGCAATTTTCGCATCCGGTGCGTTCGCCCCGTTTGAATCTTGCGTTGGATGTGGTATAATTCCGCCCGTTTTTTCAAGCAGGAAAAGAATAATACGACAATGCATCCCTACCGTACGCATACATGCAATGAACTCCGCGCCACTGACGCAGGCAAGACAGTCCGCCTTTCCGGCTGGATGTTCCGTCTCCGCGACCACGGCGGCATACTTTTCGTGGATCTCCGCGACCACTATGGACTGACACAGATTGTAGTCCATCCCAGCCGCAGCTTCTTTGGCCTTGTGGAGAAGGCCCATCTTGAATCCGTGATAACGGTGACGGGTGAGGTGAAGCTGCGCACGGCGGACACGGTCAATCCCGACCTTCCCACCGGCGAAATCGAAATCGAGGCCAACGAACTCGTGATGGAGTCCGCATCTGGCGTCACGCCGATCTACGTCCCTGACGAGAAGGCCGACGAATCCGAGGATGTGCGCCTCAAGCACAGGTATCTCGACCTTCGCCGCGAAAAGCTTCACCGCAACATCATTCTCCGTTCCGACGTCATCCGCTTCCTGCGCGAGCAGATGTGGGAGAAGGGCTTTCACGAGTTCCAGACGCCCATCCTCACAGCGTCATCTCCGGAGGGCGCACGCGACTATCTCGTGCCGAGCCGCATACATCGCGGAATGTTCTACGCGCTTCCGCAGGCGCCGCAGATGTTCAAGCAGCTGCTTATGGTCTCCGGGTTCGACAGGTATTTTCAGATTGCGCCGTGCTTCCGTGACGAGGCTGCCCGCGCTGACCGTTCGCCGGGCGAGTTCTACCAGCTCGACATCGAAATGAGCTACGTCACGCAGGATGAGATATTCTCCGTAGTCGAGGATGTGGTCTCCAAGACGTTCCGCAAGTTCTCGACGTGGGAGTGCAACGCGGCGCCGTGGCCGCGCATCAAGTACCGCGATGCGATGATGGTGTACGGCAGCGACAAGCCGGATCTCCGCAATCCGCTCAAGTGGATCGACATGAGCGACTTCTTCTCGAAGGCGGACTTCAAGGCGTTCGCGGCCTGCGTCGCCGGCGGCGGTCTTGTGAAGGGACTTCTCGTCAAGGGAATCGTCGGCGTGGAGACGCGCACGTGGTTCGACAAGCGCGAGGCGTACGTCAAGGAGAACGGCGGCAAAGGACTTGGCTACATCTCCTGGACGAAGGAGGGCGAACTGAAGGGCCCGATCGCTAAATTCCTTTCCGCTGCGCAGCTGGAGGAGATGAAGCGCATCTCCGGAATGGAGCCGGGTGACGCCCTCTTCTTCATGGCCGCTCCTATCGACGAGTGCCACCGCCTCTCCGGGCTTGTGCGCACGGACATAGCGGATCACATGACGAACGACATCCGCGAGAAGAACTGCTACAAGTTCTGCTGGATAGTGGACTTCCCGTTCTTCGAGAAGGATCCAGAGACCGGGAAGACGATCTTCTCGCACAATCCGTTCTCAATGCCGCAGGGCGGACTTGAGGCGCTTGAGACGAAGAATCCGCTTGAGATCGAGGCGTACCAGTATGACGTCGTCTGCAACGGAATCGAACTTTCGTCCGGCGCCATCCGCAACCACCGCATCGACATCATGGAAAAGGCGTTCGAGATTGCCGGATATCCGAAGGAGGTCGTCCGCCAGAAGTTCGGATGCCTGTACAATGCGTTCCAGTACGGCGCACCGCCGCATGGCGGCATCGCGCCCGGCGTCGACCGCATGGTTATGCTCCTCACGGATACGCCGAACATCCGCGAAGTGATTGCGTTCCCGATGAACCAGAAGGCGCAGGATCTCATGATGAACGCGCCGAACTACGTCACGGAGCAGCAGCTCCGCGAGCTGCACATCAAGGTGCGCGGCACGAACGAGACGAAAGCCGAGGCGTGAAGCTTGCGCTGAAGTGGTTCCTGCCGATTGCATCGGCGGCAATGGGGCTTGCTTGGATTTCCGAGCAAGCCGCGTTGCTTATGGGGTTCAATCCGCCGCCGCAGGATCTCGTAAGGCTCTTCTCCGATCCGAACACCGCCTGGAGCGTCAAGGCGAAATTCGCGTTCGTCGCCGTTGTCGTTGCGCCTGTTGTTGAGGAGATGGTGTTCCGCATGGGGCTGTTCAACCTCTGCCGGTGGATCGGACGCAAGGTGCACAACCGGACGGGAAAGACCGCAGACTTAGCCGACGGCCCGTTCCCTGTTGCATCGGCGCTCGTCTCCGGCGTTGTGTTCGCGGCTGTGCATCTGCACGCCGCAACGTTTGTTCCGCTGTGGTTTCTCGGAGTGGCATTTGCATGGCTCTACTGGAAATCCGGCACGATACGTTCATCGATGACGTGCCATCTCCTTTTCAATCTCGTGAATCTGATGCTTTGTCTCCTTGTCGGCGTCGAGACGTGACGAGATGCGCCGAAACCGCGAATTTCGGTTTACGTTGTTTTTTGTTGCATTCGTCGGCGTGATATGGTATCTTACACGCTCTCTTTCACCAAAACGAACAGGAAGAAACAATGGTTAAAATCAGAATGCGCCGCACGGGATGCAAGAATCACGCGGCCTACCGCATTGTGGCGGCGGACGAGCGTTCGCCCCGCGACGGCAAGTTCCTCGAGATCCTCGGCTGGTATGACACGGCTCTCAAGGAGAACAACTTCAAGCTCGACCTCGAACGCGTCGAGCATTGGCTCAGCAAGGGTGCGAAGCCTTCGGAGACAGTCGCTTCGCTCATCCGCCGCGCCAAGAACCCTGCGCTCAAGCCCCATCACGCAGTCAAGGCGAAAGCCCCTGCGAAGAAGGCCGAGTCCCCCGCATCCTAACCTGAAGAAAGAAGGTCAGAAATGGGTATCAAGATTCTTGACAAGATCAATGCAGAGCAGACGGCGAAGCTCGCGGAGAAGAACTTCCCCGAGTTCAAGGCCGGTGACATCGTCCGCGTCTCCATCCGCGTGAGGGAAGGCGACAAGACCCGTCTGCAGGATTTCGAAGGCAAGGTTCTCGCGGTTGACAACGGCCGCAAGAATGCGTCGGGCAACTTCACGGTGTCCCGCGACAGCTACGGCGTCCGCGTCGAAAAGCTCTTCCCGTTCAACAGCCCCGCAATCGAGAAGATCCGCGTGGTCAAGAAGGGAACCGCCCGCCGGGCGAAGCTCTACACCGAGCGCACGTTCTGCTCCCACAAGGCTGTCCGCAAGCTCGTCAAGAGATAATAGCGGGCGTCAGAAACGCAGGAGAGGCGGACGCCCGGACTGGTTCCGGACGTCCGTTTGCTTGAAATGAAGACGAGAACTTTCATAGACCAGGTAGATGTCACTGTCCGTTCAGGCAAGGGCGGAGATGGTGCGGCGACGTTCCGCCGCGAGGCTCTCGTCATGTTCGGCGGTCCGGACGGCGGCGACGGCGGACGCGGCGGCGATGTGGTGTTCCGCGCAAGCAATCATGTGAATTCCCTTGTTTCGCTGTATTTCGATCCGCATCTTTTCGCGGAGGACGGCGTTCCTGGGTCTGGACGGAAATGCTATGGTCGGCGTGGACGCGACCGCATTGTGGACGTTCCGCCGGGGACGCTCGTCACAGATGCCGACACCGGGCTTCTCGTCGCCGACATCGTCGAGCCGGGCGCAAAGGTGATTGTCGCAAAGGGCGGGGCCGGCGGTTTCGGGAACGTACATTTCAAGAGTTCGGTCAATCAGGCACCGACCGAGCATACGCCGGGTGGGGCGGCGGAGGAGCGCCGTCTCCATCTGGAGCTCAAGACAATTGCCGATGCCGGGCTTCTGGGCTTCCCGAACGCGGGAAAAAGCTCTCTGCTCACGGCGGTTTCGGCGGCGACGCCAAAGATAGCCTCGTATCCGTTCACGACGCTCAACCCGATCGTCGGCACGATGGTGTATCAGGACTTCGCCAAGATACGCATTGCCGATGTCCCCGGAATAATCGAAGGGGCGTCGAAGGGCGTAGGTCTCGGCTTCGCCTTCCTCCGGCACCTTGAGCGCAGTCGCGTGATGGTGTACGTGATTGACATGGCGGGCACTGACGGACGCGAGCCGTGGGAGGACTATCGCATCCTTTCAAAGGAGATCGCCGACTACAACGAAGAGCTGCCGATGCGTCCGGCAATCGTCGTTGCGAACAAGATGGACTGCGCTGCGGCGCGAAAGAACCTGCGGCGGTTCATCAAGGAGACGGGCGTGACACCCATTCCGCTCTGCTGCGAGGCAGCGAAGAAGGAGCTTCGCGAATACTCCGATCTGAAAGAATGGGACGGGCCGCTCGGCATCGAGGGCTTCAGGCAGGCGTTGCGTGACGTCGTGAAGCCGAAGACGCCCGCCGAAGAGCAGCCGGACATAGGGACCATGCCGGACACCACGGGTGACGAGATCCCCGCAGAGGCGATGAAGTTCGCGACGTTCCTCAAGCTTGATCCGCCGAAGAAGAAGTCGCATCCGTCTCGCGGCAACATTCATTGAACCGTTTATTGAAATGGCATTGTGAGAAGGAGGATAGACAATGTTGCGTATAGTGGATTGGTCGGAAAAGGGGCGGCAGAGCAAGGTCGTCACTGAATTTCTTGAGCGCAGCGCGTTTCCTGAGGAGGCGGAGCGGGCGGCGTCCGAGGTTCTTGCGGACATCCGCGCAAGAGGCGACGCCGCCGTCGCAGAGTGCGTTGCAAGGTTTGAGGGGGCGAAGCTTTCGCCGGCTCGCTTCCGCATATCGCAGAAGGAACTCGACGGCGTGGACGCCACCGTGCCGTCAGACCTCAAACGAGCCGTCAAGGATGCCCACAGGCGGGTGATGCGCTTCTCCAAGGCATCTCTCCGTTCCGCTTGGACAATGAAGACGCCGCGTGGCGGAAGCGCGGGCGAGTTCTTTTCGCCGATGGATCGCGTTGGCGTGTACGTGCCGGGCGGCACTGCGCCGCTTGCGTCCACTTCGGTGATGACGGTTACGCTTGCCAAGGCGGCAGGTGTGAAGGAGATCGTCGCCTGCACTCCCGCCGGCAAAACGGGAGAGGTGAATCCGACGCTTCTCTATGCGCTCAAGCTTTCCGGTGCTACCGAGATATACCGCGTGGGCGGCATTCAGGCGATAGGCATGATGGCGTTCGGCACGAAGTCCTGCCGTAAGGTGCAGAAGATCGTAGGACCCGGCAACGCATACGTCACGGCGGCGAAGCGGCAGGTGTACGGATTTGTCGGAATCGACCAGGTGGCAGGGCCGAGCGAGATTGCGGTGCTTGCGGATGGTTCCGTAAGCGCGAAATGGGTTGCCGCCGATCTGCTCTCCCAGGCCGAACACGGCAGCGGTTGGGAGAAATCGCTGCTCGTCACCCAGTCCCGCGAGTTTGCGGAGGAGGTCAAGCGTTCCCTTCTCGAACAGATGGAGACGCTCTCCCGCAAGGCGCTTGTGCAGCGCGTGATCGACCGGGGCGGCATCCTGTTCGCCGTCACGCCCGGTCTTGCCGAGGGGCTTGAGCTTGTGAACAGGTTCGCACCTGAGCATTTTGAGATCATGTGCAGGGATTCTCTGAAGCTGATGAAGGGCGTACGCGCCGCCGGTGCGGTGTTCGCGGGCGCCTGGACTCCGGAATCCGCAGGCGATTTCGTCGCCGGTCCGTCGCACGTGCTCCCGACCGGAGGTGCCGCGAACATGTTCAACGGTCTCACTCCCGACGATTTTCGTCGCCGCCACAGCTTTGTCGCGTTCACCAAGGCGGATCTTGAGGAGACCAAGGATACGATTGCGGCGTTTGCGGCCGTCGAGGGTCTTGACGCGCACGGACGCGCCGCTTCAATCCGCTTCGATGCGTGAGTGCATCGGGACTGCGCGACGGTCTTGTGTGTGGTATAATCCGCGCCCATATGCGTTTGGTCGGCATCAATGACAGATTTCCGTGCGGAGCGCTGCGAGTGTTCACGCTTGCGGCGTTTGCCGTGTGTGCAGTGCCGGCGTCTGCCGCCGTTTCCGACCTTTCGCGCAACGGCGTGTCGCTCTCTGTGGAGACCTCCGCCGATAGGGTGGATGTCTCCCGCGATTTTGAGGTGACGGTCAGGGCGGTCGCCCCCGCCGGTGCGTCGCTTGCGCTTCCGGATCTGCGCAACCGTTTTCGCGGATTCTCCATTGCGGAGGATTTTGCCGAGGAGCCGTTGACGTCCGCAGACGGAACCACGGCATACGTGTCGCGCTGGCGTCTTGTGCCGAAGCCGTGCGAGAAGGAGTACAAGCTGGCTCCGTTCGTCGTCTCAATCGTCAGACGGAATGCTGCGCAGCCCACAAACGGCGTGGGGGTGTCGGCATCCGGCGTCGAATCGTTCTACACCGCGCCAGTGTATTTTGAGCGCCCTGAACCGCGTGAAACGGTGACTGGCGGGATTGAGGTGTCGCCAAAGAAGGATCTGCCTCCGCTGTCGTGGCGGCTTGTGTGGCGTTGCGGACTGGTTCTGCTTTCTGCGGCGATTGTAGCCATAGCCGTATGGTATGTCGTCAGGCGGATCCTTCAGAAGGTGAGGGAACACCGGATGAGTCCGATAGAACGTGCCATGCTGGAGCTTGACAGGCTTCTGAAGAAGGGACTTCCCGGACGCGGCAGATACAAGGACTTCTACGTGGAGCTTACGATGGTCGTGCGCCGCTACATACAGCGGCGGCATTCTGTCCGTGCGCCGAACCTCACGACGGACGAGTTTCTCCGCGCTGCCGCCGGAAATCCGGCGTTTACGCAAGAGGCTATCGCCGAACTCCGCAGCTTCCTGGAATCCGCAGACATGGTGAAGTTCGCCGGTGTGGAGGCCACTCCGGAGATGGCGGATTCTGCGACCGGGAAGGCAAAGGGCTATCTTGAGGCAGATAGCCGCAGCCGTGCTGGACAGGGGTGACGGGAACTTCCATGGACTTTGCCTGGCCATATGCGTTTCTGATGGTGATTCCGCTTGGGATCGCCGCCTGGCGGATGCTTCGCAGGGGAAGGCAAAGCGGAGTGAAGTTCTCCGCCGTTGGACGTCTGCCGCCGAGAACCGCTGGCTGGCGGGCGCATTTCGCAAACCTTTTGCCGTTCGTCTTTCTTTTCGGTGCGGCTCTTCTTGTCGTGGCCTGTGCGCGTCCGCGCAGACCGCTGAACCGCGAGAGCCGCAATGTGGATGCCATCGCCATCGCCATGACGGTTGACGTGTCGGGATCGATGGAGGCGTTGGATCTCTCTCCATCCGGTGTGCGCAGCCTGAAGGATGCCAAGACAAGGCTTGATGTCGTAAAGGAGCTTTTCGCGAAATTCGTCGAGGCGCGTCCTGACGACCTCATCGGACTCATAACGTTCGGCGGCTACGCTGCTTCGCTTACGCCGCTCACTGCGGATCACGAGGCTCTGCTGCAGGTGTTGAGAGGTGTACAGGTTCCGGCTTTGAGTTTCGACGCGAACGGACAGCCGATCGACCCTGACGAGACGATGACGGCGGTTGGCGACGGTCTTGCGACGGCTCTTGCGCGGCTGAAGAACGCAGAGACCAAGTCGCGCATCGTCATACTGCTTTCGGACGGCGTATCCAACACAGGCGCGGTGGAACCGGATGACGCCGCCGCCGCCGCCGCGAAGCTTGGCGTCCGCGTCTACACAATAGGCGTGGGGACGCACTCTTCGCGTACGCCGTTCCGGGCAAAGGACATGTTCGGACGCGAGACGGTGCAGTACTCAAACTCCTCCTTTGACGAATCGCAGCTCAAGTCCATCGCCAAGAAGACAGGCGCCCGCTACTTCGGCGTCCGTGACGCAAAAGGGCTTCGTGCGGCGCTTGACGAGATCGATTCCCTTGAGAAGACTACGCTCGATCGCACGGTCTTCCAGCGGTATCGCGAATATTTTCCGCCGTTCCTGCTTGTCGGATCGCTTCTCGTGCTCGCTGCCGTGTCGCTCCAGATGATGGCGTCAAGGAGGCTCGTGTAATGCGCTTCGTGAATCCGTGGATGCTTGTGCTTGTGCTGTTCGTCCCGTTGGCCGGCGCATTCTGGACGTATCTGCGGGCGCGGTCTGAAACGCGGCTCAGGAGCCTTGTCGCACCTCCGCTTCGCCGTCGGTTGATGCCGAACCGTCCGGGTACGTTCCTCGTTCAGGCAATCCTGTTGCTTGCCGGGCTGGCGCTATGCCTGTTCGCGGCGGCGCGTCCGCAATGGGGACACAGTTCGCAGATTGTGGCGGCGAAGAGCCGCAACGTTGTGGTTGCGCTTGACGTAAGCCGTTCGATGCTCGCTGACGATGTGCGGCCGAACCGCCTGGAGCGGGCAAAGGCGGACATCGCAGATCTGATCGATTCGCTTGACGGCGACCGTTGCGCGCTTGTCGCGTTTCGTCAGAAGGGGACGCTGCTCTGTCCGCTCACCACGGACACTGCGTTTCTCCGCTCCGCGCTTGAATCGGCGACGCCGGAATCCGCACCGCGTGGCGAAACCGATCTTGGGGCGGCGATCCGCACTTCGCTTCAGGCTCTCGATCCCGCGATGGACGGACACAATGCCATCATCCTCGTTTCCGACGGCGGCGACCTCAGGAACAATGCCCTCACGTGCGCAGAGATAGCGAAGAAACGCGGAATTCCCATCTTTACCGTCGGGCTTGGCGATCCGCAGCACGAGTCAACAATTCCGGATTCGTCCGGAAAGGGTGTGCAGATGTTCAGGGGACAGCCGGTCAAGGTTCGGCTGGAGGAATCCGCGCTTCGTCAGGTGGCCGCCGTCTCCGAAGGCCGGTATGTTCCGCTCGCCACAGCCGGTACGGCGGAGACGACGTTGGGCGCGATATATCGGCGCTTTCTGCGTCAGGTTGCGGCGAAGGAGCAGGCGGAGGAAGAGGAGCTGAGGGCGACGGAGCGTTTTGGCATCTTTCTTGTCCCCGGACTTCTCCTTGTCATTGCGGCGGCATCGCTTTCCCGTGGACGCTTTGCGGGCAGGCACAGAAGACAGATAGCCTGATTTGTTTTTTTGATTCGTCGATTGCGGCGGGCGTTTTGCCTCACACGGAGACACGGGGATATCTGTCGATTGTTCGATATCGAGAAATGCCTGTGCGTTTCCATCTACTATGTTAAGCCGGCGATTGCGATTAAAGATCGGTTGAGGTCAAATAGCTTCTTGAAAAAAAAAACCAATATGAGATAATAACCGATGATTGATTCTTTTAAGGGGTATAAGGAAAGTTGGTATGTCTTATAGAAAGTTGGCGTTTGCGTTGATTGCCATGCTGTCATTGACGGCGATGGCGTTTCCTGCACCGTTTGCGCCAGGTGAGCGCGTTGCGTTCCTCGGCGACTCAATCACGCGGCAGGCGTGGTATCTCGGCTACCTTCAGCTTCATGCAAACCTTACAGTAAAGGGCGACGCTGTCAAACTCGTCAACGTCGGCGTCTCGGGCGATACTGCGACCGGTGCGCTCGAACGCTATGACTGGGACATCAAGCCGGTCCGGGCGGATCGCTTCTTCGTGATGTTCGGCATGAACGACGTCAAAGTTACGCTCTATGACGGGAAGGCACCGGACGTGGCGCGCAAGGCAGAACGCGAACGTGCGCTCGCCACCTACGCCACGAACCTTCGTGTGCTTATCGATCGTCTGCGGGCGGACGGTCGAAAGGTTGTCTTGATGACGCCTACGCCGTATGACGAGTACGCACGGACGAACGGCGGTACGCTTTTCAAGGACGCCAACGAGCAGGGGCTTTCACGGTGTGCGGAGATCGTTCGCCGCCTGGCGGCCGAGGAGCAGATCCCCTGCATTGACTTGTACCGCCCACTGACGCAGCTATGGAAGACTGCGCCAGAGCCGGGCTACACGCGCGATCGTGTCCATCCTACCGAGACCGGGGCGCGTCTCGTTGCGGCGGAGATCCTGAAGTCGATGGGTGTGACGGAACCGTCGCTGCCGACGAACGGCACGGCTTATGCGACGACGATGCAGCTCTGTCAGGCCGAGGGGCAGCGCCGCATCCTGCCGCAGGTGCGCATGGACATCACTCGCCGTGGCGGCAATCCGGATGATCGAGCGAGCTTCGAGGCGACGATCAAGGCCTGGCGCATGGAGCTGGAGAGCCGCACGAACTGTTCCGAGAAGGATCGTCGCCACTATCTTGATTATTTCACGGGCATCTGGGACTATTACAGAAAGGAGACTTTCCATGACTAAGCAACTTGCCATTGCGGTGGTGGCTCTGTCCGCCTTTTCGGCTTCTGCCGCTGAATTCACGACGGCTGCCATACCAGGACAGAGCGTGATGAAGATTTCCGACCAGTCGATTCCCAACGGAATCTCGTTCAGTGATGGTACCTACTGTTCCGTCGGACAGCAGAACACGTTGTACAATATGAACACCTTTCTGTGGGCGGGTCTGCCGGACAGGTTCTGTACGGACGCGAAGATTGTCTGTCCGGTTGCCCTTAGAGGGGCAATGACCAATGCCAACCTGGACGTATGGTGGCTCGGCTTTCAGGATGTGCCGTCATGTCCGACCGCCGCCGCCGACAAGGCGAGCCTTCATGTTTTCGAGGATTCTCCGGGCTTGCGTGAAAAACCAGATCATACGTATTACATGCTGAACGGACGTATGCCGGTTAAGCTCTTGGACAATGCGATCGCTACAGGCACGAATGTCGATTTGGGTGAGGGTCAGTTCAAGGGAGTGCGCGAGTTTGAGCCGGACGGGTTGATGACGCAGATCGGAATGGCCTATAATCGTGGTGCACAGACGAATGGTTGCATGCTGCTGCGCTTCAATCCCGATGCGCTTGAGTGTGGTGGCGAATTCCGTTTCTCAGGATATAAGACAGAGACGGCGGCGACAAATCCTGCCACGGCTGCGATGCACGTCGTCTTCTCTGCGGAGGACGAGGTTGCGCCGGTCGCGCCGCACTTGACGGAAGGTGAGCGCACGGGTGCCGATTACGTGAAATCGACCGTATCGTGGGTGCAGTATCGCGAATCAGACGGGACACAGGGCTTTGAGTATCCTGCCTGGTGTGGTGTCCGGAACGGCAGACGCCGCGACTTGATTTTCGTGTTTGACGCACCGGCATACACCTTGACGAACGCATGGCTCACGCTGACGGCGCTGCCGCCGTTCGCCGGTTCGGTGCCGGACGACGCGAATGTTTCGCTGTCGTTCCTCGGTTTTGTCGATGCTCCGGCGGCGAATGCGGATCTTGAGGTGACGGATGCGATGCTCGAAGGCCAGGAGCCGTTAGTCCTGCAGACGTCGCTGCCGATTCGTTCTCTCGTCGCGGGACAGAATCTCTTCACCAATGCACGCGGTCAGCGCGATCTGATCCGCATGTTGAACAAGAGAGCCAAGGACGCGGCCTTTGCCGGGGTCGGCCGCACGGACAAGAAGGCCGTCCTTCGGCTCTCGGTCACATCTGATACGGCGGTGGACTGGTGCTTCTCGCTTGGCTCCGTTGCGACGCCGCGTGTCGAGTCGTTCTTTGAGTGCGTGGAATACCGCAAGGAAATCGCCATCTTTTCAAATGGTGACTTTGAAAACGGGTTGGAGGGGTGGACGATCTCGCCGGCGTCTCATACGGAAAGCCAGATCGCCGTTGTGACTGATCCGACCGATCCCGGCAACCATTGCCTTCGTCTCCGCAACTGCGACAATCTGTCTGGCGGGATAGACATGTACTGCTCCAATTCTGACAAGGAGACGATAAACCGCTATCGCGGCTATCCGGCACGGGTCACCTATCGCATCTATGTAGATCCTGAGCATCCGTTCGTCAAGCGAGGCACAGATCTCACGGAATTCGGCTATTTTATCTGGCTTTACTATGATTCGGAGAAAAAGACCACGGCACAACATACGTTCGGAAGAATGGCGGACAACGAGACGGGGACTGGCAGTTGGCGAACGGCCGGCAGTGGCTCGAAGCTTTTCCCTTCCGTTGAACAGGACTACGAGCGGCTTTACATACAGCATCGTTTCAATGCGACGATTGACGCCAATTCGGGAACGACATGGTATATCGATGACGTCCAGCTCTATGTCGAGGATTTCTACGAGTATCCGAAAGAGCGGTTTGGATTGGTGGTGTCCATTCGATAGCGTCTTATGAAGAATGCCACTCTTTCTTTCTCCTTGGCCCTGTTGCTTGCGCCTTGGGGTATGTGTGCGGCCGATGTGCGCTATCTCAGGTATTCACCGGAGGCATATCGGGCAATGGTGCCGCAACATGCGCCGGCGCCGGTGACTGTCGAGTGTGCGCCGTTCTCGACCAGCGGCTTTGAAGCATCCGCCTGCCCATTCTGCGGAAAGAAGGGCAGCGGATTCAGGTACGATTTCCTCGCCGATCCAGAGAAGATCGTATGCGTCACGAGCGGTCGCGACATTCGCGATTATGCTACAACGGGATCGGCCACGTTCACCGACTGGCGCGGCCGGAATTATGTGCGGCGATACTTTGAGACGAAACTGATTCCGAACGCGCTGAAGAAGGGCGCACCGGTCATGGTCTTTCCGGAGAACATCCGTGCGCGGGAGAAAATCGTCGCCTTGCTCGGACGTTTTGGCGGCAGCGGCGCTTTGCTCAACCTTGCGAACGGCTACGCCGAGACGGGGGACGAGCGCTATGCCGAGCGGGCGATCGCGATTCTTGAGGGGTTCGCAGACGTATTTCCCGCTTGGCCGTGGACATGCCATTCGGCGATGAAGCCGTTGACACGTCAGGAACTGCTCGACAAGGCAAAGATCCATGACAGCGGCTATCACGGCTGGATGGGGCCTGCGCGTCTCGCGTCAGGGATGCCGCGTTTCCGCAATCCAGAGGAGGCTCTCTACTTCGCAAACATCGCCCGTGCCTATCGTCTGCTGGAGAAATCTGCGAGTTGGAAGGATCGCCGCGAGAAAATCCGTTACGACCTGCTGGAGGAGGGTGCGCTCAACTTCCGTGCCTATGGCGCAAAGCAGTGCGTCGCGAATGCAATCGGCATGTATGCGCCGGCCCTTTATGAACTTGGTCAGGCACTGGGCGACAAGTATCTTCTGGACGGTTTCTACCGCATCATGGAGGACTTCCTCTACAACGAGAACCATTACGACGGCATCAGCACGGAAGGCAGCATCGACTATGCCAGAATGGTCGGCGGCATGTGGGGTATCTTCCGTTCGACAGGCCTTGTCTCCAACGATGTCTATCGTGCGAAGCATCCGTTTCTCGCCTACGCCGGAAAGACGGAGCAGCGGCTGGCAAACAGTTTCGGCGGAATGCCGGCGCTCGGCGACCAGCACATGAGGCAATATGACATTCGCCTCCCGGCGGCGCGTGCCGCCGTTGGCGAAGAATGCGGCGGCTGGGGGCTTTCCGTTCTCCGCGCAGGATCTCCTGACAAGCGGCTCGACCTCTACTTCTCCCATGACCGCTGCTCGGCGCATTCGCATGACGACACGCTGGGGCTTCAGTTCTTCTATCGTGGCGTACCGCTTCTCGAACAGTTCGGCGACACACGCGACACGGTTGACCTGAACGGTGAAATACCCAATGCGGACGCTTTTGCGAAGCTCGCGTATCCCGCCCGCATAGTTACGTCCGACCCGCGCAAGCGAGGCTTCAACCTGCAGGACATGACTACGGGTCTGACGAAGAACCTCGTCATTGTCGATGACTACTGGTCGAACAACAGCTGGTACACCGCCTACAAGGGCGGACATGGAGACAGGCGCGAGCCGTACGGACGGCTCAATGCCCGCACGGGACGCATTCCGGAGAGCGACTTTCAGTTCGTCGAGGCAGAGGCTTGCGACATGAACGCCAAGAGCTATCAGGGAATGGACGACTACCGGCGCGCGATTTGCGTCGTGACGCGCCCGGACGGTACGCCGTACGTCGTTGACTTCTTCACGGTCTGCGGCGGACATCGCCACCTGTTCCTGCTCCATTCACGCGGCAAGGAGGTCTTCTCGACGCTCGGTCGCGGGGAGACGTATGACCATCTTGAGGATGTTCCGCGCAATGCCGTCGCAAATTCGTTCATATTTTCGGGTGGATCGATTCTATTTCCGTCAAATGTGCTGAACAATGTCGTTGTCGGCGCCCCTGTCCGTGGTGCCTGGCGCCATGCCTGGGAGTTCGACTACGCCGCTTGGGCGTCGAAGTCGCATCCTCCGGCGAAGGATCTGCTGGTCAAGCCGCAGCGTTTAGACGTCTGGGGATTCCTCTCGCCGCGCAACGCCGCACGTGCAATCCGTGCCGACGGACACTACCCTGTGACGATAGAGGAGAACGTGGGTGGCGTCAACAGCCGGCACCGGTTTCAGTTCGAGAATGCCGTGCATTACGCAGGCTTGCGCAGCGAGTCGGACTATCTCATCAGGGATACGTACGTTCAGTTATATGCGATGCGCGGCACGAACGAACCAGAATCCATTCGATCTGTGCGACGGATAGAGACGACTGACAGGACGACGGTTGGCAGCGCGGCGCTTGCGATTGCGTTCGCCGACGGCTCAGAGGAAATCGTCATCTGGAACGGGTGTGCGCAAGAGCGGTCTTGGGATGGTGGTCGACTTTCCACCGATGCGCGAGCCGCTTTTGTGCGGCTGACGGTCGATGGAAAGGTCGCCGCAGTACGCATGTCCGGCGGCACGTTTCTCGATTATGCGGGCGAGCGCAGGGTGTGCGCAGCGAAAGGAACGTGTCGAGCGAAGGTCGTCTCTGCACGGGATGGCGAACTTCTGCTGTCCCAGGCTGAAGACTGGCCCGTCGGTACGGCATGGCGCGGACGGACGGTTCGCGTCGATTTCCCGTTTGGCGCCCGTCGGGAGGCGTTTGAGATCGACTGCATCGAGCGAACGGATGCTGGCGTTCGTGTAGTGCTGGCCGGTGCGCCGTTCTTCACCTATCATCGCGGGAAGGTGCTCGGCTTCACAGGCAACGGCATCAACCGGGCCAACCAGTTTTCAGGTACGTTGCTCTGGAAGGGCGGACAGACGACACGCTACATGTCAGGCTGCCGTCTGGAGGTGCCGGAAGCGGGTTTTGCCGGTCATCTCGACCGCGCCGACAATCAGGTCGGGCATGACACCGAACGCTTGAGTGTCGTTGAGGACGTTGATCTGCAGGCGGCCGGACTTAAGCCGGGAATGGATTACTTCATTCGTCCGGAATGGTACGGTGCAACGGCTGATGTGATGCAAGAGGCGAGCTTTACGGAGTGAGATGGATATGCGCATGTACATGATGGTGGTCGTTGGGATTGTACTGTCCTTTGGTCTTGTTGCGGATGATGCGGATTGGTCTGGAGCTTATGGCGGTGTCGTCGTGCCGCAGAATGACGTCGCAGTGTCGCCTTTAGACCTCCTTTTGCCACGTCCGGCGCGGATTGTTCGGATGGCGGGGTCGGCCGACATGGCGGCGCTGATGCGTGTCACGGAGCGGTTTGGCGATGTCGGAGCGCCCTCAGGGAAGCCGGCGGAGGAATCATATCGGCTCGAAATCTCGTCCTCCGGCGTCGTTCTGACGGCACCGACGGAGAAGGGGCTCCGCTATGGTCGTGTCACGCTGAAGCAGCTGGCGGCTCTCGCCGCGCCCGGTTCTGTGCCTGCCTGTGCGATAACCGACTGGCCGGATCTCCCTTGGCGCGGTCTCCTGCTCGACTGTGGACGGAACTATGCCGAGCTTCCGCTTGTCCTTGAGACGATCGACATGCTCGCCCGCTACAAGATGAACGTCTTTCACTGGCATCTCACCGACTATCACGGCTGGCGGCTTGAGTCCAAGATATTCCCTGAGCTTCAGGCACCGCAGGCGTTCGAGCGCCAGGTCGCCCGATATTACACGCAGGCCGAGTTCCGCGCAGTGGTCGACTATGCCGCGCAACGCGGAATCACCGTCGTGCCGGAGATTGACGTGCCGGGCCATTCCGGCGCGTTTCGCCGTGCGTTCGGCTTCAAGACGATGCGCGATCCGGGAGTGGACGAGAAGATATGCAGGCTGATCGACGAACTCTGCTCGTTGGCGACGCCGACGGAGATGCCGGTCATCCACCTGGGCACGGACGAAGTTCGCAAGGACGAGGAAAAGGCGTCTGATGCCTCGTATGAGCGTTGGGCGCGGCGGGTGACGGCGAACGGAAGAAAGGTGATGGGGTGGTGGCCGGGCCATGTGCTTGTGACGGATGGCCCGGTAATCCAGCAGACCTGGTATGAGACGGTCGCTCCAACGGGGCCGTATGTCGATGCGACATGCTATTACATCGATTCGTTCGATCCGGCTGGGCTGCTGGCCCAGGCGGCATTCAAGCGTCCATGCTCATATCCCGGCGATTCGGGAAACCGTCTCGGCGGCGAGATTCAGGCCTGGCATGACGATCCGATTGAGACGTCCGGTGACCTCGCCCGTGATAATCCGCTTTTCCCCGCAATCGTTCAGTTCAGCGATTCCTACTGGCGCGATCTGCCGACGAACCGGACAGACCTAATCTTCTGTCCGCCGTCTCCCGGTTGCGACGGATTCGGCCGCCTTGTCGATCTGGAGCGGCGTGTCCTTGCGCAGCGTGACCGCGTATTGACGGATCTTCGTCGTCCGTTCCATTTTGTCGCGCAGACGCATATGCGCTGGCGTATCGAGGATGCCGCAGGGCGTGTGCTGAAGTCCGACATTCCTTCGGGAGTGGTCTACGTCCGCTCTCCGAGGGCCGAGTGGGGATACGCAGGTTTTGTCGATGCCGTGACCGGGACGGTGACATTGGTTTCCTCGTTCGTGTCCCGGACGGAGCGGGATGCCGGTGCAATCATCGAGACGAGCGCCTTTCACCGGAGTGGTGCGAGGACGTATGGTCTGCCAGCCCAAGGGCAGTGGAATCGGTATGGTGCGATTGTGGAACTGAACGGCGAACGCCTGACACCGCCGGTCTGGCATCGCACGTCCGTACCCAAAGATGCGCTGACGGCTCCGCCGTGGTCGGATGAGAGCGCATGGATTCGTCCACCGACGCCGATTCGCATCCGGAAGGGGCGCAACGAGGTGCGGATTGTCCTACCGAAGACGGACAATGTCTGGTACTGGTGTGCAGTCTTCATCCCCGTCGAGGGAACGCGTGAGCGGCCGCGCGAAATCCCCGGATTGGTTTTTGACTCCGCTGTTGAGTGATTCCCTGCGGATCGCGTTTTGGTGTCTTCCTGATCCGGTGTCTGCCGTCTCGTTGGGCGCTGGTATCCAAATGGCCCCGACTCCTCTCCTCCCCCCCCCCCCACACACACCACCACACACACACCGATATGGGTGTTGGCGGTGCCCTTTCTTCTTTGTGGATTGGTATGGCTTCCCCCCTGTCTGAAACTGCGCCACGAGATATTACAACTTTCCGGATAAGGGTGCATTTGCGCGTCCGTAGACAGTAAATCGCTTCTGTGTTATAATGCGCCTGTTTTGTTTGAGTGGGTGGGTTAATGACGGAGAATCGTACATGGCAAGCAGGTGGTACGTTTCGCAGAGGATTGCGAAGCGTGTATGCGTTTTCCTGTGTACGTCCGTATAATTTTAAATCCCCCCCCCCCCCCCCCCCATTTTAAGTTTAAATATTTTTCTTTGGGGGTGGGGGGGGGGGGCCGGCCCCTGTCCCGAAGGGGGGGGTCCCGTGTTT
>CAZMNN010000026.1:0-34491 GCA_964567665.1 uncultured Lentisphaeraceae bacterium
CGCACGTCGCGCACTTCGGGAAGTCCGCGCCCGTCACGGCGCGGATGCGCCTCGTGGGCGGAAACCGCCAGCGTTCTCGTATGATGCCGCATCGCCAAGCTGAAGGACGAGCGCCAGGTGGGGGACGTTGCCATGCAGAAAGAAGTGCTCGCTCACGCCCAGAACCGTCTTCCCGAACGTCGCCGTCTTCAACGCATCTTCCGGGAATCCCTGAAGACCGTCACTGTACCGCATTGTCACCACTCGCACTTGCATGACCGTAAAATTTTCAACGCGCCCGTCGAGGCGCTGCCGCGCCAGCGCCAGGCGCGATTTACTGCTCCGTTTAGTTGTTCAGGGTTCTGACAATGCGGAAGCCGTCGTAGAAGTTCGCGCTCGACGGGCTGCCGTAGTACCGGTTGGACGAGCGGCAGTGGACCGCGTCGTTGTACCAGCTGCCGCCGCGCTACACCCGGCGCGAACCCGAAGACGAACCTCCGGGATCAGCACTGTAGCTGAGCGCACCGTACCAATCAAGGCACCACTCGTACACGTTGCCGTGCATATCGTACAGCCCCCAAGCGTTCGGCGCGTACGACCCGACCGCCGCCGTGCCGTTCGCCGTACCGCATGACGAACTGTAATCCGAACCTCCGTTGCCTCAATACCGCCCCAGCGTCTTCAGGTCGTCCTCCGTGTCGCCGCCGTTGTTGTACTTCGAGGTCGTCCCCGCACGGCAGGCGTACTCCCACTGCGCCTCCGTCGGCAGGTCGAAACCGTCTAATCCCGTCTTCGCCCGCAGTCTGCCGAGGAAGCTCTTCGCATCGACTGCTGACGATGACGGCCAGTTCGTCCCGACGGACGAGCCGCGGATGTCATTGTAGGAAACCCGCTCGACCGGCCGAGTCGCGTAACACGACTCATTGTAGAAAAGACTTGGTCTCGTGCCCATCACGAGCTCCCACTGCCTCTGCGTGACCTCAAACACACCCATGTAGAACGGCTTCGTCAGCGGGACGCGGTACATGGGCATCGTACCTCCGCCCATGATGAACGACCCCGCCTCAATACGGCGGAGGACAAGCTTTGTCATCTTGTGTTCGTCCCTCCATCCACCCGCCGGTACGGCGGAAAGGTACGAGACAGGATAGGACGCTGCACTTATCCCGCCCGACAGGTCAATGACACAGTAAGGAGCATATTCAACCTGCACCTCGTTGTTCACAACTTCGCCCGCAATGCTGTTCTTCACCATATTCCAGCAGTAGAGTAAGGCACTGCCACAAAAACAAACCGCTGCAAAAATTCCAATTCGATTTTTCATGCTCACTTTTCTCCTTCCTTATTTCCAGTTGAATCAACTTGTTTTTTGGTGCAACCATTAACCGGCAAAACCAAATTTACCAGCCGAGGTACAACAATATCCTTCAGTTCTTTTGTCTGGCATGAAACGAAATCTTCCCTGTCCTTGGCCCTCTTCCGATCCTCGTACAGAACTGCGCGAATGAACCAGCAATAAGTGGCATACAGCAACAAAATGCACCCAGCTGCTCCTATGCCAGTTGCTCCCATGAATATAGAGACCACCAAACTAACATCTTTTTGATATACAATTCGATAGGTAATTTGATAGGCAATAGGCACAATAGCCATTACTCCAATAACAACCCCAAGAATCAACGGCACCGCGCCTTTTATATATTGCTCTCCATATGAGGGCTTCTCCATTGGTATTTCAACTGAAATACTCTTGTCATTCCAGCTACAAATTGCCATGTTCAATCCTCCTCATCGTTGTATTCTTCTTCGCCTAATTTGTCCAAAGCAATCTTCATAAGACTCTTCAAAGATGCCTTAACGCCTTTATTCGCGGCATTTATGATTTGCCCAATATCCGAGGATTTTGTGCTTCTATCTATTTCAATATGATCATTACCAATATTGCCGCCGAACGATAAATTGCTGTGCTTGTTTTCGAAGTCAAAATCCACTTCCCGATTAAACAACTCCAGATCGGCAATAACACGCGACAGTTCCAGCAAAAACTTTTTGGGCAACGCATACGCCACTGACTGCTGACGGATGGTCTTGAAGAACTCTATTGACATCCGCTTGAAGGAACCGCCTACATTCGTTCCATTTGTGACTTCGTCAAGAATCGAGAGATTGTAGCGACATTCGGCAGTGACTGATTGAAAGAGACTTCTCCTCTCATTTCTACTTTTCCGATACTTGATCCATTCCGTCGCTATGATTGTCAGAACCGAGCCACATAGGCCTGACAAAAGATTGGAAGGAAGGCCACCTAATTCCATTATCATCTTCTCCATTCTCCGCGCCGATTGTCTTGAGAGTTGCCCGCTCCCGGCACGGGAAATAAGAACGGAACACCTGCCATCTGGCAAAAAACATCCTGAAGCATTATTGAGGAGCACACACCTATCACGCTGCGGCATGGGTAGCGGTGTACAGAGAACAGAACTTCGTTGCAGATTCTGTCGAAAGATAAGAGACAATGACCGCGCACACACCCTGCGGTTGGAATCGTGTGGAAAGCCCCTTCAGAGGCCTTGTGTGCGCAGTTTAGCTTATAGTGGGGGGGGGGGGGGGAGTACTATACAAAACGCCGTCAGAGGCGAAATTTCGCGCCAATGCGCTCACGCTGCGCACTCCTTCACGAAGTGCGCACAGAGCCTTGCATATGCAGTCTTTCTTTCGCCTGTCCACAGCTTTGATCCATCCGGAACCGTCAAGCCTGATTCATCTGAGATTTGTCCAACCCATCCAAGTTGTCCATCCCGCTCCACTGTGAGATTGTCAACACATTCTACAGAGTTGCCATTCCATTCACAGAGAAGCCGCTTGACCTAATCCACTGGAACTGCGCGAAGTGTATCACAACCGGGCGGCCATGTCAAACAGCGCCCTGAAAGCAGCGGATTTTCACGATTTTAAGAAACTCCTCACGCAGAGGGCACAGATAACGCTTATGTTTTTCGACCGATACCGCCCTGCGCAAAGTTCAGGCAAAATCAACCCCGTAAATCTCGTAAAAAAAACTTTGCGCTCTTTGCGTTAATCTCTTTGCGCCCTTTGCGTTAAATAAAACAACAACCTGTTTGTCTGCGAACCGATGCCGTAGGGATGTCGCTGCTTTCGCCATTCGGTAGGGCGGGGCGTCCCGCCCAGCCGTTGACGTACGCGACGGGGACATCGCGCCCCGAACTCCGGGACTCCAGAACTCCCCGCAACGAAAGCAACGAACATCTACGCCCGCATGATACAACACGGCGCGACAGGGACGTCGCGCCCTACCGGATGGGCAGACGCCCTACCGGATGCTTTGTGCTCTTTGTGTTCTCTGCACTTCTGCGCGAAAAAACACACACCTCCTTGCCCTTTGCGTTAAATAAAAATAACTAACCAGCTGGTAGTGGATAGATGGCGGTTCGTAGTGGATAGCAGATAGACAGACAAAACCAATCCCTTAAATCCGGTCAACCCTATCAAAAAAACTTTGCGTACTTTGCGTTAAATAAAATAACCAATCAGTTGGCAGATGGCAGTTGACAGTTCCCAGTGGATAGCGGACAGACAGGCAAAAAGCAGTCCCACAAACCCAAATCCTGTCCCTCTCACCAAAGAACTTTGCGTTCTCTGCGCCTCTTTGCGTACTTTGCGTTAAAAAAACAACCAATCAGTTGGTAGATGGAAGTTAATAGTTCGATAGTTCGCAGTGGCCTTGCGATTGAAACAGTTGGCAGTGGATAGTTCATAGTGGGTAATGGATAGACAGGCAAAACCATCCAGTAAATATTGCCAAAACATTCCACTTCTATACGTACTCCGTGCCTCGGTGCGGAACAAAACAGCCATAAAATCGTCCCATTTGTTAACTGTTCTTTTTAATGCAAAAATAATATTTTTTTTTACCTTATGCAATCTGGATTTGATATAATGTCGCGCAGGGAGAATGAAGATGAAAACTATGAAATCCGGTTTCGCCTTTGCCTTTTCAGCACTGTGCTACATCTCGGCATCAGCTATCACCGCCTATGCTGAAAATCCAACTTACCGCTGGACGGGTGCTGCAGGTCCGCTTACGTCCGGCGACTTCTCCGGCTGCCATTCATGGAGCAATCCAGACAACTGGGACGCGGGCGGCATTCCGCCGGCGGGGAATCCCGGAACAACCCGGTGCAACTTACTTGACTTCTCGGATGCCGCGTCGAACACGACGATCGTCGTGGACAATGCAACCGAAATGCATCTCGGCGGCATGACGTTCGCCGCAAACCAGGGAACGCTGAAGATCGTGCCGGCATCGTCCAGCGCCAGTCACATCAAGACGATGTCGTCCGGCACAATCACCGTCCCCGCCGGTACACGCGTCGAGTTCGGCCTATCCTGCAAGGCGAACAACGACAATCCGAACGCCACGATCACCATCGCCGGTGCCGGAACATTCGCGTTCACCGCCACCGGTGCGCTCTCCGCAAACCGCTGGAACATCAATGTGCAGGATTCGGCAACGCTCGAGCTCAATGCACCGGCGGCAGACTTCAACACGCTCCGCATCGGGCTGAAGACGCGGAACGCACGGCTGGCCCTCGGCTGCGACACGGCGATCGGCGCACTCCGCTTCGCGGACGGTGATCCGTCACCCTGTGGCGTCATCCTCCTCAACGGACACACGCTCTCGCTGACGGGCGGCAACAACGAAAACGCCGCCAACAACTTCAACCGGCTGTGCGACATCACCGGCAACGGCGCGGTTGCCGTCTCCGGCGGCAACGTCTCCACGAACAAGGTTGCCGAGACATTCACGGGCACACTTCGAGTACGCAACGCTGACATCGTCTCCGAAGCGGCGTACACGGGCTTGACGGGCCTGGCCGTCGACGGCTCCGGACACCTGACCGTCGCCGACAGCCAGACCGTCGCCGCGCTCTCCGGAAACGGGACGACGGGCGGCATCACAATCGAACCCGGCAAGACGCTCACCGTGGACGCCGACACCAACACGACGTATGCGGCGACGCTGTCCGGCGGCGGAACGCTCGTAAAGGAAGGCGACGGCACACTCGTCCTCACGGGACGGAATTCCCTGACCGGCGGCATGATGGTGAAGTCCGGCACCTTGGCGGTCGTCGGGACACCCGCCAAGACGGACTCGGCGACGCTCGCGCACCGCTTCACGTTCGACACGGCCACAGACGGCACATTCGCCGACCTCGCCGACACGGAATCGACGGCGACGTTCGCATACAGCGTCACCGGCGGCGGCAACGACAACGCAACGCCCGACACAGGCGCAACGGCATCCGAGATCTGCGAAGGACGGCGCGGGTCGAACGGCATCAAACTTCATGCGGGCAGCCGCGCCGCCGTAACCGTCGCGACTGGCGGAAGCATCGGAAATGCGATCAGCACCGGAACCGGACCGTTCACCATGACCGCATGGATGAAGCTCGACGAGGCGGGCTGCCGATCGACAACATACAACTACGGCACACACGCCATCTTCTATCTCGGTTCAGGCGGAAACACCGAGCTCACCTCGTTCAAGGTCTATGTCAGCGGCGGCACAAACCTCAACTTTTCCGCCGGCGGCTACAGGGCGGGCGACGCCGGCATCAACTATCCGTCGCAGGGGTTCACCGTTCCCATGACGGCCGGGCAACTTTTCGACGGCGGCTGGCATATGCTTACCGTCACGTATTCCGGCGAGGAAACGCATACGATCGCGGGATACTACGACGGGAAGAAACTTGGCGAACTCACGCTTTCCGGCGACGACCGTGTGAACCTCGCCAGCGGACGCTGCCACCTCGGATGGGGCGGCATGGGCTCCATCGCGGGAACGTTCGACGACTGGAGCCTGAACACGCGGTGCAAGACCGCCGAAGAGATTGCATCGGAATTCAACGGCGAAGTGATGTCGGGCGCGGATGCGTTCGCCGCCCTCCCCGCGCCTGTCGCGCACTGGGCATTCGACGACGCCGCGAACCCCGGCAAGGACAGCTCCGGGAACGGCTATCACCTGACCGCCGACGAAAGCATCCGGACGGCAACGCCAATCGTCTCCGCCGAGGGTGCCTACGGCAAGGTGCTTGCGGCATCCAACGCCTACAGATGGGCGGGGGCGGCCTGGCCGGAAAAGATACCGTCTGGCAACGCGGCCTGGACGCTGTCCGTCCGCTGCGCGCTTTCCGAACTGAAAGAGGGCGGATCCTATGCGCATCCGTGCGCATTCTACTTCGGACAGGTTCGTGCCGGCGATTCGTCTGACTACTCGGAGAACGCCAACCGCTTCCTGCTCGTCCAGTACGACAATGCCAACTACCGCGCCAACAGGATCGCGCTCCACTACAACGCGCCCAAATACAGGGCTCCGAACCTGGTGCTGGAGGACGAGACGTACCAGCCCCGCTTCACTCCCGCGAACTGGGTTCACCTGATGGTCGTCCACACACCGGGAACGGGATTCGCAATCTACCGCGACGGCATCCTGGTGAAGTCCGCCGCCAACGCCGGATTCAACCTCACGCCGTCCGAACTCTTCGTCGGGCTACGGCCGCTCATCGGCGTCGATTCGCTGGGACAGCCGTATTTTCCGGGATTCATCGACGACATCGCAATCTGGGACACAACGCTCTCGGCGGAGCAGGTTCGCGCCTATACGGCTGGACTTGCGGACAGTAACGCCGGCTCTCCGCTTTCGGCGGATGCGGACGTGACGGTAGAGGCCTCGGCGACGCTTGAGGTCGAAGGCACACGCCTCGCGGCGAAGAGCCTGAACGGCGGCGGCAACGTGAACATCTCGGAAAACGCATCACTCTCCGTCGGCGGCGGGAACATCACCGGAAAACTGTCGGGGCTTGGACAGCTCACACTCGCCGGGAAGCTATCCGTGGCGGATGCGTCCGCATACCATGGCGCGGTAAGCCTCGGCAACGGCGGATCGTTCGTGGCGGACAGCATGACCGCGCCGATGTCCATTCCGGAGGGATTCGGCGCCACGATCGGCGCAGACGGCACTGGACTTCCGCTCGCGCAGACTGGCGGCATCGTGACAGTGCCATCCGCTGCTACGCTGACGTTCACCGAAATCCCCGAAACGAATTCGCAGTACACCATCGTCAAGGCGCAGACACTCAAGCTGCCCGAATCCTTTGATGGCTGGAAGATTTCGCTTCCGCGTCCCGGACGGGCGATGCTCAAGGCATCCGACGATGCGATTGCACTGAGCATCAAGCCATATCGCGGCACGGTAGTTTCGTTCAGGTAGACCGACGGCACTGTCGGCAATGCGCGAACACGTCATCCCCTTCAGTGTTTCGCGCATCCCGTGTCATAATGTATAATGTTTTTCCTATCGCATATCTGCAATGACAACAAGATGGAACTGAAATGAAAAGACGTGAATTCATAGGCGCGGCCGCTGCGGGCGCCGCATTGGCGTTCGGCGACTGGGGGCGGATCTTCGCCGCCGGAACGGACAACCCGCTTGTCGGAAAGGCATGGCCCGGCTGGAATGCCGGCGAGTTCCAGACGCACTTCATCTACACGGGGCGGGCGGAATCGATCTTCATGATATTTCCGGACGGCACGACGATGCTGATCGACTGCGGCGACTATGACGTCCCGAACAGGCTTGTCCGTCAGACGCCCGTTTTGCCAAATCGCGCAAAAGGGTCCGGCGAATGGATCGCCCGCTACGTTCAGCGGGCAAACCCGTTCGGCCGAAAGGTCGACTACTGGATGCTCTCCCACTGGCATGCCGATCACGCCGGATGCGAGACATCGTACGCCCGCCGCGAAGAGCGCGACGGCGACGACTGGTTCGTTTCGGGGCTTGCCGAGGCGATCGACCACCTTGAGTTCGGCAAGGGATTCGACCGGTGCTGGCCCGACACGAACGATCCGTACCCGAACCGGAATCTCGACTGCCGCGAGTTCACGCACATCGTGCGCACATACAAATATCTTGAGAAGCATCGCGGCCTGAAAATTGAGAAGTTCCGCGTCGGCGAGAAGAATCAGGTGGCAATGCTCAAGAATCCTTCCGCCTATCCGACGTTCAACGTGCTCAACATCTGCGGGAACGGAAAGATCCTCTGCCGCGACGGCTCGGTGAAAGACCTCTACAAGGACGTGTTCGTGCCGGGATTCGATTCGGGGTGGCGCGTCGAGAACGGCATGAGCTGCGGCATGATCCTCTCCTACGGCAAGTTCCGCCTCTACACGGCCGGGGACTTCCAGGACTTCTGGCACAACGTCGACGGATCGAAGTTCGAGGTCGAGGACGCGCTCGGCGCGGAGCTTGACGCCGTCGACGTCGCGAAGACAAACCACCACGGCTCGCACTCCATGACGGAAGAGCTGGTGAAGGCGCTGAAAGCGCGTGTGTGGGTCACGTGCGTATTTGCGCTGCACAACAACGACGCCGGAACGCTGAAGCGGCTCTCCGACCGCAGCCTGTACGCTGGCGACCGCGCCGTCTGCCCGACCTGTTACCCGGCGAGGAGGCAAAAGGGCGATGGTGCGGCGGCGTGGACGAAGGACATCGTTTCGTCGTCGTACGAACCCGGACACGTCGTCGTGAACGTCGCGCCCGGCGGAGACGATTACACGGTTTCGTACCTTGACGCCAAGGACGAGTCGATGACCGTGCGAAGCGTGATGTCGTTCAAGTCAAGGGGAGCCGAAAGCTGAGGCACCGTCCGGCGCGACGGCGGGAAAGGAAGGAACATGGAACAGGACTGGAACATGAAAACGAAGGTGACGGGGATGGCGAAGTGGTTCGCCATGTTTGCGGCGTGTGCCGTCTGCATCAGCCACGCGCTCGGCGCGGAATCGGACCCGGACGGGCTTGTGGCGGCCTATGACTTCCGGGATGCGCAGGACGGATTCGTGCGCGACTACGGCCCGAACGCAAACCCCGGCATCCTCCACAGCTTCTCCGGGAACGTGCAGGATGCGCTGACGCGGAACGCCGACGGCGAATCCGTCTTCAAGGGCGACGGCAACGGAAACTACGTGACCATACCGGATCATGCCGCCTTGCGGGACAGCGATTCCTTTACCGTCGAGATGGTGTGCACCATCAACGAACTGCCGACGGACGGCGCCAACGCCCTGTTCGCATTCGAATCGACGCGCGCTCGCCTGTGGATCAGTCCGGACGGGACTCTTTCGATGGACAGCACGCCGGATTCCACGCCGAACTATTTCTCGTCCCCCAAGGTGAAGTTCGAGACCGGACGGCGACTGCACGTCTTCGCATTCATCAGCGGCGAGGAGATGGGCGTGGCGGTGAACGGAGATCTGCGCATCTCGAAGAACTACCGGGGAAGCCTGCGGCGGTCGCACGGCGACGTCAGTGTCGGCGGGCATCCGTTCAGGAGCAACCGCTACATGAACGGCACTATCGAGATGGTGGCGTTCTACAACAGGAGACTGACCGATGCGGAGATGAAAAGCGAAGCCGCACCTCGCTTCCGTCCGTCGGCGACGGCGAAGACGGCGGTGTTCGCGCCTGGCGAGGCCGTCTCCTTCACGTCGATGGACGGCGTGGCCGAGCCGGCGAAGCCCGCCCGTGACGGAGACGTCTATTCATGGAATGCGCCCGGCGGAAAAGTCATCCGGAAAATCGAGCGGAAATCGCTCGAAAGCCGGAAAGCGCTGCTTGAGCGGATGATTGCCCAGCGCCGGTTTCCCGCGATCTACACGGACAAGCTCAAGGTCTATCTCGACAACCGTCTCCTTTCGCGATTCGACGCCCTCCACCATCAGATGACGCTTCACGAGCAGCAACTCTTCCGATACGCGAACCGCCTTCACGCCATGGCCGGGCGCGAGTTCGACGAGGCCTTGCTTCGCGGGGGGAAAAACGGGCTGCCGCCCATCATGACGGAACTGCCGCCGTTCGGAAAGCCTGCGTTCCGCGAATTCGTGTACGAAAAGGCGAAGGAGCTTTATGCGCGGAACTTCTGGATCGACCTCCGCTCCTCGCATCCGAGAGTTTCCGATGAGGATCAGCTCAATTTCATCCTCTCGAAAAACGAGAAGGTCTCGACCGGCGGACCGCTCATCACCAATTCCCTGCTCCACGACTGGATGGCAAAGCATCCTGACCAGCAGGAGACAGGGTACAGCTTCTCCGATGCAACGGCCACCGGCGGCAAGCTGGAATTGTCCGTCGCCGAGCCGTTCGCAAACCTCCACTACGATCCGTACCGCTACTGGCAGGTGCGAGACGAGACAACGAAAGCCGATGTCGCGCCCCGCACGGGCTGGACGTTCGACGCGACGCGCTACATGGTCACGATCGACCGCACCGTCGCCGGGCATCGCTACGCGGTATACTACTGCGCTCGCCACGGAACGGGGCTGAACATCTGCCTCCAGAATGAGGAGCAGGTAAATCTGTACCTGAACGATTGGCGGAAGTTCTGTGGACAGTACCGTGGCAAGTTGCTTTTTCACCACATGGACGCCTGTTTCCACTACTTCACGGGCAAGCGCATGAAATGGTGGGAGTTCTGGGGCTACAACGGATGCAACGCCAACCCGACGGCGCAAAAGGCGTTTGAGGAGTTCTCCGGCATGAAGTTCCGTCCGGCCATGCTGTTCGCCTCGCTCGACGGCCCGGCCATAAACTACACCCCGACGCCGGAGATCCAGGCCTGGATGGCGTTCAACCAGAAGACGGTCACGGACTTCATGCGGAAAGTCTCGGACATCGCGAAGGCGAACGGGATCATGTACCAGTTCTACTGGGGCGACAAGCACCTCGGGATCGAGCCTGATCTCGATGCGTTCGAGCGCACGGGCATACAGTCGATCGCCCGGCCGCTTCAGGATGCCGTCGACGTGCGGTCGATGACCGAGCAGAACGGGAAGGCGTTGACGTCCGGACGCCTTGAATGGCTCTTCTCGTACATGGTGAACCGTCCCGACTCGATCTCCAAGATATTCGACAACTGGCAGAGGAACAGGCGAGGCGAACTCTTCCGGGTGCGCGACATGCACTACTTCGCGGAGTTCGTGCCGGTGTTCGCCTACGGGGACGCGCCAACGGCCGACCTCTACATGCGCCTCTTCAAGCGCGTCAACGAAGAGTTCCTTCTGATGTACAAGTACCTGCACAACGAGAAGGTGTTCACGCACGATCTCAACGTGTACGTCATCAACGAATGGGGGCGACAGTATCCATGGCGTCCGTGGCGAGATCAGTTCCTGCGCCACTTCACCGACATGCCCGTCAACATGAAGTGGATCAGCCTTCGCGAAATCGCCGAGCGCGGCGTTCCGTCCGACGCCTCGCTGCTGCTGAACTACGGCAACGAGGGGAGCGCATGGGTTGGCACGACGGGATGGGCGGATCCGCGCTTGGCGGCGAACATCCGCACGTTCGTGAAATCCGGCGGCGGATTCCTCGGCGTCGGTGCCGCCGCCTGCGTCGGCGGGACGAACCGGCTTGCGGATGTTCTCGGATTTGAATATGCGGACGGACGTGGCGGACGCTCGCCGGTCGTCATTTCTTCGACAAAGGATGAGTTTCTTGTCCAGTCTGTTCCCACGACCCTCTCCGGTGAACCGTTCCGCTGCGACCGGAACGTCCGTCCACAGGACGGCTTCAGGCTCCTCGCCTCCGGAGACGGCGCAACGCCGGTGCGTCCGCTCGTGGGCGACAACCGCTACGGCAAGGGTCGCAGCGTCTACATCTCCTTCCAGAGCAACGAGCCGGCGTATGGCGACCTGCTGAAGCGGGCGATCTTTGCGGCGGCGGGACGCGAGAGCGAACTGACGCGCCTGTATTCACGCAATCCGGCAGTCCAACCATACGCCTATCCGTCAAAGAACCTCGTCGCGCTGAACAACGACACCTGCGAAACGCAGAAGACGACGCTGATGCTCGATACGCGGATATTCCCGAAACTCGGCGACACGGTCAAGGTCATCAACCTGATCGACCGGAAGACCGTCGGTACGTATTCGCGCAAGCAGCTCGCGGATGGCGTTGAGTTCACCCTTGACGGCGCGACGGCCGAGTATTTTGTCATGGAATAGTCCGACACCGGTCGGAAATACGCAAGCGACAGAACAACTGCCATGAGAAAAATTGTCTTCTGCCTTATCGCCGCCACTTCGGCAATGCTGGCGGCCGCACCAGTCGATGACGTGAACGTCTTCATCGGAACCGACGGAACTGGGCACACAACGCCGGCGGCATGGTATCCATCCGGCTTCGTCCAGCCGGGGCCCGATACGGGATTCGGCGACTGGCAACACTGCAGCGGGTACTGCATCAAGGACAAGTCAATCTACGGATTCTCGCAGACGCACCTGTCTGGGACGGGATGTCCGGATCTGTGCGACTTCCTCATCCAGCCGTTCGTCGGCGACACGCCTAAGCCAACGGCAAAGGCATCGTGGGCCGAGCCGACGTTGTTGTTGCCGGCGTCCAAAGCCGACGGCAGCGAGCAGGCGTCTCCGGGCTACTATTCCGTGACCTACGCCGACACCGGAATCCGCACTGAGATCACGGCGGCATCACGTGTCGGCGTATACCGCTTCACGGTCGGCAAGGGCGGATTCAAGCTGCTCATCGACCCGCAGTGGAACAACCCACGCGCAGACGGCCCGGTCGTCGTCGCGTCGGATTCAGCCGTCGGCGAAGCCGCCCGTTCGTTTGCGGCCTATGTCCACAAGAAAGCGTGGCTTGAGCGCAAGGTCTGGTTCAAGGCCGCGTTCAGCCGTCCGTTCCGTTCTGCGGAGAGAGTGCCGAAGGTCGGACACGACGGCGCCGACCGCTGGGTTCTCGACTTCGGACTTCGTGAAGGCGAGCAGCTGCTGGTGAAGGTCGCCGTCTCCGCGACATCCGCCGATGGCGCCGAGCGCAACCTCGCGGAACTGCCGGGATGGGATTTCGACGGAACGCGGGCCGACTGCCGCCGCGCATGGAACGAACTTCTGTCGCGTGTGGAGATCGACGAGCCGGACAGCGACAGGCGCACGGTCTTTTACACGGCTCTCTACCACGCCTATCTGCAGCCGACGCGGATATCCGACGTCGGCGACCCCGACCGCTATTCGGCATTCTCCATCTGGGACACCTTTCGCGCCGTCCATCCGCTCTACACGATTCTCCGTCCGGAGATGTCCGCGCCGTTCGTCGAGTCGATGCTCGCGGAGTACCGCCGCACCGGTGCCTTGCCCGTTCTTCCGTATTTCGGCTTCGATTCGGACGCGATGATCGGGAAGCACGTCGTCTCGATGATCGTCGATGCGTATCTCAAGGGCGTCCAAGGCCCGGATTGGCGGCTCGCCTACGAGGCCGTGACGAACGCGCTCACCGTGACGCACCCGTGCGCGGCGAAGGAGGACTGGGCGGTGTACAACCGCCTCGGCTACTATCCGTTCGACATCGTCGGCGGTGAGGGTGTTTCGCGCACGATGGAGATTGCGTTCGACGACTGGTGCGCGGCCGCGTTCGCCCGGCGCATGGGCGACGCCGACGGCGAGCGGTTCTTCCGCCACCGCGCCGGCAACTGGTCGAATGTCCTCGACAGGACGATTGGGCTTGTGCGCGGCCGCGACTCGAAGGGCGCCTGGCGCACGCCGTTTGAGCCGTCCCGCTTCGGCGGAAGCAAGGACTGGATTCCGTACGACTGCACCGAGGGCAACGCCTACCAGTACACGTGGCACGTCTTTCAGGAGCCCGCCGCGCTGGTCTCCGCCCTCGGAGGGGAGCGCGCAGTCGATGCGAAGCTGCGAAGCCTGTTCTCGATGGAACACGTCCAAGTGGGCGAAGAGCCGGATGACTGCTCCGGGCGTATGGGCGAATATGTCCACGGAAACGAGCCAAGCCACCACATTCCGTACTTCTTTTCGCTTCTCCACGACGGAAACTTTGCCGCCGAGAAGATCCGCGAAATCTGCGACAGATTCTACTCCAACGCGCAGGACGGAATCTGCGGCAACGACGACTGCGGACAGATGAGCGCCTGGTACATCTTCGCCTGTCTCGGCTTCTACCCGTTCAACCCGTGCGGCGGCGAATTCGTGATCGGTGCTCCGCAGGTCGCCGGCGCAACCGTCCGGCTCGCTGACGGCAGGACGTTCCGGGTCGTGGCTGACGGGTTCTCAAAGGCGAACAAGTACGTGAAGTCCGTCACGCTCAACGGAAAGCCCATAGACGAGCCGAAGATCACGTACGGACAGATCATGGAGGGCGGCGAGCTGCGGTTTGAGATGTGGAATCCGATTCGGCCGACCGGGCCGGATCCCGACATGCAGGTCTCGACCGTGCCCGACCATCTCAAGGCGTTCCTCTCAAAGCCGCGAGACGAACGCGAACGCCTCTTCGCTGACGAAGCGTCGCGCCTTTCGCTTGTCGCCGCAGGCCGACGCCCCAAGCCAGTCGTGCTCACGTGGCAATGGAGAGGGCGGGCCAACCCGACGTTCTCCGTAGACGTCTATCAACTTCCCGAAAACCGGCTCGTCTTCTCCGGCAAAGGGGCGGAGCAGCGGATGGAGGTGCGCAACCTGAAGCACGGTTGCAGGTACAGATGGACGGTCGCCTGCGAAACGTTCGGCGGCAAGGTTCAGGCGGAAAGCGAATTCGCCGTCGCGGCAGACGCACCGCGGATCATCGATCTGCCGTGCATCTACAACATGCGCGACATCGGCGGAAAGGCCGGGCTTGGCGGCAGACGCATCCGGCAGGGGCTGCTCTACCGTTCTGCTGGCTTCAACGACAACGCAACGACGGAAGGCGAAGAGCCATCGGCATGGAGACCAGCCACACCGCGATTCGATGCGGCCGGCGCAACTGAGATTATCCGTGCGACAGGACTACGGACGGATCTTGACCTGCGCAACCGCTGGGAGACCCACAGCATGACAAACTCGCCGCTTGGCCGCGCCGTCCGTTGGGTACAATCCTCATCCCGCGCCTACGGCGAAATGAACCGGGAGGACGCAAAAGCGGCGTTCGCAAAGGTATTCATGACGGTGAACGATCCCGACAGCCTGCCGTTGGCGTTCCACTGCATCACCGGGGCAGACCGGACGGGGACGGTCGCCTACATTCTCGGCGCGGTTCTCGGCGTGTCGGAGGCCGACCTTGTCGCCGACTGGGAGACGACGGTGCTCTACAGCACGTACATGGGATTCACACACGCGAAGATCGATGCGCTTCGCGAACTTCTCGACGGCTATCCCGGCGATACGCTTGCGGACAAGGCGGCCGCCTACATAACCGGGTGCGGGTTCACGGAAGACGACATCGCCAAATTCCGCGAAATGATGCTTGAATGAACTGACCGGCAGCCGTCATGGTGTCAATGACGGCTGCAGACCGCGCCAAGCCCAGTCACTTTCTTCACCAGTTCCTTGTCGGATGTCTTGACGATAATGCGTGAGACATCAAGTCCAAGTATCTTCGCGGCGTGGACATAATCCACTATCAGGCGATCTGCCCGCTGCGAACCGACACCGCCGGTATATGATATGCGATAGCGCCCATGCTTCGAGGAACGTTCGTCTGCGCCATCGAATATCACCCATGTATCGATTGGAGAATCGCAACATTCTCCGCTCTCCGCTTCAACGGCATCATGCGTGTGCACTATTCCAATCCCTTGGAGAAACTCTGCCTTGAGCTTCGACACGTTCTCAGACGACAGTTTTGAGACGTTGCGATTGTGGAGGATGGCGTTCCATCCATCGATTATGCAAAACTGAGCATTGCAAGGGAGCCGCTCGAAATCATGCAGAGCGGTCAATGCAAGCGCGAAATGTGAGACAAGCGCATCGCGGTCGCTTTCGGCTGATACAAGACGCGCCTTCACCTTCGCAAGTTCCGTCTTGAGTTCCCTTACATGCGCCACCCGCGCATCCATGATTATGTTCGCCGCAGTCATCAAATCCAATCCGCAGAATTTACCTTTTGTCTGTGTGCGCTATTATACCGTTTACGGCTGCGTGGAACAATCATAGGCTTATCTGATGGAAAACACAGACCCACGCGCATAGCGGACCTTGATGGACCTGCCGCACTTTCTTGTGTACCATCCGTACGGCATATCGCCGGCGTTTGCGATTTCCGGAAGCTCTCCCTCAAGCCCACCTGCAAATGTGGCCACCGTGTATGAACCGACGGCGCGATCCGCCTTGTCGAGATTGTCGAACGCAATCTTCGCTCCATCCGGGAACGCGAACGCCTCCGGATATTCAGCCGTTGCAAGAAGGTCGAACCGGAACGTCGCGGAAGGCAGCGAAACTCCGGACGCCACCGTCAGTTTGCCGCCCTTCAGGACAATTTCTGAACCTGACGGGATTGCGCCGTTCACGTTCACAACCAGTTCGCCGTCCTCAATCACCGTTGGGCCGGTATACGTGTTCGCAACGTTCAGCGACAGCTTGCCTGCGCCAGTCTTGGTGAGACCGCCGGACTGGAACGACGCAAGCGTGACGGCGGCGTTCGTGACAGGCGCGACTTCAGATCCGTAGCGTATGACCGCCTTCGCCCATGTGTAGTCGCAACCATGACCCGTCACCGTGATGCCTGTCACCTTTCCGTTCACGGAATCGAACTCAGCCATGGCGCTCGCGCCTGTGCCATCGCCGATGATCTCGACGACCGGTGCGCCGACATAGTCCATTCCGGTATCGACCCACGCGACAGATTTCACGCCAAGCCCAGTCGGCGCGGAAAGCGGAACGTCAACGCTGGTGTCGCCCATCGTCCCACCGATCGGCACGTCAATCGTGGCGCCGCCGGCGTAGACAGTCACGCGGTCGATTGCATTCACCCAATTCTCACCATTCGGGACTCCGAAAAGCGAATCGTAGTTCTGCATTGAACGGAACGTTCCTCCGTTGAAGTTGGCGTACGCACCGGACTTCACGCCGTCGTTGTAGGTCTTATTCGCCTTTGATATCTTCCATGAAGCGAACACTCCGCCGTTGAAGTTGAACACGGTGAGGCTGTCGCCGAAACTGCACCTGGCGGAGTTGGCCGGTCGCCAGTTTATGTACTCACCGCCCGTTACCGTAAAGTACGTGCGCGAATCCGCTGCGCTGCATATCGCAGTGTCGCAAAAGTTCGTCGCCACACCACCGGCAATCAAGACCTGCGCAACGGTGTTTGCGCTGTTTCCCAGACTCCATGCGCCCGTGTGCCGATGATCCTCGGGATTCGTTCCCCTCAGCAGCACACATCCGCCTTTCAGCACGAACACGCCCTGACCGTTTGCAATTTCGCCGACGCTGGCGAGTCCGGCAACTTCATACAACCCTCCGGTATGCTCAAAATGGCCGTAGCCGCCTAATCCGACAGCCGACGGACGCGCATAACTTGGCGAGAAGTCAAACAGATATCCGCCACGCTTGCGAAGCGATCCGCGTCCTCGATAGTATCCGACAACATTATGGTTGGTGATTGCGCAATCGCCCTCTATCGTCAACGTTCCCGTTCCGAGACATCCGACCACGATTGAATCGTAGTTGTTGCACCAGTCAGTTGCACCCTCCTTCATCGTGCGAATGATGTTTGAATTCCTGATCGTCATGCGGCCGGTAGACTGGACGCTGTTGTATCCGCCGATGAGGATGCCTGTCCCGCCGCCGAGATCCACCCTATTCACATTTTCAATCAGCACCTCACCGGAGGATTTGTCGTAGTTGCCGGAAATGGTGCCGGCGCCAAGCGCAATCCTTTCATTGCCGGAAAAGGCAAGCACTCCGTCGTAACATCCGAAGTTGACCGGCTTTGTCCACGATCCGGCGACCGTCAGCGTACCGGGGCCATCATGTCCTACGGAGAAACTTCCGTCCTCCCTCCTGATGTCAGCATCGGAAAGCGTCAACGTGAACGCCCGCCCTTCAGCGTATGTGGTATCCACAGCAAGTATGGGCGGATGGTAGAAGGCGCCCTCACTATCCCTGATGCAGTTGAGCTTTGCGTCGGAGTTCGCGGCGGCAAGCACATCCTCCTCCGAGAACAACCCTTCGCCAACAAAAAGCCCGATGCGGCCATGCGTCATTTCAAGCTTCGACCAGTCAGGCAGAGATCCGTAATGGAAGAGGCTCAGGCTCGCACCGCTGGCGCCGTTCGCGAGCGTCGGTCCCGTGTACGTATTGTTTGGATTGGCGAATATTATGTGTCCCTTGGAGTTCGATTTCGATCCTTCGTATGGTGCACCATACGCAATGCCGCCCTCGCCGGATATCTGCCCGGATATCGTAATGTACCTGTCCGCCGACTCATCCCACGGATGCAGCGCAAGCCAGGTACCGGCATTCACTATCTCGATCGGCCCGGCCCAGTTGGCGAAGTTCGTGTTGACGCCATTCGCCTGTCCTCGAATGCCGTCGGTGAACGACACCTCAGGACCGCTCTTGTCGGCATCGATGTCGATGCGAAGACTGCTGCGCACAGGCGGTGAGCACTCGCCAAGCAATATGCGTCCGCCGTTCGACATCTCCACTGCAGGGCCGTTGCCGCCGTTTGCATCCGTGATGCCGGCGCGTATGTTCAGATAGCTCCAGAAGTTTCCGTTTGTGCAGAACGGCTCGAACACAATCGTACCAGCGTTCGTCACGGTCAGCGGATTGTCTATGCTGATGGCGTATACATTGCTCCCTGATTTTATGAGGCGATGTCCGTTCATGTTCAGCATGCCGCCCTCGCTGGCACTTGAAAGGCTGAAGGTGCCACTGTTGCTTCCGGTGGTACGCACATCCCCGTCAAGCGTCAGATTCGGCGTAGCTACAAGATTGGCGACCGAAAGCGCACCGCTGCCGTCCGCACCACTGCCTGAAAGATGGATTTCACGGCTTCTCCCGAATTCCGACCGACCTGTCATATGAAGCGCGCCGCCGTTCGTGACGACAAGCCGGGAGGCATCCGAACCAAGCATCTTAACGCCGGAAGCCTTGACCGTGCCGCCCGCGATTTCGAAATCTCCCGTGAACGTCGAATCCTGAGCCTTGGACATCGTCCATGTTCCGGCCCCTTCCTTGCGGAGACGTCCACCGCCGACAAGCGTAGATGTGAAAGCGATATCGGACTCGTTCGTCAATGCAAGCGTCGCCTCTTCGGCATTGAGCAAAAGGCTCCCCGCCCAATTCACCGGCCACCAGAGACGCGTCGTTCCCTTGCCGACGTTCTCGATTGATGTGGACACGGGCACAGAAAGCGACGCGAGAACGGTGAGATCGCTTTCCGATGAGTTGTCGAACTCAAGCGCGGAGGCGCCGGATGCGGCGGCGAGCGTTCCGACGCCGACTGCCGCCCCTATCGTCAATGCCTCTGCGCCGGATGAAATGGCCACCGTTCCGGCGGCAAGCGTCTGTCCGCTGCCGAGATTCACCGTGGCAGGCGTTGCCGTCTGCTGCGCAAGCGCGGAGACTGCGGCTGAGGATAGTCCATCGGCAAGCGTGATCGGGCCATCCGCCTCGCTTCCGGACGACGTTATGCCGACAATACTGTTCGCCGCATTCGGGATGCGTCCGCCACGCGCAGCGATCGACACGTCCGCAGGGTATGTGCGGCGGACGAGAAGGCCGTTTTCGTCCAAGCTCGCCGGCTCTTTGTTGATGGTGACGCCTTTGGGAAGAGAGGACATCCCTTCCACCTTCAGCTGCGACGTTGCGGGCAAGGAGACGTCAAGCGTCGCACCGCTTGCCACCGAAAGCCCGGCGAGCGTGACGGCAACGCCATCTGCAACCGAAATCGAGTTTCCGCTTGATGTTGCGAAGACGGACGGCAACGCAACCGTCCGCGTTCCCGATCCGCCGTGCTCTACAGAAAGCCGCGTAGCGCCTTTCAGCGCAACGCCTGACGACGACGCAATCGAGCCGGCGGGACCGATCGCCAACGTGCCGCCCTCGATTGCAGTCGATCCAGTGTATGTGGATGCCGCCGCAATGCGCCAAAGCCCCGTTCCGGTCTTCTTCAGGTTCAGGCGGCCGCTGTCAACATTGTCCGCAAGCGTCGTCCCGATTTCCGCCTCCTGCTCAGTCGAGTTCGCCAGTTCAAGCGTAGCGTCTACAACCGTCTCTCCGTCCAGTTTCAAGCCGTATGAAGTCACGGACGAATTGAAGACGAGAGTTCCGGTTCCGCCCTGCTCCAGAACGCCGTATGGAGTGCCGTCCTTGACTGATGCGTTTGAGATTCCGGAGACCCTGTTTGTGATGCAGAACGGCTTTGTGCAGGTCTCGCCGCCGCCGGTATAGAGAAGACGGCCTCCATTTGCGAGTTCTACGCCAGCATAGCCAAGCGGACTTTGCCCACCTGCAAGTCCGATTTTCGAGACGCTGAATGTAGGCTTTAGCACATCTTTGCTGTAGTCCGTGTAATAGGTCATGATCTTTGCGGAACCGCGCATCGCGTTCCTGTCGCCGAAGATCGTTGTACCGCGTCCGCCGCAGCGCGACCATCCGCCATAATACCGGTTGTCAAACAAAACGGAATCGACGTTGCACTGCACCGACAGCAGCCCACCCACGTCGTTCTGCTGATCAACATACGGATTGCCGCCGTTAACCACGGCGCTCGATCTTCTGCCGACATTGCACAGGTACGTACCGTCACCGGAAAGGAGAAGCGTCCCGTTTATCTCGAACGGACCCATGCCGTTGTAGCCGGAGAGGACGCCGCCTTCCGCAATTTCAATCTCGCTTGCAACTTCGTAAAGATTGCGTATCTTGCGCACGCCGTTGATGTTCCATCCGTTCGTGACGGCGCAGTCCCACACGATCTTCGCGCCGTTCGTCTGCGCAAGATCGATGTATATGAGGTGCTTGTACTTGGCAAGCCCGGCAATCCTGATGTCGCCACCTCCCTCGAACTGAAACGCGGTCTCGTCAAAACTCACGCTCGGTTCGAAGAAGAACATCTTCTGGAACGTCAGCGTCTCCGACGAGTCGTTGATGATCTTCGCATTCTCTTTTCTGTCGTTGGGAATTTGCACTACTTTCCGTGGATAGCGGAAACCGAACGCCGCCACAACATTGGGAACAGGTGCGCCGGACTCGACCCTGAACACGCCACCGCTCGGAAAGATGGTCAGGGACTGCGCATCGGATGCTCCAAACGTATATCGCGGGGCTGATGCCGTCACCACAAGGTTCGAGACATCCCAAAAACCGTCAAGATCAACCGTCGTCGCCGCACCGTCCGCAACAGCGCCGAACACCACGGACGCATCAAGCGCACCGATCTTGTCCTCGCCGCCTGCCGGGTTTACGTACATTCCCGGCGGCACTTCCGCTACCGCACCGTCGACAGTCCAGTTTGCGGCATTCGTCCAGCTGCCGCTATCCGCTCCTGTCCATACCCACGTCCTCGCAGACGCGCCGCATACGACGGCAGCACACACGACAACACAAGACAACGCAACTCCGCTTCTCATAGACGCAACCTCCAGATTTATCCGATTGCCGATATGGCCACCAAAACAGGCCACACCCAAACGAATGCGTATATGATATCACAGACCTTTTCAAAAATGCAATTACTGGCTTTTTTTTTTGCCACAAAATTGCAGTATGAGAGCGAGCGGCAATCATCCGAACCAAATGCGTCTGTGTACGCTCCAGCGGAAAAGCGCCAGCGGCAGCGACTGCCGGACGGAACAAATGCACACCGTAAATTGCATACGCATTTTTTGGTATACTTGCGCACATGAAAGCAACACGTTCTCTGTTTATGTTGACAGCCGCAATTGCGGCCTGGACTGCGTTTCTTACACAGTGCGCAACGGCCGATGAACCGCACGTCGATGCGGTCATCTCCACGGTGATGCGGAATGTCGAAAGGATAAAGACCGTTCAGCCGGATGCCGTCCCGATGGCGTTCTGGGACTTCGACGGCACAATCATCAAGGGAGACATATCGGAAGGACTTGTGGAGAACGGCGAGCAGAAGTTCAAGGGGCTTATTGAAGAGACTGCGCTCGCAGGCCTATGCACCGTCTATCGCGGTGCGGATGGATGGAAACAGTACCGCGACGTCGACTATCCCCGCATGAACGCAATCGGACGCTGGCTGGCGTGGCCGTACAACGCACAGATGTTCGTCGGACAGAGGGCGGATGCGCTTGATGCGTTCTGTTCGCGCAAGTTTGCCGACATCTATCGCACATGGTACTTCGTGTCGTCCGTGAAGATTCTGAAGGCGCTTGAAGCGGAGGGTGTGGAGAACTACATCGTCTCGGCAAGCCCTGAGATATTCGTGCGCAACGCAGTCGAGACGCTTGGGCTTTCGCGGACGCGAGCCTGCGGAATCCGTGTGGAGATTGATGGTGGATACATGACCTCGAAAGTGATACATCCAGTGCCGATGGGCGAGGGCAAGGTGGAGAACGTAAGGCGACTCGTGCTGGCGCGTCCGAACGGCGTGGCCGTGGCGGGATTCGGCAACAGCTATTCGACCGACGGCAATTTTCTGCGGTATATCGTCACGCAGCATCTGCCGGGCAACGCCAAGGGCTTCGCCCTGATGATCAACGGCGGAACACCGAAACCGGGATTTGCCGGACTGTTCACTTGCGTATCGCAGTCCGAAATTGCGGCAGACGCCCCGGCAAAATAAAGACGATTGACATTAGCGGACGCATTTGCCGATTTCCAGATTTGCGATTGGTGAGAGTGTGTTCAACGCAGAGCGATTTAAGGTGTGTGGGGCAACGCGGAAACGCGCTACCTTGACGATGCCGCAGACAGAAGCAAGTTGAGCGCATGATCGACCGCCGCCGCACGGACGGCGGAGCGATCGCCCTTGAACACGCACCTCTCGGTGCGGACATCATTACCTGAAGCAATCCCGAACCACACAAGTCCAACCGGCTTCTCGGCCGTTGCGCCTCCAGGTCCGGCTATGCCCGTAACCGAAACCGCGATATCGGTATTCATCAGACGACGCACCCCCATCGACATCGCCGCTGCACATTCGGACGAGACTGCGCCTTTCTCTTCAAGCACCTTCTGCGGAACGCCAAGGACATCACGCTTTACGGAATTGTCGTAGCTTATGACTCCGCCCCAGAAAACGGAACTTGAACCCGGCACACCGGTTATCGCACTTCCGACACCACCCCCAGTGCACGACTCCGCTGTCGCACACGTCAATCCGGCTTCGGACAGTTTCTGCACAAGTCTTTCCGCTACATTCATGGATGCGCCCTCCACAAAAATCAGCGGCAAGCAGAGACCGGCCAAGCAGAAAAGGACAGCCCCGCATACGGCATATTGCGCGAAAGCGACTTGAACGTCGAAGGCTCGACCATTCTGTTCGCCTGAAGATCGATGACCGTTTCACCATCAGGCTCTTCGCCGATGAGATGGGCCGGACCGTCTGTCCAACGCTTAGCCCATTCGTTGACATCCATCCCCTCTTCCTCGACCATCACGCGAAACGTGACGGCCACCGCCGTCTCAAGTCCAATGATGCCGTTCGCGGAGGTGGCGAACCCACCTGTCTTGAGAGCGGCAGGATGCGGGGCATGATCCGTTGCGAAGATGCCGATTGTGCCGTCCTTCACCGCCGCACGAAGCGCGGCGCGGTCTTCGCAATTGCCCAAGGGCGGAGCCATCTTCCAGTTGGCATCGTTCGCAAGTATGTCATCGCACGAAAAGAGCAGATGATGTGGCGTGGCCTCACCCGTGACCGGCAGCCCCTCACGCTGAGCGGCCCTTATCAATTCAATCGTCCCTGAACATGAGATGTGCTGTATGTGGAGCGCACAGCCCGTATCGCGGCAAAGCCGTATGTCGCGGCGCACCGCCTCAGTCTCAGCTTCAGGCTGCATCACCGGCAGATTGAATTCACGGGCAACGCGGCAGTCACGAATCACGCCGCCGCGAAGCAGATCCGGCTCAACGGCATGCTGCATCACAGGTCTGCCAAGAGCCGCCGAACGGCGCATCGCCTCGCGCATCACATTTTCGTCGGCGACAAACGAGCCGTCATCGGTGAACGCGACAGCACCGGCCTCGGCAAGCCGTTCAAGATCTGCGACCTCACGTCCAAGGCGTCCCTTCGTAATGCAGGCGGACGGTGCAATGCGGACGGGCAGCGACACATCCTCAATCTGCTCGCGGATCCATGCAACGCTGTCGCCAGCAGGATTTGTGTTCGGCATCGTCGTCACGCACGTGAACCCGCCGGCCGCCGCCGCCGCCGCACCCGTACGGCGCGTCTCCGCTTCAGTCACTCCCGGATCGCGGAAATGCACATGGATGTCGCGAAACCCCTTGAACCTCAGATATCTTTCATTCATTGCGCAAAATTATACCACACACAGTTGATGAATCAGATACGGCTTCAGCGCTTCGGCACTTCAATCGTTCCATGCGGCGTGGGGATTGTCGCGGACATCCCCTCCGCGCCCGGCAGAGGTTTCACCTCGTGAGTCCGCCATCCGTCAGAGGTGGGCTTCACTCCCATCGCCTCCGAAACGAAGATGAATGCTGGCCATGCGCTCCATGCATGGCAAAGGCTCTTCGCCCAGGGACGCCTGTAGAACGAATACATCGCATCGCCCTTTTCATCGGCGCTGTACCCTTCCCAGAAACTTGTTGCACCTTTGTCGAGCATCGCTCCGAACATCTTTTCGATTCCGGCAAAGAACTCCCTCGCCCGTCCAGTGCGGGCAAGCACCGCAAGCTCCCACCCATATACATACGGCGTCCCGACCGGCGGCAGATCGCTCTTGACCAGCTCGTCCGCGATACGGCTGGACTTTTCGCCGTCGGCGACACCGAACACAACCGCGTAGATGTTTGCCTGCCGCCCGAACACATCGCCATTTTCGACATTCGCCCTGTAGATTCCGCGGTGTTCGTCCCATGCGACGGCGTTCAGTTCATCGACGACCTTGCGCGCAAGCGCACGGTATCGCGCCGCCGACTTGTCGCCCACGCGGTCGGCAAGCTTCGCCGCCGCATCAAGCGTTCCCTTCCAGATGGCGTGCATGGCGACATCCGACTTCGGTGTCGCCCAGTCTATGAACACCCAGTCCAGGCCCTTCACGACAAAGCCACGTCCATCCGTGCGCGAAATCAGATTTTCGATGCGCCACTTGATACGCCACCAGCGATCTTCAAGAAACTTGCGGTCGCCGAAGTACAGCTGGTACATGTCATGCGCCACAATCGTCCACATTGAATACGTGACGATTCCGTTTACGTCGCCTTCATATGCGTCGAGAACAGAAAGGGAACGCCTCGCAATCTCCGCATCACCATACACATATGCATCCGCCATGAGCGACACCGCTATGTCACCACCCCACGGAAGACGGTCGCGCTTGATGCCATCGAGAAGAAAATCCTGTGCGCAGAGCCGGAGGGTATGCACCCCTACATCACGCATCCTGCCGTAGCGACAGTTACCTGCATCAAATCTTCCGATCTCAACCATATCGCGCCATACCGGAACGACCTTCACGCCTTTGACGGGACGCTTGAAGCGGAGATATCGGAAAGCGAGGGCGTTCGCGCTTCGCCAACATCCGTCGGCGACCTGTCTCATTCTCGGTGAATATTCGAGGCGCGTACGGTCTTCCTCGGCGAGTTCAGGAATCGACTCTCCGACAAAGAGGCCAGGATCCGCATCCGCTTCACATTCGACATAGGCAAGCAGCTCGCGTCCGCAATCGTAGAACCCATCCTTTTCGACAACATCGGCATACGACCTATCCTCCGCGACATCGACAAGGTGCGGCGGAGTTTCCGTGCCTTTGTACTCGGCGGTCGGATGCCAGTTTCCGTCAAGAGCCTTGGCCTCCCATCCGCCGCTGCGGCTCTTCAGGGCGCCGACACCGCGAAATCCGCCATTCACCCTCACATAAAGATATCCGTCGCACCGCCTTTCCGAAAAGAATCCGGAAGCGGCGTACTCCACCCTCTCAGTGCCGTCACACCGGATGCGGAACTCGGATGCACCGGTAAGCGGAGCCACTTCACCGGGATGGGCCGCAATCATGCAAGCGCGTCGCGAATCGTCGCGCAGATGCTCCAGACGATACCGCTCAAGATCCATCTGAGGATAGTGCCATACCGCCGAAGCGGAAACGGCCGCTGATGCGATTGCAAACAACAACACTGTCACGCCCTCCTAAACTGCCGTCCGTTCGAACGGACGCCTCATCTGTCAACTGCGGGAACTGCGCCATTCCCGTGCGCGGGCGCGAGCCTCGCTATCTATCTCAAAAATGCTTTCCGCCGAATCAGGCTCGTCGGTCGATGCCAGATTTGAAACGTCTGCGACAAGTCTCACGATGTCGCTGAACCTGATGTCTCCGGCGAGAAACCGCTCCACGGCAATCTCATCGGCGGCACTCAGCGCTGCAGGCCTTGCTCCACCGGCAGAAAGCATATCCTTCACGAGGCGCAACGCCGGAAACCGCGTCTCATCAGGCTTCCTGAACGTAAGCGCACCTATGGCGGCAAGGTCGAGCGTCTCGCGTTCCGCCGGAAGGCGTTTTGGCCATGAAAGCGCGTACTGTATCGGAACCCTCATGTCCGGCGGCGAAAGCTGCGCAAGCGTGGCTCCGTCACGGAACTCCACCAGCGAATGAACAATCGACTCCGGATGCACCACAACGTCTATCCTGTCCGCAGGCATCGAGAAGAGCCATCTGGCCTCGGCGATTTCAAAGCCCTTGTTCATCATGCCTGCGGAGTCGATCGTCACCTTTGGACCCATCTTCCACCTCGGATGCCGCAGAGCCTGTTCCGGCGTAACATCATCAAGGTTCGCCGGTGCATCTATGAACGGCCCTCCGCTCGCGGTCAGGATCAGACGCGATACGCTTTCGATTCCCGCGCCACCCTGCAGACACTGAAAGATCGCGGAGTGCTCGGAATCGACCGGGACTATCGCCGTGCCGGCGCGTTCTGCGGCCTTGGTGACAAGCGCACCGGCCGCCACCAGCACCTCCTTTGTGGCGAGAGCAACCGTCATTCCCTTGGAGATGGCGGCAAGCGTCGGCTTCAATCCTGAAAGACCCACCGTCGCGACAAGCACAATGTCCGCATCGTTCTCCTCTACCGCACGCAATGCGCCGTCATCGCCGGAGTAGACCCTTGCGCCGAACTCCCGTCCAAGTGCATCCGCTGCGGTGAGGTTGCTCCTCACCGCAAGCGCGACAATCCTGAACTCATCCGGATGGGTGCGTACGACATCACACGCACTTGTACCGATTGAACCGGTCGCCCCAAGGAGTATTATCCTTTTCAACCCTCTGCCGCCTTCATGAGACCCTTGAAGTAGCCGACGCTTTCGGCGACATCCATCTCCTTGATTGCGGGCTTGAAATCCTTGGGCGGGAATGATTCGTATTCAAGCGAGCAGCAGCCGTCGTAGCCCACTTCCACAAGCGACTTCACGACCGCCCAGAGATCCATCTCGCCACGCGGCATCGGAACGGCGAGGTTCTTCTTCGGATCGAACAGGACGTTCTTGATGTGCATATCGAAGATGCGCGAATGGAAACGGCGGACGGAATCGGCAGGATCCGCCTTTGCGCGGAAGTCATGCCCGATGTCAAGGCACAGCCCCATGCGCGGATCGAGATCCTTGACCATGTTCCAAGATCTCTCGCCGGTCGGGAACAGGTACGGGATGTCCGGCCCGTGGTTGTGGATTGCGTAGCGGATGTCGTATTCCCTGCAAAGTTCCGAAAGTGTCTCGCACAGCGAACGGGACTCCGCCCGCACCTTCTTGCCGCCGATCTCCTTCATCTCGAACGGCACTCCGACTACGGTATTCACGCCAACGCGCTTGGCGAAGTCAAACGTCCGCTTCGCCTGCTCCTTGCTGTCCATGTAGACGGGGCCGAGAGCGTATCCGGTCACTCCGTGGTCGGCGCATTTCCGCTTGAACGTGGCGATATCCGCATCCGTCGCCGAGAACGGAAGATGGAAATCCTTGATGCAGAGATAGTGCACATCGAGTTTCTTGAGAAAGGCGAGCGTCTCGTCAACCGTAAGCTGGTGGCACGAATATCCGGCCATTGCGAGTTTGAACTTGACCTTGCCGCAGACAGAGGCAGCCGAGCAGCTTTCAGTCCTGGCGACGGATTTGCAGCCGGCAGCAAGGACAGCCAGTGACGATGATGCGAAAAAACCGCGACGCGTAATCATTTGCAATCTCCTTATGTTTGAAATAGGGCGATTATATCCAATCCACCTGACAAAATCAACGCCGTACACCGGCAAGCAGCTGTGCGGAGATTGTGCGGTGCGGTCGGTTTATGCCAATATGCGACGCACAAGACGGCTTTCGGTCATGGCATACGGGGCAGTTCAAGCCTGTGCGGACGGCGGCGCTTTGCGCCGTTGGCGCATTCCTCCGCCCAGACGTCAAGCGCGGCGCATATGCGCTGCAACGTCCGCTCGCAGTTCATCTTTCCGAGAGCGCACTCCCATACGACTATCAGATTCCATCCGGTGCTTCGCCAAGTCTCTTCGTTGCGGATGTCCCTGCGAACGTTCTTGGACCATTTCTCCATCCAGAATGCCACATTGCTCTTCGGCATCGTGGAATCGGCGCAGCCATGCCTGTGCCAGAAGCAGCCACGCACGTCGATTATTGTGCGGGCGCGTGGCACAACAATATCCGGACGCCCGACAAACCGTTTATCGCACACGCGGAATCGCCAACCTGCGGCGAATATGCGACGCCGCACAAGCGTTTCAGGCTTTGTGTCGCGCCCGCGTATGCGGCTCATTATCCTGCTGCGCTGCTCTGGCGTTATCCTGTCCATCGCCGATTCAGGTGCCGGGATAGGAGATCAATGCATCAACATCATAGCCGGCAAGCTTTTTCGCACGGGCGGCAAAGCCGGCAAGCTCCATCACGAACAGCAGCTTTGACACCTTCGCTCCAAGGCTTTCGACAAGGCTTATGCAGGCGGAGGCCGTACCGCCGGTGGCGAGCAGATCGTCCACCACAACCACACGCGCACCGGGCTTGAGCGCATCGCGGTGCATTTCAAGCGAATCAGTGCCGTACTCAAGCTCATATGTCGCAGACACCGTGTCACGCGGCAGCTTGCCTGGCTTGCGCACCGGAACGAACGGTTTATGAAGCCTGTAGGCAAGGGGCATCCCGAAGATGAAGCCACGCGACTCCATAGACACTATGGCGTCAAACTCAACGCCGTCCAGCCTGTCGGCAAGTTCGTCAATCGCAAGATGCAATCCGTCCGCACTTCCGAGTATGCCGGTTATGTCGCGGAACAGTATTCCCTTCTTCGGATAGTCAGGAATGGAGATGACGTACGACTCGAGCTTTTCCATGGTTCACCTTTACTTCACAGCGTACCGAATATGCGGTCTCCGGCGTCGCCGAGACCCGGAACGATGTAGTAGTGCGAATTGAGCCTGTCATCCTTTGCGGCTGTGTACACCGGCACATCGGGATGATGCCTCTCGAAGTTCTCTATCCCTTCCGGCGCGGAGACGATGTTCAGGAAGAGAATTTTTCTGTATCCAAGCTTCTTGAGTTCCGTCACCGCATCGACCGCACTGCCGCCGGTGGCGAACATCGGATCAATCACTATGGCAAGCTCATGTCCTTTTGCCGGCGGCACCTTGGCGTAGTACGGCACAGGTTCGGCGGTCTCCTCGTTCCGTTGCATTCCAAGCACACCCACCTTCGCATACGGAAGGACGTTGAGCATTGCATCCAGCATCCCCATGCCGGCGCGGAGTATAGGGACAAGCACAATCTCCTCCGAAACCTTGCGGCCAATCGTCTTTGTCAGCGGAGTCTGTATCTCCACATCGGCAGTTGACACGTTCCGCAGCGCCTCATACGCCAAAAAGGAGGTAACCTCAGAAACCAGCTCCCTGAAGAGCTTCGGCTGCGTGGACACATCGCGCATATACGCCATGCGGTGATCTATCAATGGATGATGAAGGACTGTGGTCATGTCTGTTCTCAAAAAAAAACGCACCCTGCCCGTTTGACTGGGTTTGGGTGCGAATTCTACCTTAAAGGCTGACTGAAATCAAGGTATGCGTCAGAATGCGTACGTGAGCGAGAGACCGGCGGCGTGTGAAAGACCGTTTTCGGTATCGAACTTAACCTTTCTGCCGGTCGCAGGATGCGAGTAGTAGACCGACTCGCCGCACATGAACACAAGACCGTAGCTGAGCGTGACATCAACAGGGCCGCAGTGCCAGGCAAGGGCGAGCGTTCCAATGTGGCGGTCGCCGGGAGGAAGCATTGTCGAGCCGTTGTTGCTGGAGGTGCTGCATGGATCCATGTCAAACACATACGAACCGAGGAGAGAGAAATTCTCGTGGAAATCCCACGCACCGCCAAAGCCGATGCGGAAGACGTCATCCCAGCCAAGTTTCGTGGGCTTGCGTCCAGTCGGAAGCTCAAAGTTGATGGCCGGCATGGAAGACCACTCCGTCCAGACCAAAGTTGTGCCGAGATGAACGGTCTCAGTGACATCCCAGTTTGCACCTACCGTGACAGACTGCGGAAGGCGGATGTCTGCGCTCGCCGTTCCGTTGGCAAGTCTGTTCACCGCGCCATCAACTGCGCCAATGCCCGAATTCGCGTGCATCGACGCTCTACCCTTGATGGTTGAATCGATGTACGACTTGTACATTGCACCCACCGCAAAGGTGTCCGTAATCTTGTAGCGCGTGGAGACCTGCCAGCCCCAGTCAGAGAAGCTGTTGTCTCCCTTCAGACGGTATCTGCCACGAATATAGCCGAGCGGCGTATCAGTCGGTATAAACTGATAGGAGCGCTGCTCAAAGTCAAAGTAGAGAAGACGGAAGCCTACCGACACAGACCAGTCCTTAGTGATGTTGTACGAGACATTCGGCGTAAGCGTAAGCCCGCGCACCGTTGTCTCAATCGTATTCCAGTTCATCTCCCAGTCGGGATTGTAGTGGGTGCCGAGACCGAACTCCGGCGCAAAGCCAAGACCGAAAGCAAAATCATAGGGAAGAGGCTGAACGAGATGGAAGTGCGGAAGCACAAACGCGCCTGGATCCATCTTGCGTCCGTGATGTCCGTCTATCACCGTGTCGCAGGTCGGATGCTCCGTGACGAAACCGACGGTAACAACGGTGTTCGTGAAATCCGCCATCGTCGCGGGGTTGTAGAAGTTTGCAGACGCATCAACGGCCTTGCCCATCACAGCGCCACCGAGCGCAGTGCCTTTCGCAGACCCTTCATACAGCGCAAAACCTGCGCCAAACGCCGCTGTCGTCATGACGGAAACCGCCGCCACCATTGCACACGCTATTCTCATTCGCCTAACCTTTCTTTGGTTAAAAAGACAGTGTGACATTATATATCAAAGTGTCACAAAAGTCAAACAGAAAAAAGGTGGCCCGCAACAGATGTTGCGGACCGCCCTTCAACCATGCAACCGAAGTTACTTGATCTCGACCTCGGCACCGGCCTTCTTGAGCTGCTCGGCGATCTTGTCGGCATCTTCCTTGGAAGCGCCTTCCTTGACGGTCTTGGGAGCGCCGTCGACGAGATCCTTCGCATCCTTGAGTCCGAGACCCGTGATGGCGCGGATTTCCTTGATGACGGCAATCTTGTTGGCGCCAGCGGCCTTGAGGACAACATCGAACTCCGTCTTCTCTTCGGCAGGAGCAGCACCGGCGGCAGGGCCGGCAACGGCGACTGCGGCAGCGGCGGAAACGCCCCACGCCTCTTCGAGAGCCTTAACGAGCTCGTTGATTTCGAGAACGGTCTTGCCAGACAGTTCGTTGATGATTTCTTCGTTCGTCATTTTCTTCTTCCTTTGTTTTACTTTTCAACCCAAGCCGTGTTCCATGCTTGGGAAATTTGTGTCATGCCGCCCGGAGGCGGCACTTCATCAAGCGGCAGGCGCAGCCTCGCCACCCTCCTTCTTTGCCTTCTCGGAAAGCACACGTGCAAGGCGCGTTGCAGGCTCCTTGAGGAGCATGAGCAACGTAGCGCGAAGCTCGTTCTTGCCGGGAATCTTCGAGAGAGCTTCAACCATCGCGGCATCGACAATCTTGTTGTCGTAGTCGGCACCCTTGACGGACGCCTTGCCGGCGGAGTTCTTCACAAACTCCATGATCGACTTCGCTACGGCAGTCGGCTCGCCCTTGCCCGTGACGATTGCCGTAGGACCGGCAAACATCGCGTTGACCTCTTCGCTCCAGCCCTTCTCCTTCGCAACATGGGCGAGGAAGGTGTTCTTGACGACGAGGAGACGGGACTCCTGAGCACGGAGAGCGGAGCGCAGCGCAGCAAGCTGCGTCACGGACACGCCGCCGTAGTTGATGATGAAGCAGTAGTCGCTCGCCTTGACGCGGTCGACGACTTCGTTCATTATTGCGACTTTTTCGATTCTCATTTCGTCACACTCCTTTACTCGGCGTCAGCCGTAAGAATGCAGGGGACGCCAGGCCCCATCGTGGAGCAGAGCGTAAGGGTCTTGACGAACTGCCCCTTCACGGAAGCAGGCTTCGCGGACTGCACAGCGGCAATCACGGCGTTGACGTTCTGCACGAGCTTGTCGGCATCGAACGAAAGCTTGCCGGCGATGACGCAACAATTGCCGGTCTTGTCCATGCGGAAATCAACCTTGCCCGCCTTCGCCTCCTTGACGGCCGTTGCCGGATCGTCGGTCACGGTTCCCGTCTTGGGGTTGGGCATGAGACCGCGCGGTCCGAGAACGCGAGCGCACTTGCGGACGCTCTTCATCGCCTCGACCGTTGCAATCGCAACGTCAAAGTCGCACCAGCCGTCCTTCGTGATCTTCTCGACCAGATCGTCAAGACCGACGAAATCGGCACCTGCGGCGCGAGCCTCATCAGCGTGTTCGCCGCCGGCGAAAACGAGAACCTTGACGTTCTTGCCGGATCCGGCAGGGAGCTTCACCGTTCCGCGCACGGGGGAGTCGCTCTTGACGAGATCCACACCCATCTTGAACGCAACATCAAGAGTTTCGTCGAACTTGGCAGCCGGATGAGCCTTGATGAACTTGACAGCCTCAGCAACCGACACAGGCTGCTTGGGGAGCGCCTTGGCGATGCTGCGATACTTCTTACCAAATTTAGCCATGGGTCACTTCTTCCTTTCAGTCAACAACCTCAATGCCCATGTTGCGCGCCGTGCCTGCAATCATGCGCATGGCGGCTTCGGGATCTGCCGTGTTGAGGTCAGCCTTCTTCATCTCGACAATCTTCGCGAGCTGAGCCTTCGTGACCTTGCCGACCTTGTTCTTGTTCGGAACGCCAGAACCCTTGGCGAGACCGGCTTCCTTCTTGAGGAGCACGGACGCGGGCGGCGACTTGAATTCGAGGGAGAAGCTGCGATCCTGATAGACCGTGATGATAACCGGAATCACGAGACCGGCCTGCTTCGCCGTCTTCGCATTGAACTCCTTGCAGAACTGCATGATGTTGACACCAGCAGAACCGAGTGCCGGACCGACCGGCGGCGCAGGATTCGCGGCTCCCGCCGGAATCTGGAGCTTGACTACGCCCTTGACCTTCTTGGCCATATCTTTTTTCCTTTATTCTCGTATCCTCCCGGCGATCCTGCCGGTGCAAACGGACCGATGACTTCAACGCATCATATCGCAGGATTCGAATCGACGATGTCCGCAGTGGACATCTTCTCAACCTGCCAATACTCAACGTCCACGGGCGTTTTGCGGCTGAAGATCTGAACCTCAACCGTGAGCTTGCCCTTGGGATCGACAACCGTGACCTGTCCCACCTGCCCTTGGAAGGGACCGTCAATGACTTTCACCGTGTCATCCACGTTGAAAAGAACCTTTGGACGCGGCGGCGGTTCACTCTTTCCGCCACCCTTGCCGGAGGAGAGTATCGCATCTATCTCCGACTGCTTGAGGGGCATCGGACGCTCCCCTCCAATGAAACCTATGACACCAGGCGTCGCACGGAGAAACTGCCATGTGCGATCATACACCGCCTTCTTCCCCGTCACGGGGTCAATGCCGACAGAATCGTCGTAAAGAGCCAATTCGCAGATCACATATCCGGGGAAGAACTTCTTGACAAGCACACGGTTCTTTCCGTTCTTCTTCTCGACGACCCGCTCGGTGGGAATGAGGCACTCGCCGATGTAGTCCTCCATGGCCTCGAGTTTCCTGCGAGCCACAATCGACCGCTGAGCCTTGTTCTCCTGCCCAGTCAGCGTATGCAGAACAAACCATTCTTTCTTCATCGCGGATCTCTTACGCCCCTGCGTGAACAATCTGAATGAAGAGCTGGATCACCTTGTCGCAGGCAAGCGTAGTGACGGCCAGTATGAAGATGAACGCGACAACTACAAGTGTAGAGTCGTAGAGCTCATGCTTGTCAGGCCACGAAACACGCTTTGATTCGCCCTTTACCTCGGCAAGATAGCCCTTAATGCGATTGAACCAGTTCATCTCCTGCTCCTCAATCCTTTTGGCAGGGTAGGAGGGAATCGAACCCCCATAGGCGGTTTTGGAGACCGCTGCA
>CAZMNN010000027.1:0-33665 GCA_964567665.1 uncultured Lentisphaeraceae bacterium
CGAACGCGCTTCTGCATGGCCGTGCCTACGCGACGCCGCAGGACGTGAAGGAAGTCGCGCACGACGTGCTGCGCCATCGCATCCTTCTTACGTACGAGGCCGAAGCGGAGAACATGACGAGCGACGCGATCATCGACAAGATCCTCTCGACCATCCCCGTGCCGTGATAGTTTGACTTCGGATCTATCGTGAAATGAACCGTGCGCACGAGATTTCGCGGAGAATGTTTGTCGCCGACTTGTCGGCGACGGCAATTGCTTTGCCGGTGTTCGGCAAGGTAGATGCTGACGGTCGGCCGGTTCTGTTGAATGAGGCTCGCAAGAAGCGGGCGCTTGGACAGTTCTTCACGGAAGGGCATTGTTGGCTTCGGCCGCAAATCATCGACTTCATTCGGACGTCGCGTTGTTCTGTCGTCTACGATCCGTTTGCGGGAAACGGTTGTCTCTTTGCCCCCGTCACGAATGCCATCCCTGGCATAACGCGGGTTGTTGGATTGGATATAGACGCTTCGCTGGGGTGGCAGGTCAATGATTCTCTGCTCAACATTCCGACTGTTCGGGATGCGATCATCGTTACGAATCCACCGTACATCTCGAACTATTCGGCTTCCCGGAAACGGCTGGGAAAAGATCTCGAGAAATATTTTGCTGTCACGCCATATGATGACGTTTATTTGCTTGCATTGGATCGAATGTTGACAGCGCAAAAGAACGTTGTGGCGATTATTCCTGAGACGTTCATCAATTCGTCCTATCGTCGGAAGCAGCTGCTTCATTCGCTGACCGTCCTTGAGCAGAATCCGTTTCTGGACACGGATGCACCGGTTGTCGTTGCGTGTTTTGATTCGATCCCAAAGGCGTATGCGGACATAAAAGTCTACAAGGATGCTGAGTTCATCTGTACGGTTGCGGACATTGAAGCGTGTCGCATGTCTCCGATGAATGCGATTTCAATGCGATTCAATGATCCTGATGGATGGTTGGGCGTTCGGTGCGTTGATACGACGAAGCCGGACGATGGGTTGCGTTTTGATTTCAAGGAACGTATCGACTACAATTGGGAGCGAGGCATCAAGGCATCGTCCAGGCTTCTGACGCTCATCTCAATCGATGTGCCTACTGGACGGCGGCAGTCATTGGTCGATGCTTGCAATGAAATTCTGCGCGATTTGCGTGTTCGATCGCATGATCTTGTGTTCAGCCCATTCAAGGGCAACATGAAGAACGGTGTGCGTCGTCGTCGGCTTGATTTCCAGACGTGCCGAGCAATTGTCGAAAGAGCCTATGCGCAAGTGTTTGGAGACCTTCGGGCTGATGGAATGTTGCAGACGAGCCTTTTCATGGAGGCGATCTGATGACGAATGTGGAACTGTTTGGGTATTCAGGGAAAAATCCAGAACCCATTGTCGATCCATATTACAACCGGGACAAGGTCGTCATCCCTGAATCTGCGGCGGATACGAATGTGCTTGTTGAAAAGAACGTACGGCTGATTGAGTTGATAACGGTTTTTGGCTATTTCAGGAAACAAGGGAAAGACCGTTCGTGCGCAGATGTACAAAAGGTCGTTGCCGAAGTTTGTGAAATACTGACCGGAACTCCGGGCATCAACCTTGCGCCGCTCTCGCAGTTTTTCATGGTCTACAACTCATCGCACGCTTCGTTCACGCGGTATTTGGACGACGAGCGCGCGGCGTTTTTGTACGAGATGCTGTCGTTGTATGTGGAGAAACGCCATGAGATGTATCTTAGTCATGGCTATTCGAATTCGATTTTGCAGGTTGTTTGCGACAACTATTCGCACAAGCGCAATTCAAAGACGACCATTGTGAAGATCTGCGACATCCTGTCACCTTATGGTTTTGTGCATGCAAGCTCTGCTGAAGAGCTACTGTCCCGGCGGAGTTTCATCCTGCCGGACAAGGGAGACAAAGAGTTGTTTGCCGATTTCAGGCGTATGTGCAATGTAGAGATGGTGTCTGCGAAGAACGAGCAGAACAAGTTGCCGGACATGGTGTTCGGATTGAATGGCGATGCGTTCATTGTTGAAATGAAAAGCATGAAGGGCAGTGGAGGCGGGCAGGACAAGCAGTTGACGGAAGTCATCAATTTCATTCGTCACGCAGAGGATAACCCGAACGTACATTACATCTCCTACCTTGACGGCGAATATTCGAACCTTCTTCATGGGCAGTCGAAATCGCCGAAGATTCGGTGTCAATATGAAGACGCATTGTCATGCTTGCGAAGCAATCCGGGAAACTACTTTCTCAACACGGCTGGCTTTAAGCGGTTTTTGCAGGAACGGATGAAGGGCGAAAGCGATTGAACGAGCGTAAGGTTGTTTTGGTTTTTGAGGGTCCTGACGAAACGAGATGAATATGGCAATGAACGTAAAGAAGCGGAAGCGCGGCGGGGAGCCGGTTGTTCTGGTCGGCACGTACCGACCGGATAACGCGGCGTGGATTGCCGCGAAACGGCTTTACAATTTGCCACTCGCGGAAGACGGCGATGCAGCGGCCTACGCGAAGTTCACGCACGTCGTCCTTTACGCCGCCGACGCGAAACCGCTCGCCTACACGGCAAAGATGTCGCGTGTCGTCGGACGGGATGACCTCAAGGCACTCGGCTATGCGCTCGCCCGGTCGCCGCATGCGGCTCGCTATGTCTTGTTCGAGTTGGGTGAAGAGATGTGCGCGGAGGATGTGCTGACAAACCCCGTTGCCGAGGTTTGGATTTGCTCGTCGCGCTGGACGGGTGTCGTTGATGTGAGTTTCTATGACAGGCTGCTTCCGGCGTGTGGCGGCAAGTCCATCCCGAACATTTTCGAGAAACTTCGCCCCTACTTCGGGAAGTGGAAGTCCGCGCAGGCTTTCAATCCCGTACAGATGGATTTTTTTAGGGAACTGATTCGGCAGAATTGTCCGTTTCCCCCGCCTAAAAACCCGAAATTCACGTTCGTTGACTTGTTTGCGGGCATTGGCGGGTTCCATCAGGCGATGCATCAACTTGGCGGAAAATGTGTTTTCGCTTGTGAATGGGACAAGGATGCGCAGGCGACTTATGCTGAGAATTACGGGATTTCCCCCGCAGGGGATATCACGCGGGTTGATGAACGAGCAATTCCGAAGCACGATGTCCTTTGCGCGGGGTTTCCGTGTCAGGCGTTTTCAAAGGCCGGCAAGCAACTGGGTTTTGCGGACGAGACGAAAGGCACATTGTTTTTTGATGTCGAGCGGATTCTAAAATACCATAGGACAAAGTATGTCATCCTTGAAAATGTCCGCAATCTCGTTGCCCATGACCATGGTAACACATGGAAAACGATACGAGAGCATCTCCAGCGTCTTGGCTATCGATTGACGCCAGAGCCGTTGATTGTCAGCCCTCATCAGTTCGGCATTCCGCAACTTCGTGAGCGCGTGGTTGTCCTTTGCGTTTATGACCCTCCCCGTGCAGACATGCCTCTTGAAATTGACCTGCCAAAGCCTCATTCCAAGAAAGATTGTTCGCTTGAGACTGTTTTCGAGACGGGAAACCGAGATTCCGCCTATGACTTGACCGAACAGGAGGTCGAGGTCATTGACGCATGGGATGAATTCCACAAGGGCATACACGAGAAGACGATTGGGTTTCCGATTTGGGCTGACTGGTTTAAAGTGCCACCGCCTCCGGCAGATGAAATGCCGGAATGGAAGCGCATGTTCATTGCAAAGAACAATGCGCTTTATCGGAACAACAAGCCGTTCATCGACAGTTGGTTGCGTCGCCATGACAATCTTCGTTCCTTTACGCCAACGATGCGCAAAATGGAATGGCAATGCGGGACGTCCGTCGATTCTGCGTGGGATGCATTTCTTCAGATGCGTCCGTCTGGATTGCGCATCAAACGTCCCGATTGTGCGCCGGCCCTGGTGGCGATCGTCCAGGTTCCGATTATCGGCCCCTTGCGTCGACGGATGACTGTCCGAGAAGCGGCGCGATTGCAGAGTTTTGACGACCGATTCATACCGAATCGCAATCGGCATCAGGCCTACAAGCAGTTTGGCAATGCCGTTAACGTCGATGTGATCAGGCAATGCGCCGAGCGGCTGTTTCAGGTTGCGGCGAATTCGTGAGCGGAAAGGAGGTGCGCATCATGGTACGGAAATACAAGACAGGATCGTGGGCGGTGCATGGCCGCGTCATGCCAGGATGCCGTACCGCACCGAAGGTTATTGACCAGATACTGGAGGACGGTCAGGTTGTAAAAGTCGGTGACGATCAGCTCTTCAGGTCTGCGGAGATACTTTCCTTGTTGCGCACATGTTTTCCTGACGGCAAGTTGTCGGAAGGTCGCTTTTGCCTTGATAGGCTTTCCAGAAGTGGGCATCCCGTCCGTTTCTACACGAGAAACATTAGTCATCTTGGCGGAAACTGGGGTGCGGAGAAAAAGCGCATTCAAATTGGGGCGGATTTTCCCCGTCTTCATGAACAGGACGAACGGCAATGTGCCGTAACGGTTCTCTTGGGCGTTTACCATTATTATCCGGATGGACAGTCGGGGGTGACGCTGTTCGCGTGTTTCAGTTCTGAAACGTATGCGAAACATGGAACGAACAATTCGGCGGCGCATATCCATACCATGGATCTTCTTCTGGCACAGAAGAACGGTGTCTATCGGCGTTTGGATCGTTCGGGAAACGAAGTCCTCGTTCTTGACAAGTCCAATTTTGTTCGCCATGTAAATGGCCTTCGAGGACAGGCAGAGATTTCTTCAGTTGCGCGGGATCGCGAGATTCTTGCGCATCTTGGCGCGATGTTTGAGACTCTGCCAAAGAGGCTGGAAGGCATTAAATGTTTTGAAGAGATGATGTTGGCGAACGATACCGGCCGTATGCGTCAGGGTGCGTGGGAGGGGTGGTATTGCGAGTTTTTCCTCGAACGCTATTTGCGAACGCATCCGACGGACAAAATTGCGTGGTGGGCGAAGAAAGGACAGGGGGAACTGGACTTTGATTTGTGCTTTTCGGAGGACGAATGGTTTTACGGCGACCTCAAGTCCGATGCCGCGAAGAAGTCCGTTCAGGGCAATCTAAAGGATAGTGTCGATTTGCTTGTGAAAGAGCATCGCGGTCGTTTATGGTATGTGGCCATTGAGTTTACGCCCTATCGAGACGTTGATCATGGATATGTGACAACGAAGTGGTGGAATCAGAAACTCGGAAAGACGGATAGGCCGTTGTCGTATGGGACGCGCATGAAATTCGCGATAGACATCAATCGCATGGATGTCTACGAGATTAACGAAACGACCATTCCGTATCTATCCGTGTTCTATCCAAGTCCATGTGCCGGTCGGCAGAGAAGACCCAAATACAAGATCCCGCATAAAATGAAAGAGTTCTTGCGTATTTATGAGCATGCTTGAACTGTAAGAAGGTGGCGGCATAGGTTTTATCATGACGGACGTAAAAGAGTTGATGGCGAAGGTGGGGAAGATTCGGATCCTCACGAACCGGCTGATTGACGATCAGTTGAGCGGCGACTACCATTCGACCTTCAAGGGGCAGGGTGTGGAGTTCGACGAAGTTCGCCCCTACGTGCCTGGCGATGACGTGCGTTCGATCGACTGGAACGTCACGGCGCGAACGGGCGAGCCGTTCATCAAGCGTTTCAGCGAGGAGCGCGAACTGACGGTTATGTTCCTCGTAGACATCTCCGGTTCTCAGTCGTATGGCAGTGTGATGCGTTCAAAGGCCGAACTGTCGGCGGAGATGACCGCGCTGCTCGCGCTTACTGCGATAAAGAACCAGGACAAGATCGGCCTAATCCTCTTTTCAGACCGCATCGTCAAGTACATCCCGCCGCGCAAGGGCCGGCAGCCGGTGATGCGCATTGTGCGCGAGGTGCTTGCCGCAGAAGACGAGGCGACCGGCGGGACGGATCTCGCTGGTGCGATACGCTTTCTAAACGGAGTGCAAAAGCGCAAATGCGTAGTGTTTCTCGTCTCAGACTTTCAGGATCGCGGCGATTGCGGCGAAGAGACGAAGTCGAGCGCGAATGGGCAGGCTGCCGTGTGGAAGAGACTTTTGCGCGTCGCCGCCCGGAGGCACGACGTAGTGTGCGCGTCTGTGTCCGATCCGGCGGAACGCACCCTGCCGAATGCCGGGCTTGCAGAGCTTGAAGACCCCGAGACGGGTGAACTCGTGCTGGTTGACACCTCGGATCGACGTGTGCGGGCGGCGTTCGCGGCGCAGGCCGCCGCAGACGGCGAGGAGCTTTCAAGGTTCTTCAGCAGGAGCGGGATCGACCACATATCGATATCAACTGATCGCCCATACGTGAACGAGGTGCGCGCCCTGTTCAAGCGTCGGGCGCGCAAGCGGTAGCGTTTTGTGGTACAATTGTGCGCGATGGAAGAGCAGAATGACACATCAGGCAGATGGCATCGCATACGCCGTTTCCTGTCGCACGACAGCGGGGCGTTTGCGCAGTTCGTCAAGTACGGCGCAATAGGCGTGATGGCCACCTGTGTGCAGACAGGCGTGTTCTATGCGCTTGCGGCGACAAGTCTCAGATGCCTCACTCCAGACGATCTGGCTGTGAGGTTCCTTGGGTTGCCGGCGGCTGAGTTCAGCGGGAGCGAAGCGTGGTACGCTTCACGCGGCATGATCGCCGCCGCCGCTACGGCCGTCGGGTTCGTGGTTGCTAACGTGTTCTGCTGGATCATGAACCGTCTGTTTGTCTTCAAGCCCGGCAAGTTCCGGTGGTACGTCGAACTGGCCATGTTCTTCGCCGCGTCCACAACGGCTACGCTTGTGGCGCTCGGTGTGATGAAGGTGCTGATAGACCAATTCGGGATGATGACGACCGCTGCCGTTGTCGTGGAGGTCGCAGTGTCGTTTCTGGTGAATTTCTTTGTGCGGAAGTTCGTGATCTTCAAGGGATGACGCATCCACGAACATTTCTGCCGGACAAAATGAAAAGGAGATTGTGATGAAGAGACTGATGATGGCGTTGGCTTTGGCGACAGGCGCTGCCGTGTATGCGCAGACGTCGGCGGACGGAGGTGCCTCTGCGCCGAAGCATAGTGACGCAGCAGCGTCCGTGCAGAAACAGAATGATGGAAAGGATGCGTCCGCCCGGAAGCCGGACGGTGCGCGTTCCCGTTCGGCGCGGCGTGATGGCGGACGCCGTCCCGGGTCTGCTGGCGCGGTGCGGAGCCGTCCGAAGAGCTTCGGAAAGATCGGAGATGGGAGCGAGGCGAAGATATACCGTCTGCAGGGCGCCGGCGGTCTCATTCTCGATGTCTCCGACTATGGCGGACGTCTTGTGCGGTGCTACGCGCCGGACAAGTACGGCAATCTCGCCGACGTCACGCTTGGCTGGAACACGGCCGCAGAGTACGAAAAGTACGGCTTCTCCGCCGGTACGCTCATCGGCCGCTACGGAAACAGGATTGCCGACGGAAAGTTCACGCTTGACGGACAGGAATACCAGCTTCCCATAAACGAAAACAAGGCCGCCCGCCACTGCAACCTGCACGGCGGCCCCGACGGATGGGACAAGAAGATCTGGAGCGTGAAGCGGATAGTCCGGGGACTTGAGCTGACGTACGTATCGAAGGACGGCGAGATGGGATTCCCCGGAACCGTCACGTGCAAGGTCACGTACAGGGTGCTGCCGAACAACACGTGGACGATTGACTACGAGGCCACTACGGACAAACCCACTGTGCTCAACCTTACGCACCATTCGTACTGGAATCTCGCCGGCGAATCGAGCGGAAACGTGCTCAACCAGGAACTCAAGATATTCGCCGACGAATACACCCAGACGACCGCCGGATTGATTCCGACGAAGAACGCTCCAGTCAAGGGCACGGGATTCGATTTCACCGAAATGCGCCCCATCGGCGCAAAGGCCGATCTCATGAAGGCTGATGCGTCGCTCGCTCCGATGGACAACTGGTACGACCACAACTTCGTGCTTCGCGGCGAAGCCGGCAAACTCAAGCAGGCGGCGGCGATGCGCGATCCGGTTTCCGGCCGTACGCTTGAGATATGGACGACCGAACCCTGTATGCAGATGTACGGCGCACAGAACATGACGGATTCCATTCCGGCGAAGGCCGCTGGAAAGACGCTCTGCCAGTTCGCAGGCGTCGCCTTGGAGACGCAGCATTACCCAGATTCACCTAACCATCCGGAATTTCCGTCCACGGTTCTTCGTCCGGGCGAGACGTTCCGCTCCCGCACGGAATACCGCTTCGGCGTTGACAAGTGACGGTTGTCTCCTTTGGTACATACCATGCACGCAGTCGTTTGCATAAAGCAGGTTCCGGATACGACAAACGTCCGGATAAATCCGGAGACCAACACGCTGATGCGCGAAGGGGTGGAGTCCATACTCAATCCCTTTGACGAATATGCCCTGGAGCAGGGGCTTCTGCTCAAGGACAGATGCGGCGCAAAGCTCACGGTGATATCGATGGGTCCGCCGCAGGCGTCGGCCGTTCTCCGTGAGGCGCTTGCCCGTGGCGCGGACGATGCGTTTCTCGTTTCGAGCCGCGCATTCGGCGGGGCGGATACGCTTGCCACAAGCTACACGATTTCGCAGGCCATCAGGAAGGCTTGCGGCGGAGTGCCGGACATTGTCCTTTTCGGCAAGCAGGCCATCGACGGCGATACGGCGCAGGTTGGGCCGGGCGTAAGCGAGTTCCTCGGCGTTCCGCTCGTCACCTACGTGAAGTCGCTCTCCGTTGCGGAGGACGCAAAGTCGTTCCGCGTGGTCACGGTCATGGATGACGGCACGGAGACGTTAGAGGGGCAGCTGCCGGCCGTGATGACGGTGCTCAAAGATGCCGATGCGCCGCGCTACGCCCCGCTTGCCGGCGCGATCCGCGCATCGAAGGCGCAGATAACCGTGCTGAACGAAAAGGATGTGGAGGCGGATCCCGCAAAGATCGGTCTTAAGGGATCGCCCACGAAGGTTGTAACGATATTCCCGCCTCCGGTCAAGGGCGGCGGCGAAAAGGTTGTCGCCTCCGGTGAGGCGGCGGCATCTGCGATATTGTCGTGTCTTGAGAAGAAAGGCTTTGTGAAGCATGGCTGATGCACCCGTTCTCGTTGACGCCAAGAAGTGCGTAGGCTGCGGCAAGTGCGTAAAGGGCTGCGGCTTCGGTGCGCTCTCCTTGAAGGAGTCGCCCGGCGTAAACAAACTCGGAAAGCTCGCAGAGGTAGATGCATCCGCCTGCCGTGCGTGCTACGCGTGTGTGTCGGCGTGTCCGTTCAAGGCGATCTCCGCTGTAAGGAACAAGGTCGTCGGCACGGCGAACGCAGATGAGTACCGCGACATATGGGTGTTCGCCGAAAGAACCGGCGGACGAATCGCGGAAGTTGCGTTTGAGCTGCTGACCAAGGCGCGGGAACTCAAGGCTCAGCGTGGCGACGGTTGCAGGGTCTGTGCCGTGCTGCTCGGAAGCGGACTTCCCGAAAGCGACGAGCAGTCTCTTTCCGCATACGGCGCAGATGTCATCTACAAGGTGGATGCGCCGGAACTTGCGGAATACGAGGCGAACGTCTACGTTGATGCCGTGACCCAGCTTGTCGAAAAGCATAGGCCAGAGGTTGTCCTTGCCGGCGCCACAGCCATAGGACGCGCCTTTTTTGCCCGCGTCGCGGTGAAGGTGCGCACGGGGCTGACGGCAGACTGCACCGCGCTCAAGGTCGAGCGGACGGAGAACAAGGATACGGGTGTGATGCAGATGCTGCTGCACCAGACGCGCCCGGCGTTCGGCGGAAACATCATGGCGACGATCATGACGCCGAATCACCGTCCGCAGATGGCGACGGTGCGTCCAAAGGTCTTCAAGAAGCAGTCCGCTGAAAATGCGACGGCGGCGAAGATTGTTGCAGAGACGCTGAAGCTGATCGCTCCCGCCACACGCATTGTGAAGAGAGAGAGGTTCGAGGACGGGACCGACATCGCGGCGGCGGAGATTCTCGTCTCCGGCGGGCGCGGGATGAAGAAGGCAGAGAACTTCGCGATGCTTGAAAAGCTTGCGAAGCTGCTGGGCGGCGAGGTGTCCGCCTCCCGTGCCGCAGTCGATGCGGGCTGGGCCAAGCCGTCGCGTCAGGTCGGGCAGACAGGCAAGACCGTCGCGCCTCGCCTCTATCTCTGCTTCGGCATTTCGGGGGCGATTCAGCACCTTGAGGGAATACGCGGTGCAGATACGATAATCGCAGTGAACACAGATCCGAATGCGCCGATATTCGGCATTGCGGATCTCGGCATTGTCGGCGATGCGCTTGAGATCGTGCCGGCCCTCATCGAAAAGCTGTCAGGAACGCTCAACGGCTGATGGATGTGTCGGCGCAGGAAAAGAGTATGCGCAGCAACGCTTGCCGCGACGGGTATCGTCGCCGCAGTGGTTGCGGCGCTGATGTGCTGCGGCGACAGATCCGGTACGGTTGCGTCTGCTGGTGACGGCGCCGCCGGAAACGCATATGCCGTTCGTCTCTTGAACCGCACGATAACGGTGCGAGACGGAGGTGGCGCTGCCGCATTCGCTCCGTTTCCTTCGGCGGCAAGCCGCAGAGGCACCGCGCCGTTTGTGCTTGTGGCGAACAGCCGCGTGACGAAGGCGATACGTGCGCGGGCTGAACAGTGCGGAGCGCGAGTTTCAGGTGTGATTCCGCCGTACGGATTGATCGTGGAGGCGGATGCCGATGCTTACGGCCGGCTTGCCGGTGACGGGACTTTTGCGGCGGCGGAGGTCTTGACGGCGGACGACAAGATGTCCCGTTCGCTCAAGGCCGCGATTGCCGGACACGGGGATGTCAATGTCACGGTTGTGCCTCTCATGCCGTGTGATGCGAAGGAGATAGGGGCGGCGCTTGCCGCCGCTGGAATCGTTCCGGTTGATGTTTCGGACAGCGGGCGCGGATGCGTCAGGGCGACCGTTCCGTCAGACATGGTCAAGTCCATCGCGGAACGAGGCGATGTGAGATGGGTTGAACGCTACGTAAAGCCAAGACCTCTGAACGACGTTGCCGTCGGACCCGGATTGATGAACGTATCTGTGGTTCGCGATGTGCACGGGCTTACCGGGAATGGGCAGACGGTGACAGTTTCCGACACAGGCCTTGACACCGGCGATCCGGAGACGGTGATGGAGGATTTCAAGGGGCGCATCGGATTCATCGGTACGGTCGATGGATGCCTCGGCTACGATTTGCGTGGACACGGCACACATGTTGCAGGGTCGATCGCCGGAAACGGTGCGCTTTCGGGCGGCATGATCAAAGGCGTGGCGTATGAGGCTACGCTGAACGTATGGCAATGCAGTGACGCATCGGGCGACTTGTACATTCCGGCAGAACTGTCTACCCTCTTCCAGCCCGATGCAAAGAACTCACGCTCCTACATCCATTCCGGCAGCTGGGGGGCGGATGTGGCAAGCGAGTACAACAGCATGTGCATAGGCGTAGACGAATGGATGTGGAGACATCCTGACTATCTTTCCATGTTCGCCGCCGGGAACGCCCGGAACAGCGCTTGCGTCACAAACAGCATCTGTGCGCCAGCAGGGGCGAAGAACGTAATTGCCGTCGGCGCAACGGAGAGCCTTCGTGCGGGCAAGGGTCTCAAGGCAGACAATGCATCGCAGATGGCGAGCTTTTCGCTGAACGGCCCGATGGATGATGGGCGCATCAAGCCCGACCTGTGCGCACCCGGCACGTACATTCTGTCGACGCGCTCCACAAGGACGTCAAGCACGGGATGGGGGGTGTATGCTGACAATGCGAACTACATGTACGACGGAGGCACGTCAATGGCGACGCCTCTCGTCTCCGGTTCGGCGGCGCTTGTGCGGCAGTGGCTCGTGGAACGGCGCGGGTATACCAATGAACCGCCGACGGCCGCGCTCATGAGGGCGGTGCTGACGGGCGGCGCACATGACATGAGCGGTGATGCGGGTGCGAACTGCGGTGGCGTTGCGCCGAACTGTTCGCAGGGTTGGGGCAGGGTAAACGCTGGCGAGTCGCTGTACCCGACAAATGCGGCGGTTGTGCTGTCCGACAGGATTCCGTTCGCCGACGGCGAGACATACACGGTTCGCGTAACGGTGACGAACGCGGCGCCGCTTTCGGCGCAGCTGGTATGGACAGATTATCCGGGAGAGTACGGTGCGGCGATGTCGCTCGTCAACGACCTCGATCTCGTCGTGTCGAATGAAACGACAGGCGCCGTATGGTACGGAAACGGTGCCGATGGCGGGGACAGAACCAACAACATGGAGTCCGTCCGCATCGTGGTGGCCGATGCGGGGACGTATTCGGTCATGGTGAGGGACGTATGCGTTCCGTATGATTGCATGGAAGGCGGTGCGGCGGCTCTGTACGTGCGCGGGGCGTTTGATGGTGACGGCAATGCTGAGGCTGATGTCGAGACGGTGCTGCTGACGATTCAGGCGGAGGGCGGAGAGAGCGCGGAAGTGGAGCCGTCTGCAGGGACGCACCGTGTGACGAAAGGTGTTCCGTTGAAGCTGTCCGCAGGGGATGCCGTCGTATCGGAAGGTTCATCAGGCGTGACCGCGAAGCGCAACATAGCCGGATGGATCGGCAGCGGCGACATCCCGGCCTCCGGCACGAACGGTCAGGTGTCGGTGCGCCTTTCGCAGGATAGCTTCATCAAATGGCGATGGGAGGACGGCACGAATCTGCGTGTCAGATCATATATCATGATTCCAAGCTACGGCAACTCCTACATGGAGTATGGCGACCTATGGTCTGAATTTGGACAGCGATGGCGTTTCCGCGTTCCGGAGGAGGTTGAAATGTTTGACTTGACCGATGGAGGTCTCAAATATGTGGATGAGGATGGTGCGCAGAAGCCGCTCACCGTTCAGCGGCTTGGAAAAATCGAGATTGCGGAGGCGGATGCACTATCCGGAACGGCGCTCACAAACACATGTGGACATATGCCGACCGAGTTTGCGTTTGCAGTCCTGCGTCCGACGGACATCCTGTACAGCTACTACGACGTAGCGGCGACGAACATCGAGACTACGCTCCCGACATGGTGGTACGAGCGCTATGTGGCGCACAATCCTGCCGCAGATGCAGTGCGGTTTGTGTCAGTTTCTCCGCAGCGTATAGAGTGGACAGGCGGCGCGGGACATACCCGCATACTGGAAAGGACGACGTCGCTTGCCGACGGTGCGGACTGGATGCCGGTGCACACAAACGCACCGCAACCGGTGCTTACCAATTCATGGATGGTTCCGACTGTGTTTTCGACAAATTCGTTCTACAGGATTGTCTGGTAGCCAACATTGAATTTCGGAGAGGATGGAAGATACGATAATGTATAGGGAAATATGCGCGGCGGCGAGACCGGGCTATTTGAGGCTGTTCTGGGAGTGGTTCAAGATAGCGCTTTTTGTCGTTGGCGGCGGCTACGCGATAATTGTCGTTGCGGATGAGGTGTTCGGGCGCAAGCTGAAATGGATAGGGGAGGGTGAACTCCTTGAGCATCTGCCGATAATATCGTCCGTGCCGGGACTTATCGCCGGCAACTCCGCGATATACGTCGGGCTGAAAACGCATGGGCGGCTGGGCGCAGTGGTGGCTCTGATCGGCGTCGCATTGCCGTCCATCGCGATATTTCTTGCCGTCTCCGTTGGGTTCGATTTCATCCCGAAGGACAACCGGTGGATTGACGGTGCGTTCTACGGGTTGAGGAGTGCGCTTTCAGGGGTGATAGCCGGCACGATCTGGCGGACGCTTCGCGGTTCCGGGGTGGACTGGTCAAAAGGCGTTGGCGTTGCGACGCATCCGCTTTCAGCGAGGCAGTTCACGGCAGGAGCGGCGGCATTCGCTGCATTTGTCGCCATCGCCGTGCTGTTCGCGGGCGATTCGTTCTGGTCGTTCCTGAAGTTCGGGTGCATTGCGATAGGCGGAGGGTTCCCTCTCGTGCCGTTCTACTTCCGGACTTTTGTCGGAGCGGATGCGCCGCTTCTGAACATGGCGCCGGACGACTTCTCCAACCTGATGGCTCTTACGCAGATGACGCCTGGCCCGGTAAGCCTGAACGCCGCGACGTTCTTCGGCTACCGGCTTGACGGGGCGTTGGGTTCAATCGTCGCATCCGCCGCGCTGCTTACACCGTCATTCATTCTGATGACGGCCGTGCTGACGGGACTTGACAGATGGCGCAGAAGCCGGATTGTCCGGGCGCTCGTGGTGATGCTGAAGCCGGTGTCGGTTGCGTTGATGTCCGTAGCCCTTTACCGCTTTTGCGAACTCAGCGTATGGGGACATGGCGCTGACGGTGCGTTCGAGATCCATCCATGGGCGGCGGCTCTCGCGATCTTCGCGGCGATAATGCTCGTGAAGCGCAGGATGTCCATCATGTCGCTCATATTCCTGTGCGCACTGCTTGGAACAGTTCGAGTATTGTGGGCGTGATTGTTCCTGTCGAGAAGCCGCAGAGTTTTAAAGAGGCTGATTGGTCTGAAGTGGATTTGTTTATAAATCGAGCGGCCGAGGAATCGACGAAAAAGAAAATCACAAATCCACCAGCACCCCATTGAAAAAAAAAACCATTTTGGTATATTGTCTCATGTTGCTGGCCATTATAGGGCGTTGAGTGGCGTCGTGGCGGTGCGGCAACGCAACCAATTGCCTGAAAGGGGCGCAAGATGGTTTCAAGTTCGTTGAGGCGTGTCAGGGTTTCGTTTGCGGTTCGAATTGCCGCCGTGGCTGCAGTGTGTGCTGGCATCATGCCGGTCTGCGCCGGGTTGGTCGAGGTGACGGATGTGGCTTCCGTCACCGTCTCCTCCTCCGGTGACGGCATAACCGCGAGGACGCAGAAGTCCGATGGTCTGCCAGAGGATCTGCCTACGCCAATCTTCTGGTTCGACTGCAGCAACACAAACGGCTGGCAGATTGTGCATGGCGATGACGGCACGAACTACGTCACGATGATTCCGTCCCTTGGCGATGGCGGACGCTTTCTGACTACAGACACAACATTGGAGGGAACGTCCTTCACCGGCTGGGGAAACCGTACGCCGAACCCTCCGGCGCTCGTCGAGTACGAAGACCTGCCGGGCGGCCCGGTGCTTGACTTCGGCAAATTCGGGTCGGGGCGCGGAATGATGTTCAATCCGTGTGAGGTCGATGGTGCATCAAAGAAGAACATACTCTCCGGAATAGGGGCGATGGCAGCGTTGTGGGGCTCGCAGGAGGGCGGCGGCTACCTGTTCGGCGGAGGCAACATCGGTTCGGAGGCCGATACTGAAGGTCGAGAATGGTATCGCTGGGTGCGTGGTTGGGACAACTGCAATGCCGTGGGTGGCGGCACCGCACACTACTGGACATCGGTGCTTGGGTCATTCAGGTCATCGATTGCTGATGCTCCCGGATTCTACATGCACGATGGCATCCCGACATCCGCTGAACTCACGGGAATGAACGGCGGATGGGAGGCGATTGGCCTTGTGACGGATGCGCCGAAGTGGAGCGCGACAGGAATAGGTCTCGGCGATGCCCGTGCGGATATGTGGCGCGAGGGCGGATGCAGAATCGGCGAGATGCTTGTGTTTGGCGAGGCGCTGACACAAGACCAGATGCGCCGCCTCCAGCTGCATCTTCGCGAGAAGTGGCTTGCGAAAGGGTTGCGCGGATGGAACGGCGATGCGAACGTCGGTGCGTTCAGGGCTGCGCCGAAATCAGCCGCACGGGCGATTGTGGATGTACCTGCCGGTGAGACGCTTACGCTTCAGACGCTTGCCGGCGGGCGCGGCGGCGGGTCGTTCTCCGATGCCGCGACCGTAAAGACGGGAGCGGGCGTTCTCAAGGTGAATGCCGCATCTGACCATTCCGCACCGATCGAACTGGCTGGCGGAACGCTTGAGCTGTCGCGCAAGGCACCCCCGGAAAGCGTTGAAGAGCTTCCGTACGGGCTGTATATGCGGTTCGATGCATCCGAGGAATCGTCCATGACGCTCTCATTAGAGAACGGCACCAACTTTGTGGAGCGCATGAACAACCTTGCGTCGGGCAGGCACTTGAACAGGCAGATATTTCTCAAGACGGTGGGGAACACTAAAGGCGACCTGCGTCCATGGGTGAACGAATCCCCGCTCGGCTCGGCCTTGCCGATAATCGATTTCGGGGCCAGGACCCAAGGCGCTGCCGGACGCTATCTCTGCTTTTACACTGAAGACGAAAAAGGGGAGAGCAAACTATTTGAGCCGGCGGGCTGCGGCACGCTCGTAGGGCTTGTATGCGCCGAGCATGGCGGCGGACACATCTGCAACGGCCCGTTCCGTCGAGGCGACAGATGGGTGACCGAATACACCGCGCCGCTGCTCATGGCGGGCGATAAGTTTGGCGCAGCCCAGATATCTAACACCAATTCGGAGACGCGGCTTTTCCTGAACGGAATGCGCGTCGCCCCGACGAACGGATTTCTCCATGCCGGATGCCAGGTAATTGCCTATCAGGTGCAGCCGGCCGCTTTTGCGGCGATTTCCGCAGAGCAGTACTATACGGAAAACGATGGGTCCGCGTCCGGCGGCGTAATGTTCGGAGAGCTGCTGTTCTGGAACCGTCCGCTCTCCGATGACGAACTGCTTGCCGCCCAGGCATATCTCTCGCGCAAGTGGCTCGGAACGGACATTCCGGGATATGCCGCCTCTTCTGACGGTGTGGCGGATATGCAGTCCGTCAGGTCGGCGTATCCGTCGTCGATAGACGTACCCGGTTCGCGCACAATGAAGATAGCGCGGCTTGACGCCAAGGCACCGCTGTCGAAGGTTGGCGACGGTACGCTTCTGGTCGGTCCGGAGAGCGACCTGTCTGGTCTTACGATAGCGGAGGGTTCGGTTGAAATCGCGGCTGTACAGCCGGAGACTTCGAGCAACTGCGAAATCGCACCTGGCGCGGCCCTGCACCTTGATGCGTCCGCCGCTGATTCTTTCATCCTCGGCAGACGTGACGGCACGAACTTCGTGCAGAGCTGGTACTCGCCCAACGGCGTTCCTGCACGGCAGACGAACATGGCGCGTCAGCCCTGGCTCGTCACAGACGAAGATGAGCTCCTGAACGGAAAGCCAGTCGTAGATTTCGGGCCTTTCGTTGCCGCATCGTCGGCAGAGGGACGATGCCTTCCGCTTGCGCAGCCGCTTGACTCCGTGAGATCTGTGTTCATCGTGCGCGGTTCGCAGTCCGGCGGCGGAGTTTTTCTCGGCGAATCGTCGAATGTCGGCGTGACGGACTGGGCAAGGTCGTCCGGTGGAGCCAATGTGCCGATCATCGACCAGCCGGCCGGAATGGTGTTGAATGGAGAGTTCTACCTCGACGGCGCGTTGGCGCTCTGCACCAATGCGTTCCCGACCGGCGGATATGAACTCATCGACGTCCACACAACGGTGGGCGCCCATGTGAGCGCACTTGCCTGCAGAGGTGGCGAGAGGATGTACGGAGGTGTGCGCATAGCCGAACTTCTCATCTATCAGCGTCCGCTTTCCGAGCGTGAGAAGGTCGCCACACGCAACTATCTCACAAGGAAGTGGTTCCCGTCGAGAACGCTGCAGGATCTGCCGGACGCTGTTCCGGTGGATGCCGCGTTGTCTGTTGGCGAGATTCCGACAGACGGCGAAAGGAGCATGGATGTGAGTTCCAACGTCTCCGCGAAGAAGGTCAGCGGCGACGGATTTCTTGAGAAGACCGGCAGCGCCGAGCTGTCCGTTTCCGACCTTTCCGACATGACCGGCACAATCGCGGTTGAGGAGGGCTCTCTCGCCATTGTCGGTCAGCCTCTGGCGGCAGCGCCGGAACTCGTCACGAATGGGCGCATACTGCATCTTGACGCATCAGTTGGACTGTCGCTCGTCACAAACGCCGACAACACGGTTTCGGTTGCCGGGTGGCGTTCCATTCTTGACGATGGCTGGGTTGCAGTTCCGGGTGCAAGCATCGGTTCGGGCATCGTGCACAATCCTACGCTCCTGCCGTATGAACTGAACGGATTGCCGACGGTCAAGATGGCGTATCACGGTTGGGCGAAGGGCGAAGAGTATTTCCTGTTCCAGAAGAACGGCGAACAGAAGATGCTCGAAGGCATACGGTCGGTGTTCTGGGTGATCGGTTCTCAGGAGGGCGGCGGATTCCTCATGGGCGGCGGCGTGAATCCCACCAATGAGACGCGGTTCGTGTGGCATCGTGGCGGCGATTCTGACGGAGCGACGGCGTCGGACGCTCTGCTGCTTCACCATGCGCAGGATGAACTTGAAAGGGCGGCCTGGCGTCTGAACGGCGCGGACATCAACTGCGGCAGTGACGGATTGACGGGCGGATACGACTTGCTTTCGATGGTGATGACCAACACCGCTGGCGCTTCAGCCACGGCGGACGGACTTGCGTTCGACGGTCGCATACTTGCCGGGGAGGATTACCGTGCACGTAGTGGGCGTCAGCGAATCGGTGAACTGATAGTGTACAACAGGGGGCTCTCCGATTCCGAGCGGTTGCAGGTTGAGTCGTATCTTGCGGCAAAGTGGGGATTCGCGCAGAAGTCTACCGTAAATTCCGCCACCGTCGATCTTGCGTCCGGCACTCAGCTCAAGACGACCGGCCGCCAATACGTTGACACGCTTTCAGGCGTTGGCGAGGTCGTCGGCGACGTTGTCGTGCGCGGCATCGAGAAGGACTGCTCTGTGGCCGGAACGCTTTCGGTGAGCGGAACGCTCACAATCTCCGAAAATCCGGTGTTCACGGTTCGCGGTCTTCCGTCCACGTTCGTGGCCGGCGACAGCATCGTGATTGCGACGGCTGGCGCAATCGTCGGCGCGGAGAACGTTTCGTCCGCAACTATCATCGGAGTGCCTGACCGTCTCCGTCCGCGCATCTCCGTGCGCGGCGGCAAGCTGACGCTGCGCTTCGACATGGGAATGCAGGTGATAGTGAGATGATGCGGTATGTCAGACAGGATTGACGTAAAGGGAAGCGGAAGAGTTCAGACGATGAAATCTGTGACAAGTTCAAGAAACGCAGGATTGGCAAGGTTGGCTGTGGCCGGGACGCTGGCGGTTGCAGGGTTCGCCGCATCGGCGGCGGTCAATGCGCTGGATTTCGAAACTGACGCCGAAAAGGCGGTTCAGCCTCATTTGTGCCACGACACCGTGCAGACGGGAACAACAAACGCATTCGCGAGTTCCGGAAGCGGCAGCTTCTTTTTCAGGATGCGTCCGTGGAAGGAGGGCGAAGACGAGTGGCCGCTGTTCGTGCTCAAGACTGGGGTGCGCGACTGGAGCGGATACGACAGGCTCGTGATCGACATGGTGAACCTCGACCTTGGCGGAGACACGATAAGTATGTCCGTGGCGGGTGCGGGCGTCTCCCCGTTCTCCGGCCTTGGCGCCGTGACAACGCTGAAGCCCTGCGGGTTTACGCGGTGGATCGTCCCGCTCGAAAAGTGGCCGGACGGCATGAGCGCGACAAACGTATCCACGATAGGGTTCTGCGTGACGCGCCCGTCAGGATGCGAAGTGTTCGTTGACGGGTTCCGTCTGCTCAAGTCAGGTGAGGCCGTTCCGCCGGCGGCGTATTCGGACGCATCGAAGGCGGCGGTTGCCGCCCGCCAGGCTGCGTATGCCGCCGAGCGGACGCGGAAGACGGAACGCATGAAATCTAAGCTCCGTCTTCCGGGGAAGTCTGCGGGCGGGATGCTCGTCGGGCAGGCGACGACGATGGAGCACCGGCGGCCGACCGAGACGTTTGACCTTGAGCCGGCGGATGTTCTGCGCATACGTCTTGCCCGCAACGAGTATGAAGGTGTGCAGGTGTTCGCCGTTCCGGACGGCGCAGACCTGAAGGGCGTTTCAGTGTTGGTTTCCGCCATTGTCATGTCCGGCGGCGGTGCGATTCCGGCGAAGGACGTGAAGGTCTACACCGTAGGCTACGTGAAGACGCTCAAAAGCCCAAGCCATTACCGTCTTGTGGACGCGAACGGCGGCACGGTGAAGACGCCTACGGGATGGTGGCCGGATCCGCTGCTGGATTTCGTGCCTCGCGCCGACGTGAAGGTCGGCACCGTGCAGGGATTCTGGATCAACGTGCGGGCGGACGAGAAGCTTGCGGCGGGAATCTATCGCGGCGTCGTCACGGTCGCGGCGGAGAACGCGGCCTCCGTGGATGTGCCGATCGAGGTCCGCGTGAACGATTTCACGCTGCCGCGCACGGCGGTGATCCCGACGGCGATATCCTTCCATCCGCCGATCATACACACATACGACAGCGAGTCCGAGGCGAGGAAGAAGAATCCGAAGGACATAACGAACATCTGGAAGCCGCATGAAGATGCGTGGACCGATCTCGCCGCCGACCACCTGATAAGCGTGGACTACCTCTATCCGGCGGTGAGGCCGCGCTTCCGTCAGCTGATGCGTCTGAAGGAGCAGGGACGGCTTGGGTGGTTCAACCTCTCGTACTGGCGGCATTCCGACGAAGATGGCGTGACCGGTTCGGACAAGTGGAAGAAGGACTGGTTCACATCCACCGACAAGTTCTACCGCCGCGCAAAGGAGCTGGGCATCCTCGACCATGCCTATCTGTATGGCGAGGACGAGATTCCGCGGGAGGCATTCCCGAAAGTCGCCATTGCGGCGAAGTGCTACAAGGAGCGCTATCCTGAGGTGCCGCTCCTGACGACGGCCTTCGACGCTGACTTCGGCGTAAACGGCTCACCTCTTTCCGACATCGACTGGTTCACTCCGCTCACGGACATGTATGACCTCAAGAAGGCGGAGGCGAGCCGCGCCGCCGGACACAAGGTGTGGTGGTACATATCCAACCTGCCGCTTACGCGATGGGCGAACATGTTTGTCGAGAAGGAGCCGATCGAGACGCGCCTTCTCATGGGAGCGATGACCGAGAGGATGAAGGTTGACGGATTCCTCTTCTACGCCGTATGCTCATGGGGCGAGAACCGCAAGCCGATCGAGTCGGGCCCGTACACGGATTGGGATCCGGTCAGCTTTGAGGACTACCACGGGTGCGGAAGCTGGATATACTGCGGGCCGGACGGAATGCCGGTGCCGACGATCCGTCTTGAGAACTACCGCGACGGACTTGAAGATCTCGCCTACGCAAAGCTGCTCAAGGAGAAGTGCGGAATCGAGATGCCGGTGCCGGACGACGTGATGCGGTCGATGACCGATTTCACCTTGCGTCCGGAGCCGCTTCTCCGTTGGCGCGACCGGATTGCCGATCAGCTTGAGGGGCGAACGCCCTGAAACGCAAACCGGCGCCGCGCCTATCCGTCATCTCTTCTGTGTGCGCAAAAGTGACCTTCCGAAAATTGGAGTTGCTTTTGCCGCAGAGAAGTGATATTATGGCGGGTGAATTTATGGGAAAACTGTTTCTACATATTGCGATTTTCGCCTTGACCGTCCTTCTTGGAGGGTGTTCGAGCATCATTTCCGCATTTACGGACGGCACTCAGCAGGATCAGGGAGTGGATGCCGATCTTCTTGCGACCTACTTTGACGGGCCGAAGGTGCGTCCTGGCGTTGCGCTCCAGATTTCAGTCACTGCGGCCGGTTTGGTCGGGCAGGACGCGAAGCCGTATTTTGTTGATGCCGACGGCTACATCACGATGGAGCTTGTGGGGCAGATCAAATGCGATGGCCTCACCCTTGTGGGACTGCAGCAGAAGATAGCGGTGGCGTACAAGGAATACTTCCTCGATCCGCACGTCACGGCGACGTTCATATATCAGGCCGGCGGTGGAATGGTCTCTCCGTGGGGAACAGTAACGGTGCTTGGCGAGGTGAACAGGCCTGGCCCGGTAGATGTGCCGTCAACCATGGATCTGCGAGTGACGCGGGCACTTCAGCTCGCCGGCGGCACAACGCCGCTTGCGGACAAGGCGGGCATCAGGGTCACGCACTGCGACAAGGACGGCAAGCGGACCAAGACGATGGTGGATTTGGTTGAAATCGGCAAGGAGGGACGCCCTGACAAGGATGTCCTGCTTCAGGCAGGGGATGTTGTGTGGGTTCCCATGAGCTGGTATTGAGGAAAAGCGCGTAGAAAATCAGGAGACGTCAAAGATGAACAGAATATTCATGTTGCTGACTGCGGTTGCCGGAGTGCTGTCGCTCTCCGCTGCCATGCCCCGCAGCGAATGGCTCGCGAAGGTTGGCGATTCCGCTCTCGATTCAAATGTGCTCAAGGCGACGATGACGCAGCTTTCGTCTGAAGACAAGACTGCGTTCCTTGCAGAGGTCAATGCGGCCATCGGAAAGATGCCGGGCAGCGCCGATGCGAAGGCGGCGCGTTTTCTGGCGGCCAACAGGGCTGCCGTCGCCGCAGCCGGTTCTGCGGATCGTGCGGCGGTGCTTGCCGAAGTCTACGCGACCGTTCAGCCGGAGGCTCTTACGGTTATCAACGAGGAGTTTGCGAAGAACGAGTTCTCGCGCCCTGCGACAATGACGGATGCCGAATATCTGGCCATCGTCTCAGCCGTGATGAAGCGGATTGTCCAGCGCACCGCGACATCGGAGGCGGGCGCGGTACGCGCAGGTTTTGCGGGATTGATGTTCATACGTGCCGCAGGTGCGGTCGCCGATGACGCTACCGCAGCGGTCGTCGCGTCTCTGCCGTCGGATTCTCAGACGGTGGCCAAGGACATGTGGTTCCCGTCCGCGCTCGGCAAGGACGGCGTCGCGACGTACGATCCGATGCTGGCGTCCGCACAGGCCGGGGATGAGCCGAATCCCGAAGTCGTTCTTGATATAGTTCCCATGCAGACGATTGAATCGATGCTCGGCGACCTTCAGCGCGGCGGCACGAAATGGGATATTCCGGCGATTCCCGGAACGGCAATCCGCACAATCGATCCGATGAACGGCAGCCTGAGCGCGTTTCCGCGTCACAAGGTGCTTGATCGGGACAGTCCGTACTACAGCAAGGATCGTGATCACCCCAGGCGAGACCCCAATCCTGAGCCGGGTCCGTACTGGATGCAGAATCTCTAACACTGGCATTGCGAGATAAAGTCATGAAAAGCAGATTCAAGATTCTTTTGGGCGCAGTGTTCGCCGCCAGTTGCGCGGTGGCGCAGCAGGGCGTGACGTCTCCGCAGAGGGATAACCGGCCGACCGGCTTCAGGTTCTTCAACAACCATCTCACAATCAAACCGTACGTGTCGCTGTCGTACACCTACGACTCGAACGTCGATACTTCGCGCCATTCGGTTGACGATTCGGTCTTTGCCGTCAATCCGGGCGCCGACTTCATGTGGCGCGGCGAGAGATGGGCGTTGACCGGCGACATCTGGTACCGCTACCGCTACTTCTGTGACTACAACAGTGAGTTGGGCGAGAACAGCTACGGAGAGAGCCTTGAATACAACTACGCATCGTCGGAGCGCAACGAGAAGGGCTGGTCGCTCGTGCTGTCGGAACGCTATGGCTTCTACAACCAGTCGGACGACCTTACATCGCGCAACGGACGTGGCATATGGCGCGACCGCGAGACGCTTGACATAGCGGGCGTGGTCGAGCGGCGTTTCACCGGAAGGTGGCACGCAAACCTCACTGGGCAGTACACGATGCTCGACTACAAGAACGACACGGGTCACTACGCGCCTCTCTACGGCTGGGATCAGTATTCGACCGGAGTTCAGGCCGGGTATGCGGCGTCGAAATGGACTGATCTTCTTGTCGCGGCTGGATACACGCGCTATAAGCAGGAAACCAACAGCCACGGATATCCCCTCAGCCGGAAGTACGACAACAACTCGGATTCGTATTCCATTCAGGCCGGTATCGGTTCGCACATGACGGAGCTTATCACCTACCGTGCGTTGATGGGTGCTTCGTGGTTTGAGTACGGCGACGCCGGCACGACCGATTGCGGATGGACGTATACGCTCTCCGCAAACTGGAAGATCCATCGTCAGGTGAGCCTTTCCGTTCTCGGTTCAAGCTACTACCAGCCGTCGGAACGCGAGGTTGGTCAGGCTGTCAAGGTTTACACGCTTGGTGGCGGCATCTCGTATCTCACGCTTGGCGATCGGCTCAACCTCACCGCAAACCTCTCCTGGCGCTATGAGGAGAATGCGTTCTCCGACGCCTATTACACGCACAGGCAGAGCTACGACGAGACCTGGCTTTCCGCCCGTCTTGGCGCAGACTACCTGCTCAACCGCTGGATGAGCGTCTTCGCGAGCGTGACGTGGGACGAGCAGTGGTGCAGCGAAAACAACGATCAGCTGAACTACGACCGTTTCCGTGGCACTGTCGGTGTGCGTTTCCATTACTGATAGGGCATGGTTAACCAGGACGTTTCGAGATATGGGTTAGCCACCCACTTAGCGATCGCCGCCGCATTGCCGGTGGCGTTGTCGCAATTTGTGTCGGCGTCCGTGCTTGGATGCTGCACTCTTTGGGTTTCAGCGTTTGCCGCCCTCTGGATGGTGATGGAGCCTTCCGTGTTTGCGGGCGAGACGGTGTCGATGGCGCGGCGGCGGATGGTTGGTGCGATGGTAAGGGATCCGTTCGTGTGGTTTCTCATGTTCGCGGTTCTCTTCAGCATGATTCGTTGGCTCAATTCGGACATACGGCTTGTGTTCAGTCCGGAGACTGCCGTGTGGACGGTAAAGGAGCCGACGATGGCGATCATGCCTGCGTCATCGGGAGATGCCGGGTTTCTGCCGTTTTCGCTCATTGTTGCGGCTGCGATGGTCATGATCGGGGTAAGACACGCACTTGGACGGAATGCGAGGCTTTGGTTTGGCGTGTTCACCGGCGCGGTGTCCGCGACTGGCGCGATGGCCGCCGTCATATGCGCTGGGCTTGGGATGGAGCCGTTCAAGTCTGCGGCTATGGCCACCTTCGGCGCTCCGTCTTTTCCCGGATCGTTGTATGCGCTGCTCCTTCCGGTTGCCGTTGCGTGTGGCGTTGAAGCGGAGGAGCGCGGTATCACGAAGTCGCGTCTGCTCTTCGCATGGGCGGTTGCCGGAAACGCCGCCGGTGCGTACGTGTTTCTTCCGATGCTTCTTTCCCTGCCGTATCTCGCGCTGTCTGCCGTTGCGGCGGCGTTTGCCTTGGCGCTTGCGAAGTGCCGGAAGTCGGCAGCGATCATGGCGCGTGGCCTGGCAATGCTTTCACTTGGCATCGTTATGGCAGCAACCGCCATCATCACGATGCCTGGTCAGGAGGTGCGCAGTTCAAAGATCGGCGGTCTTGAGATTGAAAAGGCGTATCCATCTGCGCTTGTGGACAGGAATGCGGCACTCCGGCGGATTGCGAAGACGATGTGGCTTACCCATCCGTGGTCTGGCGTAGGTGTCGGCGCATTTCCTCTTCAGGCATCGTTCAATGCCGATGAAGAGGATTGGTCGGTGCTTCCGCCCCAGCCGAAAAGCAGCGGCGACTGGTACACCAACCTCATCGCCGAAAGGGGCATAGTCGGCGGGCTGATGTGGGCGATAGCTGTAGGCTTCCTCCTTTGTTTCTGGTGTGTACGGCTTGTCGGGGCGTTTCGCTGGCGAAGCGAACAGAACGAAGGCTTCTCTCCGTCGCTGAACGTCCCTGCCGTCGCATGGATCGGTCCGCTTGTGCTTGTGGCCGCCGCCGTTGACGTATGGTTCTCCGCCGGGCTGCCGGTTGCGTCCGTGCCGGTGTGCATAGCCGTGGCGATGCCGCTTGCGGCTGCGTCTTTTCCGAAGCCCAGGAGAAATTCAGACGACAAAGACGATAAGAGGGGATGACACATGGCTTCAGATACTCTTAAATACGGTGGCAAGCCGATCTATTCCGGCTCATCGAAGAAGTCGCCGATATACTACGGGATGTCCGGCAATGCGCCATACTACTATGGCGGACAGGGTGGGCATTACGGACAGGCACCGTACTACTACGGCGGCGGTTCGCAGGATCCGGACTCTCTTGTCGGCACGATCACGCCCGCCCGTATTCTGCGCGTCATATCCCAGCGATGGATTTCAGTCCTCGTGTTTCTGCTCGTAGGTCTTGTCGCATCGTTCGCCATCTACCGCATTTCGCCGACGATATACGAGGCGAAGTCCGTGTTCACCGTCCAGATGCGCAGCCGCGTCCAGCAGAACACGGGCACGTTGGGGCAGATGACGGAGATCGACTACGGAACTACGTATGACGAGGTGTTCAATACGCGCCTTTCCGACTGGCGATCTGAGAAGATCGTCACGAAGATCATGCAGCAGTACCGGGCGAACTATCCGGCCTCGACGGTCACTGATGACGAATTGCTGAAGGCGCTCACCTCGTCCGAACTGGAGCTTGTGCGCCGGTCAAGGCTAATCACGATTGCCGTCCGTTCAGGCTCTCCGCAGCTTGCGGCGGCGCTGGCCAATGCGTACGCGGCGGCGATCGAGAGTTTTACGGATGAAGAGAACAAGGTTCGTTGCGACAAGGCGGTTGCGCAGATACACGAGCAGGTCGAGAAGCAGCGCCGCATGGATGAGAGGGTTGCGGCGGAGCTTCTCAACTTCCGCAAGAAGCACAAGCTCGACAACCTGAGAAGCGAGCGCGAAATCGTCCAGCAGTCGCTCCAGAAGGTGACGACGGACGTTCTTGCGCTTGAGACGGAGGTGACGAGCGCGGTCGAGTGGGAGAAGGTGCTTGAGGCTGCACAGGAAACGCCGGAGGATTTCGGTGCGCTTCCGTCTGCGGTGCCGCGCTCGACGGAGATCGGCGAGGCCTACATGGAGCTGCAGAAGTGCAAGATGGAGCTTAATTCGCTGCTTACGTCCTTCACCACCAGCCATCCGGAGGTGCGCGTCAAGCAGAAGAATCTCGACATCCTGAAGCAGCAGTTCACGGAGTCCGTATCCCGTGCGCTTGCGACGGCGCACGGAAACCTTGCCGCATACAGGAACCAGCTTGCCGTCCACAAGAAGAACAGGGACAGGCTAACGGCCACGCTTGCCGACATAGACCAGAAGATAATCTCCGCCGAATCCGGCCTTGCGCAGTTCGAGAGCGAGAAGGAGATATCGTCGCAGCTCCTCAAGCAGCTTCAGCAGGAGGAGAACACCGCCCGCATTGCGGCGGAGGCGAACAACGAAATCGTCTGCGTAGGTCCGCCGGCGACGGTTCCTGAAAAGCCGGTGCTGCCGAACCCGATTGTGATATTCGCCGTCGGCATGATGGGATCTCTGGCGTTCGGACTCCTGTTTGTGCTGATACTCGACCATCTTGAAGATACGATCGTCTCCATCTCCGATATTGAGACGCGCCTTGCTCTCAAGGTTCTCGCGGTGCTTCCGCACGTGCGCCGCAAGCGCAGGGAAGATGTCGCAAGGTTCATCTCGGATAACAAGTACTCGCAGTTCGCCGAGGCTGTCGCCGGGCTTCGCAACCTTCTCGACTCGCCGCGATATGCCGAGATGAACAAGGTGATGCTCATAATGTCGACGCAGCCGGCGGAAGGCAAGTCCATCACGAGCTGTTCCCTCGCCATATCGAACGCGCAGGCGCGCCGCAGGACGCTGCTTGTCGATTTCGACCTTCGCCGTCCGCGCCTTGCGCACATATGGGGGCTTGACGACATCGAGAGCGAGCGTTCCTTTTCGCACACCCTTCAGAAAGGCGGGCATTGCAATTTCGCTTCTCTCGTCAACCATACCAATGTGGAAAACCTTGACGTAATCGTATCCCTTCAGCCTGAAGGCGTGGATCCGGCGTCCATAATGGGTTCGAACATCGTTCCTGAGTTCTTCGCATGGGCGCGGGAGAACTATGACCGCGTAATCATCGACTCGCCGCCGTTCGGAATTGTCGGTGACGTGATGACGCTCGCCTCCATGGTCGATGGCGTAATGATCGTGTGCTGTCCTGACCGCACGCACTTCCGCCCGATACAGTCTGCATCTCGCAACCTTGCAGAGGCAGGGGCTACGGTGTTCGGCGTAATCGTGAACGACGTCGAGACCACCCAGATGAACGATGCGTTTTCGATGCATGGCCACTACGGATATGGCTACAACGGATACGAATATGGCGGCTACAGCGCGAAGCGGAATGCAAAGATTTCCACTTCCGTTGAGGCGTCAAAGACCGTAACCGACGAGGAGTAGCGCCATGGCATACTCGAAACGCTGCATTGTGACAGGTGGCGCCGGGTTCATCGGTTCCGCGCTTGTGCGCCATCTCGTGCGCGACACCGAAGCCACTGTGCTTGTCGTTGACAAGCTGACTTACGCCGGAAATCTCGAATCGCTCAAGGAAGTTGATGTCCAGCCCTGGTCCGCACCCGATGCGATGTGCGACGAGATATGCTCCGGCGGAGTGCGTCCGCCGTCCCGCTGCCAGTTCCTGCAGGCGGACATCTGTGACATGGGTGCGATGCAGGCGACGTTCGACGTGTTCCAGCCGGACACCGTCTTTCATCTTGCGGCGGAGTCGCACGTTGACAGGTCGATTGACGGACCCGGCGAGTTCATCAGGACGAATGTGGGCGGAACCGCGACGCTCCTGCAGGCTGCGCTTGCGTATTGGATGGGGTTGCCGGACTCTCTGCCTGACGGTGCGCCGCATTCCGCGACAAAGGCATCGTTCCGCTTCCAGCACATATCGACCGACGAGGTGTACGGTTCGCTCGGCGAAACCGGGTTCTTCACCGAGAGCACTCCATATTCGCCGCATTCGCCGTACTCCGCATCGAAAGCGGCGTCTGACCATCTTGTTCGCGCCTGGCACGATACATATGGGCTTCCGACGCTTATCACCAATTGCTCGAACAACTACGGGCCGTACCATTTCCCGGAAAAGCTGATTCCGCTCGTGATTCTGAACTGCCTTGACGGCAAGCCGCTTCCGGTGTACGGCAAGGGGGCAAACGTGCGCGACTGGCTGTATGTGGATGACCATGTGGCGGCGCTTCGGCTTGTCAACGAGAAGGGCGTTCCGGGAGAGACGTACAATGTTGGCGGGCACAACGAGCGCACGAACCTCGACGTGGTGAAGGCTGTCTGTGAGATCCTTGACGGGCTTCGTCCGCGTCAGGACGGAAAGTACGCAGACCTGATAACCTATGTCGCAGATCGTCCGGGACATGATCTGCGCTATGCGATCGATTCGTCGAAACTGATCGGTGAGCTTGGCTGGCATCCTGCGGAGAGCTTCGATACGGGTCTACGCAAGACGGTGCAGTGGTATCTCGACAACGAATGGTGGTGGCGTCCCATCAGGGAGAAGCGCTATTCCGGCGAACGCCTCGGCACCGGCGTGAAGCAGGGATGAAGCCTTGCAGCGCAGGTTTGACATATTCGCGAAAGCGTTTTGGGCGGGCGTTCCTGACGGAGCGCCCGCTGTTGCCTATCCCGCACTCGCCGGGAGCGCAAACGCCTTTGCGGCGGCTGCGATTGCGGTGCGCAGCAAAGGCGTTGTGCTGGCTGTCGCGCCGGGACTGCCGGAGGCTGATGTCATTTTCGAAGACCTTGAGGCGATCGCCGACGAGACAGGCATCCGCGCACTTGAGTTTCCGCCGGCGATCGAGGACGACAGAACGGCAACTGCGGCGCGGCTCAAGGTGTCTGCTGCGCTCGGCGCCTATTCGATACGCCCGTATCCGCTTGTGGTCGTAGCGCCTGTGATGGCTCTTCGTGAACCGGTCGCATCGTGTGATGTCGCCCGCGAGGCGGAGATGCGGCTTTCAGTCGAAGATGGCGGCGCGGGGGGGCTGACTTTCGCGGAACTCCAGAAAAGGCTGTTGGCGGCGGGCTATGAACGTTCCGTGGAGGTGTTCTCCCCGGGCGAGTTCTCCGTTCGCGGCGGAGTGCTGGACGTGTGGAGTCCGGATGCGGAACATCCGGTGAGGGCGGAGTTCTTCGGCGATGACATGGAGAGTCTGCGCGAGTTCGATTCGTCCACGCAGATGTCCATCCGCCGGATCGATTCGGCCACACTTGCACCGGTATCGCTGAAAGGTCGGGGCGGAGACGCTGACGCCCAGGAATCTCCGGTGCAGTCATTGCTCTATTCGCTTCTCCCGGAGGGAAGTGCGATATTCGCCATCGACCACAACTCATATCCGTCGGATGTGGCGGCAATCCCGTCCGGAAGATTCCGGATGTTCTTCACTGGCGACCCTGCGCCGCGTGGAGTGCCTACGTGTCCGTTCATGGCGTCGCCGCTTCCCGGTTTTGCGGAGCAGCGCGTCACGGACGCAATGCTCGTGGATCGCGTACGCGAGACGCTCAACCGGCACCTTGCCGCCGCTCGCTCGAACGGCTCGTTGGTTGTGGAGGATGATGCGCTGAGCGGCGGGTTCTCGTGTGATGGCCTTGTCATCGCCGCAAAGTCCGACAGAATCCCCGGTGCGCGAGGACGTTCCGTTCGGAGGGGTGCGCGGGCGGATGCCGCTGCACATTCCGGTGAGCGATTGTCGGAGGTGATGGACATAGAGCCGGGCGAACTCGTGGTGCATCTCGACTACGGGATAGGACGCTTTCTCGGCTCCACCGAGATAGAGGTCGGTGATTCCCGCAGCGAGGTGTTCACCGTCGAATATGCCGACGGAGCGAAGCTTCACGTTCCGGTGGCACACGCGCATCTGCTTTCGCGCTACGTTGGCGTGAGGGGCGAGAAGGTGAAGCTGCACCGGCTCGACGGACGCCGCTGGAGCAGGGAGAAGTCCGATGCCCAGAAGGCCGTGGCCGACCTTGCCGCCGGGCTGCTTGAGACGCAGGCGCGTCGTGCCGTCGTGCCGGGTTTTGCCTACGACGTTGAGGCGGAAGGCACTGCGGAGTTTGAGGCGGCGTTCCCGTACGAGGAGACTCCGGATCAGGCAAAGGCGATAGCGGACGTCAAGCGGGATCTTGCATCGACGAAGCCGATGGATCGGCTCATATGCGGCGATGCCGGGTACGGCAAGACGGAAGTCGCCATGCGGGCGGCGTTCATCGCCGCCATGAACGGCAAGCAGACGGCATTGCTTGCGCCGACAACGGTTCTTGCCCAGCAGCACTACGAGACTTTCCTTGCGAGGTTCGACGGCACTCCGGTGCGCATCGAGACGATGAGCCGTTTTCTGACGGATGACGGGAAGAAAGGCGTCCGCGCAAGGATCGCAAGCGGAGCGACTGACATAGTCATCGGCACCCATGCGCTCCTTTCGTCGAAGATCCGGTTCCATGACCTCGGTCTGATTGTGGTAGACGAGGAGCAGCGGTTCGGGGTGAGGCACAAGGAGTATCTTAAGCGCCTGAGGGCCACGGCGGACGTCCTTACGATGAGCGCAACCCCGATTCCGCGTACGCTGTACATGTCGATGACCGGTGCGCGGGATCTTTCCGTGCTCAAGACGCCGCCGCGCGAGCGCGTGGCCACAGAGACCAAGATTGTGCGCAATTCCGATGCGACAGTGCAGTCCGCCATAGCAAGGGAGCTTGCTCGCGGCGGACAGGTCTATTACCTGCATAATCGCGTGATGACAATATCGAAGGCGGAAAGGCGGCTCCGCTCGCTTTTCCCGGACGCAAAGATAGACGTTGCGCATGGGCAGATGCCGACCATGACGCTTGCGGACAAGATGCGCCGCTTCGCCGAGGGGCGCACCGACGTGCTGATCTGCACCACAATTGTGGAGTCCGGCCTCGACATTGCGCGGGCGAACACGATTATCGTAGACAGGGCAGACCGGTTCGGCATTGCAGAGCTGTACCAGCTGCGCGGACGCGTTGGACGCGGGGCGCGCCAGGGCTATGCGTACTTCCTGCTGCCGTCGGAGGGGCTTGTCGATGCAGAGGCGCGGGAGCGTCTTGACGCTCTCCGCAAGCATTCTGGACACGGCAGCGGATACAACCTTTCACTGCGCGATCTTGAGATACGCGGCGCCGGCAACCTGCTCGGCAGCGAACAGTCAGGACATATCGCCGCGATAGGCTTCTCGCTTTACTGTCAGCTTCTCCAGCGTACCATAGCGAAGATGAGGGGCGAGACCGTGCCGGACATAGTGGACGTATCGGTGAACCTTGACTTCATAGACTTTTCGCCGGGGACGGCAGACCGAGATTCAGGCGCGTCGCTTCCGTACGACTATGTGGAGGAGGAGGCGCAGCGCATGGACTTCCACCGGCGTCTCGCTGAGGCGGTGACCGTGAAGGACGTGTCGCGCCTCAGGCGTGAGCTTGCCGACAGATACGGCAGATTGCCGCCGGCGGCGGTGCGTCTCGTGCGGCTTGCGGAGTTCAGGGTGAAGTGCGCCGCAAGGCGCGTGGCGCGTATAGACGTGAGAGGGGCGAAGGCGATCTTCTACCTGCAGGGGAGCCGCGACCCGTCGTTCGTGGAGCGGATGCCGGGCGGTTCGGCAGACCGCAAGATAGCGGCGCTCTTCAAGATGATTGATTCTCTGTAGGAACGGCGATTCCCGGCAACCGAATGATGGCCTTTGTGACGGTCGACGATTACGCAGGGCACCATCTTGTGATATACTTCACGCCACTATGAAAAAGTGGACGGTTGCGGCTTTCAGGGCCGCCAAGGGAAAACAGAGACTTGGTTGCTGCACGGCATACGATGCCTGCTTTGCGCGTCTTGCGGATGAGGCAGGAGTGCCGTGCATACTTGTCGGCGATTCCATGGGCATGACGGTTCTCGGCTATGGAACTACGCTGCCGGTGAAGATGGAGGAGACGCTTTCCGCGACGGCTGCCGTTGTGCGGGCGGTGAAGGATGCGCTTGTCGTAGCCGATATGCCGTTCGGATCGTATCAGTGCGGCGACGATCTGGCGATGGCGAATGCGGTGGCCTGCCTCAAGGCCGGCGCGGACGCAGTGAAGCTTGAGGGTGGGGCATCCGTCTGCGGGCTTATCCGGCGCATGACGGATGCCGGAATACCGGTGCTGGCGCACGTCGGCATGATGCCGCAGCGCGTAAATGCGTATGGCGGATTCAGGAAGCAGGGCAAGACGCGGGAAGAGGCCGTGAAGGTGATTGCGGACGCCCGTGCGGTGGAAGAGGCGGGTGCGTTCGCCGTCACGCTGGAATGTGTCCCGTCGGAGCTTGCCGCCGAAGTTACCGCTGCACTTGCGATCCCGACGATCGGCATCGGGGCGGGGCCGGTGTGCGATGCGCAGTGGCTTGTCATGCACGACCTTCTTGGGCTTGGGGAAGACCATGTGCCGTCGTTCGCGAAGCAGTACGCGAATCTTGCGGCGGAGGCGAAACGCGCCTTCGCGCAGTATGTCGAAGAAGTGGCGTCCGGCACGTTCCCGCCAGCGAAATAGGTGCAGAGACATTCATCGATTCGTCGTTTGTGGTCGATGTCTTTCCTCGCGCAGGGCGTTTTCAGCCGAAAAATCCTCCATCTACGAGCTGTCAACTGCTCACTGCCAACTGGTTTGTTGTTTTATTTAACGCAAAGAGCGCAAAGAGAACGCAGAGGACGCAAAGTTTTTGGGGATGGGATTGAACGGATTTAAGGGGTTGGTTTTTGTCTGTGCTTTGCGCTATCCACTACTACGAACTGCCAACTAGTTTGTTGTTTTATTTAACGCAAAGAACGCAAAGAAAACGCAAAGGGCGCAAAGGTTTTGGGGGTGGGATTGAACGGATTTAAGGGATTGATTATTGTCTGTGCTTCGCGCAGGGCAGTTTCAGCCGAAAGAACTTTGCGCCTC
>CAZMNN010000028.1:0-29994 GCA_964567665.1 uncultured Lentisphaeraceae bacterium
ATGAAGGAATGGGTGGCGAGAGCTGGGTATTGGTTGAAAGGCATCTGTCGTGGCGTCTGAGGCGATGAAACGTCCGCTCTTCAGTTGCGTGATGCCCGTGAATGGGTCGCGCCCGTTCATGGACGAGGCGCTTGCGTCTTTATCCGCGCAGGGAATGGGTGACGACTTGGAGGTCATCGTCCAAGATGGCGACATTGAGCCGGATGCGGGGCAGAGCGATGCGTTGAACAAGGGCTTTGCCAAAGCGAAGGGCGAGTGGTTTTTTTGGCTTAATGCGGATGATGTCTTGTTGCCAGGCGCGTTGGAGAGTGTTTTAGACAGGATTAATAGCAAGGTTGACAGGGTTGAGTGGATTGTCGGGAATCAGTTGTTGATAGATGATGCGGGTAAGGTGTTGAAGTGTTCTGTTGGCAACGGGTGGCATGGTTGGCTATATCGGAGTGCCGTCCCGCATGTCTATGGGCCGAGTGCATTTTTTAGGCATGAACTATTCGAGAAGATCGGAGGATTTAACGCAGAACTCAAGTACTGTATGGATTGGGACTTGTGGATTAGGTTAATGAAGGCCGGGGTGGAGTTTACCAGGGTCGGTGATTATCTTTGGGCGCAGAGGCAGTGGGTTGGCAGCAAGACACAACGGCCTCTTTCAAGCGAAGAAATGGCGGCGCATCTTGCGGAGGTGAATAGGATGTGTACCCAGAACGGGTTCAAGATGACAAAGAGCGGTGCGTGGCTGACTCGTGTTGTGCGCTTATTGGAGGGGTGCTATCTGAAGGAGTTTGTGGACGGTCTCAAATGGAAGGGACGGACGATTTGAAGGCGGCACTTCTCTTGATGCATCCATCCCCCTATCGGGATGCCGTGGCGAAACGGTTGCGGGCAGACGCGAGGTTTTCACTCGACGTATTCTATCTGTTTGAAGAGGACTTTGGACATTCAGGTATGGGGCTGGGAGAGGCTGCTGAGCCTTTGGCAGGGAAGACGGCGACGTTGTATCCGGGCGGTCTTGCCGCGCTTCGCTTGATGTGGCGACTTGCTTGGTTGTTTGCTGTTCGTGGCACGTATGATTTTGTCGTTTGGACGGCCTATGCACCTTGGTGGCTAACGGTGGGCGTTGTTCTTCGCGCGATGCTTGGGAGGGAGTATGGCCTTTCATTAGATACGACAAGGGGAAAAAACTGCTGTTGGCTCTCACAAGTGGTTAAGCGGTTTGTCTTTTCTCGGGCGAAGTTCCTTTGGGTTCCAGGCGTGGCATCGCGGAGGTTTTTGGTGCAGGGCTACGGTGTGGACGATAGGAGGATTATTCAGGGTGTGTATTCCTGCGAATTTGTTTCGAGTCAAAAAGCAGTGCATGGAGGAGTTGTCTATTTAATGGTCGCCAATGACACGAGTTTTAGGCGAATGGACGTGATTGCTGATGGATTTAGGAGGTTTGTGGCGAATGGTGGCACAGAAAAATTGGTCTTGTGTGGGAAGGGCGTCGGGAGGTATCAATCCGAGGCCGTCGAATGCATTGACGGGGGGGTAGCATGGGAACGTCTGTCGGGATTGTATGCGAGAGCCGATGTGTATGTGCATAACGGAACGGAGCAGTTTTCTGTCGCCACTCTGATGGGGGCGATGGCGGGGCTGCCGTTGCTGTGCGGATCGGAGATCGGTGTCGTGGCGGATTTGTTCGGGGGTGCGGAAGTTGGAATGCTTGTCGAGGACTGGGAGAGCGCAGATGCGTGGAGAGATGCGTTTGCTCTTATGTCCGCAAGAAAGGATGAGTGGCGGACGATGGGTGCAGAGGCCAAACGTAAGGCCGCTAAGTTTGATCCGATGGCAGTCGCGAAACAAGTTGGGGATATGATGGCAGAGTGATATGTGCAAGTATCTCCACATAGTCTCCGGTACGGGTGATGTTGCCAATGGCATGGTCGTGGCGGCACGGCTGCTTTCGAAGGAACAGGGGGATGCCGAGGTGATTGACCTTGGACAAGGGATGCACAGGATACATGAGGGGGAGGTCGAAGAGGTATGGGTGCATGGAATGTGGTTGCCGGGGATGTGGGTGATATGTTGGATGGCGTTGCGGGCTGGTAAGCGACTTGTCCGCATGACGCATGGAAGCTTAAGCCCCGTGTATTTGACGCAACAGAGTCCACTGAGGAAGAAGCTTGTTTCTCCTATCGAGCGGTATTTTCTACGATGCGCGGATAAGGTGGTTGCAACATGCGAAATGGAAGCGGAATGGATCAGGACGTATCTTAACCGCCGCTGTCCCCCCGTCGAAGTCACCGATCTCAAGCGATTCTTCACGTTGGAATCACAGAATACACGGAACGCATGGAACGTCGATGAGCCATTGCATCTTCTCTATCTCGGACGCCGTCATCCATTGAAAGGTGTCGAGTATCTTGAAGCGGCCGTTAATGAGTTGAGTAATTCAGCCACTCATAAACTTGCAATTTCTCCACGCCTCAAGATTGTCTCTACAGCCTTTGGTGATGAGAAGGAGAGCGTTTTGTCTTGGTGCGATATTCTGATACTTCCGACCCTGAGCGATAATTTCGGACTTGTCGTCGCAGAGGCTCTGGAACGCGGCAAGTTCGTCATCACAACAGACGGCGCACCCGCGTGGGGCGACGGAAACGACTACGGAGGACGCCTTGTCTACCTAAGGGGCTATCGCGACGGTACGGATGCCGTGCGCGTTCGCTTGCTCACGGAGGCCTTGTCCGTTTGTGCGAACCATTGACTACATACAAGAGTGTCGCTGTTTCGAGTTGACACCTCTCGCAAATATACTCCCGTCGCCACAGCTTGTCAAATAGAATGGATATTCTTATCTGGTTTCTTAAATGTTGGACACTTTTCTGACAGAGGACGGCGAGGCGAATTGTACCTAAAATGGCGCAGGAAGTCCCTAAAGCGTCTTGGCAAGACGTGAATGGCATTCATATGCGATCTCTTCTTTCAGCGAGCGTCTGTGCATCAAATTGACGACGGCCTCGACCGCGAGGTCGTCCCCATGATAGATCTTCGAGAAGTCTCTCCTCTTCAGAAGCCATCGCTTGGTATATTTCTCACTACTCCGGCGTCTGCCTCTCGGTATGTTTCTTTTGTTGATGCAATCATACCAGATCTGCAGGCGCCGTGGGCTTTGTTCTCGCCCGGCGGGCGGCCATCTCCATGGAGATGGCGACGCTGTCCTTTCTTCTTTGTTGATCGGCATGGTTTCCCCCTGTCTGAAACTGCGCCACGAGATATTACAACTTTCCCTCCCTGCGCTGTGGGCGGCGAGTTTTGACTTGGAATTGCCGAAATGGTATAATCGCGCACATATGATGAACAAAGGAGTTTCGCAATGGTGACCGCAATAATAGTGGCTGCGGGGAAGTCTGAACGCATGGGCGGCGGAGCCGACAAGGCGTTTCTCAACCTTGGCTCGAAGCCGGTTGTCGCGTGGAGCCTTTTGGCTTTCGAAAAGAACCCCGACATTGATTCGATAGTCCTTGTCGTGCGCAAGGATCAAGTCACAGCGGCGAAGGCCGTGGCGAGAATGTTCGGAATATCCAAGCTCTCCAAGGTCGTTCCCGGCGGTGCCCGCAGACAGGATTCCGTGCAGGCCGGGCTTAAGGAGGTCGATTCCGATACGAGGATCGTTGCGGTGCATGACGGGGCGCGTCCGTGCATCGCGCAGGATGTCATCTCCGACGTGATAAAGTCCGCAAGGCGCGGTGTCGCATCCGTGCCGGGATGTCGCGTCCGCGACACCGTGAAGGTTGTGGAGAAGGGAACGTCGGTTTCCGTGACGGTCGATCGCTCCAAGCACTGGGTTGTGCAGACGCCTCAGGCGTTCCCGTACTCGATGCTCCGGAAGGCGTATGCCGCTGTGGAGGCGGACGGCAAGGAAGTGCTTGACGATGCGCAGGCGGTGGAGATTCTTGGCGAGACGGTCAAGATCTGCGAGAGCAACAAACTCAACCTGAAGATAACTACGCCGGAAGATCTTCAGATCGCGGCGGCGCTTCTTAAACTCTGATGGCAAAGACGTACGGCATCCTCGGCGACATCCACGCAAACATCGACGCGCTCGATGCGGTTCTGCATGATGCCGCCTCGCAGGGTGTCACGGATTGGATCTGCACAGGCGACGTGGTCGGCTACAACGCCTGCCCGTCGGAGTGCATCCGCGTCGTGCGGGATGAACTCAAGGCACCGGTGGTGTGCGGCAACCACGACAGCTATGTGGCGTCCGGACAGGATCTGTCCGACTTCAATCCTGTCGCCGCACAGGCGCTTCTCTGGACGCGTAAAAACATATCAGCGGAAGATATGGAGTGGCTTCGCGCTCTTCCGCTCTCCAGACCCGTTATGGGAATGACCCTTGTCCACGCGACTCTTGACATGCCCGAACACTGGGGCTACATTTTTGACGACATTTTGGCTTCGAGCCATTTCGTCTATCAGCGGACGCCACTCTGCTTCCACGGGCATACGCACATTCCGGTTGTGTACGAGAAGACTGCGTACGGGGCAGTGCACTACAATCCGAGCGGTTTTGAGAACGGCGAGTTCAGGATTCTGCCCGGCAAGAAGTATTTCATCAACGTGGGGTCGGTCGGACAGCCGAGAGATGGCGATTCACGTGCAAGCTACGTCATCTTCGACACCGGAACGCGCATTCTCCGCTTTCGGCGGATCGGGTACGATATCGCTGCGGCGCAGGAACGCGACAGGGCGGCAGGGTTGCCGAAACGTTGCGCAGAAAGGCTCGCCGTCGGTTGCTGATGGCAAACAGGGGGTGAGGATGGCAGATGCGAAAACGAAATGCCTGGGCGCGGTGTGTGCGCTGTTGTCGGCGGCGATTTCATGCGGCTGTCTTACCTCGGCACCTCCGCAGCCAAAGAGCTGGGTCGTTTCCGTTCCGCGCCGTCAGATGGCGGAGATGGATGCGTCAAAGACGGCAAGGCTTGGAACGGTTGTCGTTTCTGCGCCGTATGACAGGGCGGCTCTTGCCGTGCGCAGGGCGGATGGCTCCATCGCCTTCGATGCGTTCAATGTGTTTGCCTCGTCGCCGTCATCTATGCTGAAGCTTCCGTTGGCCAGCGTCCTTGCGGATGCCGGACGCTTCGGGCGTGTTCTGCCGTCCGCGAGCGCCGCACGTACCGGCGTCACGATCGAGGCGGTGGTGAATGACTTGTCGCTTGATTGCCGTGATGAGGGGCGGCGAGTGGCTCGCGTATCGCTTACGCTCGTCGTTCTCGAAAACCGCGCAGTGGTCGAACTGCTTGACGGGGCGGGTGAGGCTGACGCCGCATCAGGAGACTATTCGGCGGCGTTTTCGACGGCGTTCCGGAAAGCCGCAGAGGTTGCGCTTTCCTCGTCCGCAAAGCCAAGATAGACACAAGGACGTCGCGATTGACTTTCCATCGTGTGATGGTATGCTGCAACACATAAATGGACAAACAAAGGAGACACAGAATGTCGGAAAAGGGTATGACGATGAAGCGCAGGGATTTTGTTAAGGCCGCAGGCGCTGCGGCGTTGGCCGGTCCTTCGCTCAATGTGCTTGGGGCGAACGACCGTGTCCGCGTGGCTTGCGTCGGATATTCAGATCGTTTTCGCGGTTCGCTGCTGCCGAGTTTCATGAACCACAGCAAGGAACTGAATTTTGATCTTGTCGCCGTGGCGGATCTCTGGAAGAAGCGTCTCTACGAAAATGCGAAGCCTGAGCTTGAAAAGCGGCTCGGCCATGCGGTGGATACGTACAGCAGCGACATAGAGCTTTACGAGAAGGCCAAGGATGTCGATGCGGTGATCATATCTACGGCGGACTTCCAGCACGCTCAACATGCCGCACACGCCGTCAACGCCGGACGCGATGCATATTGCGAAAAGCCGCTCGCCGAGGACATGTACTCCGCCAATATGCTGCTGGACGCGGTAAACGCCAAGCGCAGTGCCGGATTTGCGCCGGGTTCCGTTCTGCAGATCGGTTCGCAGCGCCGCAGCGGTCTCAAGTACAAGGCCGCCAAGGAGTTCATCAACTCCGGCAAGTTCGGCGACGTCTCCTATGTGGATCTGCGCTGGAACGTGAACCAGCCCAGAAGATGGCGCCGCTCCGAAGATCTCATCAAGTCTCTCAAGCGCGAAGATGTGGACTGGAATCTCTGGCTGCTGGATCGCGATCCGAAGGCGTATGCGTTCGATCCGCGCAAGTATCTTGAGTTCCGTCTCTTTTGGCCGTTCTCGTCCGGTACGCCCGGTCAGTGGATGTGCCATCAGATAGACACCGTCGCCTGGTTCATGGATTTCCCGTATCCCAAGAGCGCCGTCTCGTCTGGCGGTCTCTACCAGTGGGCCGATGGACGCCAGAGCTTCGACACGTTCACGACGATTCTCGAATACGGTGAGAGCGGCGTGAAGGGCAAGGGCTTCCAGTGCGTGTTTCAGAGCCATCAGCACAACGCCGGCGGCGGATCGCGCATGAACGGCGAAGGTCCGGTGGAGAAGTACTTTGGCCCGAACGGCTGCGTGGACATGGGCAAGGGCATGGTCACGAACGAAGGCGTTGAAGGCGTCAAGTATGCAGAGAAGGCTTTGCCGGCTCCGGAGGAGAAGGTGATCACGAGCGCCAACACGGGCGCGGACAAACTGACTAACGCCCATATGCGCAACTGGATGGAATGCGTTCGTGCGCGCAAGAACCCGAATGCGCCGATCGAGGCGGGCTATTCCCACGCGATTGCGCTCATCATGTCGAACGCCGCCGCCCGCACGGGCATGAAGGCCACGTTCTGCAAGGAGAAGCGTCAGGTGATGGTGGGCGGCAAGCCGTTCATCGGCTATGAGTCCACTGCGGAGGAAGGGTTCTTCTCCCGCATCTTCGGATGACCGCATGATGGAACGGGCGCCAACGTGATGCTGTGCATCGCGTTGGCGCTTCATTTTCATAATGTGTGAAATTTGGGTGCAACGGCGAAATAGGCTGTCTCCATCGGCATCGTGTTGGTGCAGGCGTTTTTCTGTCATTGGAACTGGAGCATGGTAGGCATCGGGGCACTTGTCGGCATGTTCCATGTCAGCTTTGTGGTTCGTGTCCGGACGCCGCATGTTGCGTGGCTTGGCTGTCTTTTCATTTCTGTACACAGACGAAAGCGGGTATGTGTTTGAAAGGCATATCGTCCATTTGTGAGGTGAAACGGGTTCTTGTTGCGTTGGGATCCAACATCGAGCCGCGCAGCAGGTTTCTTGAGCAGGCGCTCGATGCGCTGTCGCGTTTTCCGGATACCCGTCTTGTTGCAGCGAGTTCAGTTGTCGAGACGGAGCCTGTTGACGTCCCTGCGGCGTTTGTTGGACGGAAATTCCTCAATCAGGTGGCGGTTTTCGAGTCGGCGCTTGATCCTTTCGACTTTTCGCGGCGAATGCACGCGATTGAAGATGCCCTCGGCCGCGTTCGTATCGTCCGCAATGGCCCTCGCACCATCGACATCGATCTCATTGACTTCGGTGGAGCGGTTGTCGATACGCCCGAACTGACGCTTCCCCATCCCCGCGCCCGGCAACGCGATTTCGTCTGCAAGCCCCTTGCAGAACTTGGCATCGCGCTGTAAACCGCAGTGCGATTTTGCCGCCATACCGCTTTCCGAGAGTGCCCGTTATTATGGCAAACTGCGATATTGCCATTTGCACAACTTTTCCCGTTGTGTGGAGATGCAGTTTATGGTATCATACGCGCCATTTGATGGAGGAGTGGCTGAGTGGCTGAAGGCTGCGGTTTGCTAAATCGCCGTACGGTCTAATCTCCGTACCGAGGGTTCGAACCCCTCCTCCTCCGCCATTTTTTTGTGTGTGATGTGTTGATGTATGCCGGAGACGGTTTCATGGTGTCGTTCAAGATAGTGTCGGTCGGTTCATACTGCGTGAACTGCGTTGTTGTTTCTGAAAGCGGGCGTTGCCTTGTGGTCGATCCTGGGCAGGATGCGGACGTGATAGCGGACTGCATAAAAAGCCAGAATCTCACGCCGGTTGCGGTCTTGCTCACCCATGGGCATTTCGATCATGTGGGCGGCATTCCCGGATTGCTTGAGAGGTATCAAGGATTGTCGGTGTATGCCCATCCGTCGGACTGGCCGATGTTCGGGCATCCGCTGAACAGGTGTCCGCCGGACTATCCGGGTGTGCCGCGCCCTGCGGATCTGCGTGATGTCCGTACGGCGGAGTCCGATTTTGCGGAGTTTGGAATGTCTGTCATGGAGACGCCCGGTCACACTCCCGGCAGCGTGTGTCTGCGTTTCGGAAACACTTTGCTTTCCGGCGATACGCTTTTTGCAGGATCGTGCGGACGCACCGATTTTCCTGGCGGGAGCATGGCTGCCATGCGCAGTTCGCTTTCCGCGCTTTCTGCACTTCCGCCGGAGGTGGCCGTGATTCCCGGTCACGGTGCATCCACCACGATCGGCCGGGAGATTGAATTCAATCCGTTCATTGTGTGACCGCTCTGTGCGCACTTCATTTGCATGAGCAAAAAAAGATATCCACCGCGAGTGCCGCGAACAGCGCATGGATTCCGTGCACAGGAATTGCGGAACGTACCGCGTGGGGCGTGGTGGGTGCGGCAGTGGTTGAATGCGATAGATGCGATGCGTCTTGGCGCACGTGCCGGACGCGGAAAGGTGTATGCGGAACGTGGACAGGTGATTGATCTGCGTGTTTCCGGGTCGCACGTCGATGCGACAGTGGCCGGGGGCCGCAGCGAACCATATTCCGTGAAGATCGACTTCGCCACATTCCCGTCTGACCGCGGCGGTCTTCCTGCGCGTCTTGGGGTGATGTCCGTCGGACGCATCCTTGCCGGTGAAATGCCGACAACTGTAGACGAACAGTTTTCGATTGCCGGCGTCTCTCCGTACCCGACATCAGGTGCCGACCATTTCTGGTGCAGCTGTCCGGACTGGTCGAAGCCGTGCAAGCACATTGCCGCCGTTCTCTATCTCCTTGGCGATGCCCTCATCCGCGATCCGTCGCTTCTGCTGAGGTTGCGTGGCGTTGATATGGCGCAAGATGCGGAAAGCGTCGGAACGTCCATTCCGCTGTGGAAGGGCGGCATGAGACTTTCAGATGCGCTTGATGGCATCTACCGGCGCACCGGTGCGCGGTAATCGCATACTGCGTCCGGTTCAATGTTCCTGCGGCGTATGCTCCGCATTTCCTTGACAGGTCTCTGACGTTTTTTTGACAGACTTTTGACATTCCTTTGACATTTCTCTGACAACTTGTTTCTCCCGCTTTGATATCTTTTACGGCGTCAAGGGCGATTGGTGCAACCTTGCCGGGTGGCAGGCAGGCATCGTCGTAGAAGATGAAACGAAAGGAGCGGAGCAATGGGAGAGAAACTGAAACTTGCCGCCGGCTATGTGCTTGCGGGGATATTGTCCTGCGCGGTGCTTGTCGGGGTTGCCGAATGCATGGATTCCGGTTCGCCGATGCCAGTCACGGCTGATTCGCCGGATTCGACGGTACAGACCGACGATGAGGTTGCTGCTGAAGAGGGGAGGTGGAATCATGAATCGTGAAAAGGAGAATGTTGCGTCCGGCAGGGTGCGTCCATGCTACACCTGCTGCCATCCCAACGGCAAGGGAACGGGAAGTTCCGTGCGTTTTGAACTTCATCCGGCGCACGGCTTCGTGGAGGGGTCGATATTCGTCACGTTTGCCTCGCAGAAGACGGTTGGGGCGAATGTGAACGGGGAGCGTGTGATGCCTACGTTCGATTGGGATAACCGGATAACGGTGCGTCTCTCCATAAATGAGGTCGCGCAGATGCTTGAGGTGTTTCGCGGTTATCGCGAGAGCATATGCGACGGTAACGGGCTGTTCCACAAGACGGCGAAGGCCAACACGGTCATAACGCTTGAACATCGTCTTGAACCCGCGCCAGGGTATCTGTTTGCGGTGTCGCGCAGATCTCCGGAGGGTGAACGGCGTCGCATCGGGGTGCTGCTTTCCATGACGGAGGCGATCGTTCTCGGCGAGGCGCTTTCCGGAAGCGCGCTGTACATGGCGTTTGGCGTCCCGTCCGTATTGGCGCGGGAGGCGAATGCTGTCGCCGCTTCTGCGTCAACTCCGTCAAAATCGTTGAAGGAAGTCGCATGAGGTTGTCGGCGGCAGATTGCGCCCCAATGACGGAACGCCATGTGCAGGCCATATGGTACGATGCCGCATTGCGTCCGCCGTCGCTTCGCACCGTACGTGGAGGTGCGCTGGAGGTGGAGGATCCGGGAATCTGGAATCTTGAGGCGGGTCCGGATTTTCGAAGTGCGGTTCTGCGTCTGGGGCGTGATCGCCGCCGTGTGCAGGGGGACGTGGAGATACATCTGCGGCCTTCTGACTGGACTGCGCATGGACATGGCGATGATTCGCGGTATTCCGATGTTGTGGCGCACGTCACATGGTACGGCGGCATCCCGCCAGTCAGCCTTCCGCAAGGATGCATATCCGTATGTCTTGGCCGGTGCATGGCTGCTGTCGGCGGCGTATCCCCGTGCGAGATTGATGTCGCTGCATATCCTTACGCCAAACTTCCGGCATCGCCACGTCCATGCGAGGGGTTCTTTGCAGGTGTCCCTGATCTGGGCGTTGAGATGTTACGCATCGCAGGACGCTGCCGGATTGCGATGAAGGCGCAAAGGCTTATTGCGCGGATAATGCGCAACGGAGATCCTGAGCAGGTGTTCTATGAGGAGCTGTTCAGTGCGTTGGGATACTCGAAGAACACAGTGCCGTTTCGCGCTTTGGCCGAGAGCCTTCCACTGCGCAACCTGCCGTTGAGCGAGGATGCCGCATATGAGGCTCTCAATTGCGTGGCGGAGTTCGATGTCGGGGTGCGTCATCCGTGGCGGAGGGCGAACGTCCGTCCGAACGGAACTCCGGAGATGAGGATGGCCGATGCTGCGGCGATGTTCACGGGCGGCAAGCCGCGCCACATCGGGTCTGGAATGTTCGCCGCAATTATGACGAACGTGATTGTCCCGTTTGCCATTGCAAGGGGCAGGTTGAGCGAACCGCCATCCTGGCTGCCGCCGGAATGCTCGAATGCTGTGATGCGGCTTGCCGCATTCAGGCTTTTTGGGCGGGATCACAATCCGGCGCTGTATTCCGGAAATGGCGTTTTGCAGCAGGGGCTTATCCAGATACACAGGGAGCATTGCTTGGCGGTGCATCCGGGGTGCGATTCATGTAAACTTGTGGCGGCTCTGAAGAAGTCCGTCCATTAGAGGAGGTGAAATATGGGAAACAGACCAAGACTTGCGAAGTGCTATTCCGGCTCCGTTGCCGGTGTCAGGGCGCGGACGGTGGAGATTGAGGTGTGCGCCTCGAACGGATCTCCGCAGTTTGCGATAGTCGGGCTGCCGGATACGGCCGTAAAGGAGGCGAAGGACAGAGTCTCGACGGCAATATCAAATTCCGGCTTCAAGCGTCCGGAGGCGAACATAACCGTCAATCTTGCGCCGGCAGACGTGCGCAAGGAGGGGCCGATATACGACTTGCCGATAGCGGTCTGCCTTCTTGCGGCGGCGAGCAAGATGTCGTGCGGAGACCTTGCGGAATGGGGGCTTGTCGGTGAACTTGCGCTTTCCGGTGAGGTGCGGCGTGTGCGCGGTGTGCTGCCGATCGTCATGGAGATGCGCCGCATAGGACGGAAGGGTGTGCTGGTGCCGTCTGAAAATGCCGATGAGGCCGCTGTGGTGGATGGCATATCCGTCTATCCAGTGAGAACGCTCCATGAGGCTGTTGCGTTTTTGGAAGGAAGGGAGACGATCATGCCCGTATTCACGGATCCGTCCCGCCTTGTGCTTGCCGCAAGGGATACCGGTGACGACTTTGCGGACGTGAAAGGGCAGGATTTCGCGAAGCAGGCGATAGAGGTTGCCGTCGCCGGCGGACACAACATCATGATGGTCGGCTCTCCGGGGTGCGGCAAGACCATGCTTGCCAAACGGATACCGTCCATACTTCCCCCTCTCACCGTGGAGGAGGCGCTTGAGGTGACGCGCATACATTCCGTCGCCGGCGTTCTTAAAGCCGGAGAGCCGCTTGTGATGCACCGTCCTTTCCGCGCACCTCACCATACGGCCTCGATGGCCGGACTGCTTGGCGGCGGTGCGCATCCGCAGCCTGGAGAGGTGTCGCTTGCACATCGAGGAGTGCTTTTTCTTGATGAAATGCCGGAATTCAGCAGAAGCACGCTCGAAGTCCTGCGTCAGCCGCTGGAGGACGGGCACGTCAGCATATCGCGTGTCGCTGCGACCTGCGACTATCCGAGCCGGTTCATGCTTGTTGCGGCGATGAATCCATGCCCGTGCGGCTATCTCGGCGATGAACGTCGCACCTGTCGCTGTTCGCGCAGCAGAAGGATGGAGTACAGGAACAGGGTGTCAGGTCCGCTTCTCGACCGCATGGACATTCAGATTGAGGTGGCGCCGGTATCGTACGACATGCTTTCTCAGTTGCCGACTGGTGAGCCTTCAGCGAAGATCCGCGAAAGGGTTATGATGGCGCGGGATGTCCAAAGGCGCCGTTTCGCCGATGACCCGGACGTTTCGTGCAATGCGGAGATGCGTCCAAGGGATATCGCGAGATACTGCAGGCTGGATGCGAATGCGCAGAATGCCTTGAGGGTGAAGCTGCAGGCTCTTGACCTTTCCGCCCGTGCGTACGACAGGGTGTTGAAGGTTGCGAGAACGGTGGCCGATCTGCGCGGAAGCGATGCGGTGTGCGATGAGGATGTGAATCTTGCGGCTCGATGGCGGGCTCTTGACAGAAATTACTGGAACTGAACATGTTCTTGAAGCGGAATCGTGCCGGAATGATGGCGGTATCTGTCGCCGCATCGCTTGTGATGGGTGAGGCGATTGGATTTTCGTCCTCATTCATGTCCGGAATGTGGCTATGGATGATGTGCGTAGCCGTCTTTGCCGTTTTTGTCGCCGTTGGATGGTCGCTGCCGTCCATGCGATGGATTGTCTCTGCGCTTGTGGGTGTGTCGCTTGCGTGGCGTTGCGAATCGCGCAGACTCTCTGTTGAGCGTGACAGGCGCGGCTTCCCTCCTGCGTATGAACTTGTGGTCGAAGGTGATGTCTCATGTCGGCGGAGAGGTGTGGACGGAAGGATTGTGAGCTTTCGGTCAAGCGTCTGCGGAGTGCCGGTGCGCGTTGTGGCGGCGGTGGATGGCAATGCCGAAATCCCGGCTCAAGACGAAACATGGAGATGTTCAGGATGGATGTCTCTGAAACGTGGCGCTCCAAACCGGTATTCCGGCCGTACACTGTGGGTAACGAACGGCGGACGCATGGAAAGGGTTGCGGTTGCCGGCGATTGTGCCACTGGAACGATATACGGCCGTGTCTCCGATTTCCTGTCAAGACTGGCAGGAACGGGCATCGGGTGGAACCCTGAACTTGCTTCAATCAACAAGGCGATGCTCCTTGGCCGTCGCGGAGAGATCAGTGCAAAGCGGCGGGCGATGTTTGCCGCAGCGGGAACAATACATGTGTTTGCGATATCAGGGTTGCACGTGATGCTTGTTGCCGGGGTTCTGAAGATGCTTTTGGAAAAGACCGGACTCCCGTCTTTCTTTCAGGCGTCGCTTGCCATACCTCTTCTCTCGGCGTATGTGATGCTGACCGGCGCACGGCCAAGCGCAGTCCGTGCGGCTCTTATGATGTCCCTGTGGCTTGGCGCCGGAATTTTTGGGCGGCGTCCGGATTCTCTCGCTGCGTGGGGGATTGCGGCTTTTGCGGTGTACGCCATCTCCCCCGCGATGGTGTTTGATGCGGGATGTGCGCTGTCGTTTGCGGTGATGCTTGGAATTGTGCTTTGGATACGCTGGTCGTCGCAGTTTTCGTCCTTCGCGGGTCTTATGTTCAAGTCGGCGGCGGAGGAGGCTTCTCTGTGTGGGGATGGTGGGGATATAGGTGCGGTTTGTCTTTCCCGATGCCATTCCATTGCCGGGTGGGTGTTCGGTGCGCTTGGCATATCTCTATCCTCATGGATCGCCGGAACGCCGCTGTCGGCGATGATTTTCGGGAGAATATCGGTTGGCGGCATATTTGCCAATGTTTTCGTTGTGCCGCTCTCGGCGATGGCGGTGGTCTTCAGTGCTGTCGGCGCTTTTGCGTCGTTTGTGTTCGCACCGCTTGGAGCGCTCTTCAACAATATGGCTGCAGGATGCGCATGGAGTATGCGTTTCGTATCGGAAACGGTGGCGGGCTGTCCAGGCGCATCGTTCGATACGTTGCCTTGGAGATGGTGGGAGTGCGTGATATGGTATGCATCGTGGATGGTGCTGTTCGCAGTGATTGCCCGGCATTTGCCGCAGAGGGAAGCGCAGTCGCTGCTGAAATCCTGGCAAAAGTGAGGAGGTGGATCGTGTTGTCGTGTCTCAAATGGCTCATTGCCAAGGATGATGTCAAATCTCAAAGCCCGTTGACCGTAGATGTCAACAGCAGTGTGGCGCGTGGACGTTGGGGGGAGAATGTCGCCGTGAACCATCTGACCGAACTTGGATGGCGCATTGTTGGCAGGAACCTGCATCCGTGCGGAAAGGACAGGCGATGCGAACTTGATATCGTCGCGTTTGCGCCAGACGGACGCAGTGTTGTGTTCGTCGAGGTGAAGACGCACCGCAGGCGTTCCCAATGGGCCGGTAGACTTTGGTCTGTCGACAGACGGAAGAAGCGAAACCTGCTCCGCGCAAGCGCAAGCTGGTTGATGCGGAGGCATTGGCACGGCAATTTCCGTTTTGACGTGATTGAGGTTTACGGAGATTCGGACGGAACGCCGCCGAAAATAGACCACATTGAGAACGTAAGGTTGTTTGGCGACAATTGGCGTTGGTGGTAGCCGCGTACACTCAAACATTTCATGTTTAACAGTCAACAGTGTTTGAAGAGTTCCTTTGGAAAGGTTCTGGATAATCGTCCACTCGCAAATCTAACGATTGGGGAGTTGCAATCAAAAAATGAGTGAAGATTATCCTTGAAAAAAAAATGAATATGGTACTCTAATGGCTATATTATTTTTCTTCAAGGAGGAGTGTCGTCTATGAGAATGTGCGGACTTGCGGCGGTCGTTTTCTGCGGAGGTGCGGTTTGCGGTGCTTTTGCGGAAACGGTGAATGTGCCTTCGGGACAAACGGTGACCCGAACTGTCGCTTTGACGGAAAACCTTGTAAAGACAGGCGATGGCACATATGTGCTGTCGACGGCAAGCGGCAGTTTTTCGGGAACGATCGACATTCAGGGCGGTGTTCTTGAAATGGCGAACACCGATGGCATTGGTTCGGCGGAGTCACTCACCGTCGCCAACGGTGCACAGTTCAGGATCTCCGCTGTGAAGGATAAACTCTTTCCAGTGACGCATTTCACCATTGCCGGCGATGGCCCGGACGGGAAGGGCGCAATATACTCGACTGCCACCGAGAGGTGTATATGCCTGATGAATGGCAGATTGACGCTTGCGGCCGATTCCACGGTGACGTTCTCCGGATACTTTCAGGCGGTAGGTAGAGCTTATGACAGCAGCTCTCCATCTGGGGCAATATGGGATTTTGGCGGGTACGACCTTACCCTTGTGACGCCACAGGGAATTGAGCTTTACACGGGAATGGTATTTGAAAATCCAGGCAACATCAACCTGAAAGGCACGATGACGCTGTCTCGCAGTTCGTCGATAGGCGGATCCGCCGAGAACTCCATTGTTCTCTCGGAGCGCGGAAGCAAACTACAGTTTTACTGTTTTCCCGAAAAGTTCCCGTGGACGATAGATCTGAAGGAGGACGGAACGGTATCCGCTGCCGGACTGGACAATCCTGAATCGCAGTTTCTTTCGTTGGTTGGACCGGTGAAACTCTCGCCGGGGAAGCGTCTCAATCTGCTGGCCGGCGGACCGACATATAGGATGTATGTTGGCGGTACGATTCTTGGTGGCGGCGGTGGCGCTTCCATCCTTGCGGAGGTGGGGCGGTTCTTCGTCACAAACAGGGTGAACGACTTTGAGGCCGATCTGGTTGCGGCGAATCAGGGCAAGCTGATTTTCGCCAGCAAGGAAACTTTTCCGAAGAAGGTGGATAGCATGAAGAACCGGTGCAACTGGGGTGCAAGGACAAGCACAATCGCATTTGACATGTCTCCGGGAGGATGGTCAGCTGAAGAGGTGCATGAAGTGATGGATTCCGTACATATGGATGCAAGTAATGACGATTCAGGAGTGTATGAAGGTGCGCCGTCTGTATATGTGCCCGCCGGTGTGGAATTTGTGGACGAAACGGATATAGCAGAGGGCAAGACCATCAGAATGTGTGGTGACGGTACGTATGTGCTGAAGGGTCGTGTGCCGGAAAGCGTTGAACTCAGGAACGATGGCGGCGGTCGCCTGATTGCAACACCGAAGAATGACGGAACAGCACCGGTTGTCACGAACTATTTTACCGGGACAGGCGAGATTGTGCTCAAGGATGCAGGAACCGTAACCGTGGACAGGGAGAAATGCGAATATCTTCAGATGTACTCAGGTGTTCAAGACGCAATCGGCAGAGTCGCAATCGAAGGGGGTACAAGATGGTTGAGCATCCCATTGAATAAGGATGGCAGGGCATACTATACCCATATCACCCCCGAAGCGGCAGGAGGAAAGCACAGAGGGGGTCTCTCCGTGCTTGAACTTCGCGACGGCGCGTACATGAACGCAATCGTGGAAGTCGGATTGCTTTCGGGAACGCAGCTTGATGCGTTTTATGTCCGTGGCGGCAGATACGTAATGCCAGCCAACAACAATACCATCTATCTCGGATTGGCGTCTCGTGGCTATTGGGAGATTTCCGGCGGCAGTGCCTGTTTCAGCAACCGCGTCTTCATGTCCAGAAATCCGATGGATACGTCGTCACGCAACAACATCAGTTTCGGAAGCACGGATGCACCCGCCACCGGCTTCATCGTGCGTGGTGGGGAATGCTCGTTCGCAAAGGATGCTGAGTTGACGATCGGTCTAAACGGAAATGCGTTCTACTATCAGGACGGCGGCACTTTTTCGATTGAGCAGAAGGGGATTTCTGTGAATGCGCCGCTTTCCTGGGAGAGTCCCGAACACAACTGGACAGGCCATGTCGCAGCGGTGGCCATTGATGGCGGAATGATGTCTGCGGCGTCGGAAATCGTGCTTGGTGGACGCACGAACGGCACTGCCTATCTCAACGTCAATTCCGGCGGGGTGCTTTCCGTGCCGAAGATCAGGTGCGGACTCAAGCCGGAATCCGGCAGAAAATCGTATGTCGGATTCAATGGCGGAGTGTTCAAGGCAAACAAGTCCGGGGACATACTGTCGACTGGCGACTATGCACCTGATAGCGTGACGGTGTACAAGGACGGCCTGACAGTTGACACGGCGGGGTACGACATTTCCGTCTCAGTTCCGCTTGAAGGTGCGACCGGGCTTGGTGTAACCGGGTTGTCGATTCCTGATAACATGCCGACGAACGGATATCTCGGCCCGCACATGGTGTTCATAAAAGGAGGGTCAGGCGTCGGCGCACTCGCTATTCTCGATGTCAACACCACCAACAATACGCTGCGTGGCGTCCGCGTTGTCTCGCCGGGTTTCGGATATGCGCACGGTGATGAGATCACTGCCCTTGCGAAGGACGGTTCGTATGTGGATGGTGATCCGACAAGGCGTTTTGGCGAATACGCGTGTGGGGTCGCACTTGGCGACCAGGCGGGTGGCGGTCTTGTCAAGCGCGGGGCGGGCAGCCTTACGCTGAAGGCCGCCGCGACGTACATAGGCTCCACTGTGGTGGAGGAGGGTACGCTCGTCTTTGGCGTCGCGAACGCCTTGAGCAACCCTGAGATAGTGTGCAGAGGCGGCATTGTCGCAACGGCAGACGGGATTGCCTACCAATCCGGACTTGAGTTCGATGTGTCCGCGCTGACGGATGAACACACGCGATACGTGATTGCAAGGAACTGGACGGGCGGCACCGGATGCGTCAAGAATCTCGCTGACAGGTTCTCGGCGAAAGTTCGCGGTGGCAACCTTACGGTTTCGAGGGACTACGGCATGACAGTGGTGGTAAGGTAGACAATATCTTTGAGTGGAGGAACGACAAGAATGGTACAGCACGAAATCAAGGCGTTCGGTTTGGCGATGGGGTGCATGGCGGTGGCGCTTGCCGTCTCCGGATGCAGGAACAGGGAGACGACGGCCTCGGAATTCATGGCAGGCGCAATTGTCATAGACGGCACGGCTGCCGGTTTGGGCGCGGAACGCAACTCCGAACCCATCCGCACGGAACTCGATCTCGCAAAAGTCTTGAAGAGCGCATCCGGCGTGAAGACAAAGACGAAGGTGACGGAAAAGGGGATCGAGGTCAAGTACGTGAAGTTCGACTCCACCGACGCAACGAGATGGGCCGGAATATACTTTGAACTTCCGGACTGTTCACCGTACGACGAGATTGAGATTGTTGTCACGCCCGGATATGGACGCTATGATTCGCTCACCATCGGACTGCGCGACGATCGCGGATACACGTTCGGGATAAACCATTCGGGGAACCACCTGAATGAAGAGAAGCATACGTATTCGCTGCGCAAGTTCGACTTCTCAACGGCAAAGGAGCCATATGACCCGTCCAGAGTGAAAGGTGCGAGCTTCTACACCCGTTGCCCTGCGGAGGACAGTTGCTTCTACGTAAAGAGCATACGTCTCGTGAACCGTCTTCCGGAGCGGTGCGCGGAGCTTTCGTCGGGATTCAGGGCCATCGGCGAAGATGGTCTGGCGGACGAGGCGGCTGCGCTTCCCTCTGATGTCGCAGCAGGACGCCTTGACGCAAAGGCGGCGAGAATGCGCCTGGACGAACTGACAGAGCTGAAGGCATCGAAAATCCGTGCGCTTTGGCGGGCGGAATCGGTCAGACGGTATCCGTCGTCGTCATTGGCAATTGGATGGATTGACGGGTACGAGAAGGTGCGGCCTGCCGGCGAGAGGTTCATCGGCTTCATGCCGTCCTTCGGCGAAGTGAGAACCGTTCTTGCACGGGGTGAGCGAGAAGGTGTGCAGGTGCTGTGCCTCGCTCCTGAAGACCGTACGGTGCAAGATGTTCGCATCGAGGCCGGGGTGTTCCGGAACGAAGCGGGCGACGAACTGCCGCCCGTTTCTGCGGCGCCGGTCGGGCGCATCTCCGTTGTGCGCACTAAGGCGTCGAGCGACGCTCTCGGTGAGCACTTCGACCCGATATGCGAATTCACGAATTCCGTAGACGTTGTGTCGAACGGGTGCATACAGGCGTTTCACGTGCGTTTCGCCGCCACACCGGAGACCGTTCCCGGCGTGTATCGCGGAACGCTGCGCGTGTCATCCGGCGACGGCGCTTCGGCAGAAATCCCTGCGGCGGTGCGCGTGTCGTCTGTGACGCTGCCGGTCAAGGCATCGCTGCGCACGGCGACATCCGTCTATGGATCGGATGCGATGGGCAGCCACAAGAGGGAGTTTGAACTGTGGATGCTGAAGAACTACCGGCTCAATCCGTTCTCGATATATTCCGGGAACATGACGATGACGCCAAAGCTGCAGCCGGTTTCCGACTATGTGGCGGCAATGCCGTACGGGCTGTCGTTCGTGCCGGTTCTCTACCTTGAGCGTCCGGCGGAGGCCTACCGCTTCTCGCCTGACTCCACCAACCACACAAAGGACACGTGGCGCATAGACCTGACCCCTGAACAGCGGAAGGTGTACAATGCCCACTTCAAGAAGGCGTACCTTGAAACACTCCGCCGCCGTGTGCCGGAGATCAAGGCCGCCGGGCTGTGGGACATTGCCGCATGCTACTGCTTCGATGAAGCGCCGAACGACGAGTTTGAGGCGATGAAGGATCTCACCGATGCGATCCGCGCCGAGTTCCCGGACATGAAATTCATCTCCACGCTTTTCGACGCCTCGTGCGGAGTGGGCGAGAACTCCATCACGGCGAAAAGCATGAACGAGTGGATGCCTTCAACCGGTTCGTACAACTACACCGTCGCCAAGGCGGCGAGGGCTCTCGGACACAAGGTGTGGTACTACACGATCACCTGCGACATCGACTGCACCGCGCTCTCCGACATCCGCGCAGAGCTTGGGACGCGGGCATTCGCGCTTGAGGTGGACGGGTGGCTCGTGTGGACGGTCTCGCGCTGGTACGGCAACAAGCCGATATCCTCATCCGGCGTCACCGGATGGAATCCGGAAAGCTTCCCCGGATACAACGGCGGCGGATCGTATTTTGCGATCGCTTCGGACGGCACGTTCCTGCCTACGCTCCGCGCCGAGGCGATGCGTGACGGCATTGAGGATCATGCGCTTCTCACACTTGCGCGAGATGCCGGCGCGGGACATGGGTTCACGCACGACGAAAGCCACCGGTTCACCGCCGCCGAGCAGCGCAAGGCCAGACTTCGCGCATTCGATGCGCTTGAGCGGCGATAGAAGGGTTGGTGAGGGGCGATGCCCACGCTGCGGCGATTTATGGTAAAATAGGGCGCATTGGGTTTAGGAGCAGATGTCATGTGGGATGTCTGACCCTGGGCGCAGACAGAGAATCTATCTAACGTAAAATCAGAAAGGAAAGAGAAGATGGCTCGCATTCAGATACCTGTGGAGGAGTTCAAGGAGCGCGTCGCCCGTGCGGCGAAACTGGTGGCCGAGAAGGGCCTGGACGTTCTGGTGGTCAACGGCTCAGAGGCCGACTATGCGGATACGCGGTATTTCTCGAATTTCTGGCCGGTGTTCGAGCGTTGCGGCATCGCGATCGCCGCGAACGGCGAAGCGGCTTTGATGGTCGGACCGGAATCGCAGGTATTCGCCGGCGACTTCAGCTGGATGGATCGCATCTGCGTTGTGTACCAGTACCGCGAGAGCGCGAATCCGGCATACCCCGAACTCAAGAGCGAAACGTACCGCGACGTCTTCAAGAAGCTTGGCGTCACGGGGGACAGCATCAAGATCGGCGTTGCGGCGAAGCTCAACACGAACGTCGTGCAGTATGACGGCATCCGCGAGTGCTATCCCAACGCGCAGATCGTCTGGGCGGATGACATCATGCTCGCACTCCGTCGCATCAAGAGCGACAACGAGATCGCCTGCATCCGCGAGGCCGCTCGCATCACCGACCTTGCAACGAAGGCTGTCATGGCGGAGTTGCGGCCCGGCAAGACGGAGCTTGAGCTGGTCGGCGTTGCGCAGAAGTGCATCTACGAGAACGGTGCGGAGTACGAGGGGCTTCCGATGTACTGCTTCTCCGAGAAGTCCACGCGCCATGCGATTTCCCGTTCGAGCTACAAGCCGATCGAATACGGCGACATCGTGCAGCTGAACCTCTCCGCGAAGATCTGCGGCTATTCGCCGTCCATTGGCCTTCCCGTCTGCTGCGGAAAGCTTACGCCCGAAAAGCGCGATCTCGTGCAGTTCGGCCTTGACGCCCACTACTGGACCGAGGAGCATCTCAAGCCCGGCATTCTCGCTTCGCAGGTCGCCAAGGACTTCATCAAGTTCTACGAGGATCATGGCCGCCGCGCCAACTACTTCTACGGCCCGTGCCACGGCACCGGTCTCATCGAGGTCGAGGCTCCCTGGATGGAGACAAGCTCAGACTACGAACTCATGCCCAACATGACGTTCCAGATCGACACCTTCGTCACGTCGCCGACGTTCGGTCTACGCTGGGAGAAGCCGATCGCCATCACCAAGGACGGATGCCAGAACCTTGCGCCGTCCCAGATCGGCACGAACGGCCCGATTGAGGTCGAGTGCTGACATTGACGCGGAAGGCTTGGCATCGGAACTGTTCTGTGCCAAGCCTTCTTCGCGTTGACCGCCGTCATGCCGCGTCCGCAGACTTTAACGCAGAAGAAGAAAGGGACTTTCAGATGAGATACGAGTTGATGAGGCCGAGCCAGATCCGTGAAGCCATCAAGAAACGCACACCGGTGGTGCTTCCGCTTGGCGTGCTTGAATACCACTCCGAGCATCTTCCCGTGGGCATGGATACGCTTGCGGTGGAACGTGCCCTCCATGAATACGAGAAGGAGGCCGAGGTCGTGATACTTCCGAGCTTCTACTGGGGCGCGTCATCGCGTGCGGTTGCGCCATGCGAGGGTCGCGGCTCAATCCCGGTGGATTCGCAGGCTCTTGTCCCGATCGCCCGTCAGATATTTCGCGGCCTCCTTGACGTGGGATTCCGCAACATCCACACGTTTGTGCATCACCAGAGCGAGGATTTCAGCGCCGGAATGCCGACTGACCTTGCGTTCCGTCTCGCGAGCCGCCAGGTGATCATGGAGTTTCTTGAGGAGAAGAAGGGTGACGGATGGTGGGGCGATCCGTCGTCTGCGGCGTACTACACCGACCACACCAATCTTGACGCCAATCCGTTCATCTGGATCCAGAACCATGCCCTGATGGACGCGAAGGTGCTTGCGAAGTATCCGTTCGACCACGCGGGCGAGGGTGAGACGTCGCTTATGATGTCGCTCTGCCCTGATACAGTGAACATGGATGAATTCGACAAGACCGCCTGGTATGCACAGTCTGCGCTCAAGGCGTCGAAGGAGACGGGCGACGGAGGTGTCGCCATGATTCTCGACCATTTCCGCCGTGTGTTCGGCCGGTGATTTGACGATACGAAAAGACTACAGAGAATATACATCAGATGAATACGGTTCTGATCGGTTCACAGTGGGGTGACGAGGGAAAAGGCAAGGTCATTGACGTCCTTACGGACAAGGCCGACCTGGTAGTTCGCTATCAGGGCGGCTCCAATGCCGGGCATACTGTCATTGCTGAAGGCAAAAAGCGTGTGCTCAGGCTGATTCCGAGCGGGATCCTCCATGACGGCAAGGTCTGCATAATCGGCAACGGCGTGGTGATGAACCCGCTCGACCTTATCGAGGAGATCGAGGCCATGCGGGCGACAGGCGTTGAACCGAATGGGCGTCTTTTCATCTCCACGCGCACCCAGATGGTGATGCTGTACCACAGGGCGCTGGACAAGGCGGAGGAGGCCGCGCGCGCACCCGGAAAGAAGATCGGAACGACGGGGCGCGGCATCGGCCCCGCCTACGCGGCGAAGGTCTCCCGCACCGGTCTGCGCTGCGGCGATATGCTTGCGCCGAACTTCCTCGACCTTGTGCGCGAACAGGTGGAGGAGACGAACGCCAAGCTCCGTATGCTCAAGAGCGAGCGTGTGGACGATGGCGATGAGATTGAGGTGCCTGGCTGCACCGTCAAGGACTACCGTCTGGACGCCGATGAACTTGTTGCCATCTACAGGACGGTGCAGGAGAAGCTTGCTCCGTATGTACGGGACACCGTTCCGATGTTGCACGAGGCGAAAAAGGCCGGCAAGTCCATCCTGCTTGAAGGCGCACAGGGCACAATGCTCGACATCGACTTCGGCACATACCCGTTTGTGACGTCGTCGAATCCGACGTCTGGTGGCGCCTGCATCGGATCAGGACTGTCGCCGCGTGACATCGACTGCGTGGTTGGCGTGGTGAAGGCGTATACGACGCGTGTCGGAGAAGGCCCGTTCCCGACGGAGCTGTACAATGCGGTGGATATGCTGGACGAGGACGGCAGGATCATGGCTGAACGCGGACACGAGTTCGGCGCAGTCACGAAGCGTCCGCGCCGCACAGGTTGGTACGACGCCGTCATCGCCCGCTATGCGCAGCAGGTAAACGGAGTAGACTACTGGGCGCTGACGAAGCTCGACGTGATGGACGTGTTCCCGAAGATCAAGATCTGCGTTGCGTACGAACTGGACGGGAAGCGCATAGACTACATTCCGTCCTCAGCCTCGGAACTTGCGCGTGTGAAGCCGATATACGAGGAGATGGACGGATGGATGTGCGAGACGTCCAACATCACGCGGATGGAGGATCTGCCGCCGAAGGCGAAGGCGTATGTCGACAGGCTTGTGGAGCTTTCCGGCGGCAAGCTGGGAATCCTCTCGATCGGCCCTGCCCGTGAATCCACGTTGCGCATAGCGTTATGAATCCAGTTCTGAAGCGCACCCTCTGCGGATTGGGCGTAGGGGCCTTGGTCATCGGACTGTTCCTGTACTGTCCGCTTCTTTGGCTCATGCCCGTAATCCTCCTGCTCTCCACTCTTGTCCAGATGGAGTTCTACCAGATGGCGAAACGGAAGTACGAGCCGGTCGCATGGTTCGGTCTGCTCATGGGTGCGGCGTGGATGGTGTGTGCCGGTTGGCTTGGCGGCGGCACTGTGTTCAACCTGCTGATGCTGTTTGCGAGCCTCGTGCCGTTCATGCTCGTCTCGCTGGCTCTGCTGTGTCTGCTGGTGCTGTTCTCTTCGCATCGGCGAAACCCTGTCGGGACGATTGCCGTCACGATGCTCGGCTTCCTGTATGTGCCGTTCCTTCTTTCGTTCTTCCTCCTTACGGTTCAGCTTTCCGGATTGCCGCTGCAGTCGCCTTCGGCGGAAGTTTCGCGAGTGGGGCTGTACACGCTTTTTGCGTTGATTGCGGTCTCGAAGCTGTCGGATACGGGCGGGTTTGCGTTCGGAATGGCGTTCGGCAGACACAAGATGTGTCCATCGATCTCGCCGAAGAAGTCGTGGGAGGGTCTGTTCGGTTCAATGCTGTTCTCGTCCGCCGCTGCCGCCGGAATGCTTGCGGTTGCGCGACACTTTGCGTGGGGAGGCGAGCTTGCCGTCTGGAATCGGCTGAACTACCCGTCGGCGCTTGCCGTCGGCGCGTTCATGGCGCTTGTCGCGACGGTGTGCGACCTGATAGAGAGCCGGTTCAAGCGCGAGTTCGAGATCAAGGACTCTTCGCCGTTCCTGCCTGCCGGCATGGGCGGACTTCTCGATATGTTCGACTCGGTGCTGTTCATCCCGGCGATGGTGTATCCGTTTCTTGCGTTTCTCGTCCACTCGTTTCCCGTGGAATAGCGAAGCTCGGTTGACAGGCAATGCGCACGGCGGTTTTTTTTTGCCAGCCGTGCGTTTTCTCTATGTGCATTTGATACAATACGCAACAAGGAACGGATAAAGTAATCCCGCCCGCAACTGCAACAGACAAACGAAAGGAAAGCACTCAAGAATGAACATCAGCAAAGTACTGGCGGGCGGTGCGCTCGCCCTCGGTGTCCTGTCGGGCTGTGGTCCCGCCAAGCCGGAACTCCACATCTACACATGGAGCGACTACATTGCGCCGGATGTCATAGCCCAGTTCGAGAAGGAGAACAACTGCATAATCAAGGTCGATACGTTCGACTCCAACGAGGCGATGTTTGCGAAGCTCAAGGCCGGTTCCACGGGCTACGACATCATAATGCCCAGTTCCTACCAGATTCCGGTCATGGCCCGCAACGGCATGATACTGAAGCTCGACCACTCCAAGCTGCCGAACGTCAGGAAGAATTTCGATGTAAACTACAAGACAAGCATACTCGATCCGTCGTTCACCTACAACGTGCCGTATGCTGTCACGTACACCGGCTTCGCGTACCGCAAGGACAGGATCGGCGATGCGCCGATCAACAGCTGGAAGGTGTTCGAGACCGCAGCTCTTAAGGGTCGGATGTCGCTCCTCGCCGATATGCGCGAGACGATCGGCGGCGGACTGAAGGCCTTGGGCTACTCCCTCAACTCCACCAAGAAGGAGGAGATCGACGCCGCCGTCGGCAAGGTGCTTGAATGGAAGCGGAACATCGCCAAGTTCGACAACGAGCAGTACAAGACCGCCGTTGCGTCCGCCGAATGGTTCGTCGGCCACGGCTACAGCTCCGATACGATACAGACGATGCTTGACGACGAGAACGTCGGGTTCTCACTGCCGAAGGAGGGCTTCACCATCGCATTTGACGAGATGGTGATTGCTTCCGACTCCCGTCAGGTCGACCTTGCGCACAAGTTCATCAATTTCTGCTACGACCCCGACGTCGCGGCGGCAAACATGACGGACGTGTGCTCGCCGATGCCGATTGCGGCGGCGTTTCCGAAGTTGGACGAAAAGCTTCGCAAGCTTGTTGTGCTCGATGCCGAGACGCTTCGCCTCGGCGAGGTGCTCAAGGACTTCGACGACAACCCGGAGGTTCGCAAGCTCTACATCGACGCTTGGGACAAAATCAAGGCCGGAGAGTAGTACGATCCGGCCGAGCGGAAGGAATGCATGAATGGTCAAGAAAAGCAAGAACGACGATAGCCGTCCGTTGAAGGTAGGCCTCATAGGGGCCGGCGGAATGGCGGCGTACCATGTGGAGGGCTTCAGAAGGGCCGGGGCGGAGGTGGTAGCCATCGCCGATCCTTCGGAGGCGGCCGCCGAGGCGGCCGCAGCGAGGTTTGAAGTCGCGCATGTGTTCGAGTCTGCGCAGGAGCTGCTTGCGCAGGCTGACGTTGATGCGGTGTCGGTGATTACGCCGAACAAGTTTCATTGTCCGATCGTGCTTCAGGCGCTCAAGGCCGGAAAGCATGTGTTCTGCGAGAAGCCTCCTGCGCTGAACGCAAAGGAGGCCATGCAGATGGCGCGCGCCGCGAAGAATGCGCGGCGTACGCTGATGTTCGATTTCAACAACAGGGCAAGGCCGGAATCCGTGGCGATGAAGGCCGCAATCGTGCGCGGCGACGCCGGGCGGATAAACTCTGCGCAGGCTCTGTGGGTGCGGCGCACCGGCATACCCGGATTCGGCGGCTGGTTCACCACCAAGGCGCTTTCCGGCGGCGGTCCGGTTATCGATCTGCTGCACATGATCGACCTGGCGCTGCACTTCATGGGCTATCCGGAACCAAAGTTCGTCATGGCCGCCACATACAAGGATTTCATCAACGACCGCAGGTTCAAGGGGCCGTGGGGAATACCTGATCAGGCGGGCGGCGTCTGTGACGTCGAGGCCGCCGCCAACGGGTACATCCTCTTCAAGAACGGTTCGTCCCTTTTCCTCAGGACTTCATGGGCGGAGATGATCAAGCGCGAAGAGGTGTCTGTCACATTCCAGGGGACAAAGGCCGGCGGACTTGTGCGCAGGCTGTTTGCCGAGGACGGAATGGATGACACTGCCGAAGACACCTGCGAAATGTACATCCAGGACGAGAAGGGCAACCGTGCCGACAGGAGCATCCCGGTGGAGAAGGATGCCGCCATGGGCCGCGTACGCGCCGCAGAGAACTTCATCCTCACCATCCGGAAGAAGGAGAAGCCGCTTAACACGGTTGACGAGGCGGTGAAGCTGATGAAGATAATAGATGCCATCTATGCGTCGGCAAAGTCCGGCGCACCGGTGCGGATCAAGTGACGTATTGACATCCATTCATGACAGGTGACGCTATGATAAACAGAAAGGAATTCATAGGTTCTGCTTCGGCGTTTGCGGCGGCGATTGCCGCTGGCTGCGGACGCGAGCGGGTCGATGGCGGATTCGTGACGCCGGAGAGGCTTGGCGTGTGCAGCTGGAGCTTCAGGCTTCCGCTTGATGAAGTGTCGCAGGAAATGAAGAAGATCGGCATTCGCCGCATTCATCTTGCCCTCCAGCCGTTTTTGGAGGGCGAATCGCGTCATGGCGCCGCCGAGGGCGCAAAGGCTCTCGATCGCGTGAAGGAGCGCCTTGCTTCCGGGGAGTGGGTTCTCTCCGCTGCGATGATAGGCTTTCCGCAGGAGGACTATTCCACGCTTGAGACGATTCGCCGGACGGGCGGAATCGTGCCTGATTCCGCGTGGGAGGGCAACAAGAAGATAGTCAGGGCGGGCGCGAAACTCGCGGCGGAGCTGAAGGCGCCGCTGCTCACGCTCCATGCCGGGTTCCTTGACGAATCCGATCCTGTGGCGCTGCGGAAGTATTCCGATCGCGTCAGGTTCATCGTGGACGTCTGCGGCGAAGCCGGTGTTGGCGTGGCGTTCGAGACGGGACAGGAGACGGCGGAGGATCTCGCGAAGTTTCTTGAGAAGACACCCGGCGTTGGGGTCAACTTCGACCCTGCAAACATGATTCTGTACGGAAAGGGCGATCCCGTAGCGGCGGTATCGCGTCTTGCGCCGTGGATTCGCCATGTGCACGTCAAGGACGCAAAGAAGTCCGCAAAGCAGGGCGAGTGGGGCGCAGAGACGCCATGGGGCGACGGCGAAGTGAATCCGGCCGCGTTTTTCGCGGCGTTGGACAAGGCCGGTTACTCCGGTGCCTTCGCCATAGAGCGCGAGGGCGGCGACAGCCGCGTAGCGGACATTGCGCTTGCCGCCAAGCGCATTCTTGCGGCAGGTTGAGGAGTTGCAGCCAATGGATCTGATGGAAGAGGTGGCGCATTTGAAGAAAGTGCGCAATGCGGTTGTGCTTGCCCACAACTACACCCGTGGCGAGGTGCAGGATGCCGCAGATTTCACGGGTGACTCGCTTGAGCTTGCCCGCCGTGCGGCTCAGGTCGAAGCCGATGTGATAGTTTTCTGCGGCGTATGGTTCATGGCGGAGACGGCCAAGATACTGAATCCGCAGAAGAAGGTTCTCATCCCTGATCCGTCGGCGGGGTGTCCCATGGCGGACATGATCACCGGGGCGCAGCTGCGCGAACTGAAGGCGAAGCATCCGGGTGCGAAGGCCGTGTGCTACGTGAACTCCACGGCAGAGGTCAAGGCGGAATGCGACATCTGCGTGACGAGCGGCAACGCAGAGAAGGTGATGGCCGGTTTTTCGCCAGAAGATAGGATTCTCTTTGTTCCGGATCAGCATCTCGGCGGGCATATTGCAGGACTTCTCAAGCGCGATTACGTTCTTTGGCCGGGATACTGCCCGACCCATGCGGCGATTACGGCTTCGGCGATCGAGGCGGCAAGGCGTCTTCATCCTGGGGCGCTGGTCATGGTGCATCCGGAATGCGCCAAAGACGTGCGCGATGCGGCGGATGTCAGGCTCTCGACGGGTGGAATGTGCCGCTTCGCCCGTGAATCTGATTGCAGAGAATTCATTGTGGGGACGGAGGTCGGCATACTTCACCGTCTGCGCATGGAGAATCCTGACAAGGTCTTCCATCCGGTCTCTGAGCGCATAGTCTGTCCGAACATGAAAAAGACCACGATCGAGAACCTTGCGGAGTCGCTTCGCGAGATGAAGACAGAGGTCGATGTTCCGGCGGATGTCGCCGTAAAGGCCAAGCGCGCGATTGATGCAATGCTTGCCGTTGCGTGACGGCGCGGCGGTGGTTTCGGTCTGGCGGAGGGCAGCCGCCGGTGCTGCACGTCCGAAGCACAGTCCAGAGAGGTGTCTTTTCGTAGCGCGGCACGAAGTGTACTGTTATATTTGGCGAGCGAATTGCAGTCCAAGTGGCGCAGGGGAGGGTGGCGGTGTGCTTTCCCCTTCGTTTATCCTCATGGCCGTCCTCCATTTTTGCTGACCCATTCGATATTACCATTTGCGTTCTGAAAAAAAAATCGCCGATGGAGTTGAAACTGCGGATGCATATGGGTATAATGGCATATGTACGGTGACGGAGACGGGGGAGTGGTTCTCCAAGGTGTCCTCACCAAACCATCAACAAAAAAAAAAGGCCATTATTACCATTTGCGTTCTAAAAAAGTTGCTTCGCCTGTTTTATGTGAACAGTGGCGTAGTTGATGTCCGTATGACAGGCGCGGGATGGTGTATGTCCTGAGAAGACGGAAGATGCGTCCGCGACAGACGGCATTGTGTCGTGGCTACGAGACATTTACAAAACGATTTGTCAAATGAATAAAAAAAAGGAGGCATTGAGTAGATGCAAAAGAGAGATTCTGAGAAGCGGTCGTGGACAGAGGCTGTGAAGCGGTGGCGTCGTGCGGCCGAGCAGGGGGATGCAAAGGCGCAGTACAGCCTCGGCGTGTGCTACGCGAATGGTGAGGGCGTGGAGCAGTCGTTGATGGAGGCGGCGAAGTGGTTCCGCAAGGCGGCTGAGCAGGGGTACGCAGCTGCGCAGTACAGCCTCGGCTGGTGC
>CAZMNN010000029.1:0-17229 GCA_964567665.1 uncultured Lentisphaeraceae bacterium
ATCGTGCTGGAGCGGCTTGACATGGACACGCACGAGAAGGTCGGGCCGGACTGGGTTGTTCCGCTTGCGCGGAGTGCCGGGAAACCGTACAACCACGCACGGCGGGCGAAGCGTGATCCAGCGCCCGTGTGGCCGGCGGGTGCACAGGCGTCCGTGACGTTTCTGAAGAACGGCTCAAACCGGGCGGGCGCGAAGTCCGACCAGTTCGTAGTGATGTTTCCGCCCGCGCAGTCCGCAGGTTCGGCGCCACGCGCCTACGACTACGCCGTGAAGGCGATCGGGACGAAAGGTGGCGTCAAACGGACGCTGTGCGAGAAGTGCGTCTATTCGCCGTACATCTACCGCAGCGAACGGCGCGACCGTCGGTTGGCGATGTGCGTGTTCGCCACGTCGGAACTTGGCAGCGGACATGATGCGCTTCGCTTCGAGGTGCGTCCGCGCAACGCCTTCGGCCGTGTCGGCAAGCCGCTTGTCGTTGAGGCGTGAGGGCATCCGTAGTCAGGTTTCAATTTTTTTTTGCGATTAGGCAATTCTTCGGAAATGTTCGCGAAGAAAATTGTCTTCGCATTTGCATCGCGGAGCTTGCGCCGATAGGTTTATGGTTCTGCCGTTTCAATTGAAAGCCTGATGTGGTAAAATGTGCGTCAGTTTAATGCGTACGGATTCCATGCGGCGGAGGCCGTAGCAATGGCAACCGGAAAGGGATTGAGTTGAGGCGAGGCTGCAAAGGGTGTCTACGATGAAAGTGGTGTCGTTGTTCAGTGGCGCGGGCGGACTGGATCTCGGTTTTGCGCTGGCGGGTCATAAGGTCGTCTGGGCGAACGACCTCTATGCCGATGCAGTGGAGACCTATCGCGCAAACATAGGCGAACATATTGTCTGCAGGGACATTGCGGAGATCGCGAGCGCAGATATTCCTGACTGTGATATCGTAATCGGCGGATTCCCGTGCCAGGGTTTTTCCGTCGCGAACACAAAGAGACATGAGTCGGATTCACGCAATAAACTCTATCTCCAGCTACTTCGAGTTGTGAAGGACAAGCGTCCGAAGTTCTTTCTTGCGGAGAACGTGAAAGGCATTCTGCACTTCGCTGGCGGAAAGGTGTACGAACGCATCCTCATAGATATGGAGGCACTTGGCTACCGCATCAAGAGCCGTCTGTTCAATGTTGCGGACTATGGCGTTCCGCAGCGGCGTGAGCGCGTGATTTTTGTCGGTGTGAGAGATGATGTGGCGTTTGACTACGAATTTCCGCAAGCGACGCACGACAGACATGGCGCGAATGGATTGCCGCAGTGGATCGGGGTGGGTGAGGCTCTTGCGGACATTGTCGACCCCGATGTCGCCAACGACTTGCCGAACCATATCTACTCAAAATACAAGTTGAACTTCAATGGATATATCGGTCATCGTCCGCTCGACCCTGCAAAGCCTGCGCCGACAGTCACCGCACGGGGAGATGACAAGGGTGGTGTCGTCATCTTGCCTCATCCAAACGGTGTGCGACGAATGACTGGGCGTGAACTTGCTGCCGTGCAGAGTTTTCCGATGGACTATGAGTTCAAAGGGCCTCTTTCTTCCGTCTACCGGCAGATTGGAAACGCTGTGCCGCCGCGTTTTGCCGAATTTCTTGCACGACAGTTCAATGGCTTTGAAATGGCGGACGAACGTTTGCCAAAGGTGGAGCGCTGATGAAGATCGTTTCTCTTTTCAGTGGCGCCGGAGGATTGGATCTTGGTTTGATACGAGCCGGAAACACCGTGGTGTGGGCAAATGACGTTGATTTGAATGCGTCGGACACCTATCGGAGGAACGTGGGTGACCACATTGTCTGTGCCGACATCAAGGATGTGAAGATGAGTGACATCCCGGACGAGGCGGACGTGGTTGTCGGCGGATTCCCATGCCAGGGTTTTTCGCAGGCGAATCTGTTGCGCGAAGTGGATGACGAACGGAATTCGCTCTATCTTTTTTTCAAGAAAGTCGTGGCGGCGAAGAAGCCCAAGTTCTTCATTGCGGAGAATGTGAAGGGCATTCTGTCGTTGGGGCATGGTGCGGCAATAAGGAAAATCATGGCGGACTTTGAAAAAGCAGGGTACATCCTTGACCTCCACCTTGTGAACATGGCTGACTACGGTGTTCCTCAGCATCGCCAGCGCGTCATCATCGTCGGTCAGCGCAAGACGCTTGGCAAGTCCATCCTGTTCCGCTTTCCTCTCCCTACCCATGCCAAAGACGGTAAGGGTGGATTGCCGGCATGGAGAAGCATCCGCGATGAACTTGAACGGTTCCCAGATCCTGATCAGCCGAACGAGATCGTCAATCACGTCTATTCTGCGTACAAGGTGGCGTATCGCAATTTCACAGGACATCGCCCCACGAATCCGGACAAGCCGTGTCCGACGATTCTTGCGCGGGGCAACGGAGGCGGGGGGGTGTGCGCGATTCCCCACTATAACGGAAAACGGCGGCTGACTGTTCGAGAAAGCGCGGCTATACAGACGTTTCCGGACGATTTCAAGTTTATGGGCGCAATGAATTCGTGCTATCGTCAAATCGGGAACGCAGTACCGGTTCGTTTTGCGGAGTGCCTTGGGCGTGAATTCGTCCGTCTTGAAAAGGAGGAGTGCAATGGGGTTGCCTTTTGATTTTGTTCCCGTCAAGCCGTTCCAAGATTTCAAATGGAAGTGGGCGAGCCTTCAATGCACGGAAGGGTTGAATGATCCTGTCGTTCTGCTTGGTGTGTTGTTCCGTATGCGGAAACTTGAGCTGTCCGGCAAAAAATTGAAGTACAGTTCTGATGAGTTTGCTGATGAATTGAGATCGCTTGCAAAGGACATAGAGGGGCGTGGAGTCGGCGTAGACCTTGCTGGGCGGACCGGTGAGCGGAACGTCATCCGAAATTCGGGGCAGTACTGGCGCGCCGTAGGTCTCATTCCGCAGGATAGGCACGACGGGCGGATCTGTCTTACGCCGTTTGGACGGCTTGTTGCCGACCGCAAGATATCGCAGACAGAATTTGCGGCGTTGACCATTCAGACGTTCACACTGCCGAACACAGCCGTGCAGTCTGAAGATGAATGCGCCGAATGGCGCAAGGCCGGGCTTTGCATAAAACCGCTTCATCTGCTTCTTTCGTTGTTGGAGAGATTGAATCGCGAAAATGGTGAAGGGTACTTGACCTCTAAGGAACTTCTGGAGATTGTCATCCCACTATCGGGTGTCTGTGAGGCTACACTTGATGACTATGTCGCCTTTTTGACGGCTTTTCGTGCGGGAAGACTCGACATCTCTCATTGGCCTGATTGCGCACAGGGAGCAAACGACCATAGAATCGCCCGCGAGTTTCTCCTGTTCCTTGCGAACTATGGATATGTTGAAATCGCTGAGCATCAAGGTGAAGAACAGTTCCGCTACAACAAATTGATAGACGATGAGATTCACTCGTTGCTCGCTTTGCCGTCTGCGGTTGGGTACGAAGGAGTCCTGAATAGCCTGAAAGGCATGGATGTCGCATCTGAAATCGAACGCAAGCGGGTCGCAGTTGTCCGCAGTCGTCCGAATCAGGCCAGATTTCGCCGCATGGTGCTTGGCGAAAGTCCACGTTGCATCATAACGAACGTCACATTGCCAGAGGTATTGGAAGCTGCTCACATCATTCCGTTCAAGTACCATGGAGAGGATTCTCGCTCAAACGGATTGACTATGCGGATGGACATCCACCAGCTCTTTGATTCAGGGCATCTCCGCATCAATGCAAATGGGAATGTCATGCTTACGGATCGGGCGCGGATGGACTATGGCGCGACGATTCCTCCGGTTGTGCATCTCCCCGATTGTGTAGACCGCGACTACATACGTTGGCGTTGGGAGAACTACGATGGCGTGTAAAAGAACGCTGAAGAGGCACTGAAAAGGTGTATGTCTCCGCACAACGGATTGTTTCATTTCTCACGCAGATGCGTACATTGGTCATGTTCTGCGGCGGACGCCCAAAACGTGAAAATGTGCTATACTTTGCGGCCATGGGCATGAAGCCCAGCTTTCTACGATAAACTCTACAACAGAAAGAACGGAAACAATGAACTACAAGTACATGTGCCTCAATCCGATCGCGGAGGTGGGGCTTGCAAACCTGACTGACGGCTATGTGCGCACCGAGGACTTCGCCGCTGCCGACGCCGTGTTCGTGCGCAGCGCGAAGATGGACGAAATGACGCCGGGAGACGGACTGCTGGCGGTTGCCCGCGCTGGCGCAGGCGTGAACAACATCCCCCACGCGGAATACGCGAAGAAGGGCATCGTGGTGTTCAACACACCCGGCGCGAACGCCAACGGCGTGAAGGAGCTGGTGATAGCCGCCATGCTTCTCGCATCCCGCGACATCGTCGGCGGAATCGAGTGGGTGAAGGAGAACGCCGCCGATGCGACGATAAACAAGACCGCCGAAAAGGCGAAGAAGGCATTTGCCGGAACTGAGATACAGGGCAAGAAGCTTGGCGTGATCGGGCTTGGCGCAATCGGACAGAAGGTCGCGAACGCCGCCGTCGCCCTCGGCATGGAGGTCTACGGATACGATCCGTATCTCTCGGTCGACGCCGCATGGAACCTCAGCCCGGCGGTCAAGCGCTGCAAGAACGTGGAAGAGATCTACAGCGTCAGCGATTTCATCACGATCCACGTGCCGGCGCTCGATTCCACGAAGGGCATGATCAACGCGGAGACGCTTGCGATGATGAAGAACGGCGTGATAATCGTCAACGCCGCCCGCGACGCTCTCGTGAACGAGAAGGACATGCTCGCCGCGATTGAATCCGGCAAGGTGCGCAAGTACGTCTCCGACTTCCCGAACGCCACGACGGCGGGCAAGAAGGGGTGCATCGTGATTCCGCATCTCGGTGCGTCCACCGAGGAGGCTGAGGACAACTGCGCCGTCATGGCGGTGAAGGAGATGCGCGACTATCTCGAAAACGGGAACATCGTGAACTCCGTGAACTATCCCGCCTGCTCGCTCGGCGTTCCGAACAAGGCCGGCCGCGTTGCGATCTGCCACAGGAACGAGGCCAACATGATCGGCCAGTTCACGAGCATACTCGGTGCGGCGAAGGTGAACATCGACGCGATCGCCAACAAGAGCCGCGGCGATTTCGCGTACACGCTCATCGACACCGACAGCGCGATTCCGGAGACGGTGATCGCCGAACTCAAGAAGTGCGAAGCGGTGCTTCGCGTACGCGTCATCAAGTGACGTGCATCGCAGACGGACGGGCGGCATGACGCCGGTCGTCCGTCTGCCGACACCGACCGCCGGAAGCGCAATGGCCAGGGTTCAGTCCAGAAGGGGCGGCAACGCCGCAAGAAAGCAGGGCAAGGAGCCTGTGATGAAAGAGACGGACGTCCTTCTCTTCACCGGGGAGCTTGCAGACCTTCTTGAGGCGGGGATGACGCTCGGCCAGGCCTTGAGCGCACTCGCGAACCAGGGCGACGAAGGGTCGCCGCAGCGTCTCGTGTGCAAGGATCTCACGGACAGGATCGTGAACGGAGAGTCGTTCTCCGAGGCTGTGAAGCACCATCCGAAGACGTTCCAGCCGCTGTACGGCAACATGATAAAGGCCGGCGAGTCGTCCGGCGCGATGATAGAGGTGCTTCGCAGACTTGTGGATCACTACGAGCGGAACGACGCGATACGCAGCAAGGTGAAGGGGGCACTGATATATCCGTGCATAGTGCTGTCCCTCGGCGTTATCGGCGTGATCGGGGCGCTCGTGTGGATAATACCGCTCTTCGAGAAGGTGTTTGCGTCCATGGGCGGCTCGCTTCCGCTTCCGACGCGGATTCTCATCGGAATGAGCGATGCCGTGATCGGATACGGCTGGCTGATGGCACTGTGCGCCGTGGGGCTTGCGGTGTGGTTCCGGAAATGGAAGGAGACGCCGGGCGGCAAACTGAAGTTCGATGGACTCAAGCTGAAGACGCCGCTGATAAAGAACATCGTCGCCAACGGAATCTACGCTTCGCTCGCGTTCACGCTGAAGACGCTTCTCGCGAACGGCGTGAACGTGCTCAACGCGCTGCGCATCGCGGAGGAGACGTGCGGCAACGCGGTGATCGGCGCGGCGCTGGCGAATGCGCGGAAGCGGGTGACGGACGGCACGTCCATCTCAGGGCCGCTGGCGCAGTCCGGCGCATTTCCGCGCATGATGACGGACATGCTCGCCGTGGGCGAGCGGGCCGGCAACATGACGGCTTCGCTTGAACACATCGGAATGCGCTACGAGAAGGACATGAACCGGAGCATATCGGCGTTCACGACGGCGCTTGAGCCGATCCTGATTGTCGCGGTTGCGGTGGTGCTCGGCTTTGTGGTGCTTGCGATTCTGATGGCGGTGTTCGGGATGGTCAACGCGATCGGGTGAGCGCCGAAGGACGCATACGGTTTAGACAGTCAAACAAACAGGAGGTCAAGAGAATGGAAAAGAAAGAAGTTAAGAAGATTCTGCGCAAGGCTGAGCAGGGCTTTACGCTGATCGAAATCATGGTCGTGGTCGGCATCATCGGACTGCTTGTCGCCGTGCTGATCCCGAACGTGACCGGCAAGATGAACGAGGCGCGCATCGCCTCGGCCCGCGTCCAGATCAAGAACGTAGAGGAGGCGCTTGTCGCGTACAGCATGAAGCACGGCGGCAAGTATCCCGATTCCCTCGAACCGCTCACGCAGGAGACGGAGGACGAGGATGCGCTTCTGCAGGGCGGCACCGAGGATCCGTGGGGTACGCCGATACAGTTCGAGAAGCGCGGCAAGAAGCGTCCGCTCATCACGTCTGCCGGACCGGACGGAGAGTTCGGGACGGAAGACGACATCACCAACGTAGAGAAGAAGAAATAACGGCTTCGGCGCCTGACGGCGTCGTCTGACGGAGGCATCCCGGTGCGTCGCGCAGGATTCACGCTCATCGAAGTGCTGATAGTCGTAGGCATCATCGTGATAATGCTTGCGACATCCGTGATGAGCGTGGCGTCCGGGCGCGGCGCAGTCCAGGCGAAAGAGGCGACACGCGGGGTCATCCAGCTGTCGCGCTACGCATCGTCGCTCGCTCTCCTCCGGCAGCGTCCGGTTGTGGTGACGTACCACCACAACGGCAGGATCGAGGTTCGCATTTCAGGCGAGGCGACCGGGGCGGATGGCGTGGGAGTTCCATCAGACCCGATATACCGCGAAGTCGACGGCGAGACCACGCTCACGGCCGCCGAGTATGCGGCGGCGGACGAGGAGGAGAGCGCCGTTCCGGGCGGCGGACGCAAGAAGCGTCAGGGAGCGGAGACTAAATCCAAGGTAGCGTCGAGCGCGGCGGCGCCTCGCAACGAGAAGGACGGATTCTTCTACACCCGCAGGGTGTTGGATCCGGAGGTGCTGGCGAAGGAGGATACGGAGGGGGCATACGACGGCGTGACGTTTTCGGTTGAAGTCCTTGGCGAGGACGGTGCGCCGCTCGATCCGGGGCTTGCGGCGGCGCGTTCGCTCAGGCAACCGGAGCGGAAGCCGAAGACAGTCGACGGCGAGCCGGTGGAAGGTGAACTCGACGAGGAGACGGAACCTCCAGTATCCGTCACTTACGAGACGAACGGCAACGTCAACCCGTACAGGGTGATTGTGCGCTTGGAGGGCGAGGCCGAATCCTCGGAGGGCTTTGCGATAAACATCTCGCGCAGCGGAAAGGCGACTGTGGGGGATCCGGAGGAAGATGGGGGGCGTCATGCCGGTCGCGGCCGCAGACGATAGGCGAAGAAGCGGGTTCACGCTTCTTGAGGTGATGTGCGCAACCATCATCCTGTCGCTTGGTCTGGTTGCGCTTCTCACCGCGTTCATGCAGTGCCAGAAGATAATGCGCACCACGCAGGGGTTCGAGACGGCGCAGTACGTGCTTATGCTTGGAGAGACGCTGTATCCGCTGCCGTCCCCGGATCAGGTCATGGACGATCCGTTGGACAACGAACTGCTGAACATCGAGGAGACGCACGCGCTTAAGCTTGCGCAGGATCTTGAGCTGGATGACCTTTCGCGTGACCGCCGGGAGGAGCTTGACCATTACACGTTCGAGCGTACGGTCGATGAAGTTGACGACGAGGAGCTTGAGCGCAGTGGCTATCTGTACACCGTACGCACCGTGATAAGGTGGGGGCGGGCGAGGCGCAGCCGCGACCGCAGCGAAACGACCGTAATCACGCTATGGAGGAAGAAGCGGTGAAAAGTGCATTCACCATAGTCGAGCTGATGCTCGCCGTGCTGATCCTCTCGATTCTCACGATCGTATCGACCTGGACTTTCCATACGGTTGTGCGCAACTGGAACCTTGCCACGGAGATGGCGGACAACGTTCAGCGGGCGGACTATGCGCTTGCACAGATAACAAGCGCCATCAGAAGCGCCTATTTCCCGACGAGCGGACAGGCGACCGATGCCGACGGGTTCCAGCTTGAGGACGGCAATCCGCGCAACAGCCCGGACGAGTCGGACATGATAGCCTGGACGAAGCTCGGCCCCGCCATCGTCGGACGGAACTCGCGCTTCGCGAAGTCGGCACACCACATATCCATGTACGTCGTGGAGCCAGGCAAGAGCGACGTGGCGGCATACGCCAACGGCGGACTCGTTTGCGACGTGATCGGTGAGACGAAGTTCCGTCCGGAGGATTTCGACGACGAAGATCTCGACAACTGGGATCATTTCGTGCTGAGCGAGGACGTGCAGGGGTTCAACTGCCGGGTGCTGGACAAGTCCGAGCCGTTCAAGGACGAGAAGGCGAACTGGCGTGACACGTGGGATACCTCCAACTGCATCCCGCGCCGGGTGCAGCTTACGTTCTGGATGAAGCCGCTTGAAGACGAGAAGGAGCCGTACCCGATCGTCCGAGTGATTGAGATACCGCTGTGGGACGCTTCGCAGAACCAGATCAAGACGGATTCATCGGGAACGGGCGGGCGTGACGGAAAGGGCGGAGGGCCGGGCGAAAGATAGTCGCCGCAGATATGCCGGCCGTATGCGGATTGCAAACCACAACAGGAGAGACGATATGGCGAAATCGACAAAGCGGCTCGTGGAGGTTGAGCTTGTGAGATGTGAAATCAACGGCGTTCCGGAGAAGACGCTGCTCAAAAGCCGCAACCTCGGATGCGTTGACATGATATGGCCTCGTGCGGGGATTGCAAAGAGGTCTTCGGCGCGGGAGTTCGTGTTTTCACGCGGCAAGGTCGATTTTACAGGGGAGAGCTGGGCCAACCGCGTCATCTTCCGCGAGGAGGTGGACGGACACACGGCGTTCGCCGTCACGGTGACGGAGCCGGTGACTATCCAGAAGGTGCGCCAGTTCCTGCGGCTCGCCGCCAAGTATGCGCTCAAGCAGGGCGCGGATTTCATCGAAAGCGCGATGCTTGGATATGGAGACCTTGCGTCCGCGCCGGCTGATGCTCTGGCGGCGATGGTCGGGGAGAAGAACGTCCCGAAACCGATAGCGCAGGGCGTTGTGGATGTTCCCGAACTTCCGGAGGAAGGCGCAAGCATGATCCTTGAGATTCCCCTGCGGCGTCCGAAAGTGCTGAAGAAGCGCATTCTCGGAACGCTCACGCTCAAGGTCAGCTGCTGAGAGCGGACAGCGCGGTGCTGCGGAGATGAGTGGTGTTGGACAGAGCAGAACAGGCGAAAGCCGAATCGTGGACATGGCCGGATTCGTCTGCCAGCGGTGCGGTGCGTGTTGCCGGATAAAGGACGGCATAGTCAGGGTGTCCGACGAAGAGATATCGTGCATTGCGTCCTTTCTCGGAATGTCTGAGGCGGACTTCATAGACACAGAGACTGACGTTGCGCCTGACAGGCGCGGTCTTGTGCTGAAGAGCCGGGGCGACGGCTCATGCGCATACCTGACGGAAGACAGCCGCTGCGCAATCAACCCCGTAAAGCCAGACAAGTGCCGCACATTCCCGCACGAATGGGTGAATCCCGATTCGTTCAAGATATGCCCGGCGCTACGCGGAGAGTGAGCCGACGAATCCGGCGAGCCGCTGTGCGGCGACCTTGAGCTTTTCGAGCGAAGTCGCGTAGCTCATTCGCACGAAGCCCTCTCCGCACTGTCCGAACGCGGAGCCTGGGACGCAGGCGACATCGCATTCGTTGAGAAGGCGCAGACAGAACTCTTCGGATGTGAGACCCGTGCGGCGGATATCGGCGAAAACGTAGAACGCGCCCTTCGGAAGAAGAGTCTTCAGTCCCATGCGGTTAAGTGCATCCACGAGGAAGTCGCGGCGTCGGCGGTACTCCGAGCGCATACGTTCAACGTCGCCGTCCCCGTTGTCCATGGCCTCTACCCCGGCGGCCTGGCTGAGTGTCGGAGCGCTCATGATGCCGTACTGGTGGATCTTCATCATCGTGTCGATGAGCGATTTCGGGCCGCAGGCGTATCCCAGCCGGAAGCCGGTCATCGCCCAGCTCTTTGAGAATCCGTTGAGCAGCACGAGGTTGTCCTTGAGTTCCGGAATGGACGCGAAACTGATTGGCTTGCCGCCGTAGACCAGCTCCGAGTACACTTCGTCCGCCATGAGCAGGATGTCGTGCTTGAGGACGAACCTGGCGATGGCCTTCATGTCCTGCATCGAAAGCGTCGCGCCGGTCGGATTGCAGGGAAAGTTCAGCAGAAGGGCTTTAGTTTTCGGAGAGACCTTCTCCTCAAGCGTCTCGACCGTGAGCCTGAAGGCATCCTTTACGTGCGTCTCGGCGCACACCGGGACGCCGTGCGCCATCCTGACCGTAGGCGCGTATGACACAAAGCAAGGCTCGTGGTAGATGATTTCGTCTCCAGGCTCGGTTATGGCGCGTATGGCGAGATCGATTGCCTCGGACACGCCCACTGTGACGAGCGTTTCCGATTTCCAGTCGAATATCGCGCCGAAGCGTCGTTTGAGGTATCGGCATATCGCCTGACGGAGGGCGGGGGTGCCGAGGTTCGACGTGTAGTGGGTGCCGCCGTCCTCAAGGCACGTCACCGCAGTGCGCGAGATGTGCCAGGGCGTATCGAAGTCAGGTTCGCCGACGCCGAGTGATATCACGTCTTTCCGCTGCGCGACGATGTCGAAGAACTTGCGTATGCCGCTTTTCGGCAGCGCAGCGACGTGCCTTGCTGTAAAATCGCGAGACATCAGACCACCGGCAGCCGCTTGTCGTCCTCAAAAGCGTATTCGCCGCTGGCCTTGTACGTCTTGAGCATGAAGTGCGTCGCCGTGGAGAGGACGCCGTCGATTGTCGAAAGCTCCGATGACACGAACTCCGCAACGTCCTGCAGCGACGATCCGCTCACGAACACGAGCAGATCGTATCCGCCGCTCATCAGGAAGCAGGCGTCGACCTGCGCGTACTTCGAGACCTTGCTCGCTATCTTCCCGAATCCCGTGTTGCGCTGTGGTGTGATCTTGAGTTCGATCACGGCGCGGACGCTCTTGTCGCATTTCTTCTTCATGGTTCATTCTCCGTAAAATACGGCTTGGAATTATACCACAAGTGCAGACCAAACTGTGCGCATCAAAGGGAAGTTGTAGCATCACGTGGCGCAGTTTCAGACAAGAGAAAACCATGCCGATCCACTTGGGCTGCAATTCGCCAGACCGGACTGTGCGCAGGAATGATAACACTACCGAGCGGGCTTGTAATTTGTCCGTCAATGGCGTAAAATACGCACTTTATTGAAGGAGTATAAGATTCAATGGAAATCACCGACGAAATGCGGCGGCATTCTGCCGCACACCTGACTGCGCGGGCGGTCATGAACCTCTTTGACAATGTGCAGGTGGATATCGGCCCTGCGACGGACGATGGATTCTACTACGATTTCGACCTTGAGCACCGCCTTTCCCCTGACGATTTTCCGAAGATCGAAAAGGAGATCGCAAGGCTCATCGCGCTTGACGAGCCTTTTGTGCAGAGGGATGTCTCCGTAGAGGAGGCGAAGCGTCTGCTTGCCGGGCAGAAATACAAGCTTGAGCGTCTTGCCGATGTAGAGGCGTCGGGCGAGGCGATTTCAACGTACACCGTAGGCGACTATGTCGAGATGTGCCGCGGCCCGCACGTCGAGCACTCCGCGCAGATCGGTGCGGTCAAGCTCATGAAGGTGGCCGGCAGCTACTATCGCGGAGACGAGAAGAACAAGATGCTGCAACGCATCTACGGAATAGTCGGACGCGATCAGGCCGAGATCGACGCCTATCTTGCGAAGCTGGAGGAGGCGAAGCGCAGGGATCACCGTGTGCTTGGCAAGGAGCTGGAGCTTTTCACCATTACGGATGCCGTCGGACCGGGGCTTGCGCACTGGCTGCCGCGTGGCGCCCGCATCCGCGTGGCGATAGAGGACTACTGGCGCAAGCGGCACTACGAAGCGGGGTATGAAATCGTCTACACGCCCCATGTCGGAAAATCCAATCTGTGGGAGACTTCCGGACACCTCTCGTTCTACAAGGACGGGATGTTTCCGTGCATGAAGGTGCAGGAAGGCGACGGCAACGATGCGTACATACAGGAATATTACGTAAAGCCGATGAACTGCCCGTTCCACATCCAGTGCTACCAGTTCAAGAAGCGTTCATACCGCGACCTGCCGGTGCGCTACGCGGAACTCGGAACGGTCTACCGCTACGAGAAGGATGGCGTCCGCCACGGACTTTTCAGGGTTCGCGGCTTTACGCAGGACGATGCACACATCTTCTGCACCCCTGAGCAGATTGTGCAGGAGATCAAGTCCACCGTGGAGTTCGCCAAGAAGATGCTCGGAAAGTTCGGCTTCCACGACATCCAGGCGTATCTCTCCACCAAGCCCGCGAAGGCCGTCGGCGATCCTGCCCGTTGGGAGCAGGCGACGCAGTCGCTTCGTGATGCGCTTGAGCAGGAGGGGATGTCGTACGAGGTTGACGAGGGCGGCGGCGCGTTCTACGGACCGAAGATCGACATGAAGATCAAGGATGCCCTCGGCCGTCCGTGGCAGCTCGGCACAGTGCAGTTCGACTTCAACCTTCCGGAGCGCTTCAACCTCACATACGTCGGTGCGGACGGCAAGGAGCATCAGCCGTACATGGTCCACCGTGCGCTGCTTGGCTCGATCGAGCGCTTCTTCGGCATTCTCATCGAACACTATGCCGGCGCGTTTCCGCTCTGGCTCGCACCTGAACAGGTGCGTGTGCTTCCGATCACCGACAAGCAGATGGATTACGCCCGGAAGATTCAGGGTGCGCTCAAGGCTGCCGGCTATCGCTGCGACGTCGATACGTCGGCGGAGAAGCTTGGCGCAAAGATTCGCAGCGGCACGATGATGAAGGTGCCGTACATGGTGGTCGTAGGCGGAAGGGATGAGGCGGCGGGAATGGTCTCCGTCCGTTCCCGCGCCGACGGGGACAAGGGGCAGATGACGCTTGATGCGTTCATGGCGCAGCTTGCCGCCGAGATGGCAGATTGACCGATGCGGCGGCATTGTTCGTAGATGTCCGCCGCAATGTGATGCAACGTGAACTACACGCGGTCGCAGGGCCGCCGTTAAAAGCAAGGAGAGAAACGAGATGATGCAGACAGACAGAAGAAACTTCCTGAAAGGGTCGTTGGGGCTTGGGGCGTTGGCCGTTGCGGCAGGGTGCCGCCTGAACCGTCTTGGGTTCGGCGAGGGTGGCCTTATGCAGGGCTATGCCTACCGCAAGCTGATGGGCAAGAAAATCCGCGTTGGATTCGTCGGCATCGGCGGTCGCGGGACTGGTGCAGTCCACCGCGTTGCGCAGATTCCCGGATGCGAGGTCGTTGCACTCTGCGACAAGAATCCCGAACGCGTTGAGGTGAACCTGAAGTGGCTCAAGGACAAGAAGGTTCCGACCGTCCCGAAAAGCTATGTCGGCGATGAGGCCTACAAGGATCTTTGCGACTTCGGCGACTGCGATGTCGTCTACTGTGCGACGCCGTGGCATCTGCATCAGCCGGTTGCGCTCCGTGCGCTCAACGGCGGCAAGATCGCCCTTGTGGAGGTTACGAGCGCCCTTACGACCGAGGAGTGCTGGGAGCTTGTGGAGGCTTCCGAGAAGTGGCAGATACCCTGTATGCAGCTTGAGAACTGCGTCTACGGAGAGATTGAGCTGCTTGAACTTCACCTTGCGCGTCTTGGGATGTTCGGCGAAATCAACCATGCTGAAGGCGCATACATCCATGATCTGCGCGAGGTGATTCCGTCCACACAGAAGCACTACAACACCGAATGGGTCTGGCGCTATGGCGAGAACATGGCGCACAAGGGCAACCGCTATCCGACGCACGGGCTTGTGCCGATCTGCCAGACGATGGGCATCAATCGCGGAGACCGCTTCGACTATCTCGTCTCCCTTGAGAATGGCCCGCACAACGTGAACTACGAGTACTTCAAGAAGGAGTTCCTCACCGACGCCGATCCCCGCAAGAAGGATCCGCCGGCGGCGATGGGCGACATGAACACCACGCTCATCAAGACGGCGAACGGCAAGTCGATCATGGTGCAGCACGACGTAAGCTCGCCGCGTCCGTACTCGCGCATAAACCTGATTTCCGGAACGAAGGGAATCGTGCGTGACTATCCGTTCCAGTGTGCGTTCGAGGAGAAGTGCTTCGACCGTGGGGCGCACAAATGGTTCGACGAAAAGAAGGCGGCGGAAGTCCGTGCGAAGTATATGCATCCGCTCTGGCGCGACGTCTCCGAGATGGCAAAGAAGGTTGGCGGACACGGCGGCATGGATTTCATCATGGATCTGCGCTGGGCGTGGTGTCTGCAGAACGGCGAGCCGCTTGACATGGATGTCTACGATCTTGCGGCGACGAGCTGTCTCTGCGAGCTTACCGAGACGTCAGTCAGGAACGGCTCGAAGCCGGTTGATGTGCCGGACTTCACTCGCGGCAACTGGAAGAACGTGAAGCCTTGGGGTGTCGTCAACGTGGATCTCAAGAAGATGGGTCTCGACAAGGGGTCTGTGAAGAAGGACTCCTCCGCGCTGAACGTCTGAGGCGGCATCCGCATCCATCCTGTCCGGTCGTTGCCCCGACCGACATGGTGGATGCGGAAATTGCATTGAGACGTTGTCTTTTGCTGCATGTCAGACAAGCGTTCCATATTCCTATCCGTAATCTGGGACAAGGCTCGTCCATTTGAGGCGGAAATACGCACCGAGATTGCAAAGGACTTCAAGATACTTGCCGAAACGGAGGTGCTTTGGCCCCGCAAGTCGTTTATCGTAAAACTGGCGGATTTCTATGAACGGAGCGATTGGTTCTGCTGGTGGAACAAGGAGCGCAAATGCGGGTGCGGCATCTTCAAGGTGATTGTGTTTGAAGACGAGTCTCCGGAATGGGGGATGTCGGCGAATGCGTATGGACGCGAAATGATGATGGATCTGCGCGTCAACCGGATGAAGCGCATATGCCGCAGACTTACCGGACATCGCAACAGGTTTCATTCTTCACTGAACGCCGAAGAGACTGAGCATGAATCAATGTCTCTTTTCGGCGTACCGATCGCCGATTGGCTTGAAGAGCGGGCAAGGTGGCGCATCCCGTCCGCAGATGAGCTTGAGCGGCTTTTCCATTCAGGCGAACTTGAAAAGCTCGGCGAAGGTTCCCGCCGCATTTGCTACCGCATTCCCGGCACGGAGCTGTGCGTTAAGTGCTACCGTGATGAAGCGACTGCGCCCAATGCGTCCGTCGCGAAGGAAATCCGCGCATATCGGCATGACGGGAGGCGCAATGCCTGTTGTCAGGAACATCGCTACTACAATGAACTGAAAGCCAGATTGCCGCCTTATGTCTTCGCGGCTTTTCCGGAGGTTGTGGAGCGGATTTATCTTCCGTCCTGCGGTTGGGTTCTTGTGGAATCCATCATCCGGAATGCTGACGGGACGCCTTGCGAACCGTTTTCGCGCACATACCGTGCGGCGGATGCCGGAACAAAGGCGAAGCTGCTGAAGGAATTCTGGTTGCTTCTCGGCTCGTTTGTCGCGTATGCCGTCCGTTTCTACGACACGCAGAACATTGTCGTTCAGCATCTTGAAGACGGCATGTTCCGCCTTCGTGTAGTCGATTTTGAGCCAGTTGACCGCACCTTGATTCCGATTGATTCGTTTTGTCCGGCCATGGTGAGACACAAGGTTTTGCGCCGCGCCAAGCGATACCTGGCCGAACACTGCGGCGTAAAGGCGCGATACAAGGGTTTGTCTCCAAGGCTGCGACGCGAATGGGATCGACTGATTGCGACAAAGGGTGCGGAACTTGGGCTTACGGATTGCAGGGCATTCCTTGAACACAAGGTGGCGAGCGACATATTCTACAAAGCGCGGTACAGAGGGCGTCCATGCATAGTGAAGTGTTCGTCTCGTGCGCCATATTCGATTCGCAACGAATATGAAATGTTGAGGCGGATGTTTTCGTGCGATTCCGCCGTGTGTGCCGAGCCGTTGGCGCTATGGTGTTCCCCGGATGGCAAAAAGGCTTTTGTCGTAATCGAGTTTTTGCCGGGGCCAACACTGACGGAGATATGTCTCATTCCGCATTTAGCTGAACGGTACGCGGCTGTCGCCGCAGGTGATTTCGAGAGGATGGCGAAAGTGCTTCAGAGAACCGGAATCGTACATGGAGACATGTGGACGGCGGATAACTACCTCATGGGAAATGACGGTCATTTACGCCTGACGGATTTCCAGTTTGCGGTAGACAGCAGTGTAGGTTGCCGAGATCCGTGGCTGATTTCCCATCCCAAATATCGTTTTGCCGTTCTTTCCTGTCGACTTGACGCGGACTGTGCAAACTGGAATGATGTCGAAGCTCTTTGCCATTATCTTCGTCGATTGCAGCCCACCACCGATACGGAGAATCCGTCGTTGCAGCGCCTTGAGGCGGTTGCCCGTTTGGCGAACTACCGGATATCTCTTTCATGGCACCACAAGTGGTTGCTTCGTGCGTATGCAGTCAGTCTGCTTGTGCAAAGTTTTGTTGCGCGGCATTATGCCGTACACAGCAAAGTAAACGCACTAAACAGGCGCTATGGCAGATTACAATCACTGCTGTCATCTAATGCGCAAAAAATAGATAATAAATCACAGAATATGAGTAAACTGGGGGGGGGGGGGGGGGGGGGGGGAAATAAGCCAATTAAACTTCGGTCGTGTGGGGGGGTGGGGGTGGGGTGAGTGGGGGTTAA
>CAZMNN010000029.1:17239-29430 GCA_964567665.1 uncultured Lentisphaeraceae bacterium
ACACCAAAGAAAGAAGAAAGAGGCAAAAGTAGGGGGTCAGAGGGTGGTGTGTGGGGGGGGGGGGGTGGGAGGGGGGGCTGACATATGCCCATTAACTTCGCCGAGGCTTGGCCATTGCTTATGTAGTATTGAGGATGGACATCCACATGTGTCGGTGATAGTGCCTGTCTATAAAGTTGAAAAATATCTTAGACAGTGTGTGGATTCGATTTTGCGTCAATCCTTGTGTGCAATAGAGGTAATCATTGTCGATGACGGTTCTCCCGATGGTTGCCCTGCAATCTGTGACGAATATGCCTCTTGTGATTCTCGCGTAAAGGTTCTTCACAAGAAGAATGGAGGTCTTTCCTCCGCTCGCAATGCAGGACTTGAACTGGCATCTGCACCTTACGTGATGTTCTGTGATGGCGATGATTATCTTTCGCCTTACGCCTGTGAAGAGTTGTATGCTGCCATTATGGAGAGCGATGCAGATGTGGCTTGCTGCAATGTTGAACTTCTTTGGGAGAATGAGTGCATAGTTGCGAAGAAATATCGTGAGAAACTGCAGCGTTATTTCTCCTTGCCGAAAAACGGTACACGAACGATAGGCAAATTCGAGTTCGCGCATCTTGCAGTGACGGCACCGGCAAAGCTCTTTAAAAGAATGATTTTGACAACTGAGTCGATCCGGTTCCCTGATGGATACTACCATGAAGACGAGGTTTTTCATCGGCTGTACATGAATGTTGCCAAACGAATTGTTTATGTTGACAAGAAGCTTTATGTCTATCGGCAGAGACCGTCCAGCATAATGACTTCAGCGGATGCCGATTTCAGGGTTAGACGCGACATGGATTATTTTCGCGGGTACGAAATTGTTGCGGAAAAACTTCTTGATAAGACTCGGCTTGCCGTTCTTCGGACAATGTGTGAGCGACGCTACAAAGGATTGGTGAAATCCTATTGTGAATCGCAACAGGCAGATGCGATTGGCGATGCGTTCAGACATGCCATGAAAGTTTTTGAATCACTTGAAAAAGGTCAAATTCATGAGTAGCAATCAAAATAAAAAGGTGCTCCTTTTCGGAATACCAATGTCGATCTGCAATCTCCGTTGTCAGTACTGCTATTTGGCGCAGCGCGAAGAATGTTATCAAGGCGTACAGCTATTCTCCCGATGATTTTGCGAAGGCGTTTTCATTGGAACGCTTGGGTGGAAGGTGCTACATGAATTTCTGTGCCGATGGCGAGACATTGCTGACCAAAAACCTCGATCTGTATGTCAAAGCTTTGGTCGAAGTTGGACACTATGCTGAAATTGTCACGAATATGACCATCACTCCAATGCTCGATAAGATTCTGTCTTGGGACAGAGAATTTCTGCAACGAGTGGAATTCAAGTGTTCATTTCACTATCTGGAGTTGAAGAAAAAAAAATTGTTAGATCTTTTTGCGAACAATGTGAAAAAGGCATGGGCGGCGGGTGCATCTGCCACTATTGAGATCACTCCCGATGACGATATGGTTCCCTTAATTGATGAGATTAAAGCATTTTCCACGGTGCATTTTGGGGCACTTCCGCATCTTTCAATCGCCCGTGATGACAAAACTTCAAACATCTCCTATTTGACCAGATTTTCCATGGAAGAATATGACAAGATATGGAGTTCGTTTGATTCCGGATTTTGGCAGTTCAAGAAGACTATTTTCGGGAAGAAGCAAAAAGGCTTTTGCTATGCCGGCTCATGGTCTGCGCATATCAACATGGCGACTGGGCGTGCAACATGTTGCTATGGACACATGGAACTTGGCGATGTTCTTGCCCATCCGGAACTGCCGTTCCCTTCGCGTCCGGTAGGCCGTTGTCCGATTGCACATTGCTACAATGGACACGCGCTGATGACACTGGGGCTTATTCCAAATGAGTATAGGGCGCGATATGGCGACATTCGTGACCGGGTGCGCGAGGATGGCACTCATTGGCTCAACAGCAAACTGCATGACTTCTTCAATACAAAACTTGTCGATTCCAACATTGAGCTAACGGAACTGCAGAAGCGTATGGTTCTGCTCAAAAACTGGTTTCATAAGCGTGGCAAGAAGTTGCGGCGTCATTTCATCAAGCACTCAACCACACGATGAGAATTGCACAAAAACTTACGTATCTTAGGAAAACCATTGATGAGCGCGTTTTGCCGCTTATCAGTGCGGATTATGTTTTTTGGGGGCTTCCTTATTACGATAATCCCGGTGACACATTGATTTGGGAGGGGACTATTGAGATGCTTAAGAAATGTCCCCACAAATGTCTTGGAACTTTTGGATGCGGAAGGTGCAGACCTGTCCCGATTGAAAAAAAAATCGTGATTTTGGTTGCAGGCGGTGGATTCTTTGGAGATTTGTGGCGTTCTGGATGGGAGAATATAATGGATACAATCTCATGCTATCCGGATAATCCCATCATCATTCTTCCGCAATCTATCTGCTATGAAAAAGAAGATGCGCTCGTTCATGATGCAGAGATTTTCAAGACGCTTAAGAATCTGACAATTTGCGTTAGGGACAGGAAATCGCTTCAATTTGCCATCAGGCAATTCGGTAACGATGTGCGGCTTGTGCCTGACATGGCTTTTTATGCTGATATAGGAAGATTTAAGCGATTCGAGAGGCCATCTAATGGTCGACGGCTTTATATTGTACGTCACGATAAGGAACGAAGCGAAAATGCAGAGGAGATTACTGGTGAGGACGTGGATTGCGGCGATTGGCCAATAATGACAGACAATCGCCCACGATCCTTGAAGCGCATCAGCAAAATTGTCAAGTTCTTCAAGAAGCATGTGGCATTGTCATTGGGAGAGCGCATAGAATGTTTCCTTTACAGGTGCTTTGCCAAAGATATCGCTCTTAAGGGTGCCGTTGAATTTATAAGTGCCTATGATGAGGTGTATTCTACGCGATTGCATGGCGCGATACTTGCCGCCATGCTGGAGAAGAATGTCTTTGTTCTCGACAACAACTATGGTAAGTTGAGTGGATGTTTCAACGAGTGGCTCAATGATTGCGATAGCTGCACCGTGCTATAACGCTTGCGCCGTCCTAAAACATAGCCGACACACATACCTTGTAAAAGCGCAATGCCGATACTTTTGCTGCATACGCTTTGGTATGGTAGACTTGCACACAGAGATGGTTGTTTGGGTAGGACATCATCGTTGTGGTATAATTGCGGCATGGAAGAGATTGTGACAGACATCTATACGTTCGATGAGCTTCGCAGGAGCGGCTACACCTATATAGACAAGACTGACCGCATCCTGCCCCTCGTTGATCTTTCGCAAGGCAAGATGTTCTTTCGTTCCGTCGTGAAGATATGCGAAACGCAACACCGAGAAGTGCCGCGTTCTCGGCAGGCGCATCACACTCATTGGCGTTTCTTTTCCCACAAAGGAACGCGCCATAGCCGAATGGAAGACAAAGACATCGTGAAATGTCGCCATACCTGTCTGCGCATCCCTTCTGACAGGAGAAAGGCCACCGTATGAATTCAACGGTTGCTGTCATTGTTCCGTTCTACAATGCGGCAGATACGCTGCCTCGGCTTGTTGATGCGCTCAAGGCTCAGACGCATCCAGAGTTCATCGCCTACTTCGTGGATGACGGCTCAATCGATGGCGGCAGAGCCTATATTACCGACATTTCCGGCGAAGATTCGCGGTTCATGGTGCTGAACGGAAATCATTCAGGTCCAGGTTCTGCTCGCAACGTAGGATTGGAGCAAGCGGAGAGGCTTGGATGTGAATATGTCACTTTTGTCGATGCAGACGATATTCCGTTGCCGACGATGCTGGAGGAGGCACTTGCGGCGTTCGATGGTTTAGACGCTGATATCGTCCATTATCAATGGAATTCCGAGATCGGTGGCAATCCTCACAAGGATTCACTGAAGGGCGCCCCATCCATCTATGTCTGGAATAAGCTGTACAGGCTGTCGGCGATTGTCGGCATTCGATTTCTTGATGTCAAATTTGCAGAGGATCTTGCATTCTTTCTTGAGACGGAGATCAGGCATCCAAAACGCATTGCTATCGACAAACCCCTGTATTGTCATGTCCGGCACCAGAATTCGCTTTGGGAAAATCGCAGTCCGGCGGATATTGCCCATGCAATGCGTACCGTCATCGAGCGACTTGACTTGGCGATGCGCACTTCGCACCCGGCACTAAGGCGACGGTGGCAGCGTTTCTATATGGTGAAACTGCTGAAGATTTGGAAAAAAAGCCTCGACAAGAATCTTCGAGAGGTTCGCAGCACCGCAATTATGGATTATGTTGACTTTGTGTCCAACATCCGTTTCCCTGGTTTTACGGCAATGAGGTTTCGTTTTAAGCATGCAGTGTTTGTTTTTGATCTTCGCATCAAATGGTGGTCAAAGAGCATTTCTCAAGGGCATGAAATGCGGTACGTTCGCAAAAACTACGCAAATGTACATCGTAGAATAGCAGCATTGCCGACAGACCGTAAGATACGCATTTTTTTCCATGTTACGGAAGTGAGCAAATGGAAATGTCAGACTGTTTACGACCAGTTTAAGGCATCGGCAAAGTTTGAGCCATTTGTTTTGGTTGATCTTGCGAAACAGGAGTATTGCCTTGATGGACACACTCGAAATGCCGTCTATGTGGAAAGGCGCAAGTGGTTCGCCGATAGAGGGATGGCTTTCGTAGATGGCTATGATATCTCACGTAGGGAAGAAAACGACATCAAGACATACTCTCCTGATGTGGTATTCTATCAGCAGCCATGGGGGATTCGTGATTCGATGTCGACACTTCGTGTCAGCCGATATGCATTGACGTGCTACGTTCCATATTATGTTTCCAATTATTCAAATCCGAATTTCGATTGCGACTCGGACTTCCATAAGACGTTGACATATTACATGGTGATGTCAAGTTCCTTTGCGGCGTCGTTTCAAAACGCATTGCGTGGTGTCCCATATGTGTGCGAGTTTGTTCCTGTTGGGCATCCCGCTCTCGATACCTTGTTGCAACCTTCCGTATCCGTTGACAGAACGGATAAGGTTGTCATATATGCGCCTCACTGGACTTTCCATATGCTGTCGCGCAGTACGCTATGTTGCTACGGTACGTTTGAATGGAGCGGGGAGGCCATTCTTGATTTTGCGGAGCGGCATCCAGAAATATGTTGGTGTTTTAAACCTCATCCGTTGTTGAGGGATTCTCTGGTTGAATATGGTTTTTACACCAATGCTCAAGCAGAAACATATTATTCGAGATGGAAAAGAATTGGTTCGGTGTGCATGGATGCCGATTATGCACCGATATTTCTCAGATCAGCGGCGATGATTACTGATTGCGGTTCGTTCTTGACAGAGTATTCAATGACGGGTAAACCCATTGTCCATCTTTTGTCTTCGCATAATTCGCTGCAACCGGTCGAATGCCTTAAGGAATTGTATGGCACCTTTTATGGTGTACACGATAATAAAGAACTCTTGAAAATCTTGGATACGGTGATTCTTCAAGGCATTGATGTCAATGCGAATGTTCGTAGGGAGGCCCTTAAACATGCAGGGCTTGCGGATGGCAGACCATCTTCCTGTAAAATCTTGTCGTTCCTTGAAGAAAAATTGGTTCAGCACAAAACGGCTTGATAGATTGCGGAAGGGATATGTTTCTTGTTATTGTTAAACTGATTGCATGTTTAATTCCCGGGCATGCCCGGAGGGGGCGTGTTAGAGTGCAGTTGCGATCCTGGTATTATGGTCTGCGGCTTAGGCGCAAGGCAAAGGCGCTGGGGGAGGGACTGTATTGCGGCGGCCCGGTAGATGTATATTGTGACAACGTGTATCTTGGCGAGCACGTCTCATTCAATGGCGCATCACTCCTCGGACGAGGCAACATCCGTATCGGGGATTACTTCCATTCAGGTGGAGACCTTGTGATCATGACTGAAAGCCACAACTATGAGGGGAGTGCTGTACCATACGACAACACCTTCATCGTAAAAGATGTGGAAATAGCTGAATGCGTATGGATTGGATACGGCGTTACAATCCTACCCGGCACAAGAATCGGGAAAGGGGCGATTGTTCAAGCGAGAGCGGTAGTGCATGGCGATGTCCCGCCCTATGCAATCGTTGGTGGAAATCCAGCCAAGGTATTTGCGTATCGTGACAAAGACCACTACGAGAAACTTGTGGCGGAGGAGAAATTTCATTGACATGAAGAAAGAATACGATTCCATAATCTCTCTCGGTGGTTTCTGCGGGGCGGCATCGCAGCTTCGCGCACGCGGATTGCGTCCGTGTTCATATCCTTTAGATTGGGTGTATATGGAAGGGGCGCAGTCCGTCGAGTGGCTTGTTTCGGCTTTTGCGACAGGTTTTTCCGATTTCGCTCGGCGTGAGAATCTTGTCCCCCTTGAACGTGAGGGCGTTGGTGGACTTGCTCCGTTCAAATACAAGGATGTCAAAAGCGGCTATTGTTTCATCCATCATTTCTGGAAGCCGATTGAAGACGATGCGGGATACGAAATGTTTGTGAATACGCTGAACAGGCGGATTAAACGCATGATGTCGTGCTTCTCGCCAGGAAAGTCCGTGCTGATGGTTCTCGCCACGCCATTTTCGTTTGATGGTTCGATAGCCAAGAACCTGCTTTTTGCTGTCCGGAAGATGTTTCCGGAAACGGAGATCGATTTGCACGTGATGCAATTCCGTGCCATGTTTGATTCGCCGTATGTCGAGAGTGAAAGATGGCCGGATGGATCGCCGTTCTCCGGAGGTCGGTATCGTCGTGTTAGCGGAGTCTACGATTTAAGCCGCACGTCTGCGGAATGGGCGTTTCTGGACGGCATTGCCTTAAAGGGCCGCACAATCCCCAAGCCACATGGCTTTACGAAACTGGTCATGAAATTGTGGAAACGGTTCTCGAAGCGGTTGCGCAACGAGGGGTATGGGGTTCTTGGCGTGAGGTTCAATCACTGAGGCGGGAAGATGTCCAATAAACTTCTGATTTGGTCAACGCGCCGCGTCAGGCGGTTTATCCGCAGCGCAACCGGGGTGGAGTTCCCGTTGGGGCGTCTGCGCCTATCCAATGCATGTTCATTTGAGCGGCCATGCCGTCTGACTGGCGACGTCGATTTCAAATCCGCCATATCCTTCGGTGCATTTTCCAGCGTAGACGGCGTGGCTCAGACCGGTGTTCTGCGGAATGTGTCTGTCGGACGCTATACGTCGATCGGACGCCATGTTGAGATAGGGCTTACCGATCATCCCACAACATGGCTGTCGACGACGGCGCGGCAATACAATGCACATTATCTTGGCTGGGAACGTTGGACTGGGAAGACGGTGACAACACAGGGGCATGAGATGTCGCGGCCTGTTTTCATCGGAAATGACGTGTGGATCGGCGATCATGCCATAGTTATGGGTGGTGTAAAGATCGGCGATGGAGCGGTGGTGGCAGCTGGCGCTGTTGTCACAAAGGATGTTCCGCCATATGCGATCGTCGGTGGCGTTCCGGCTCGCGTGATTAAATTTAGGTTCGACGACGCAACCATTAGTGCGCTTCAGGAGTTGGCATGGTGGCGTTACGACCTTGCGGACTTCGGGGCGTTGGATTGGGCGAATGTGCCGGCGGCAATGCGGGCCGTAAAAGAACGGATGGAATCTTGCGAACCATATGCTCCGAAGTGGATTGGCGTGGACGAACTGCGTCCGTACCGCCTTTGGCATCTTTTCCACTTTGAGATCAGCAGATTCGCCATACGGATAAAGATGTTCGGCTTTTGGATTGTACACATGGTGAAAGGAGGCGAACACAATGGCATTCATTAATTTTATCATTTGGCTTGTGACTGTGCCAATTATGACGGGTCGGCTGCGTGGCAGCATCCGCTCCCGCATGAAGTCGTTCTTCATGGCACTTCCGGCGCGACGCAAGTGCAAACGGATAGGCAGGAACTTCCGGTGCGGTGGCGGCGGTAAAGTCCATCTTACCAGAAAGACCGAGATTGGCGACAACGTTGCGCTTCAAGGCGTTTGGGCAAGCGGGAACGGGAGACTGCGTTTCGGAAACTGCATCGCGTGCGGTGATTCGCTTCGCATCTTCACGCGAAACCATAACTATGAGGGAGATAGGCTTCCGTTCGACTCAAAATGGGTAACCAAGGATGTGTTCGTCGATGACTATGTATGGATAGGCGCACAGGTTATTCTTCTTCCGGGTACGCATATCCACGAAGGCGCGATAATTCAAGCAGGTAGCGTGGTCCATGGCGATGTGCCGGCCTGCGCAATTGCGGGCGGAAATCCGGCCAAGGTTTTTGCGTATCGCGACAGGGAGCGATTTGAAAGGCTTAAGGCTGAATACGAAGCTGGTAGGCTTGGCGATAAAGGTTGAAAGATTCGCATTTATGCTATGCTTTCAACATGAAAAGATTATTACAGGCATCTATGCGAGTGAGGAACTTCGCAGGAGCGGCTACACCTATGTCTGTGGCTTCTTAAAGGGAGACCTGTCCATATGAATGCGGAAATGAATGTTGCCTTGATTTTTGCGGGAGGGTGCGGAACACGCATGGACACGGCCACGCCCAAGCAGTTTCTCGAAATGCTTGGAAAACCCGTCCTCTCCCACACGCTGGAAATCTTCCAACGCCATCCGCTCGTCCACCGCATTCGCATTGTTGCACAACCGCCGCATTTTGCGCATACGCAGGACATCTGCCGCCGATTCGGCATCACGAAATTCGCCGGTTTGGTTGAGGACACCGAGCGCCTGTAGCGAGACAGAGAAGAATTATTGGATTTGTCGATCCCGCAATTTGTTTGATTAAGGCGATGTTGCTTTATTCCTTACGCGAGGTCTCAGCGGCATTCTTTACATCTTCCGCCCATCTTTGCTTTCAGGTCAGTGGTGGAAATCCCGTCTGTCCTTGGCAGATACATGACGCGGCAAAGATCAGACAAAAAGTCAAACTTACCCGCCCAATCATCCCCCATCACAAATATATCAACCTTGTTCTCAACTACATCCTTGCGCTTTTGCTCCCAGCATGTCTCTGGAATGACCTTGTCCACACACCTCAATGCCGCGACAATTGCCATTCGTTGGTCATCAGGTATTATGCACTTCTTCTTTTTCGCATTCCAGTTGAATTGATCGGTTGAAACGGCAACAATCAATTTTCCGTCTGCGCCAGCCAATGCCCGCGCACGTTCCAAAAGCCGCAAGTGTCCAATGTGGAACAGATCAAATGTTCCATACGTAATCACATTCGCCATTTTTGTTTCTCCAAATACATAATGCAGTCTAACGGATAATCGCACTCCAATCATCTCCACAAACAGATTGGCTTCACTCCAAAATCCATTGAAGAATGTTCGTGGTAGACGATGTGTGCGTCTCTTGAATTAATGGTAGCATTATATCATTTCCAGCCGCTCATGGATTCATGTTTCAGATCTATGAAATATTCCAGTTTGTCAAACAGGAAGGATGCTTCGCAGATAGTTTGGCAAATATATGGAAATGCTGTCACCATTACACCATGTTTTGAGACGATTGTCATTTCTCATGATTGCGTGGCAGTCGATTCCATTCCCCAAAGATCGGAATCCTACACAGCACAGGTGCCGCAGAGTTTCCGCGTAGGGCTATGCGAAATGTTCAACCGTCGGCTGGCCGACTGGCGTAATCTCACATAAGTCACAATAGTCACGATCAGTGCTATGCTGATGGTTCGGGTCTTGTAAAAACGATAGAAACAGCATCCACCGCATCCATGTAAATGCGGTGGATGCTTGATAAGAGGCGATTGGATGCGTTGCGTCCTAAACTGAAGATGAAATCAACCGCTTTCTTGCACCTCTTGATCAGTCCAATGATAGTGATGCAAATAGGAATTCCCATTCGTGGCAGATGTTGTCCGGGGAAAACGCATTGAGCGCATCCTGGATTTTGGAGTTGGAGGCATTTTCCGTTGTGGCAGACATCAGACCTCCATCAAGAGCAATAGCCAGCGCCTTGGGCGTGGGTGCGGACATAATTCCTCCAAAGCGCGGGACAAGTTCCGCACTTGCAATGCAGTCCGAACATCCGACAACACGCTTTCCGAATGCGGCGGACTCCATAATGACCAAGGGAAGACCCTCTATTCGGCTTGGGAATGCGACAAGGTCGGCATCAGCGTAGATTGCGGCTGGATTGTCGCAGTATCCTGCAAACCGAATGCGTTCAGCCACGCCGAGTTTTGCCGCAAGGCGCTTCAGTTGAGCGATATATTTGGGCTTGCCTTTTCCGTAGAGCGACAGGACTGCATCTCGATTGCCCATCTGTGCGAACGCTTTAATGAGCAGTTCCTGCCGCTTATCCTTATTGATGGCTGCGGGATATACGATATGCGAGTGCATGCCGTGACAACTCTCCAGCACTTCGTATGGTCTTCGTGTGTGCGTGTCTGCGATATCAACAGGGGGCGAATTACGCAAATTCGCGTGAAGGGTATTGTCGACATTCACGGCGTTGCCGATTACGACGATGCGTCTGTCGGCACCAAGCCACTTTCTCACGGAAGAAACGTAGGCCGGCAGCAGAACCTGCACTGCCGCACATCGCCTGATTGCCAGCCGCACCTTCCAATTGCGGATGAAGTGCTTCCACTTGAACGCTGTTGGCGGGTAGATGTGGAACTGGTGTACGACAGGGCAAGGAAATGATTTGGGATGGATTGACGCAAGGTCAAGCGTTTCATTTGTTCCTGCCGAAACGATGATGTCAGGACGTATGTCGTTGATTGCAATCTTCAGATCCTTCAATTCCGAAAACTGGATTACTTGAACCATAGTGTCCATAGCCACTTTGAGTTCGGACTTCGTGGCAATGATGACTGTGTGACGCTTTGCAAGCGACGCCGCAAGCGCGGTGACTGCACGGTCGGCTCCGCGTCCAGTCGAAAGGTTGTCTTTGTAAAGGAGGATTCTCATGCGCTCTTGCAATCCCGCAATAAGCCAACATACTTTTCTGTCTTCCACTCGGCTATGGCGCGTTTCTTCACATAGAACGAGACCTTTATGAGGGTGGTGCGGCAATCTGGAACATGGCACTTCATGACGTGACTTTCACAATAATCAATTGCTGGAATTATAGCATATTGCCATTCCTGACGCGCACAGTCCGATCTGCACTTGTGGTCGCAAATAGGTGACTTTGTAAGGTGGTGGTGGGCTTCTTTTCCTGTCATACCACAGGCCCGGCCTTTCTTTTGCTGGATCATGAGATGTTGCGACTTCCCTCCTCTCCACGCCAATCGAGGAAGTGAAAACCTCTACGTGCATTATGGTATAATTGCGCCCATGAGACCGATAGCGACTACGACGAGCGATTTCGCGGACCTCCGCAGGAAGGGGTGCATCTACGTTGACAAGACGGCGTACTTCCACCGCCTCGTCACGGACGTGGGCACGAGCATGTTCTTCCTCGCACGTCCGCGCCGGTTCGGCAAGTCGCTCATGATCACCGCCTTGAAGGCGATCTTCCAGGGCCGCCGCGAGCTGTTCGACGGGCTGGCCATCGCGGAGACCGACTGGGCGTGGGAAAAGTGGCCGGTGTTGCACTTCAATCTCGGTGCCGTGGTGACGACGGACATCGAATCGTTCGACCGGTCGTTCGCCATTCAGGTCAAGAGCCGCATAGAGGATGCGGGGCATGTCTACGACGACGCGATGCTGTCGGCGGATAACTTCGGCAAGGCAATCGAATCGCTGTCCGCCGCGAACGGCGGGAAGGGCGTGGTCATCCTGATCGACGAGTACGACGCGCCCGTCTCCCATGCGCTTGACAGACCGGAGCTTGCCGAGGCGATCCGCAGCCGCCTGTCCTCTTTCTATACGGTAATGAAGGATCGTACTGGCGACATCCGCTTCCTGATGATGACGGGCGTATCGAAGTTCACGAAGATGTCCGTGTTCTCCGCGCTCAACAACATCGTGGACGTGTCGATGCGCCGCGAATACGCGACGATGCTCGGCTACACGGAGGAGGAGCTGTCGGCGAACTTCGAGGAGCATCTGCGGGAGCACGCGGAGGTCATGGGGCTTTCCTACGACGTCTACCGCGCCGAACTGCGGCGGTGGTACAACGGCTTCCGCTTCTCGCCGGACAACCCGACGACGGTGT
>CAZMNN010000030.1:0-9905 GCA_964567665.1 uncultured Lentisphaeraceae bacterium
TCGCAAAATGGGCAGGTCAAGTCGGCGACGGACAACACCGGCGCGTTCTCGGAGGAGAACCCCGACATCCGCTTCTCCGTCCATGTGAACCCGAAGCTGCGTGAGGATGTGCGCACAGCGATTTCTGGAGATTCGGACGGCAAGCCCGTAGGACGCCGCCGCGAGGTTGAGTTCTCGGAGATGCCGGACATGCTGAAGGCAGTCGGGGTGTCGGATCTTCCGATTCGTACGCGAACGGACATAGTGCGCAAGCTCCGCCGCGACCACGGATTCACCGAGCGGCAGATCGTCGGTCTCCCGGAGGCGTATGGCCAGCCCGCAGCCGTATTCCACGACGGCAAGGCATATGTCGTGCTGACCGGGATGCAGGTAGCCACGCGGGGCGGCGTAGAGAAGCCCGTCATGGTCGTTCTTCGGGAAAGCATCGACAGAAACGGCCGACATGAGTTCCTTGCAAGCGCATATCCGCGCGAGGAGGCGAACGAGAACTTCTACACGGGGCTTGCCCGGAACGGGAAGCTGCTATTCATAGACAAGAACAAGGTTGCCGTCATTGGCCTGAACGGGCTGACAATCTCAACGCTAAACGAACAGGCCGACGGCAACCATGCAAAAACGCCCGAAGATATTTCTTCGTTTGTTCCGGGCGGTAGTATACCACATGGCGGACGCGGAACGCAAGAGAAGGAGCTTCGACCGTCGATCGCGGGGTACAGGGGCGCGGCGAATCTCGGGATGAAGGACAATTCGGCGGCAGTGAGGGATGACGGCGTTGCCGTGCAGTCGTGGATAGACGGCGGCTATCTGCTTTATGCGGACAGAAAAAACATATCGCGGTCTTTCCCGCACAGGCTCCAATTGCCAGGGAGGAACAAGACCGCGAAACGGTTTCTTGACGAGACAGATTTCTCTCAAGAACAGCTGGGGATTATAGCAGAACCGGCGGCAGACCGCAACGGGGTGCGCTACAGCCGGAGGGGCGGCGGCATCGGCGGGGCGTTGGAGGACGCGGAATCGGCGCTTCGGGCTCTGGATGCGGGCGAGGTGCGGACGGAGGACTGGCTTGAGGGGCATTTGCGCGACATGTCGAAGGCGGCGTGGCTGCACAGGGTGGGAGACTCGGACGTTCCGGACCGGGGCGCGAGCGACTACGGCGGCAAGACGCCGCTGAAGGCGCAGAAGACAGGCGCAGTGCGCGTGGCGGACTATGGGTCGGGTTGCCGAACCTGGGGATGGACGGGTCTGTCGCTACAGTCCGTGAGACGATGGCCATCGTCTCACGGGCATTCTTTTCGCCAGTTCTTGCGAAGAGGCTGTCACAACACCTGTTATGCAGGAACGGTGGAATAGTCTATCAGAATCGAACTAGACAGGGGGAAGGTGATGGCCTGCCGACCAATGTCGATTCCGGAAATCTCACCATCTCTTCGGAACAAGTAGATGCGACTATGGTAGTCGCATTTACTTTGACAAGTAACATGACGAGACGATCGTGGAGCGGCCAATGCATATCTGCTGCGATATATGCTATAATCCCCTGCTTCAACATACAGTAAATACAGCAAGAGGACGGATTGGCATGAAGTCGAGATTTGTGGCGCTGCTTGCGGCGACATTCGCTTTGGCGTCCTATGGCGATCAGGCGAACGCCATAGTGCGTCTGCTTAATTCCCGTGCGTCAGGGTCGCCGAAGGCGTTTGCGGACGCTGCGGCGGAGATTGCGCCGCACGCGGCCGACGGAAAGACGCTCCACCAGTTTGTCCTTGCGATAGTTTCACGCGACAGCGATGCCCCTCAGGCGGCGCGGTTGGACGAAGAGACGCGGGAGCGGTATCTTGCGGAGAGCCGCCCGAAGATCAAGGCTCTCGCCCACAAGACGAACAACTCGTTGGCCTGGTATCTGCTCGCGCTTGATTCCGGCGACACCAATCTTCTTCAGCGGGCTGCGGTTGGCGGCAATGTGCAGGCCGAGAACGCCTGGGGGACGATGCTCGTGAACGACGTGATCCGCGAAAGCCTCTCCACCAACGAGATTGCGCGGGTGCTTGGCGAGGCGATCGGCTTCTTCGGAAAGGCGGCCGGAAAGGGCGATGCGAACGGACTGTACAACCTTGGAATGTGCTACGCCAGGGGTCTTGGTTCGCCGCGAAACGACGAGAAGGCGTTCAGCTGCTTCCGCTCCGCCGCCGAGAAGGGGCATCCGGAGGCGATCAACAACATAGGGTGGTTCTTCAGGGAAGGGCGCATAGTGGGCAAAGATCCCGCCCTCTCCGCCAAATGGTTCAAGAAGTCCGCAGACCTCCAGAATGCGTATGGCGAGTACAACTACGGGCTTGCGCTCCACCGGGGCGAGGGTGTGGACAGGGATGATGTCGGGGCGGTCCGGTATTTCAAGCGGGCTGCCGAGGGCGGCTGCGTGGAGGCGATCAATTCGTATGGACTTGCGCTTTTGCGCGGCGAAGGTGTGGCGCAGGACGTGATAGGCGCAATCAAGGCGTTCGAACGCGCCGCCGCCGCTGGCTTCCCGCCGGCGATGGAGAACATCGCCACGTGCTACGAAAAGGGAAACGGCGTGAAGGCGGACGACAAGAAGGCGCTGTTGTGGCGCATCAGGTCGAAGGCGGCGCGCGGCGACAGGGCCGCGCAGGCATGGCTTCAGCAGAACGACAAAGAAAGATGGAGATGAAGAGGGAAGAGAGAACGGGCGCACAGGCCCTCGTTGATTCGCTCGCAAAGGCGGGCACGGAAATATTGTTCGGGTATCCGGGCGGACAGGTTTTGGACATATTCAACTGTCTGCCGGAGGCGCCTTTTCAGTTTGTCCTTGGCCGGCATGAGCAGGGCTGCGTCCACATGGCCGACGGCTATGCCAGATCCCTCGGCAAGGCCGGCGTTTGCCTTGTGACGTCCGGTCCCGGCGCGACGAACACAATCACCGGGCTTGCCACCGCGAATATGGACGGCATCCCGCTCGTGTGCATCACTGGGCAGGTTCCGCTCGACCAGATAGGCACCGATGCCTTCCAGGAGGCGGACATGAACGGCATCTGCCGTGCCGTGACGAAGCACAGCTTCCTTGTGCAGAACGCCGACGAGATTCCGGAGACGGTTGCCGAGGCGTTCTACATCGCCACGCACGGAAAGCCCGGCCCTGTCGTAATCGACATGCCAAAGAACGTGCAGAGGGCGCTTACGTCGGCCCAGTATCCGGAGCGCGTCTCGCTTCGCGCATACCATCCGGAATCGATGGCCACGACCTCCCAGATGAATCGTTTCGCGAAGCTCGTCAACGAGGCGAAGCGTCCGGTTCTGTACGCCGGCGGCGGAGTGATCGCGGCCGGCGCGGCAAAGGATCTTGCACATCTCGCGCACAAGGCGCAGATACCGGTGGCGACAACGCTGATGGGGCTTGGCGCGTTCGACGAACGCGACCCGCTCTCGCTCAGGCTTTCTGGGATGCACGGCACTGCGGCGGCGAACTACGCCATAGACAAGGCGGATCTGATTGTCGCCCTCGGCGTACGCTTCTCGGATCGCGTGACCGGCAAGCTTGCCGCCTACGCGAAACACGCGAAGATAGTGCATGTGGACTGCGATCCGAGTTCAATCGGAAAGAACGTCCAGGTGGATCTCGGCATCGTGGCGGATGTCAAGGATGTGCTCACGACCGTGAATTCGCGCATCCGTCCGGCGGAACACGCGGAATGGCTGGCGCAGATCGATGAATGGAAGGCGAAGCGTCCCGTCACGTACCGTCAGATGCACGAGAATGTGATTATGCCGCAGCAGGTCATTGAATCCATCGACCGGGCATCAAAGGGCAAGGCGGTGATCGTCACGGACGTAGGACAGCAGCAGATGTGGTCTGCCCAGTTCTTCCGCCACAACTGTCCAAGGCACTTCCTTTCGTCCGGCGGCATGGGCACGATGGGGTTCGGCATCCCGGCTGCGATCGGCGCAGCGTTCGCGAAACCGGATCACAAGGTTGTTGCGGTGTGCGGCGACGGCGGAGCGCAGATGACGTTCGAGGAGGTCGTGGTGGCTGTTGAGCACAAGCTGCCCGTCACGTTCGTTGTCATAAACAACGCCTGTCTCGGAATGGTTCGCCAGTGGCAGGAGTTGTTCTACGGCAAGCGCTATTCAGGCTCGATCCTTTCGGTGAAGGGGCGGCTTGCCAACGAACGTCTTGAGCAGGATCTGAAGTACGACTACCTTCCGGACTTCAAGATGCTTGCGGAGGCGCACGGCGCGGAGGCCTATCGTGTGATAGATCCGGCGAAGCTCGACGCCACGATACGCAAGGCGATCAACTCGAAGAAGACGTCGTTCGTCGAAGTGATAGTCGAACCCCGCGCAAACGTTTACCCGATGCAGCCCGGCGGCCAGCCGGTGGAAGGGATGATTTTCGGATGAAAGAGCAGATACACAGGTTGAATTGCTACGTTGAAAACCGCCCCGGAGTGCTGGCACGCATCGTCGGGCTGATTTCCGGGCGCGGATACAACATCCAGACGCTGTCCGTTGGCCCTACCGAGGACGGCACGGTTTCGCGCATGAAGATAGACGTCCTTGGTGGCGAGCGCGAGATAAATCAGGTGATGCTTCAGCTGCAGAACCAGGTGAACGTGATCGAGGTGACGTCGCGTCGTCGCTGACGTGAGAGGAATGCCATGAAGGTGTTTGTGGTGGCGTTGGATTGCGAGGCCGAGACCGTTGTGCGGAACATGACGGACGTGCGCGAGCAGACGCTGTTCGGCCGCAGGGTCGTGCATGGCCGGATCGGCGGCGCGGAGACGGCCGTCGTGGTCGCGGGCGTCGGAAAGGCGAACGCCGCCGCCGGAACTCAGCTTGCACTGTCGTCGCTCGATGCCGATGCGATACTGAACGTCGGCGTCGCCGGCGGCCTTGAGCCGTCCATGGAGATTGGTGACCTGTTCCGCGTGACGCGGGCGGTGCAGTACGACTTCGACCTTTCCAGCATAAACGGTACGCCTGTCGGAACCCCGAACGAGTATGATTCGCCGTTCTTTGAGCTTTGCGCGGCCGGACAGTGGCCGGATGCGGTCGTCGCCACGGGCGACAGATTCTCGGATGACGAAAGCGAAGTCGGGTATCTGCGCAGGACTTTCGCGGCGACTGTCCGAGAGATGGAGCTTGGCGCAATCGCGCACGTCGCGAAGCGGGCAAGCGTCCCGCTCTATGCGTGGAAGGCGATATCGGATGTCGTCGGGCGCGGTACGATGTCCGGACAGTATGTCGTAAACCTCAAGAGCTGCCTTGAAAGGCTTGCGGCGGCAGTCCCCGCGATCTTCGCCGCCGCATGAACAGCGGCGACACAATCGCCGCAGTCGCAACCGCGCCTGGACGCGGCGGTGTGGCCGTTGTGCGCGTGAGCGGCCCTGATGCGTGGCGTGTCGCGGAGAGGATGACCGGTCGGACGCTGTGCGATGCGGATGCCGGACGCTTCTTCCATTGCCGGTTCCAATCCGTTCGCCGCGATTGCTTCGGACGTTCCGTACGGTGCATGGCGGATAGCGGGCTTTTGCTCGTGTTCAAAGGGCCGCACTCGTATACGGGCGAGGACGTTGTGGAGTTTCATGGCCATGGCGGCAGCGTTGCGCCGCGCCGTGTGCTTGAAGCGTGTTTCGCGTCTGGTGCGCGTCTTGCGCGGCGCGGGGAATTTACGGAGAGGGCATTCCTTAACGGCAAGCTCGACCTTTCGGCGGCGGAGGCCGTCATCGATTTGGTGGATGCACGGACGGATCGTTCCGCAGAGGATGCCCAGGCGCGGCTTGGAGGTGAACTCTCCCGTCGGTACGATGCGCTCTACTCGGACGTACTCGACGTGTCGAGCCGTATGGAGCACGCGCTCGATTTCAGCGAGGACGAACTTCCGCCGTCGTTTGATGCGGCGGTGAAGCGCGACGTGGATGATTTGGTGTCGAGAATCGCCCGCCATCTATCGACGGCGCGGGATGGAAAGATGTTGCGCGAAGGGGCGCTCGTCGTGTTGGCGGGTGCGCCGAACGCGGGCAAGAGTTCGCTCCTGAACGCCCTGCTCGGCGAACGCCGCGCCATCGTCTCGGATCGGGCGGGCACGACGCGGGACAGCATTGAGGCGTGGATGGAAATCGCGGGTTGGCCCGTGCGTCTCGTGGACACGGCGGGGTTGCGGACGACGGACGACGTGCTGGAGGCTGAGGGCGTTGAACGGGCGGAAGCGTTGATTGCACAGGCGGATGTAGTGCTGGCGCTCGATTGCGATCTTGCGGGTGCGATTCGCGTCCATGCGAAATGCGATTTGGGGGCGGGGCTGGGATTGAATGTCTCGTCACGCACAGGCGAGGGGTTGCCTGCGCTCAAGGCTGCCCTTGCGGAACGCTTGGCCGCGTTGGCCGACCGCCCAGACGAAGAGGCGGGCGCGGACGTGACGACGCGGCAGAAGGCGTTTCTGGAAGACGCTGCGGCTGCGTTGCGCGATGCGCGTACGGCGCTCGACCGGCCGGACTGGGTTGTGGCGGCGAACGGTTTGCGCATGGCGGCGGAATCATTGGCGCGGCTTTTGGGGAAGGTCTATTCAGACGATCTGCTCGACGCTCTCTTCTCCCGCTTTTGCGTCGGCAAATAACCCGATGTAGCTGTATCGTGGCGGCGAACAGTTTGCGTACAGTGCCGGCGAACGGTCTGTGCATGGTGTCGGCGAACTGCGGCGGCGCACGATCTACGGACGGCGGCGAGCGGTTTGGGGGTGGCGGCGTAATCGTTGGCGCGGCTTCTGGGGAAGGTCTATTCAGACGATCTGCTCGACGCGCTCTTCTCCCGCTTTTGCGTCGGCAAATAACCCGATGTAGCTGTGTCGTGTTGGCGAACAGTTTGCGTAAAGTGATGGCGAGCGGTTTGCGCACAGCGGCGTAATCGTTGGCGCGGCTTTTGGAGAAGGTCTATTCGGACGATTTGCTCGACGCTCTCTTCTCCCGCTTTTGCGTCGGCAAATAACCCGATGTAGCTGTGTCGAGGCGGCAAACGGTCTGCGCACAGCGGCGGAATCGTTATGGTTCTTTGGTGTTTCTTGATGTCCAACTGCTGTGCTTAGGTTGATTCCAGGGACGTTTTGGACAGGCAAGCGTGTCTTTCAAGAGTAGATAAGCAAGATACCTTCCATTGGGCGGTATCGTCAAATCATCCTCTAATGTACGGTCATGTCAAATCATTCTTATAATGTACGGTCATGTCAGAGCTTTTCCCATTGGGTGGTCTTGTCTGTCGTGTGCGTCGAACTGAGCTATGGGTGTACAAGGCATTCCCGATTGTACGGTCTTGTCTATCGTGTCGATCTGAGCTATGAGTGTACAAGTCATCCTCTATTGGGCGGTCTTATCAAGTTGTCCTTATATTGGATGGTTATGTCAAGGCATTCTCCGTTTGGTGGCCTTGTATGGCATGTGCATCGATTTGTGCCACGAGTGTCGTTGGCCCATGCCCGGCCATGTCCGCCACAACCTCTTGCCAAACAACTCGCGCCCGCGCAATCGCTGTCGCGTACGCTTTCATGTTCCTCCAACTACAATTGTCCATCCCTCTCGTTCCATCACGGTCACTCACCATGTCTATCCTATCCTGGCCATCCACTCCCCCAGTTTCATCATGAACATCCAACACACCCACGAATTGATTTCGTCCGCAACATAATCCTATACGCTCCACCACCCTCGCCATTTCGTTCCCCGCCATCTCGTTTTGGTTTTCGTTTACTCCATGTTCCGCGTTCTGTTCTGTTTGATTATCCCTCTGCGCCGCGTTCCACATTTCATTTCGTCCGCAACATAATCCTATACTTTTGTCTCCCATCGCTCTTACGTTTCGGATGTCGTCCACCGCGTTCGCGCCGTGGTTGTCCATCATATTCTGTCTATCGCTCATCGCGATTGTGCCGGAGTTGTTTGCGTTCGATGCTTCAACGGCGGCGGTATCTGCGTCGGTGGATTCCGCAGACAGCGGTTCGACAACAGAAGTATCCTCGGACGGCGGTTCAACGATGACGGCGGCGGGTACGGGGTCGTCGAGGCCGGCGATCCGGCGGAGTTTCTGTGCGGCGGCCTTGTAGCGCATGACAGTCGTATAGCGCAGATAAAGTGCCGGGATGTTTTCCTGAAGCCAGCGTTTCACTCCACCGCGCCGTCCGACGATTGCGCCGTTATCGTTGAAGATAAGGCTATTGTCGAGGAAGCATTCGAGGTCGGCGACGAGGCTTCCGAGCCGGATTGTGGCTTCGTGGGATTTGCCGACGAGAAGCCAAGCGTCGAGAATCTGCTCGCGTGTCGGGCATGGGTTCAGAGTTGTGCGCCGCCGGATTCGTCGCCCGGCGGCGCGGGTGCGGCGGCGGGCGTTCTCCGCGTCGTAGTACGACGGTCGGCGGATTGTATGGCGGAGACGGTCGATCCGGCGCGTTGCCGTCATGCGGACGAACCGCGCCAGGCACTGAAGCGTCCAGACGTCACCATCCGCCCACTCGACCATCTCGGAGAGCGTCCAGCTCTCACGACGCCAGACGGCCGCGAAGCCCTCCGTGGCCTCCATGAGGTCGCCCACGGCGCGGCAGCGTTTCTGTTGATTGCGTCGACGGCTCTCGACACGACGCTCGTGCGCCTCAACGATTGCGCGTTCGACTGGTTCATACTTCGCCCGCCACGTCTGTTCTGCCTTGGCCTCAGGTGTCGTACTTTCCGCCACTGCGACATGTGCTTCCAAACATCCCATTGTCGTTGTGCGTCCTGCTTCCGAAAGACCCGTTTTCCCGCTTCCTCCCATCGTGTGTCCTGTCTCGAGACATTCCGTTGGTGTACTTCTCTCCATTGCGTGTCCCGTCTCCGAATACCCTGTTATCGGCCTTTCCGCCGCGTTGTGATTCGTCGTGTCGCTGTTTTTCATGCCGCCTCCATCTTCATTGCCGTTTTAACCGGTTTCAGAATGATTTTTTCCTTCAGAACGATTACTCGTGCTACGAGATTTTTTAGAATATCGCACTATGATTTTCAGAATTTACCATTCTTTTTTGGATGTAAGTCGCTTTTCCTTGGAAGTCAGTGCTTCGTGAATGTTGAAAGTCACCGCTCCTTGGAGAAGGTGATGGAAGTGTACACTTACCATCATGGCGCCAAATTTTACCAAACTTGTCATTCGTATGCAATTGGAAAGTAAGATTATGATGCGGACTAATCCTTTTCAGTGCATGGCATAGTCAGTTTCCAAGATTTTAGTGATAAAAATGGCAAGTGAATCCATCAGTTCCGTTTTATGAGATTACGGTGCGGACGAATTATTATTAGAACAACGGCGGCAAAGTTTCGGCTCTTCAAAATGTTGCGGATGCTTTGGAGTTATTCTGAAACGGGTGTATTTTTCGCATATTTGAAAATTACACATTCCCCACAATGTAGAATCGGTTGCAGGCGAATGCTGCAAGGAGTTTTGTCTCATGCGAAGCTATGGAGATGCTGAGAGCTTCTGGCTGAATTGGTAGGTTTTTCGGCGCTTTCGTTGCTTGACATCAGTAAGATTGGAAACTTTCTAACTTCCCAGCACTACAGCGCCCAATTATCCGGTTCCAAGTAAGTAGGCGAATTGCGGTCGAAGTTGCGACAGGAGTGTACCTCGCGCAGCATCCAATTATCTGGTCTTCAGTAGGCGAAGTGCAAACAATAGGCGCAGTGCGGCCGAAGAGGCGACTATGGGTGTACCCCGCGCAGTGTCCAATTATCCGGTCTTCAGTAGGTGAAGTGCAACCAACAGACGAATTGCGGTCGAAGTGGCGACTGGGGGGCACAAAAAAAATGAGCATGATGGTGAGTTTGTTGTTGCAGAAAAAAAAAATGTTTTGCTATATTGTTCACTCGTAGAAGGATTGT
>CAZMNN010000030.1:10005-29276 GCA_964567665.1 uncultured Lentisphaeraceae bacterium
CCTTCGGGATTGTCCTTCGGGATTGTCCTTCGGGATTGTCCTTCGGGATTGTCCTTCGGGATTGTCCTATAAAGGTGAGGGGAGGCAGTAACATGAAAGCCAGAAACTATCTTGCAGCCGCAATGGCAACAGCGGTATTGTCCCTGTCATATGCCGACGGACGCAACGTCAGCACTGCGACAAGCGTCCCGACATTCATATTTCTGCGTCCGGAGGTTCATTCATTCTGGCATACTGCGATGGGTGGCGAGGTGGAGCTGCCTGTTGATTTCCCTGAGGCGGCATCGTCCGCAACACTGACTGTGCGTGGCGTTGGCTATGAGGCGACATATGGCGGCATCGTCACAAATCTGTTTACGGTGACGCTTCCGGCGGCGAGTTCGCCAAAGACTGAGAACGTCTACGATCTTGTCCTTTCATTTGACGACGGCACGGTCAGGACTGCCAGGGTCGGTGTCGTTCAGGGACATTCCGTCGGCTCCGAGGGCGTTGCGCGATGTGTCCTGCCGCATGATTCAACGACATGGCGCAAGGTGAAGTACCGGGCAGTCCTGCCGATCCCATATGGGACTGATTCTGTCACCGTCTTGCGCGACGGCGCGGAGCCGGTTGTCGTCGATACATGTCTGGATGGTGCGCAAGGCTGGTTTGCTCTTGCGCCGATCATGTGCGGGGAGCGTTTGGCCGTTTCGATTCCAGACGGCGGCGGAACGCAATCTGCTTCCCTCATCGGATTCATTGATGGATTTCGCCTGTCGGTCAGGTGATGTCATGGAAAGGATAAAGCGATGAAATCAACAATAGTCAGGTGGTCGGTGAGAGTCCCTGCCCTTTTTGCGGCGGCGTCGCTTCAAGCTGCGACGGTCGGCCAGATCCTTGTGAGGCAGCAGTGGCCGTGGTCCACGGATGTCAAGGTCGAATACACTATTTCGGATGTGACGTCGCCGGTGGATGTCGGTGTCAGGGCGTTTTCCGGGGATGTAGAACTTGACCGTACGAAGCTTGCTTCCGCCATCAGCGGAACTCGCTTCGGCATCACGGAAGGCGGCGCCTATTCGTTCACGATAGATCCGGTGGCGGCGTTCGGCACGAATAGGGTGGCGATATCTGATTTCCGGGTGCAGCTTGAGACTTCCGATTCTGCGACGAACGAGACGGAAGTGCTGTACAAGATATTCGATCTTGCGGACGGTTCGTGCGAGGATGTCACACGTGCCGATCTGCACAACGGAAGGATGGGATCTTATGAAACCGACTTCGGAAAATTCGGGACGGGATTCAACACGGCGCTGTCCGACGTGCTGATTTGGACGGATGTCACGAATCAAGCAAAGTACGCCACTACGCACATGGTGTTCAGGCGCATCAGCGCAAAGGACGCCACGTTCATGATGGGGTCGCCATCCGGAGAACGAAATCACGGCACCAACGAGACGCAGCACGCCGTATCATTCTCGGAGGACTACTTCATGGCGGTCTTCCCGATCACAAAGGCCCAGATTGAACAGCCGACATTGGCGATCTCGGCTAAGCGCTGGGAATATGGCGTATACAGTGAGTTGAACGGCGACACAAACAGAATGCCGGCCACCTGCACCTCCATGGTTTGGCACAGAGGAACATCGTCGTCATGGCCGGCGGACGGACACAATGTGGATGCCGACCGCTTTCTTGGAAAACTTCGCAGCCTGACCGGCGGTACATATCTGTTCGATATACCTACGGAAGCGCAATGGGAATATGCGTACCGCGCAGGGACGACAACAATTCTGTACGATGGGATTGCATATCCCAACACCGACAACTCCTATTGGATCGGACTCCAGGCTTTGGGCTGGTTTGACTCCAACAGTATGCAGAATGGTGTCCGGGGCTTTTTTCAGGTTGGTCTGAAGGCTCCGAATGCATTTGGCCTTTACGACATGGTCGGCAACATATTTGAACTATGCCTTGACAGGTACAACGGAGACTATGTGTTGACGGAAAGTGTGCAGGTCGACCCCGTTGGCGCGGAAACGGGCGATGGCGGGATAACGCGCGGCGGATGCTATTCGTATGGTGCGCCATGGTGCCGTGCGGCGCACAGAATGACTTCAGGCGTCAGCGGCGGATTGGCCGGCGTTCGCCTGGTGTTCCCGGCGAGATAGCTATGCGGAACAGGGCGTTCCATCTGGAATTTATCGAAGCGCAACATTGCGAGGAAAGGGTAGATAGAGAATGAAAATGAATGTGCTTTTGCTGTTGTCCGCCGGATTCGCGCTTGCCGCATCCTGCGCAGAGGATTTTCGCCCGCCGTTCGACAAGAGCGACTACAAGGGGCGTGTCGGCATTCAGCTCAACCCGTGGTTTCCGTTGAACAAGCCGCCGATACATGCGCTTGGCGGGCCGAACCGCGCATATGTCCATCACGAAGGCACCGACATCTGGCGGCAGGGCATGGAACTGTGCGCCGAATACGGCGTCAATCTATGGGTTCCGGAAATCAACGAGCCGACGGCATGGACGGGCGTGTGGAGACAGCTTCTTGACGCCGCAGGGACAAACAATCCGCCTATCAAGGTGGGAATGTTCTTCGGAATGTATTCGGGCGGCAAGGACGTCAAGGAGACGAAAGAGGCCGTGGTGGCCTCGATGAAGAAAGTGCTTGGGCCGTTCCGTGACGATCTGAAGATACATCCCGCGATGAATCGCGCCGGTGGATATCCTGTCATGATCGTCTATAATCCGAAGAAGTTCTCGCCTGCGGACTGGGGCGACGTGTTTGCCGCGCTTGATGCGGAGTTCGGGCGCATGGTCTATCTCCTGAATGTCGGCGAGCTTGCGTACATGGCGGCGCAGGGCGGCGGTGGAGAGTCGGCGGTGGACGAAAGGTTCGAAAAGCTGCTGCGTGAATACCTGCCATATTGGGACGGAATCTCGTCCTACGGCAACGGGATGCGCGTTCCTTTCGACAGAATAAGAAAAGTGATGGGAGAATATCCGCAGAAGCTCTATGAGGGGCAGGGCCATTTCACGTACACATGCCACTTCCACATGGGCGGATGCGAAGTTCCGCTATCGAAGGGCTGGCGCGACCACCTTGAGGATTGTTTCGGGAGCGATCCTGATGCCGTGATGCTGACGAATCTCTTTGACCACTACGAAAATTCGATCGTGTATCCTTGCTACGACCGGGAAGATCTGCTTCTTCGCTATCTTGAATGGCGGCTGTCGCAGTGGAAGGGGCGTGAGTTCCGGAGGGAGCGCAAGCCTGAACTGGTCGTGTGCAACTATGCGATGGTTCTGCTCGGCTGGCAAAGCCTTGATTTTGAGGTGCTGAGCTTTCCGATAGACGCGAAGGCGGGAGACGTGACATTGCGTCTCGACATATGTGACACGTCCGGCAAGGTTCTGCACACGTTCCCGGAGCGGAAGGTGCGGAGCGACAGGTTCTGCGTGGAGCGGTTCAGCGTTCCCTCGACGGATTTCGCGGGGGAGCGTGGTGTCGTGCCGCGTCTGCGGTATGTGTGGAAAGGTCGCGAACGGTCGATGAACTACAATCCGATGACGTTGATCGATCCATCGATCAGGAGCTATCGGATGTTCTGGGCGCGTTCAACGAAGAACGAACTTGAGGTCAGGGGTGCGAACGAATGGTCGCTTGATGGCGTTTCGGCGGGCGGAACGCACCGGCCGTCGCGAACTGGACTTTCGCGCTTCTCCACGCGGATCGCGCCGGTGTTTGGAGGAAACGGGAAGACGGGCGGCGTCTCGCGCCGGGGCATCAAGCGCGACGGGGTGGAGTTCTACTACATGGATGAAGGAGGAAAGGGATTTTCTGGCGAAAAGACGATTCCGGTTCCGCCGCCCGGACAGGCCTTGCACTGGTATCACCTTGAGATGGAGAATCAATTTGGCCGCAAGTTCCAGACGCTGCCAATCTGGGATGAGGACGGTTCAAGGTCTAAACAGGTGAACGTACCCGTCTGGAAGGAGGACGGGACGGTCGCCGATTTCATGATTGAGGGAACGCGGGTTCCGTTCTGGCACTATCCTCTTGACGAGGATTACGGGAAAATCATATTAGACGTCAGCGGCTACGAACATCACGGCGCCGTCGGGTACGCGAAATACGGCGGCGGACATCTTGGGTACACAGGCTACAACCATCTGCACAACGGGCCTGTTTCGCCGTTCGATCCGAAGAAGGATCATTCGCTCTACCGTCGGGACAGGAATGGTAGGGGCTATCTTCGCTTCAACGGCTCGAACGATTACGTCATCGTCCAGGGCGGCACGGCGTTCCCCGGCGCGTGCACGTATGAGGTGTCGGTGCGTCCGGCGGAACTTGGCCGCGTGATGGGGATTGTCGGAACGGCCAACAACCAGATGTCAATAGACCTGCTTCCCGACGGGGCTGTGCGCGTGACGCGAAAGGGCGCGAGGGAGGGCGCGGCCGGGATGAAGTCCGCACCGGCAGCCGACAGTTCGGTCACGTCTTCGGTGAAGGTCGTTCCTGGACGGTGGACCAAAATTGCGGTCACATACGATCTCAAGGTCGTCCGGCTCTACGTGAACGGCAAGCCGGCGGGGGAGATGCCGTCGAATCCTGTCAAGGATCACGAGTGGATAAACCATGTGATACTCGGTTCCAAGTGCGGATGGGTGTGGCGACCGCACGGCTATTTCAAGGGCGACATTCGCGGCATACGCATCTACGGCCGCAACCTCGCCGTATCGGAGTTCCTGTAAGCCGATCATCATTCATCATGGCGTAGCCTCCTCATTCGTGCGTCCTCAGCCTCGTGTAGACGAAAATCGTCCGGAGGTGGTGTGCCGGAGGTGGTGTATAATACACCGGCGGAGGATGCAATGGTTCGGGTTGCCGAGAGGATAAAGGATCTGCTGTGGCCGCGCACGTGTGCCGTGCGCGACTGCGGATGCGCTTCTGACAGACCCGGCCGGTACATATGTTCGCGATGCCTTGCGTCGCTCCCGTGGTACGACGAGTTCGCCAAGAGTGCGTTCGCGTACCTTTCGCCGATCACGGAGCTGATAAACACATACAAGTTCGGCGGCGCGACGTATCTCACCGACGATTTCGCAGACGCAATGGTCGAATCGTTCAGGAAAAAGCACGATGCGTCTTCCGTTGATGCCGTAATGCCTGTTCCGCTCCATCCGAACCGCATGAAGGAGCGAGGCTACAACCAGTCCGAACTCCTTGCCGCCGCGTTCGCCGCCCGCATCGGACGCCTGTGCGATGCAACGTCTCTCGTCCGGGCGGCAGATACCGAGCATCAGAGCCGTTCGAGCGGCGATGAGCGGCGCAGGAACCTGAAGGGTGCGTTCCGCGTTGCGGCGCCGTGCTTTGTGCGTGGACGCACAATTGTGCTGATCGATGACGTCATGACGACCGGAAGTACGCTCAAGGAATGTGCCGATGTTCTCCTCGCGGCCGGTGCGTATCGCGTGGTGCCGTTTGCGCTTGCGAAGGCGCTCATGGACGAAGACCTTGGGGAAGATTTCCGCGATACATGATATAATGTGCCGCAAAAGGACGAAAGGACGATGGCGCAGAGCACATACACGTACGAACTCGATGAGACGCAGCAGAATCTGCTTCTGCTGATAATGGAGCAGGGAAACTACCGCAAACGCGAAGTTCCGTATTCACTGATGTCGATTGAGGGGGACGGGTTCAACTGTACGCTGTACGCCAAGGTCAAGCACGGTCGCCGCAAATGCTGCATCCAGGGCGGGAAGGCTGAAGACTTCGTGCTGTTTGTGCTGGAGCCGCAGGTGCTTGGGGCGGCGACGCTCGGCTACGAGAATGTGCTTGATCCGAATCGCGACAAGGCGCATGGAGGAAGCGACGAATCTGGAAAGGGCGACTATTTCGGCCCGCTCGTGGTTGCCTGCTGCTATGTGGACGAGACGCTTGCTGCGGATCTGCGCAATATGGGCGTGAAGGACTGCAAGCAGATGTCGGACAAGTCGGTGCTTGCAGTCGGATCCGGAATACGCCGTCTGCTCGGGCCTGACAGATGGGCGTTCGTGAAGATCGGCCCAGCTGCGTACAACCGGCTATACGCAAAGATCAAGAACATAAACCGTCTGCTCGCCTGGGCGCATGGCGTGTGCATAGAGTCGCTGCTTGAAAAGCAGCCGGGATGCCCAAGGGTGGTGGTGGATCAGTTCGCGCCGACGGAGACCGTAATCAGACGGGCACTGAAGGAACGCGGCCGCAAGATCACCGTCGAGCAGCGGCACAAGGCGGAGAGCGACATCGCCGTCGCGGCGGCGTCTGTCGTTGCGCGAGAGCTTTTCCTGAGAAGCCTTGTGGCGTCGCTGCCGGACTATGGGCTTGCCGCCGCGACGGAGGAGAATCCGGTAGGCGCAATCCCGAAGGGTTCAAGCGACCCGCGCATCCGTGAGCTGGCCGAGAAGTGCGTGAAGAGCAACGGGCCGGCGTGGGTTATGGATCACTGCAAGGTGCATTTCCAGACGACTGACAAAGTGCTTTCCGCCTGTGGCTTCACGCGGGCAGACCTCCCGCCCGACGGACAGGTGACGTCAATCAGCCGCGCTGAAAAGGACAAGGACGCCAAGGGCTGAATCAGGTCGGCTCGCACTCGCCGGACATCGGAAATGCGCGGCCGAGAAGCGGATACTTCGCCTCAGCCGCTTAAGGTTGAGCCTCGTTGACTTTTCAAGTCACATTGTCAATATCTTTTGATAAGTGTACCGCTGCCGCAGCTGCCGTTTTTGCTACAATCCACACAAGCCAAGGGTTGAAGATCATATGAAATGTGTGGCGATTCCGCTTGGCGGACGAAAGGACTTCAAGAGATTACAATGAAAAACAAACTCTTTTTCTCGATTTTGACGGTTAGCGTCATCGTTGCCGTCGGGAGCGGTTCGGCGTTGGGTTGGATGTACGCCAAGGTGAGGGCTTACGAGAGGGAACACAACGTATCAATAGTTTCGTCGGCGGCATTATCATCATCAGTAAATGCGTCGCCGACCAATGCCGCATCTGCAAATGCGTCAACGGCAAACGTCGTGTCGACGGAGGGGGCGGCTAAGGCAGTTCCGCAGGAGACAAAGGAACTGCGAGTGACTGATGTTTCGTACTACAGGGATGAGCAGCTGAAGTGTCATTTTTCAGAAACCCCTGATATGGAAGCGATCCGCAACTACATCGAAGTCTCTCCGATGAATGAAGGAAATGCCGGGATCAGTGTCGGCAAAGGATGGTGTTATTGCGATAAAGTCAGGTCTTCTGGGAATGTGTATGGTCATGAAGCTGTTGTCATCACAGGCGATTATGCATACAGAACAAACGTGACGGTGCGAATCCGCAAGGGGCTGCCGGCGCAGACGAGGGGAGTAGTGTCTAAGCAGGGAATTGAGCCGCTTAAGGAGGATTTCACATGTACATTTGTGCGCGATGACATGAAGCCAGAGATCACGATTCCAGTCAAGGGGCGATATCTCCCGCCGTTGGGGAGGCGCAGACTTGCCGTTGAGGCGACGAATGTGGATGAAATCAGCATTGAACTGCGCAGGGTGGAGCCGCGAAACATTGTGCAGATGCTTGCGCGAGATGAGGACATATATCAATGCTACTACGGAAATTGGCGGCAAGATGGAAATGTGACGGAACTCTCCGGAGAACCGGAAGTGTTCACGAACAAATGCGAAGGAGCGCCAAATGAGGTGTGCAAAATCTCCGTGCCTGTCGTCATGAACGATGGCGGAAGCAGCAACGGCATATTTTGGGTGGGGTTGAACGGAACAATTCGGAAGGATTGCAAGGGAAGGACTGAAGTCGGCAATGCCTGCCGGGTTGTTTGTGTAAGTGATTTCGGAATCAGCGTACGCTCCTTTGCGGACGGTGTGGGCGTATGGGTGACATCACTGAGTTCTGGACGTCCTGTCGCCGGTGCTAAGGTGGAGGTCTATTCTGCGGCGAACATCCTTGTCGCGAAGGGCATTGCGGATGCACATGGCTGGTGCGTTCCCGAACGTGTTGCGAATGGCGTTCCGTTTGCGGTCGTCGCGTCTTCACCGGACGGCAGCGACATGTCGTTTGTGGCGTTGAGGGATTCAATGAAGGTGGATGAGACATACGCTGACGGCGAGCGGGAAGAATATCTCAAGAAGGGGGAGTGTGATGCGTTTCTCTGGACGGACAGGGGCATATATCGACACGGCGAGAAGATATTTCTGCACGGCATTATTCGCAACGGCTCGATGAAGGCGCCAAAGCCGTTCCCGGTGGAGGTGGAGCTGCTCAATCCGAACGAATCGTCATATTCGCGGTGCACCGTCATGTCCGATGCGAACGGCGCGATTTCACATTCCGGCTTCAGCGTTCCGTCCGAACAGCCGAGCGGCGTCTGGACGCTGCTTGCCAAGCTGCCTGGCAAGAACGGCAATGCGATAGGAAGAAGGACGATAAAGATCGAAGAGTTTGCTCCACCGCAGATCCGGGTTGACGTGTCGGTCGCAGAAAACCAGAAACCGGAGGAGTTCATGTTTGACGTCTCTGCCGAACATCTGTTCGGCGGGCCGGCAAGATTCCTGAAGTGCGGCGGCGCGATAATGTTTGAAGACGCAGAATTCGCGCCCGCCGAATGGAAGGGCTTCAGTTTCGGCAACGAAGCCCTTGGCCTTTCGCCAAACTTCAGGGAACTCGCGAAACAGTCGCTTGACGCAGACGGAAAGGGGCGGTTGCGTGCGCCGCTGTGGGAATCGGCGGGTCTACCCAAGGCCGCAGTCCGCGCAATCGCGCAGGGCATCGTGTTCGAGGATGGCGGACGTCCCGCAACAGCGCGGAAAAACGCTGTGTGCCACTACTATCCCTACTACATCGGCACCACGCTTACCGGATGGATCAAGCGTCCGGACAACGGCAAGGTGGTTGTGCCGGTTGCCTGCGTTGCGCCGGACGGACGGCGGCTTGCTGAGCCGAAAAAGCTTTCCGTCAAGGTCGAACGCATTGATTCCGTGTTTGCATACCGCGAAGACGAGAACGGATTCGGCAGATGGGACAGTGAACGTGTTCGCGAGACAATCTACGAAGGAAGCCTCGACACATTTGCGGACAAGGATGCGATGCTTTTGCTCTCGCTCCCCGATTGTGGCGACTACGCGCTTACGCTCTCCGATCCCGATACGAATGTGACGTACGGGCGTACGTTCTACGCGAGCAGCTGGGGCGACAATGTGGTGCGGACGTCGCTTGGCGATTCCACAAAGGTGTCTGTACAGGCGGACAAGGCGCACTACCGCGTGGGCGATGTGCCGCGCCTTATCGTGAAGTCGCCGTTCACCGGCGCGGCTCTGATGTCCGTGCTGCGCGACGGCATGGTCTACTCGGAGGTGCTTGAGCTGACGAACGCGACGAGCGTTGTGGAGCTGCGTCCCGTAGACAGGTCGTGGGCGCCGAACGTTGACGTGACGTTCTCCGTGGTGCAGAGCGTGATGGAGAACGCTCATCACCTGGCGGTGCGGGCGCATGGGCAGACGACGCTTTCGGTGCGGCCGGTCGAGAACGAAATCCCCGTGAAGGTGGAGGCGAAGGTCAGCGTAGGAGACTCCTCAGGTTCGGTTGTTGCCGTGGATGTCGATGCGCGGTGGAATGCCGCCACCGGCGCGGTTGCGGTCGTCACTGTCGTGGATGAGGCCATAAACATCATTTCGGGAGAGCCGACGCCAGACCCGGTAGGCTACCTGTCGTACCGGCGCACGGCGGAGCACCCGCTCTACGACATATACAGCCGTGTGCTTCCGGTGTTTGGCGATGACGTCATGAAGTCCGGAGTCAAGACCGGCGGCGGATTCGGTGCGGAGATGTTTGGGCGTGTAAGCCCGGTGCCGACGCGCAGGTTCAAGCCTCTTTCCATATGGAGGGATGCGATACCGCTCACGAACGGGTGTGGCCATCTGGAGGTGCGTCTGCCGGAGTTCGTAGGCGAGGTTCGTGTCACAGCCGTCGCGTATTCAGACTGCGCCGTCGGCGCGGCGTCCGTGCAGCGCAAAGTGACGCCGAAGCTTGTGATGCAGCCAGACGCCCCCCGGTTCGTGGCACCCGGGGACACGTTTGAGCTTACGCTTCCGCTGTTCAACAGGAGCGGAGCGGATGGGGACGTGCATTGGCAGATTGAGCCAGACGGGACAGAAGCCGCCTTTCAGCTCATCGACAGCTCCAAGGGCACGGTGAACATCGCCGATGGCGGACGTGCCTTGATCTTCGTCAAGGCAAAGGCGGGCGAAAGACCGGGGCAGTGCAGAGTGCGGTTCTCGGTACAGGGCTATGGCGAACGTCATTCGTCGACAATGGAGATCCCTGTGCGTCCGGCCGTCGCGTGGCGCGAACGGGCGGGAACGGTGCGGCTTGAGCCGGGCGAAATCAAGACGTTTGCCGCAGACGGGGAGTTTGCGCGTCAGGCGATATCCGTATCCGGTTCGCGGATCGGTGAACTGTCCGCCGCGCTCGAATGGCTTGCGGACTATCCGCACGGATGCCTGGAGCAGACGGCGTCGCGCATCTTCCCGCTGATAACAGCTGGCGGCATACTCAATTCTGTCGGCTCGAAGGTTGCCAAGAACAGGAGCGACTATGTCGCCGCAGGCGTCAGGCGGATAGAGTCGATGGTGCGGCAGAACGATTTTGTGATGTGGCCTGACTGCGACTATGCGCCGTGGGACAAGGAGGTTTCGCTATATGCCGCACATTTCCTCATGGAGGCTGAACGGGCCGGAATTGAGCTTGGAAAGTCGGCGAAGGCGCAGGTTGCCGGATTCCTCGAAAAGTGGGCAGTGTCTGCGGATACCAACGTCTCCGCGTACGCCTGCCATACGCTTGCGCTCTGCGGAAAGCCGAACCGCGACAGGATGCTGCGCCTGTTCGATTCGAGGGACAGCCTCTCCCTCATCTCCCGCGCAAGATTGGCGAGGGCGTTTGCGGCTACGCATGATGCGGTGCGCGCCGAGGCGCTTCTCGCCAACGTATCTTCGCCTGAATCGGTGAAAGAGGCCGCATTTGCGACACTTGCGCTGCTTGAGGTGAAGCCGGACGACGGACGCATCGCCGCTCTCGTGGAATATCTCATCGCGAAGCGCGATCCCGCAAGGTTCAGCTGGGGGACGACGGAGTCAAATGCCCACGCCCTGCTTGCCCTCGGCGAGTACTGCAGACGCAATCCCGTGAAGACCGGAAAGGTTGCAGTGTCGGTGAAGCCGCTTGGCGGAACGGGAAAAGCGCTTGGCGACCGTGGTTTCGAGACGTTCACAAACAGGTCGGTCACGGTGGAGAACTGCGGCGATGCGACTGCGTTCGTGAGCTGGAGGACGTTCGATCTGCCGCCGGTGGAGAGAGTGAAGGACGAGTCGAACGGGATATTCGCGTCCCGCAGATTCCTTGATGCAAGCGGGGATCCGATGTCATTGGACGATGTGAAGTGCGGCGATCTGCTGCAGATTGAGATATCGATCACGTCCGCAGTGACGCGGGTGGTCTCCGACCTTGTTGTGGAGGATCTTTTCCCCGGGGCGTTTGAGCCTGTACATTCGGAGTTCAAAAGCTGGTATGGCTGCTCGCGTGGTGCGTCCATGTGCATGGCGGCGGATGGCGGCTTGACGCAGCCCATGCACCGTGCTGTTCAGTGGATGATGCGCAACGATGCGCGTGACGACCGGATGCTTGTGTTCGGCAGGCAGTTCACGATAGAGAAGGATCATGAAGCTGTGTTCAGATATCCTGTGCGCGCGGTTTCGGCGGGCGATTTCGTTCTGCCGGGTACATCTGTTGAGGGGATGTATCATCCTGCTCTCAGGTCTCGTCGCGCTGCTGGCCGTATCGTGGTTCGCCATTGAGTGGACTGACGCCGGGGCGGCGGACTTTCCGGGTGGAGTTGTTCTGCGGGATTCCGCCGGGGACGTCATGCGCATCACTCTCGGTGACGGCGACATGGATTGCCGTCCCGGATATGCTGCGGATCCTGACGACTGGATTGTGAAGGCGATTGTCGCTGTGGAGGACGGCACGTTCTGGGAGCATCGCGGAGTGCGTCCGCTCAGCATTGTCCGCGCCGCATTCCAGAATGTTCTCTACCGTCGCCGGGTGTCCGGCGCATCTACCATCTCCATGCAGGCGGTGCGTCTCATGCGTCCGCATCCGAAGTCGCTGTGGTGGAAGTTCAGGGAGGCGGTGCTGGCGCTCAAGATGGAGCGGGTGAAGGACAAGCGCTGGATCATGACGCAGTACCTGAACCGGGCGCCGTTCGGCGCGAACTTCATCGGAGTGGAGGCGGCGGCGAACGGGTGGTTCGGGAAGGGCGTAAAGGATCTTGGACTCGGAGAGGCGGCCCTGCTTGCCGGCATGGTGCAGGCCCCGTCGCGGTTCCGTCCGGACCGCAACATGGATCGTGCGCTCAAGCGGCGCAGGTATGTGCTGGAAAGGATGCTCGCCCTTGGCATGATAGACGAGGCGCAGCGCGAAGGCGCAGACGGCGTCCGTCCCGTCATACGCCGCGCAAAGCGTCCGTTCCGCAATCCGCACTTCTGCAATTTCGCGCTGCGGCATCTTGATTCGCTTGGCGGACGGCAGCGCATTGGCGGAGATCTTGTCACAACGCTTGATCAAGACGTGCAGATTCTGTGCGACAATGCCGTCAACTCTGCGGCGGAGCGCGGCGGATATTCGTCGGCGGCCGTTGTGATGCGCACAGACACTGGAGCGGTTGTCGCGCTGTCGTGCAACGGCGACTATTTCGACGCCGCATCGTCCGACGCGAAGGTGAACACCGCGCTGTGCGCCCGTCCCGCCGGTTCGACATTGAAGCCGTTTCTCGCCGCGTTGGCGATGGACAGAGGGTTCGTCTCTCCTGATGAGCGGCTGTTTGACATTCCGAAGTCGTATCAGGGCTACAGTCCGGCGAATTTTGACGCAAAATACCGGGGTCTCATTCCTCTGCGCGATGCGCTCGTCCTTTCGCTGAACCTTCCGTTCGTGCAGATGCTTCAGCGCATTGGCGTGGACGGTTTCAGGGACACGCTTCGCGATCTTGGCTTTCGCAGCGTGGGCGGCTCCGGTGAGACGTTTGGGCTTGGAATGGCGATCGGAAACGTGGAGGTCTCGCTCATGGAGCTTGTCGCCGCATATGGCGCCATCGCACGGGGCGGGGAATACCGTGCGCCGTGCGCATTCAAGAACGAAGCGGAGGAGGAGCGAGGGCGTCATTCCGTTGAGGTGTTCACTCCTGGGGTGTGCTATCTTGTCTCCGATATGCTTTCCGGACGAGAACGCACCGCCGCCGCGCTGGGCCATGTCGCTGACGTAGATGTGCCGAGGTTTGCGTGGAAGACGGGCACGAGCGCGGCGTACCGCGATGCCTGGACGGTGCTGTGGAATCCGGAGTATGTGATAGGCGTGTGGTGCGGACACAAGCGCGGCGGCTTTGGAGACACGTCTCTCGTCGGGGCGAAGGCCGCTGCGCCGGTGGCGTGGCGGATAGCGAGGATGCTGTATCTGCAGAACAGCGGCCCGTGGTACTCCGCGCCTGATGATGTCGTTCGCCGGAAAGTGTGTTCGCTCAGCGGAATGCCGGCCAACGGAGACTGTCCGTCAACGGAGATTGGGTGGGCGGTGACGGGGGGCGGCGCGGCCTCGCTGTGTTCAGTCCATCGCAGAGATTTCGACGGAAAAGTCGTGGAGAGGATCGATTCGTTTCTCGGTGCGTTTGCCGGTCTTGCGAAGCGGGCGGAGTCACTTTCGATATTGAAGCCGGAGAACGGCGCAAAGTTCGTCCTCGTGAACAGTTCCATGAAGCAGAGGATCGTGTGCAAGGTGGCGGGAAATCCGGCAGGAGGGCGGCTGTGGTGGTTTGTGGACGGTGCACCGACGGGCGAGACCGTCGGAACGGCTCCGTTCGTGGCGGACATGACGGCGGGAACGCACGAGATTGCGTGTTCGACGGCGGAGGGCGTTTCGGCCTCCGTCACGGTGCATGTCGTTCCGGCTGGACGCTGACGGAATCTCCGCCACCTGCTGCATATGCTTCTGCTTTTTCGCTTGATTTTGCGCATGGATGTGGTAAAGTATGTCGCCGTACAGGTTATAAGGTCGTTAGATGAAAAGAGTGGGAATCATAGGTGCCGGCAGGTTCGGCATGTCGCTTGCGGAGGCATTGGCGGATACCGGAACGGAGGTGCTGCTTGTCGACCGCAACAGCGTGCTTGTGCAGAATGCGCTGAAGAAGGTTACGTGGTCGGTGCAGTGCGACGGCACGAACGCAAGTGCGCTGGAATCCGCCGGCATAAAGGAGTGCGACACGGTGGTGGTCGCGATCGGGTCGAACATCGAGGCGTCCATGCTCGTCACCGCGAACTGCAAGGAGCTTGGCGTGGAGACCGTGATATCGAAGGCGACGAGCGAGATACACGGCAAGATTCTGGACAAGCTTGGCGCAGACCACATCGTCTATCCAGACAGGGACAGCGCCCGCCGTCTCGCCCGAAACATCACCGAACACAACGCATACGACCTGCTTGAGATCTCGAAAGGGCTGTCCCTTGCGGAGATCGACGTGCCGGAAGCCTGTGTGGGGAAGACGCTCGCCGAGGCGGATCTGCGCAAGAAGAACGGCGTGACGGTGCTCTGCATACGCCGTCCGGATCCGAAAAGCGACAGAAAGCCGATGCAGATAGTGATACCCGGCCCGAACGACGACTTCAAGGAAAACGACAAGCTGATCGTCTTCGGCACGACCGCCGGAATCGACGCAATCTCAGGCAGGAGCTGACGGGCAGGACATGGCAGACGGAAAAAGGGCAAGCTGGTCAGGATCTCTTGCGTTCGTTCTCGCGGCGGCGGCCTCGGCGGTCGGTCTCGGCAATCTGTGGCGATTCCCGTATCTTGCGGCGAAGTACGGCGGCGGCGTGTTCATAGCCGTGTATCTTGCGCTGTCGCTCACGTTCGGCCTCACGCTGCTCGTCACGGAGATCGCGATCGGCAGATACTCCCGGCAGAGCCAGCTGACGGCGTTCCGTGCGCTCGGACATCCACGGTGGAACTTTCTCGGAGTGATGGCCACGATCGTGCCGCTGTTCATCCTGCCGTACTACAACGTAATCGGCGGATGGGTGATGAAGTATTTCATCGTATACGTGAAGATGGTGTTCGGCGGCACCGGGCTTGAGAATCCGCAGGCGTTCTTCGATTCGTTCATATCCGCTCCGTGGGATCCGTTCGTGTGCATGGCAGCGTTCACGCTTGCGTCGTCCGTCGTCATCGTGATGGGCGTGAAGAACGGCATTGAAAAGGCGAATCTCATAATGATGCCGACCCTGCTCGTCATGGCTGTCGGGCTTGCGACGTATGTCGCAATGCTGCCCGGAGCTGGGGCCGGCATCAGGTTCTACCTCGTTCCGGACTTCTCCGCCTGCGACAGCATCGGCAAGGTCGTCCTCGGCGCAATGGGGCAGATGTTCTACTCCCTCTCGCTCGCGATGGGCATCATGATCACGTACGGCAGCTACATGCGCCGCAGCGATTCGATAGCCGGCGCCTCCGTGAGGATCGTCGCCGCCGATACGCTCGTGGCCGTTCTTGCCGGATTCATGATCATTCCGGTGGTCGTGATGTTCGCCGCAGGATCAGGAGGTCGCGCAGCGATCGACGTCGGGCCGGGGCTGATGTTCGTCACGCTTCCCAAGGTCTTTGCGTCGCTTGGGGCTGCCGGAGCGTGGATCGGGCTTGCGTTCTTCCTGCTTGTGCTGTTCGCCGCACTGACGAGCGCAATATCCATGACGGAGGCCTGCGTCGCCGCTGTGTGCGATTTCTTCCGCATCAGCCGCAACGCATCAGTCGCGTACGTTGGCGTCTGGACTGTCGCAATCGGTTCGCTGTCGGCGTTCGGCTACGGACGCTGGGCGGCGTTCAGGCCGTTCGGGCTTCCGGCGCTGGACTTCTTCGACTCTGCTCTGAACACGCTCACTCCCATCGTTGCCGCGCTGATATGCCTGTTTGTCGGATGGGTTCTCGGCCCGAAGCGGATTCTTGCGGAATGCCGCCGGGACGGGAGCGGGATTCGCTTCAGTGGCTTCTATGTGGCAATGGTCAAGTTCGTCGCGCCGCTTCTTGTGCTGGCGATCCTCATATCCGAGGTTTGCCGCACGTTCGGCGTTGGCGGATGGGAGATATGAAACGGCATTGACGGAATCAACTACGGAACGGCAAGGAACGAATGTCCGGTACACTTGAATCACTGACAAAGGTCGTCAACGCAATCGACGACATCGTATGGGGAATACCGCTTATTGCGATGATACTGGCGACAGGTGTGCTGCTGTCGCTGATGCTCAAGTTCAGGCACGTGTTCCAGCTCGGCAACGCATTCCGGTACATGTTCCACAGCGGGGACGGACACCACGGCGAGGTGTCGGCGTTCGCGGCGCTGTGCACCGCGCTGTCGGCGACGATAGGCACGGGCAACATCGTCGGCGTTGCGACGGCGATAGCGACCGGCGGGCCGGGAGCGCTTTTCTGGATGGAGCTTGCGGCGTTCTTCGGCATGGCCACGAAGTATGCCGAAGGTCTGCTCGCCGTCAAGTACCGCAAGGTCTGCCCGGACGGCAGGGTTCTTGGTGGGCCGTTCTACTACATTGAGCGCGGGCTTGGCGCGAAGTGGAAGCCGCTTGCCGTGCTTTTCGCGGTCTTCGGCCTTGGCACCGGTCTGCTCGGCATCGGCACGATAGCGCAGGTGCACGGCATCACATCCGCCGTCCAGCGGTTCTTCGATCCCGGCTTCAATCCTGCCGATCCGGCGACGGGCATAGCGGTCTTCGGCGGAGTCTACTCGCCCGCCACGATGATCGCAGGTGCGGTTGCGACGGTATGCGTGGGACTTGTCATCATCGGCGGACTGAAGCGCATCGCGAAGGTGGCGATGGTCATCGTGCCGTTCATGGCGATATCGTACACCGCAGTGTGTCTGCTGGTGGTGTTCGGGAACATCGAAAAGATACCGAATGCGATCATGCTGATCGTGAAGGCTGCGTTCAATCCTGCCGCCGTAACCGGCGGCGCGGTAGGCACGATGTTCATTGCCGTCCAGAAGGGCATTGCGCGGGGCATCTTCTCGAACGAGGCGGGGCTTGGCTCTGAGCCGATCGCCGCTGCTGCGGCTAAGACGAACGAGCCGGCGAAGCAGGGGCTGGTGTCGATGACCGGCATCTTCATCGATACGACAGTCATCTGCACGATGACCGGTCTTACGATTGTCCTTTCCGGCGCATGGGATCCTTCTCTCGGATTCGAGGGGGTGAACATCACGGTCGAGGCGTTCTCACGCGGCATGGCGTTCATACCGGTGATTCAGCCGCTGATGCCGTTCTTCATAATGTGTGCGCTTATATTCTTCGCGTTCACTACGATACTCGGCTGGAATTTCTATTCCGAAAAGTGTCTTGAGTATCTCATAGGAATGCACAGGCAGCGCATCGTGAAGTTCTACCGGTTGCTTTTTGTGGCGGTTGTGGCGATCGGACCTTATCTCACGATCTCGATGGTCTGGGGCATTGCGGACATCCTCAACGGGCTGATGGCGTTCCCCAACCTCGTGGCGCTTCTTCTCCTCTCGCCTGTTGTCGTAAAGACGACAAAGGATTTTCTTGATCGCCACAAAAACGGGCAATCGTTGAATCTGGAAAACGCAAATCCCTGAGGACGACCTCAGGTGCGCTCGTCTTTGAGCGCATGGCCGAATGCGCGGCGGAACGCGTTGCGGAATGCGTTGGCGTTTCCGGCGCCGCAGAGAGCCGGAATCTGTGAGATCGGCGTCTGCGTTTCACGCAGCAGCCGCTTGGCTTCGGCGAGCCGTACGGCGGCGATCTGCCGCGCAATCGACGGCAGACCCGCTTCGCGCAGACGTAGGTTGACGAGCGTCCGCGAGACGCCGAGACGGTGCGGAACGTCGGATGGCTTCAGACCGTTTGTCGCCTCCGCCGCGATGAGCGCCGTAGCGCGGTCGACGAGCCGTCCTGCCGGTGTGACGAATCCCGTAGATTCACGGAGGACGATACGCTTGACGCCGAAATCAAGGCGGCGGGTGGGCATGGGGCGTTTCGCATCCATGAGCCGGTCGAGCAGTTCGGCGGCGTTCTTTCCCTCCTGAAAGTTGTCCGGTTCGATGCTGGACAGACCGGGCGTCGTCTGGTCGCAGACGTACGGGTCGTTGTCGATGCCGAGGACTGCGAGGTCTTTGGGAACGGCGATGTTTGCCGTTTCCGCCGCTGCGAGAACGTCGGCGGCGCGGGCATCGCAGGCGGCGAGAACGGCGGCGGGTTTGGGAAGTGCGGCGAGAAAGGCTGCCAGCCGTCTTGCGTCCTTTGCGGGCGAATCGGCGTGAGGTGCAAGGATTGAGAGCGGAGCGCTGCGCGGGAGCGCGTTCCTGAATGCCGCCTCGCGTCGCACAGCCCAGTCCATTGTGCGGTTGGGGTGGACGAACGCATAGGCGGCGTATCGTCCTCCGTGCACAAAAAGGTCGACAGCGGATTTCGCCAGCGCATCCGGATCGACGCGGATGATTGCGAGATTCGATTTCCTGACGCGAAGGGCGGGGGGATCTTCGTCCATGATCACGAGCGACGCCCTGCTGCGCACGAGGGGTCTGCATACGGACGTGAATGTGCCGGTCGAGTAGATGACGCCGTCCGCCATGAATCCATCGGGCGATCCGAAGAACCGGTCGACCTCATCCTGCGAACGGAGAATGCGGAGATTCCAGTTCGAGTTCGCGCCAAGGTGCGCGAAGATGCCGGCAAGCTTGCGCTGGCTCGCTATGCTGGAAAGGAGAAGCGCGACTACGACATTTCGCCGCGTTCCGCCTGTGCGTCTGACAAGTAGCTGCTTCATGGGATGAAGTATATCAGATTTCACCATGATGAACAAAGTCTTGTCCGTAAAGTGAACATAGTTTGACGGGGAAATGATATACTGCCGCCATAAAGGAGTTGAACCAGATGAAATGTGTGATGAAGAGTATGTCTCTGTTCGTCGCCGCCTCGGCGACACTTGCCGCGTCGGCGGCGTTCAAGGTTGACCGGGCGGCGATGTCCGACGTCTACTGGACGATCTGGAACGACGGCGTTCAGGCGAAGATAGATGCGGACATCGAGAAGTACCGCAAGGCGGATTTCGCCGGGGAGCCGGGCGTTCCGGCGGGCGCGGACGTGAAGGTGGAGCAGGTTTCCCATGCGTTCTTCTTCGGGGCGCACATCTT
>CAZMNN010000031.1:0-28120 GCA_964567665.1 uncultured Lentisphaeraceae bacterium
CATTCATTGCAATCCGCATTCAGCCGATGGCGCATCTGTGTGCGACACGCCTCTATGAAAGATCTACGCGGCCTCTCGACCGCCGCCAGACAAAGGCACACCAAATCCAGCAAAAATTCGTGCGGATTGTACCATACTCTCCATCGCCGCGCAACTGACCCGCTCACGCATATGGGGATTGAGCACAAAATTTCATCCGTATTTGGCACAAGGCACAACCAGACACCTTGAACAAACACGGAATGGAAGACATATCATATCCGGCAATGGACAATAACGCATACGACGCTTGCCACGGAGGGTTCTGAAAACCTTTGCCTACGCGAATCAGAACGGGAGCCGCAACAATGGATTCTCAAGCAATGTGCCGGTCAATGCAGCACAGATTTACGAGCCGCTTCAACCGTCTGCGCGATCCTGTCGGCGACGGTCTCGGCATCGAACCCAAACTCCCGCTCAAGCTCGTCAACCTTGCCATGTCCTACGATTGCGTCTGGCCAGCCAAACACCAAATCCGCGCCGATGCCTTCTCCGAAACCGCCGCATACGGTTCCGTTTTCTAACGTCGCAACGATTGCCGCATCCGTTCCGCGAAGCGATGCGCTCGGCTTCACGCGGTTTACCGGCACGACCTCAGCAACAATCCCTCTGTCCGCCAGCATATTCCGAACCTTGCCTGCCTTAGCCACCTGATCGCCGACAGCACAGATGACGACATCAGCACGGCCTTTTGCATTGGACGCCTCTGAGCCACCTTGAATGAAACCTTCAATGTCGCGACGCAGCGGCGCGGCTCCTCTCGGATAGCGTATCGCCGTCGGATGATCCGCCGACAAGACCTCCTCAAGCAACTCCCCAAGCTCCTCTGCACAGGTCGGCGCGACAACGTGCATTCCCGCAAGAGGCTTCAGCAACGGTATGTCATACAGTCCGTGGTGCGTCGCCCCGTCCGCCCCTACGCATCCGGCGCGGTCAACGGCAAACACAACCTGAAGACGCTGCAAACACACATCGTGCTGTATCTGGTCTATCGACCGTTGCAGGAATGTGGAGTAGATCGCGACGACAGGCTTCATGCCGGCCTTGGCAAGACCGGCGGCAAACGTCACCGCAAGCCCTTCACAGATGCCGACATCGAAAAACCTTTCCGGAAAGGCCTTGGCGAAAGACGCCAATCCGGTTCCGTCCTTCATGGCCGCAACCACCGCGCAGACCTTGTCATCTTTTTTCGCCAGCCTGATCATGGCTTCGCCAAACGCCGCATTCCACGACACGTTGGCGGGCTTTGCCGCCGCAGACGATTCAGAAACCTGTTGAGGAGAGGATACGAACCTGCGCATTGCGTCGCTGCGGCTGAACGGCCCCACGCCGTGCCACGCCGTCGGATCCGCCTCTGCGGGCGGGAAACCCTTGCCTTTCCGCGTCACCATGTGCACCACGACAGAACGCTTATCCTCCTTTGCGACCGTCAGCGCGGAGGTGACCGCCGCAAGATCATGTCCATCGACCGGGCCGATGTAGCGGAGACCGAGGGACTCGAACAGCGAGTTCGTAAGCCAAAACGACTTTAGCACCTGTTCAGCGCGATGATACACCGAACGGAGGAAGGTTAGGCGCATACGGTGGCCGGCCTGCTCCGCAACGGCCTTGGCGCGGTTGTAGCGGACATCCGCAAGCAGACGTCCCAGCGACCGCGCAAACGCACCTACATTCTTCGATATGGACATCGCGTTGTCGTTAACCACCACAATCATCTTGTTCGTCAGCGACGTGCAGCAGTTCAGAGCCTCAAGCGATCCACCGTTCGACAGCGAAGCGTCTCCGACAACGGCGACAACGTGTCCGCCGCCAATCCTGTCCCTCGCGGCGGCAAGACCCACCGCCGCACCGAGCGCAGACCCTGCATGACCCGCTATGAACGCATCGCACCGGGACTCGTTCGGATTGGGGAATCCGGATATTCCATGGTGGCGGCGCAGCGTTCCGAACGAATCTCCGCGCCCGGTCAATATCTTCCATGCGTACGCCTGGTGTCCGACATCCCACAGCACCCGGTCGGTCTCCGGATCGAACGTCCGCAACAGCCCAATCGCAAGTTCAACAGCGCCAAGCGAGGCTGCGAGATGTCCGCCGTTTGCGGAGACTGTCTCCAATATCTGCTCGCGTACGCTTGCCGCCAGCGCGGGCAGATCTCCGTCCGGAAGGTTCCTGACCTCTTCAGGCGTCATGACTTCACGCCCCCCATGCGACGGTCGCGTTTGGCGTATGCGGCCAGCGCCTCGTCAAAATCGTTCTTGCCGAAATCAGGCCACAGCACGGACGTCACCCAGAACTCCGAATACGCACACTGCCACAGGAGAAAATTGGACACCCTGAATTCGCCTGACGTGCGAATGATGAGATCTGGATCCGGAACGTCGGGCGCATACAGATACCGGCGGAACATATCATCTGACGGCGGTTCGTGCGCATCGGCTTTCCCGTCCACCACGTCGAGGGCATAGCGTCGCGCCGCCTCGACTATCTCTGCCCTGCCGCCGTAGGAGATGGCCACCACGAGCTGAAGCGCATCGCACTTCGCCGTCTTCCGCTCTGCGGCGTCAATCTGCCGCTGCAACGACGGCGGAAGATCCTCGCGCCGCCCGACGACACGGATGCGCACATTCCTCTCGACAAACATTCCGGTTTTCGTGCGCAGGAGCAACCCCATCAGCTTCATCAGGCCATCCACCTCCGCCGAAGATCGCTTCCAGTTCTCCGTCGAGAACGCATACAGAGTAAGGTATCGGACACCCGCAGAGAGACACAGGTCAACAACCCTCAACACAGTCTTGACGCCAGCGCGATGCCCCTCCAATCTCGGCATTCCGCGAGACTTCGCCCACCGGCCGTTGCCGTCCATTATCATGGCAACGTGCCGGGGAACGGCAGGTTGATCCACTTTCTGCACAGCGGAACGCCCTTTCGCGGAATCCTTCATCAGAGTTGCTGCATTACCGCACACGTACGATGGCGCCGAACCGGCACACCTGCGAACACTGCTTGCAGCCGGCGCAGAGCGAAGGATCGATCTTCATCTTGAAGCGGTCAGGAGCGGATTCCTCGCCCCTTGTGATGGCCGGGCATCCAAGCTTGAAGCAGGCGCCGCACGACTTGCACTTGGCGGAATCAACCTCGCAAAGACCTTCCTTTGTGAGCTTCGCCGCAATGCGACACGGCGCATAGGCCACGATGAGCGCACCTTCGTCGCCGTCCATCGCGTCCTTCAGCACCCTCTCAAGCTCCGCAAGATCGTCCGCAGAGACCGTGACCACCTTCTTGAGACCGCAAGCCTTCGCGATTTCCGTTATCTCCGTGACGGGGGCGGGATCGCCGGCGAGCGTCTTTCCGGAGCCGGGGTTGTCCTGATGCCCCGTCATGCCGGTTATGCGGTTGTCAAGCACCACAGTGGTGACGGGCGTTCCGTTGTACTGCGCGGACAGTATGCCGGTCATGCCGGAATGGAAGAAGGTCGAATCGCCGAGGATGGCGCATATCCGCCCCTTGTACCCGGCTTTCTTCATTCCGGCGGCGTTTCCGATCGATGCGCCCATGCAGATTGTCGTGTCCATCGCATTGAGCGGAGGGAACGCGCCGAGCGTATAGCACCCGATGTCGCCGGTCACAGTCGCCTTGAGCTTGTTCAGCACATAGAACACCCCACGGTGTCCGCAACCGGCGCACAGCACCGGCGGACGCGTCGGCAGCGGCTCGGCCGGAGCGGCAGACGCCTTTGGCGCAGGCACATCACCGAGAATCTCATGACGGAGAGCGCGTACACGGTCGGGGTTCAGCTCAAGCATGTTCATCTCCGTCTCATGCTCCACGACCTTGATGCCCATTGCGCGGATCTGCTCCTCAAGGAACGGATCAAGCTCCTCTACCACAAGCACACGCTCCACGCTATTCGCGAACTCGGAAACCAAGTTGCGCGGGAGCGGATTCGTCCAGCCAAGCTTGAGTATGGAGAACTCCGGAAACACCTCCTTCACATACTGGTAGGCCACGCCGGAGGTCACGATACCGAGGGACGCATTACCCTTTTCGATGCGGTTGAAGCGTGATGCGGAAGACTCCTGCGTCATCGCCTCGGTGCGCTTCTGCGCATTGAGACGGTGTCCGCGCGCGAACATCGGGACGGGAATCGTCTTCGATATGTTCTTCTCGTACGGAATGAGCGGATGCGGCGCCGGGTTGAACTCTCCAAGATCCACGAGAGAAGATGAATGTGAAGTGCGCGTCGTGAGCCTGAGGAAGCAGGGAACCTGATGCTTTTCCGAAATCTCGAACGCGGCCTGAACCATGTCATAGGCCTCCTGGGAATCCGAAGGCTCCAGCATCGGCGCACGGGCGAACTTGGCGATGTTGCGGTTGTCCTGCTCGTTCTGCGACGAATGCATACCCGGATCGTCGGCGACGCACACGACCATGCCGCCGGTTGCGCCGACATAGGTGAACGTCATCAGCGGATCCATCGCGACGTTAAGCCCGACATGCTTCATGGCGGTGAGCGAACGCGCACCGGCGATGGATGCGCCTATGGCGGTCTCCATCGCAACCTTTTCGTTCACGGCCCACTCGCACTTCACAGTGTCCTTGAACTTCACTACGTTCTCAAGTATCTCCGTCGACGGCGTCCCCGGATAGGCGCTCGCCACAACACATCCTGCATTCGCGGCGCCACACGCCACTGCCTCGTTGGCAGAAAGCATCTTCTTCATCTAATCCCCTCCTGAAATGAAATTCGGTGTATTCTACCACATTTCACCCGGCTGCGCCGTCCATTCATGAAATGAAGCGGAAAGGGACGGAATGTCGCTTTCCCTGGCGCACCTTGACAAGATTCACGCCACAGCAATCTTCCACCGGCGAACACCCTACCTGCGCTCGGCAAGCAGCAGTTCTATCGCATCCACAAGCACCTTTGCCCCGAACGAATCAAGTCTCATGTCCATCCAGTCAACCGTACCGTCGCGAGAGAACAGGAACGGAAGGAACAGATATTCAGGCATCCAGCATACGCCATCCGCAAGAGCACCGACCGTCATGGACTTCCCGCCCGAATGCAGCGTCGCGAGCGGACGGACTGAATCGTCCGTCTTGAGCGAGAAGCTGCACCGTGGCTTGCAGAATCCGTTGAAGTTCGGGTTGCGGACAAGCGCGAACGGCCCGGCACCTGTGCGTTTCATGCAGTCCGAAAACGAAAAGCGCATGGATGCCCAATCACCCATCCCATCCAGATACCATCCCGATGAAACAGGAACCTCAGAATCTTCAAGGCGCACGAAATGGCGTTTCAGCCCAGTGATGTCCAACCTGTCCATACCGCCGACGGCGAACAGTCTGCCGCCCGACTTCACATAGCGGGAGATTATCGCGGCGTGCCTTTCCGTCAATCCCTTCGCAGCCCCGAGATCGATGAACAGCACAGGCATTTTCTCCGGCTGCGGCAGAGCGCTCTTCTCCATGTCCCAAAGGGAGATGCCGTGCAAGGCATATCCGGCGTCACGCAAGGAACGTCCCGCCGCAGCGGTGATCATCTTGCCGACAAATGAAAGAGCCGTAAGGTGGAAAGAGCCGTAAGGCTCACAGACAAGCCCAATCGTCACCTTCGGTTTTGCCGGGTTGAGCGATGCGTCGAAGATTCCGCGCCATACCGCCTGCGTCCGCGGATCTCCGCGACGTCTCCGTTGCTCTTCCCTGACAGGCAGAAGGCTGCAGTCCGCCGGCGTGAATTCGCCGGGGGCGTTGCGCATCGTCCAGCAGGTCCAGGCCATGTCCAACAGCGACCGTACCTGCGCCATGCAAATACGCGCCATGGCGGAGACGTGCTGTTCACGCGTCCCGAACGCCGCATCAACCTCAATTTCGGCGGACACTTCCGACTGATGATAGCTGTCATCGACCGTCATCGCGACAACCGCATCCTTGAACGATGACGCATACGTCTTCGGACGGTACGTCTCAAGCTCATTCCTCACCAAACGCGCCACATCCCTGTCATCGAGCGAAAGTTCGCAATCGTGCTTCCACCCGTAGTCGATTCCGCTGAAACATGAATATGTAGTGAAATGAAGGATGGGCGTATGGTTTATCGCGCCCTGATCCGAAACGGAGTGGCTCAACACTGACAGGTAGAATGCGGCGTTGTGTGCATTCCCCTCCTTGAAAGCCTTCCTCAGGAGGGAGTACATGGCCGCCCTGCCTGGATGACGGTGAAGCCACTCTCCGCTGCTGTATCCAAAATCCTTCAAAATCGCCTTGTCCACATCCCCGACGATGACCCCTGTCATGTCGAGCGTCTGATCGGGATGACCGGGAAAATGGTCAGGATGGTGACACCAGCGCGTCAGGTTTGTACCGCCCTCGCTTCCGAGAAATGCCTTGATCTCGGCGGGAAGATATTCGCCAAGCAGTATCGCCGTGTCGTCATGCCCCCTGTCGCTCCATGCGAAGACGGAACACGCCGTTGCGGCAAATGCCACTGCAAGAAGCTGACGAAACATCCTTGGCATTTTCGCCATGGCCGCTATCCACCTCCCTTCAGACGCCTGTGGAACCGAAACCTCCAGAACCGCGTTCCGTATCGTCAAGGACGGAAACCTCTTCAATCACGGCTCTCGTGCATGGCGCAATCACCATCTGGGCGATTCTTGCGCCTCGCTCGACCTGAAAAGTCTCCGTGCCGAAATTAGCAAGTATCACGCCTATCTCGCCGCGATATCCTTCATCGATCGTACCCGGCGAATTGAGAACCGCAACCCCGGACTTGAGCGCGAGACCGCTGCGCGATCGCACCTGCGCCTCATACCCCGGAGGAAGCATCATTGCCAGCCCGGTGTGAACAAGCCGCCGTTCACCGGGGGCAATCGCACACGGCTCAACGGCACACAAATCCATCCCGGCGTCGCCGGGATGGGCATAGGAGGGAAGGACTGCCGCCGGGTCAGTCTTCCGAAATCTCACCGTCATCGTCATATTCCTCAATGGAAGCCCCGGCGCCGGCTTTGAGGTTCATACGGGCAAGATTCCACTTGCTCCACGAAGTCGCGAAGGAGTAGGCTGACGCCTGGCTCAATTCATCGCGGATCTGTCCACGAATCATCTGCGCCTCGGCGGCATCGCCCGGTGTCCTGTCCTCAAGATACACCACGAGACCGTTTCCGGGAGTTGCGCCTTTGATGAAATCTGAAATCTGCCCCTTGGAGAGACGCATCGCCGGCCCTGCGACATACGACGAATCAGGGAAAGCACCGCGTCCCATCGAGGATACTGAGAATGTGATCGAGGTGGAAACGTTCGCATCGCCAAACATCTTCGCATCAAACGGCTTGCCCTTGGCGAGTTCGGCGGCAGCGAGGGCGCGAACCTTGTCCACGGACGCCTTGAACGCCTTTTCCTTTGCATCGGCAAGTGCATCCGCCTTGATTATCCCCTTAGCCTCCTCGAAAGACGGCACATGAGCCTTTACGAACCTGTCGCGCTCAATCAGATAAACGGAATTCGTGCCGGCTACAACGCCATAGCGCAGATCAGGAGATTCCGGGTCGAGTTCCGACACAGCCTCGCCAAATCCGTCTACACCCGGCGCGAACGCGGAGGGCCGACTCATGAAGCCAGGCACATAGCCCGTTCCGTCAAGCGAGAAAAGCGGTGTCGTCACAACCTTCACACCATCCTCCTTCGCAATCTGATCAAGCCTCGACGTCTTGGCATCCGCAGTGCCGTCGGACGGATATGCGCGGAAGAGCAGATTCGTGCGGTAGGCCTCGATGGAGGCGATGAGCTGAAGCTCCTTTTCAAGAATGCCCTTGACCTCTTCGAACTTCTTGGTGACAACACCATTCGTCGTCTGCGTCTCGAAGCGGTTGAGATTTGCGTCATAATGGTCATGCAGCTCGTCGTCGGTTATCTTGAACTGGGCAAGACGCGCCGGGGCATCAGCAACGAACTTCAAGTAACGAACGGTCACGCAATCCGGCATGGCGATGGAGTTCGTGTTTTCGTCGTAGTACTCCTTGAGCATCTTGTCGTCAAGCTTAGGAGCGGACTTCGCCTTGTCGGCGAAACGGACAATCCGCACGGTCAACTTGTCGGTGACGTCGTTTACTGCCGTATCAAGCTCCATCGGGGACACGAAGCGCGAGGCATCCATCATGGCCATCCGCAGCTTCATGAGCGTAAGTCTGCGCTTTTCCGCACCCTCGAAAAGTTCTGGGGTGAGACCGTTTTCACGGAGGATGCGCTCATATGTCGCCATGTTGAATCCACCGTCCTGCCCCGCAAACTGACGGAGCAGATTCTGCTTGACCTCATCATCAGACGCCACAATTCCAAGGCTCTCCGCCACATCGTACGCGGCGATGTTCTCCCACGCGGCGCGATTCGCTTCCGCGTTCGAGAGGGTCGTGTTCCGGCTGCGTCCGAACCCTCGGACATCCTCGACGAAACGGCTGAACCGCGATGCGGGAACATCCTTGCCGTTCAGTTCGCCGGAAACTGCCCCGCCGTCTCCGGAATCGCCTCCTACGAGAAGAAAGTCAAATGCGAAGAACGCCGAAATAGCCACGGCGAACACGCCCCAGATCCATTTGTTGCGAATGATGCGGTTGAACTGATGAATGACCACTTTTTTGTCCCTGTTGTTGTTTCTGTCTTTCTAAACTCTCTCAGAAGCTGCCGAAGCCGCCCTCAGATGACGCCTCGCCGCCGGATGCTGCGGATTCGTCCGCGCCGCCGTCCGTCGCCACGGAATCTCCGGCGCTATCGCCAGAGGCAGTACCCTCTTTTGAAGCCGCATCCTTTGCGGGAGCGGATTTGCCTTTCTTGCCGCCGTCCGTCTTGAAGGAGATGTCCTGAATGCGGACGACCTCCTCGCCGAAGTTGACGCTCGACGTACCCTCTGCAAACGTGAAGCGGTTTCTCATCTCACCTGCCGGATCGAATGTCATGACGGACACAGCCATACGCCCACCGACCTCCGAACGCTTGCGGAAGATCTTGATTGCGCACTGCGGCGTCAGACCGAACTCGACGCTGCGAACCTGCGTCTTCATCTCGCCGGAAAGCGGATCCTTGTATGTGGATATGCCCTGATCCAGCACGACCTTGTAATCGCCGGCCTCGCCACGAAGGGAAGTGAACAGCTTGTCGCCAGTGGTGCGGATCCTTATCCTGTCTGCGGCACTCATGCGCGCAATCTTGTAGTGAGGGCCTTCAAGCGCGAGCATACCGGTGATCACATGCACCACAGCCTCATCGCCGTCGCCCGAAGGAACAAGTTCGTGTCTGCTCTCGCCGGCAAGATCCTTGGCCGTGAAGTTCGGATACGCAACCGAGAAAAGACCCGTCGGCATCGTGCGCGGAAGCGTCACGGTGAAAACGCCGCGCACAGGAATCACGGTGCGCTCCCTTGCCGAGAAGTCGGCATCCGCCGTGCTGAACTCGGCATCACCGGAAACCTTGAGCAAAGCCTCCTTACCGAACTCGAACTCGGCGGTTCCGCCGGACAGGCGGAACGCAGATCCGTTGGGATAGAATCTGCCGGTCTCAGCCTTCTTGAATTCCTTCTGACGCGGAAGGCGCACCGACACGTCGGAATCGGAGTCGGTGAATCTGACAAGCTCATGGAAATACTTCGGCGCAGATTTCGACGCCACATTCTCAATTGCGGAATCAACTGCGGCCGCAGACGCATCAGCACCGTCCGCCGCCTCCTGGGCACGAAGTGCGCAAGCAGCGCAAAGCGCCGCAGCATAGGCGCAAAAACGTATCGAAGACCTGTTCATGTGTACACTCCTCCTTTGAAGTCGCGTATTTTACGCTTTCCCACGCGAAAAAGCAACCGTCGCTATTTCCGGCGTCTGTCCGCAAGATGTTTGAGCGGATATGCAATCTGCCGCCCGGCGAAATCGGCTCTGCGGCTGCTGATGGAGAACGCCCGGCCGGAACCTGAAACGTCTGGTTTGCCGATGAAGAACATAGACGACCAAAGACCCTCCCGCATGAAATGCCGAAACGTTTCCGATGGAATTGAAATGCCGGCAACCGGTCATTTCATCATCGCCGACGCGACTTTCCTGAACGCCTTGACGTCAGCCTCTATGTGCTTTAGCGTGTATGTCGGATGCGTCCAGAACGCAATCGTCGAATGTGCGAGCGAACGCGCAACATTGCAGTCGAACTTCGTGTAGTCGATCATGCGTGCCGCAGGATCCTTGAACGGATACTGGCGGGAACCAAATCCGCGCTGCCGAACAAAGGCCTCCTCCCTGTACATCTCAGGCCAAAGCACGGAGTATGCGTTCGCCCCCTCCGCCTTGACGGCATCGATGAATTCATCCACGGAGCATTTCAGTTTCTCCGCATCCACCACAAACGGAACGAGCCAGAAACTGTTTTCACGTTCCTTAGTGTCCACCGGGAAGTGCTTTACCAGCGGATGCCCCTCAAGCCCCTTGATGAGCGCCATTCCAAGAATCCTGCGCCGGGCAAGATTCCACCTGTCCAAACGCTCAAGCTCTCCAAGCCCGATTGCGCTCTGGATCTCCGTCATGCGAAAGTTGTAGCCGACGCGGCGGTGCCTGTACAGCAGACGGCTGTCCTTGCCGAGAACGGAAAGCTTGGCGCGGATGTCGTACCCGTGGTCGCGGACTGAGCGGCACTCCCACGCAAGTTCATCGTCGTCGCAGCACACCATGCCGCCCTCGCCGCCAGTCGTGAAATGCTTGTTCTGGCAGAACGAAAAGCACCCGACTGTGCCGATTGTCCCGGCCTTTCTGCCCTTGTACTTTCCGCCGATGCACTGCGCACAGTCCTCGATTACGCGCAGTCCGTGTCTGCCGGCGATCTCCATGATCCGATCCATGTCGGCCACCATGCCGAAGAGATGGACGACCACGATGGCCTTCGTCCGCTCCGTTATGGCCGCCTCGATTCTATCCGGATCGATCAGATGGTCTGTGCCCGTATCGACGAACACCGGAAGCGCCCCGGCCTGCAGGATGCAAAACGAGGAGGCGATGAACGAGTAGGACGTGCATATGACCTCATCGCCGGATCCGATGCCGAGAGCCGCAAGCGCCACATGAAGCGCCGCCGTGCCGCTTGACACGGAGATTGCGTTCTTCGTTCCGAGCCACTTCGCCCACGCAGCCTCAAACTGCATTCCGACAGGGCCGGTCCAGTAGTTGACCTTGCCGGAGCGCAATATGTCGAGCACTCTCCCGCCTGTCTTCGGGTTGAACTGCGGCCAAGCCGGGAAGCCCCTGCTCCACACCTTCCTGCCGCCGTCAATGGCAAGCTTCCCGTCCATGCGAGAATCACCCCTGGCGAAGGCTTTCCTTGATTGCCTTGACCTCAGCCTTGAGCTTCGCGATCATCTTCGGCGCGAGAGTGATCGCCGCCAGATCCTTCATGCTCATGGCCGGTGCGCCGATCACATATTTCAGGCTGCCGTCGAGGGACTGCGGCACACCCGCCTGCGGCCCGACCTGCACACCGTCCGCAATCTTGATGTGTCCGGATATTCCGGCCTGCGCCCAGATGAGACAGCCGTAGCCGATTTCCGTGGAACCGGCGACGCCGCTCTGCGCGATAAGTCCAGAGTATCCCTTGACCTTCACGTTGTGCCCGATCTGCACAAGGTTGTCTATCTTCGTCATCGGGCCGATGTACGTCCGGCCGATGCGGGCGCGGTCGATCGTCGTATTCGAGCCGATCTCAACGCCGTCGCCGATCTCGACGATTCCAAGCTGCGGTATCTTTTCGATGAACACAGTGCCGTCCTCGCGGCGGCCATTGTTGAAACCATAGCCGTCACCGCCAAGGCGCACTCCGCAATGAAGGATGCACTCTGCACCGACCTTCGTGCCCTCGCGCAGCGTGACCTGCGGATATATGTGCGTTCCGGCGCCAATGGTGCATCCTTCGCCGATCCACACCTGCGCCTCGATGACCGCACCTGCGCCGATTGACGTCCCCTTCTCTATCACCGTGTACGGCCCGACGTATGCGCCCTCGCCGATCTGCACGGACGGATCGACCACTGCGGTCGGATGCACCCCCGGCAGACGCTGCGGCTCAGGCGGAGCGAAAATTTTCGCCGCTGCCATGCAGGCATGGTTCGGATCCGGAACGCGGATCACCGTACACGGCGCTCCATGCGTCCAGTCCGGCGGAAGAAGAACGGCGCTCGCCTTCGTCTCCTGCACGAGCTTCACGTGCTTGCTGTCCTTGCAGAAGCTCAAGTCGCCGGGCCTGGCTTCTTCGAGGCCGCCGCAAGCGGAAAGCTCCACGTCTGCACCTTCAAGCGTTCCGCCAATCTTCTCTGCCAATTCTGATGCTTTCATTTATCGTCTCCTTGAAATGTCCGACGGCTCAACGCCGTTTCGACAAGTCCGTCATTTTCCGAAGATGTCGTCGTAGTACGGCGTCCAGTAGCTGATGACCTGCGTGGCGCCGGCGCGGAATATCGCATAGAGCGATTCGCGGGCGGCGGCGTACAGGTCGCAGAAGCCCGCCTTTGCGGACGCATGTATCATGGAATATTCGCCGGACACGTTGTACGCCATCACCGGCAGAAGCGTACGGGAACGCACTTTGCCGATTATGTCGAGATACCACAACGCCGGCTTGACCATGAGTGCATCCGCACCCTCAGCCTCATCCACGACGGACTCGCGCAGGGCGGTGTCAAGATCACGGTACGACGCCTGATATCCCTGCCTGTCGCCTTTGGACGGGGCGGAGTTCTCGGCGTCGCGGAACGGGCCGTACATGGTGGACGCAAACTTCGTAGAATACGATATCAGAAGCGTCTTGCCGAAACCCTCATCGTCAAGCGCCTCGCGGATTACCGCTATCTGCCCATCCATCATCGCACTCGGCGCCACACCATCTGCACCTGCGCGGGCATGGCTCACGGCGACACGCGCAAGCATCTCGCAGGCCGCATCGTTGTCAATGTCTCCATCCGCATCATGCGGACCGCAATGTCCGTGGCTCGTGTATGCGCAGAGGCACACGTCGGTGAATACGACAAGCTCCGGGAATGCTCGCTTCAACGCCGGAATCGCCCGTTGGACGACACCGTGCGGATCGGCGGCAGACGTGCCGGCTTCATCCTTCTCGCCATCTGTCTGGCCGAAGAGAAGGACAGATTTAACCCCTTCTGGAAACTCGTCCACAAGACGGTCGACAGACCAGCGGAACTGTCCTGGCATGGAGGATATCTCCTCCTTGCGTCCTTTTCCGTCCACAAGAAACACAGGCCATATGAACCTGTCCCGCGACGGTCTGTCCATCGCGAACATATCACGGATCGCCGCCGTGCGCCTCAGTCTTCTCAACCTGACCATGGCAAGGATTCCTTACTTCTTCTTCTCCTCTTCCGCAGGAATCAGTATCTTCTGCCCGATGCGCAAGGAATCGCTTTTGAGTCCGCTGTACTGCTTGATCTTCTGTACCGTTGTGTTGCACTCCTTTGCGATGTAAGAAAGCGTTTCGCCCTTCTCTACGATATGCTCGAAATACGGCCCGGTCGGTCCGCTTTCCGCAGCCTCCGTCTGCTGCGCCCGACCGGATCTGCCGGAACGCGGCGCATCGCCGCCCCTTGACGGCTGCGCCGCCGGCTGGCGTTCCTTGAGCAACGCAGCCATCTTTGCGGAAATCTCCCTTACGATTTCATCGTGCATCGCGGCCTGACGGCGCTTCAACTGATCCAGTTCGCTTCTCAACGCCCCTATCTCCGCCTTGACGTCCCTTGCGGAGCTTGAGCCTTCAATCCTGCCCATGCGGGACGACAGCTGTTCCATTCTGCTTTCCATCTGGTCGAACTGGCTCGACAGACGCTGAACCTCCTGTATCGCCCGTTGCGTCTGATAGACCGAACGGGCGTCATCCTGCGCCAATGCGAACGAACACATCGCCGCAACCAGCGGAACTACAACTTTCTTCATTCTTGAAAACTCCTGTAGATTGAACATATGATTGAAACCGACCGCCTTGCGCACCGAGCTGCACACGCTACGGCAACGCCCAGGCAAGAGCCCACAAAAAGGCCAGAATCCCGAAGACGGCGAGGAACCGCGACTGACGACGCTGGCGAACCGCTTCATGGATGGTGCGTCCAAACGCCCGCACCCCGCCGCCCCTCAGGTAGCGGAACAGCGGATCGCCGCCATCGTCATCCATCTGCCACGGAATGTCTACAGACGTGTACGCATGGTCATGCGTCACAAGTTCTGTGTGTATTCCGTGTACGTTTTCCCGCATTGTCCCATCACCTCGATTTGGCGCCGGTCACGGCAACTTGATGATCTGCCCTGCCCTGATGCGTCCGTCAGGGGAGATTATCGCCTTGTTTGCCTCGCGGATGTCGCGCCATTTGTGGTTCGTCCCATAGAACTTCGCCGAAATCCTCATCAGGGTGTCTCCCTCTTCAACAGTGTACGTCTCAGGGATAAGCCGTTTCGGATTCTTCTCCTTCTTGTCCGCAAACGGATTAGACACCCTGCCGCCGTCATTCGAGACCGCCGCGAACGGCTGAGCATTCGGCTCCGCTATCCGCTTGTTCACCTTCAGCGGAGGCTTAGACGGTGCAGTCCGATCTTCATCCTCAAGCATCGAGCGCAGACTGCGGATCTCCTTCGACGAAGCAATCGCATCGTCACCGGTGTCATCATCAAGCAGGTCAGCGTCCGAGGGACGAAGGCTCTTCTTCGGAGACTTGGCGACCGACGAATCGTCGGCGATTGCGCCGGACTTCTCAAGAAGACGGTTTCTCATCGCCAGATCACGCTCCAGCGCGGCGATTTTGCGCGTCGCATCGTTCAACGACTGCGAAAGCTTCGCCTCCTTCCTGGCGCACTGTTCATGCTCCTTGCGAAGCTTTTCGAGAGACGCCGCAAACTGGCTGTCCAAACCGGCCTTCTCGATTGTGACGGCGGCGTAGCGCGTTTCGCAGCCTTTCATGCGGTCAGCGGCCACGGTGGCCTTGTCGGATTTTGGACGTATGAGCAGATACGTGCGATAGTGCACGATTGCGCCGAGATAGTCCTTCTTCGCATCCTCAAGGAGGGCAGCAAGCTGAAAATGCGCGCTGGCGTTCCCCGGCTCGTTGCGGATCACATCCTCAAAGCCCCTGATTGCCGCATCGACCCGCCCCGCCTGAAGTTCGGCCATCGCCGAAGCGTAGCTGCGCGAAGCGCGGTCTGCCGCCGGAACAGCCGCATTTCCGCTGCATCCGGCGAGCGCAAGCGCCGCACAAACGCCGCCGACCACAAAGAACGACGCAGCCGCGCATCTCTCATTCATCGTTTTCATCCTGCGCATCATCATCCTCCTCGTCGTCATCATCTTCATCAAATTCTTCATCGTCCTCGTCATCCTCGTCATCGTCGTCGATGTCGTCATCATCATCCATCTCATCCTCATCTTCGTCCTCATCGGCATCTTCTTCATCATCGTCAAACTCGTCAGGCGTATCGTCGATGAAGAAAGCTCCCTCAGTTTCCTCCTGCCGACCCTCCGCCGCATCCTCTGATGCCGCGCCGTCGGCATCCGTCACGTCGCCCTCACCCTCCGCGAGCGGCTGAGTCTCTGCCGACGGCTGCGTTTCCGCAGATTCCTGGCTCTTGCTCTCTTCCTCGTTTTCATTCGTCGGCTGCAGAACGGGCTTCTCCTCCTTCTTGAACAGTTTCGCCCTTTCACGCGGGTTGGAGCGCGGAAGCGTTGGATCGATTTCGTTCAGCTGGTCAAGAGAGGCAAGTCCAAAGTGTTCGAGGAAGAAAGGCGTAGTGCCGTAGAGGAACGGATGCCCCGGCAGCTCTGAACGGCCGACAAGCCTGACAAGCCCAAGATCGGAGAGTGTCTTCATGATTGTATCGACACCCACTCCGCGTATCTGCTCCACCTCGGACTTGGTTATCGGCTGCCTGTATGCAATAATCGCCAATGTCTCCAAGGAAGCGCGAGAGAGACGGTTGGGACGGTCGAGCTTGAGCAGTGCTCGCACGTACCGCCCGCACTCCGGCACCGTCTGCATCCTGTACTGCCCGCCGGTGCATACGAGCGAGAATCCGCACTTCGCAACGGAAAGAGCCTTTTCAAGTCCGCGCAACGCTTCCTCTATCTCTCGGCTGGTGCAGGTGCGGTATACATCCATCACATCGGAATCGTCGCCATCCTCCGGAGCGACGCCACGCACACATTCGCGCAGATCGGCGACGGAAAGCGGCGTCTCGCTTGCGAAAAGCAACGAGCCGACAATCTCCTGAAGGCTGCCGGGAAGCGGCAGGCGCACGTCCTTCGGCTTGCTGGACTGTCCGGACTTGACGGCCTCGCCCTTGTCGGCGTTCTGCTCCCTGTTCTCTTCTGTCTCTTCCATGCTCTTGATAGACCTCTTCCTTTGCGGCACCGTCACCATTCGTCTGGCGCATCAAGCGGCTTGTCTGCCGGCTCCTCCTTGCTGGGCAGAATCGTGATCTCGCGAAATGCGGCGTTCTGATAGATTATCACGCGATGCTGACGCAACAGCTCAAGCAGAGCGAGAAACGTGACGATTATCTCCCCTCGCGGCGACTTCTCGCTGAACAGCGTCGAGAACGACACCTGTCCATCCGTGCGTACGCGGCCAAGCACAAAGTCCATCTTGTCCGGAACGCTCCACCGTGACCCCTTAAGCTCCTCCTGCGGCACTTCGCTGAGCCGCGCAAGCACATCCTGAAATGCGGCAAGAAGATCGAACAGTCCGAGATTCGCGATTGCGCTTGCCTTGTCCGCCTCGGTCTTCTCGAACTTGGGGCGTCCGCCTCCGTAGTCGAACGACTCCATCCGCTTCAGTTCATATTCCGCGAGCTTCCCGGCGGCGTCCTTGAACTTCTTGTATTCGACAAGCTGCCGCACAAGATCCAACCTCGGATCAACCCATTCCTCGTCTCCGGAATCCTCGGCCGTGCGGCGATCCACCGGAAGCAGCATCCGAGACTTGATCACCATAAGCGTGGCGGCCATGACGATGAACTCGCCCGCAACATCGAGGTTCAGCTGACGCATGACCTCAAGATACTTCATGTACTGCTCGGTGATGCGTCCTATCGGTATGTCGTAGATATCCAGTTCATCGCGGCGTATAAGGTACAGAAGCAGATCCAGAGGCCCTTCAAAAACCTCCAGATCCACCTTGTAATCCTCACTAAACAGATCGTTCGCCGCCATTACAAACAGTCTTTCTCTAAAGAACAGGTAATTATATCATAAATGGCTCTCACGTGGCCGCAAGATGGCGGAACGGGAAAGCCGACTGTCATGGCTGGTTGAAGCTTTCGCGGACTGGACAGAGATTGTGCTCCATGTCCCATTCGAGGTTTCGATCATTGGGCGTAAGGTTCAGATAGTAGGTGAAGTACACGCCAGAAGGATGGTCCAGGACTTTGTAAGTCAATGGAAATCCTCCATAAACTTTACCGTACAACGCACTAACGACTTTCCCTTCTAGATTCTTCTCTGTACGAATGCGAAATGCCTGGCATTTCGCATTGTATTCACTCTGTTTTCTCTGCATTCTGCTGTCACGCCCCGACCACGAAGAACACTGCTGTTCATATCCATCAACAGGAGCCTCGCGAATTTTCAAGACCGCGTTGGGCGGAGGCGTCATTGAAACAATGCCATTGCCATCCCCAATGAACTTCAAGATTATTTCATCACGAAATGACCGTCCGGGAATTCCGCTCGGCCCCAACCCCGGCCCAAGGTCTTTGCGCGGAAGAAGTCGAAACTCAATATCCGCTTTTACACCTTTTCCAAACGGAAGCAACCAGTCCCCCTTGACAAGATCGTAGTAGAATTTCCTGTCTGGCGCGGTTGTCAGGTCGCAAGACCAACCCAAGTCCTCATTCCTGACAAACAGTGGTATTGCATCGTCTTTTTTCTGCATGGTTATTATATGGATTTCGTCATACGGTTGCCATTTCCACATGGCGATACCGACCACATTTGTAAAGCCGGTTCTAATTGCATCAATGGAATAATATCCATTGCGTTCAATCATCCCATACTCAACCCAACCATTATACGAGCGGCCATTGAACTGCGCCGTGCCGTCGCGCCCCGTCCGGTTGGTTACAATAGAATAGTCATCGTCACCTAATCTGGTTTTATCAGGGAATATGCAGGCAACGGGAATCTCCGACAAAAAACGACTGTCTTCGTCCATGACTCTCACACGCAAAGCAACTTTGGGACTTAATGCATACGCACTTGAGGCAAACGCATTTATAACACACATTACCAATAAGAATTTCATTTCATCTTTTCCTTTCTTTAATGAATTCCTCAAACACTGAATAGACATGGTAAAAGGCCAAGTCCTTTATGTCAGAGTGAAACCAGCCTGTCTTTAAGATTCGCGGTTTGCCGTTCTGTCGATGAGCCTCCATGTCGTAATTTCCAATAGCCTCAATTGCAAGCGGATTCGCCCCCGTCGCGAACGACTCCGCCGAAATGGCGTCGCCGAGCCTCCGCGCCCGAACGTCTTTCATTTCAGCTCGCCCCTCTCACGCATACCTTTGACGTGCAGTCTGGCGCGAATGGCGGCATCCTCCTCTTCGAGATTGGAATCGTTTGGATTGGAGTTGAACAATGTTCCGCCGAAATGCAATTGCCGAGGATAATCCCAGCCTCCATATATCTTCCCGTAGTGCGCCGAGACAAGCTTCCCGTCTCCATCCACCGTCGTGCGCGTTCGAAACACGATATAGGAGTCTTCTGGAAAATTATCCCTCTTGAATATCTCTTCTCGTGTTCGAGACACTTCACATTTGAATGTTTTAATTGCAAATGGGTTGTTGGTGTCGGCAACATAGCAACTCTTAAACTCGGACCAACAATCTTTCTTTAGGACGTACGCTCCTCCGTAGGAGTTATTCGTAAATGTCATTTCCATTGATGCATATGTCTTACCTCGCACAAGATCGTCTCTTTTGAGTACATATCGAAGCAGAATATCTTCGTGGAGTCCCTTGCCGTATGGCATGCACAAATCGAATTTTTCAAGATCGAATCCCATCCACTGTCCAAAGACCGGAACGGGCATATCACCATAATGAAATGGCTTTGCCGTTGGATTGACTATGCGTTTCAGCACGACCCTTCGAGCTTGCCCGTATGGTTGCCATTTCCCGTCCCTTACGGCATTCCGTTCGTCATCTACACGCGTTAGATGCAAATCCTCCTGCGTCTCGCAATACCCGTCCTTTACAAAACTATATCGGACAACGCCTGTCGTCTTTTCATCAAGGAGATATCGCCCATCAGAATCCGTATAGCCATAGTAAACCTCACCACCATCCTTGTGAAGTTCAAGATCCAGCCATATGTGGACTTTGGCGTCTGCCACGGGTTGTCCACGGTCATCAACAACGACATAGGTCGTACGTATTTTTGCGCCATATACGATGGCTCTTTCAAACGACGTCATGGACAGCCAGCCATGCATGGACATCATGAACATGGCAAACGCCATGTTCTTGGCATCCGAATGCAGCCATCTCTGCTTATAATCAGGATGATTTCGCCCCCATTGATTTGACTTGAATCGGGAAGAATTCAAATTGAGGTTAAAGGTTTCACTCTTACCTTTTATTGCTGGCATCTTTCCCGTCGCGCTTGAAATCGCAGGAATGTTGTAGGCGAGGGTGTGGTTGATGTCGGATTCGGAAATCGCCGCATTGAACATGGCCGATTCTCCACAGCCGAAGACAGGATGCGTCTTGACGCTCCCATCCCGAACCATCGCGTTGGCCTCTTCCGCCGTATAGCGCTTCGCATGGAACGTCGGCGGAGAGGCGGAGACCGTCGTCAGCCGACAGTGGGAGCCGACTGTCATGGCTGGTTGAAATTGTCGCGCACGGGGCAAAGGTTGTGTTCCATGTCCCATTCAAGATTCCTGTCGTTAGGTGTCAAGTTCAGGTAGTAGGTGAAGGACACTCCTCGCGGTGTAGAATCTCGATTGAACTCCATCGCAAAATCCCCGTATATCTTCCCATAATAGGAGGAAATTATCTCCCCAAGTTCGTTTCTGACCGTACGAATGCGATAAGCATGACATGCGTTCCTGTTCACACTATCATCATTCTGCATTGTCTTGGTCAAGCCACTCCAGATCCGAAAATCTTGCCGATAGCCATTCTTCGGAGCCGTACGCACCTTCAGAACTGCATTGGGCGGAGGTGTCAGCCTGATGATGCCATTGTCATCGCCGACGAACGCGACAGAAATTGTATCTCGAAAGTAAGGTTTGGGTTTCCCGCTTGGTCCTCTGCCGATTCCAAAATTCTCACGCGGCAGCAGCTTGAACTCAATGTCAGCATGTTCACCATTCCCAAAAGGCGGCATCCAGTTTCCTTTTACAAGATCATAGCCAAACTTCCTATCTGGTTCAGTTGTCAAATCCTGATTATGCATAGGGAACGCCTCCTTAACGAACAAAGGTATCTTCTTCCCTATTTTCTGCAATGTAATCGTCTGGACTTCATCGTAGGGAAGCCATTTCTTCATAAGAGTCTCCGTCATGTTGGTGAATCGAATCCGCATACCAGACAGTGGGTAATAACCGCTGCGGTTCATCACGAAATACTGGATTTCGTCATCGTACACCTTTCCGGCAAAACGGACTTCACCGCTCTTGTCGGTGAGATTGGTCACAACGGTATAACCCAAATCGCCAAATATGTTTTTCGATGAAGGCAGAGGGCAAACCACCATCATCCCCATTATGCCATCCCCCGTTTCCTCGTCAACGACACGAGCGGTAAAAGCGGCCTTTGCCGAGATGGCAATGGGGCTTGGGGGTATCGGAACGGCAAATGCACTGCCGATCACAATGAAACACTTTATTGCGCAGATGACTGCTTTCATCTTCACTCCTCACTGTCAGATTCTTTGATTATGCGTTCAAAAATTGAATATGTGTAATAATAGGCGGCGTTCTTTATGTCTGAATGCTTCCAGTCATCATTGAGCAATCGCGGACCACCGTTCCGCCAATGAGCCTCCATGTCATAGTTTGCGACCCGCGCCCTGTCATCTATCGGATTCGCCCCCGTCGCGAACGACTCCGCCGGAATGGCGTCGCCGAGCATCCGCGCCCGGAGGATGTCATCAACCCGACCGTCAAAGCCGTTCCTGTGCAGCGAAGAATCGGCAAACGGCGTGAAGAGGGGTCGGACTGCGCTGTTGGTGTATCCTGCGAAGCGAAGGCCGATAAAGCCCTTGAGCGGAAGATAACAGTCTGGGCGAAACGCGAAATAGGGGTTGATTCCCCATCCCCCCTCACACGCAACGTTGACGTTCTCGATGTGAAGACCATTGATGACTTTCCAGACGGAGACCCCCTTGAAGAGTTCCTGTTTCGCCCACGCGCCGCCAAGCCCCAAAGTAGACGGATTCTCCAAGACCTCATCGGACGGTGAATAGAAGTTGACCGCATTCTGAATGCCGGCGAAACGCCCCTTCCACGAGAGCATACGCCTGAAATCGCCTTCTCCAAACTGCTCACCCCAACGTGACGCCCAAAGTACGCCATCGACGGAAGTCCATGCTCTATCGATCATCTGCGGGGCATACGCTTCGTCATAATACGCCTCCATAGGCACGGCGGCATTGATCATGCAATACTTGACGTAGGCAAGACCGTGATCGACGGCGGCGGAAGAGACGAGCATATTGCCGAGCGAATGAGCCAGCATGACCTTCGCGCCAGGCAGGGTCGCGCACTGCGAGGCAAGCGCGGGAGCGGAGCGGAACGCATGTTCGACGTTCCTGTAGTAGTCTGGGGACACTTTATCGTAGAAAGGCATATCGAACTGCGAATGGTCGCCATACCAGTCCACCGCAGTGAACATCGACTGCGAACCGCTCTGGCGCAGACGCTTGAACATCTCCGAGGCCCAGCCTCTCGCCTCCTCCTTGCCGACGTTGTAGCCATGCACGAATACGCAGTTCTTCCCGTCGCATTCAGAATCGGGGAGGTTTGACGGGATGCCGAGACGTGACGAAATGTAGTCTGCAACTCCAAGAACATGCCTGAGATCAAGCCAGCGATACATCTTCTCCACCGACGACAGGCTCAGCGGCAGACGGAGTTCGCAGAGAGGTGTCGAATCGGATGCGTAAGGCCTCTCGTAGATGCGGAGGACGAGGGGCGAGACGGACATTGCGGAACTGTCGCCGTCGGGACTGCGTCCCTCGATGAGGATGACACCCTTGTTCCGGTCACCCTTCATCATGTTGACGAAACTCTCCGGAAGCTCCAGCTCCTCTTCCGTCAGATGCACGGTGTCTGCTGCCTGAAGGTTTGCCATGAGCGAACTGCCGCAGCCACCTACGGATGTCTTGAGGAAGTTGGCCACGGTGGCCTTGGTGAGCGACGTCCAGACGAGGTTGACCGCGCCGTCCTCCTGCGCGAGGGTGAGCGTGCAGCTTTTCCCAAGTTGCTGGGCTATCTTGTTCAGGGCCGCGCCCATGTCGATCCACACCGGTGTGAAGTCGAGGATGTCGCATCTCCCGTCCACGTGTCCGTTCGCGCAGTCGGGCGTGGAGTTCGCCGCAGGGACGTCGCCCAGCGGCGTTTCGTTCGTCGGCCCTTCGTCATCGTCGTCGTTGTACCAGTGGCGAAGCGACTTGCCCCTGTATGCCTTCGACTTGTCTGAGTTGCCGATTTCGTCCACCCTGTCGTAATCTGCCCAGATGCCGCCATCGAGAACAAGAATCCTTGCGACTTTCCCTTCGCCTGCGAACGAGTCGCTTGTATGGTCCTCGCAGATCAAACCAGCCGGATCGTTTGTCACGCAGCCGCAGCAGGACGGGACGCTCCACGAAAGCATGTAGTCATAGTCCGGCGATCCATCCTCGATGTTCGTGCCGGCGTGGTGGAGGCTGATCTCATATGTCCACCCCTTCGAGAGCATCGCAGTCTTCGTCTCGCATTCGCCGTAGTTTTCGTTCAGCCACGATTTCGTCGGCGGTGTCGCGCCCGCACCCGATTCCGGCACGGGTTCGAGGACGAGCCTGTACTTCTCCGAATGGCTGCCACTCGGATCGCCGAAGGTGAAGCTCACAGGAACGCGGCTTGCCGGAATGCCGCCGTCCTTCGGATCTGTCGGATCGCTGCCGCTCTCGATCTCGTCCCTGTCCGCCACGCCGTCGCCATCCGTGTCGTCGGAACGCGGATCCGTCCCCCATTCGCACTCCTCGCCGTTCGTCAGTCCATCGTTGTCCCGGTCGAAATCGCAGTCGTTCGTCGGATCGGCATCTGTCGCATTGTCCACGTTCGGATTGAAACTGTACGAATGCTCCCAACCGTCGTTCATGCCGTCGCCGTCCGTGTCCGGCTGGAACGGATTCGTGCCGATCCGGCGCTCCTCCTCGTCTGTCAGGCCGTCGCCGTCGGAATCCGCCTTTGCAGGATCGGTGCCGGTTCCGGCCATGCGCAAAATGCCGTGCTGCTGATTGACAACAACCGGCTGGAAGTTGAACCCGCTGTTAGACTTAATGACGCGGTTCTGCACACCCGCAGACACGGAAACGGCGGACGGGCTGTCGACAAATACATCCCTGTACGAAAACACCGACGAGCGGAACACCCCGTTCGTGAACGCAAGGACAGTCTGCACGGACAGCGTGTTGGTCCCAGAATCGAGAAGCTTAAGCCCATCGTACTGTACCGCGACGAACGTTTCCACCCCGTTGGTGCGGCAAAGAACGCTGACAGCCGAAACGGCGTTCGACAGGCCGGGAGAGACCCAGCACGGCGCAAGCAGAAGCGCGGCATTTGACTGGCGGTACGACGCAAGCGGAGACGGTTCGTTGTCGATCAGCCACTCCTCGTAATGATCGTCGGTGTTGAGGAACATGATGCCGTTTCCCTGGACGATGAGTTCGCCGATACATTCTCGCCCTACGGAAAGTCCGTCGTTTGTAAAATCGTAGTATGCATAGTCGATTCCGTCAAGTTCATCGACGTACTCCGCCTCGACCGCCGTCCAGCCGTTCGTCGTCGAAACCCATTCCACCCCGGACGTCGTGGTTTGCGTGTAGCCCGCCTCCTCGCCGTCGGGAATGCCGTCGCCATCCGTGTCGGGTTTGCGGGGATCGATGCCAAGCCCATATTCCTCAAGGTTCGTCAGCCCATCGCCGTCGGGGTCGCCGGACGCTCCGGAGATGCCGGCGCTTGAGGTCGCATCGAGGTTGTGTCCGACCTCCCATCCGTCCGGCAGTCCGTCTCCGTCCGAATCTGCGTTCGTCGCAGATGTGTCTCCTCGGCGTTCCGCATGATCGCTCAACCCGTCGCCGTCCGTGTCGGCCTTGACCGGAGATGTGCCGTATTCGACCTCAACGTCGTCGGACAGTCCGTCGCCGTCGGTGTCGTCCTTCGTCGGATCCGTCCCCAACTGCCATTCGCGCAGATTCGTAAGCCCGTCCGAATCGGCGTGGTGCGAGGCGTCGTTCATGCGCGGATTGAGTCCGTATTTCACCTCCCAGCCGTCCGGCATTCCGTCATTGTCGCTGTCCGCATCAAGCGGATCGGTCTCTGCGGCGATCTCGTCACCGTCCGGCAGTCCGTCCCTGTCACAATCGGAATTCCAGGGGCTTGTCCCCGCGCCAAACTCGGCGCCGTCCATCAATCCGTCACCGTCCGTGTCGGCGCGGCGTGGATCCGTGCCTGTGCCAAGACGGCAACCGAGCGAAAGCGGCACCGAAAAGTCAGAGACGTCCCCGTAGGCGTAGACCAGACGCTGACACCGCGCATGGTTGCGGAAATCGAAACGCCCCCGGTTGATCACACCCAGCGTCGGCGTCGCGTAGAGGTACTCGTTTGTGACGAACTTGTGGTAGTTGACGCGAATCGGGAAGTTCGTGTCGCCGCCCAGGACGACCTGGAACGTCATGCAGGAATTGGTGCCGCTGGTGTTGTAGACGCCCACGTTCTCGTACTGGACGACAGTGCAGCCGTTCGACGGGCATCCGGCGAGGAGAACCTTCGAAGCGAGATGCGGTCGCAGGACGAGATCGTCCCAGAAGCCGGCGACAATCACGTCGTCCGCCTCCGGCGCGATGTCGGCAGGGTTTGGATTCCAGCCGGAGGAACTGTCGAGGGTGGGAACGCCGTTCGTCGGCACGAGATGGATGCGTCCATTCAGATCGACAACAGCGCGGTCGTAGACTTTCCCGCCAATGGACACAGGTGCGCAGAGGTTCGTCGTGACGAGTCCGTAATGAACGGCGTTCCCGTCCGGACACTCCATGAGAACCGTTCCGCCAGAGATGTCCAGCCATTCCGCCGGGCGCACGGCAAGACAGTCCGTCTCGTCCCAGTCCGCGATCCCGTCGCCATCCGTGTCGGCGGACGCAGGATCCGTTCCAAGCGACGCCTCTTCCGGGTAGGTCAGCCCGTCGCCGTCAGTGTCCACGAGAACCGGCGACGAGCCGGCGTTCAGCTCCTTTCCGTCCATCAGCCCGTCGCCGTCTGTGTCCATGACAAGCGGATTGGAACCGGCCGCGACTTCCTCGCCGTCCGTCGCGCCGTCGCCATCAGTGTCCTTCAGGAGTGGATTCGTGCCGGCCGTCACCTCCGCCGAATCGGAAAGCCCATCGCCGTCCGTGTCGGCGAGAACCGGCGATGTCCCGGCCGTCACCTCTGCCGCATCCCCAAGGCCGTCCCCATCTGAATCGACAACGAGTGGATTGCTTCCGTACACCTCCACCTCAAGGCCGTCGCCGAGTCCATCGCCATCCGTGTCCACGACGAACGGGTTCGTGCCGAGCGAGACCTCTTCGCCGTCAGAAAGCCCGTCTGCGTCCGAATCCGGGTCGATGGGGTTCGTCCCCCTGCACACCTCGTCATGGTCGTCAAGTCCGTCACCGTCCGTATCCACCAGCTCCGGGTCAGTGCCGTGCAGCATCTCCTCGGCATCGTTCAGTCCGTCGCCGTCCGTGTCGACAGGGTTCTCGACGCGGAAGTCGAATACGGACACGACACCCGGCGGCGGCGCGACGGTCACGCGGCAGTCGCCACAGAACGCCCCTGCGAGAACATTCGTCGCGAGTTCGCCCGCCGCGACCGACCTGAGATCATAGGCGAAGCGGAAGCGTCCTCCGGGCGTCAGCTCGACCTGAAAAGAGATCTGCTTCTCCGGCGAGCGGTCAAGCAAGACCTTCTGCCAGGTCAGGAGCAGAGTGTTGGAGGGTGTCGACGCCGACCAGAAGCGGCTCTCCGCCCCCTCCGTACGGCTCCAGTTGCACACAGGCACAATCCCCAGGCAGGTACGCAAGGGTGCCAGCAGTCCGCCGTCCGCCGGGACGGCGCGGCATGGGTCGAACACATCGCGCAAGGCCCGCTCGTTCGCATTGGTCGCCGCCGTGATATCCGGGTGGAGGATTGCCGCACCGGTGGAGGAGACCGTAATGCGGCGGACAGCCGACGTGCCGAACGGGAACGCCCATGTGAGGTCGTTCGTGACCGTGAACCAGTCACGAGCCGCCCCGCGCCGAAGCCACTTCCCGCACACGACGGCGTTCGGCGGCGGCGAGAAGTCAAGTACGGCGTTCGTCACAATGGATTCGACCGCGAATTCGCCGACGGCGACGGGCGTCTCGTCTGGCGTTGCCACGCCGTCATCGTCACGCACTTGTCCGACCGACATTGTTCCGTCGCCGGGGCAACGCAACTGCTCCGAACCGGAGTTGAGACCGCCCTCTTGCGGCGAAGGCGGGTTCAAGCTTGGCTTTGCCCCCGCCCAGGCGACGAGCGCGGCGACTGCGACTGACGCAAGGACGCCGTGCAGGCTCTTGAGCATCCCGCGAAGGCGCCTGAAAAGGCAGATGCCGTGCTCATGCAGCCAAATTGCGCCAAACGCCCACAACGCAACCGGCAGAGCACAAAGGCACACCGTCTGGACGATCCGCCCGAATGATCCATGAAGCGATGCGATGTCGATCACATGTCACCTCAAGCGGAAGGAGAAGCCGGACGGGGTTGTCTTCGCCGAGAACCGCTCGCCGGTGCGCACGTTCTCGCCGCGCCCGACGAGACGCACCATGTTCCACTTCGGCGAATGGAGCCATGCCGGCCTTGCGGCAGCGAAATCGGGAAAGACGGCCGAATTGTCGACGGTGCAGACGACATTGACAATCCGTCCGCTTGGGCGCATCCCGCAGACGCAGGAGAAGACGTGCGCACCGTCTGCCGCCGCCTCTGCGACCCGTTCGCCGGTCGCATTGTTGACGATGAACAGCTCTCCGCAATCCCATCCAGCCAGCACATCCATTTCGCCGTCAGACAATTCGCCGTCCCCGTCCGCATCCGTCCCAAAGGCCATCTCGACGTTGTTGTACGATGTGCCAGCAAACTCAAGGTCGAAACGGAACTCGCGCAGCCCTCGCTCCCACGCCGTGAACGGAACGTTCGTCACCGTCTCCGTGTCGGCAAACTCTACTGGAGGCAGCACAGGGCGAACCGCAGGGAGGGCATACGCCGACCACGCAGTTGCCAATGCGGCAAAAGCCATTCCAGACGGTGGAAATCTCATATGCCGTATTGTAGCACATCTCGGCCTCAACGTTGGCGCGTCGCCCGCTGCACCTTTGCACTGTCACTTGACAAAGTAGATGCGACTGCCATGGTCGCATCTACTTGTTTCGAAGGTGGCAAATAGGATTGTGGTGGGTGTCCTACTTGCTCACGCGGATCGTGTAGAATCCGCTCGCGCCGCCCTTCACGGTGATGGTTGGCGTCCACGGCTGGCCGTCGCCGACCTTCGTCGTGCCGTCCCTCATCGCGTCGAGCGTCGCGCCCTCGCGGAGCGTGTAGACCAGCCCCTTCTTCGTCGGCGCGGTCGTCAGCGACGGGCTGGACGGATTGCCCAGTTCCACCGTCGCGCCCTTGGACGAGTCGAGCGCTTCCTTGACGATGTCCGCCTTGACCGTCGCGGACGCAAGATTGACCACGCCGCCGACCGCCGCCGGGATGTCGAGGAACGACGTGATGTCGTGTCCATGGCTCATGACCCTGACGGCCGCG
>CAZMNN010000032.1:0-11501 GCA_964567665.1 uncultured Lentisphaeraceae bacterium
AGCCGTCCGAAGTGCGCCGCCAATGGAAGGGGACGGCGGCACGTGAACGGAACGACATGGTGAACAAGGACGGACATTCCGCCCATCAGGCGAAGTTTTTCGCACACGCACTGACCCGCGCAGGCGGATCGGGCGTTCAGCGCATCCAGCAATCACTCCTCAACGCCGCCGTCGACTTGAATCCCCATCAGGTGGAGGCCGCGCTTTTCGCGCTCCGTTCCCCGCTCTCGAAGGGCGCTCTGCTTGCCGATGAAGTCGGCTTGGGCAAGACCATCGAGGCCGGGCTTGTCCTGTGCCAGTTCTGGGCCGAACGCAAGCGTAGGCTTCTTGTCATCTGTCCCGCCGCGCTGCGCCGTCAGTGGCAGTGCGAACTGGAGGAGAAGTTCAACCTCCCCTGCCAGATCGTCGACGCCAAGGCGAAACGTCTGCTCGAAAAGGCCGGCCTTGCCAATCCCTACGAAAAGGCCGCCGTGCTCATCTCGTCCTACTCGTTCGCCGCCCGCGAGGCGGAGAACCTGAAGCGCGTCGCGTGGGACTGCGCCGTCCTCGACGAGGCGCACAAGCTCCGCAACTCCTACCGCGAATCCGCCCGCATGGGACGTGCCATCCGCTTCGCGTTGCAGGGACGCCGGAAACTCCTCCTCACCGCCACGCCGCTTCAGAACAACCTGACTGAACTCTACGGCATCGCCACGCTGATCGACGAGTCCGCCTTCGGCGACCTCGCCAGTTTCCGTTCGCGCTACGTGAACGCCGGCGGCGACCTGGACGGTCTGCGCGCACGTCTTGCCTCCTTCTCCTGGCGCACCCTGCGCAAGGACGTGATGGCGTACGTCAAGTACACGAACCGCATTCCGATGATGGAGACGTTCGAGGCGTCCGACCGCGAGAACGACCTGTACGTCGACGTCTCCGCCTATCTTCAGGACGAGACGTCCTACGCCTTTCCCGAAGCCCAGCGTCCACTTCTCACCCTGCTCGTCCGAAAGCTGCTCGCCTCCTCCACTGCCGCGCTCGCCGGAACGCTTCTGCGCATCCGCTCCCGACTGGAACGTCTGCGCGACGGTGCGGGCGATCCCGACGAGGATCTGCTGGAAGTCATTCTCGGCGACGATGCGGACCTTGCCGCCGAACTTGTCGAGGAAGTTGAGGATGACGGCGGCGTTGGCATGGCGGACGAAGTCCTGGCTGACGAACCGGCCGTCGACCCCGTTCGGCTCGCCGCCGAAATCGCCCGCGTGGACGACTTCATCGCCCGCGCCTGCGCCATCGGCACGGACACGAAGACGCGCCGTCTTGTCGTCGCGCTTGACGCGGGCTGGAAGAAACTCGCCGAACTCGGCGCCGCGCAGAAGGCCGTCGTCTTCACCGAATCGCGGCGGACAATGGAACGTCTGCGCGAGCACCTCGAAGCGCACGGCTATGCCGGCGAGGTCGTCTGCTTCTCCGGCGGCGGCCGGCGCGACGCCGTCGCCGAGGGAATCTACGCCGACTACCGCGCCGCCCATCCCGAGGACACGTCTGCGAAGTCCGTCATGATGCGCCATGCGCTCGTCGCCGCGTTCCGCGACCGGGCGAAGATCCTCATCGCCACGGAGGCCGGCGCGGAGGGCATCAACCTCCAGTTCTGCTCCATGGTCGTCAATTACGACCTGCCGTGGAATCCCCAGCGCGTGGAACAGCGCATCGGACGATGTCATCGCTACGGACAGCGCCACGACATCGTGGTGGTGAACTTCTGCAACACGCGCAACGCCGCCGACGTGCGCGTCCACGAACTCCTCAGCAGCAAGCTCCGTCTCTTCGAGGGCGTCTTCGGCGCCTCGAACGACGTGCTCGGCGTCGTCGGCGCGGACGGCGTTCCGTTCGAGCGGCGCATCGCCGCCATCCTGTCGCAGTGCCGGACGGAGGCGGAGATCAACGCGCAGTTCGACAGGCTCCAGGAGGAACTGCAGGACGAGATCGCTCGCCGCCGCGCCGTGGCCGAACAGGCGGTGATGGAGAATCTCGACGAGGACGTGCGGCGGCTTCTCAAGGTCGACCCGGTCGCCGCGCAGAACATGCTGTCGGAAAGCGAAACGCGCTTTCTCGCGCTCACGCGCGTCGTGTTGGACGGCGCGGCCGAATTCGCGGACGGCAACCGCCAGTTCACGCTGAAGACGCCGCCGGCGGACGGCATTGCGCCCGGACGCTACGCGCTCAAGGGCGAAGCGTACGATGCGTCGGCCATTGCATATCGTCCGAACACGCCGCTGGGCGAATGGGCGATCGCGCGCGCCAAGGCCATCGACACGCCGCTGGCGGAAATAGCGTTTGACATCACGCACCACGCAGGACGCATTTCCGTGCTGGAGGCGCTGAAAGGGCGGCGCGGCGTCTTGTGCCTGCACCGCCTTCTTCTCAAGAGCCTCGACGCCGAGGAGCGTCTGCTTTTCTCCGCCCTGACCGATTCGGGCGAGGTCGTGGAGGCGGACGTCGCGGAACGTCTCTTCTCGCTCGCGCAGGACGTCCGCACGGCCGCGCCGCTGGCGGAGGACGAGCGGCGGCGTCTCTTTGACAACGCCCGACAGTACGCGACTGCGGAGACGCACCGCGTGGGCGAGGCGAACCATGCGTTCTTCAAGGAGGCCGTGGCGAAACTCGACCTCTGGGCGGACGACCAGGTGGCGGCGGCGACGCTGAAGATCGACGTTCTCAAGGCACAGCTGCGCGACGTGCGCCGTCAGAAGAAGAACGCGAACACGCTCGATGAACTGGCGTCGCTGGAGAAGAAGGAAATGGACGTCACCCGGCAGATCCGCCGCGCCCGGCAGAACGTCTTTGCCGTCGAGGATGAGATCGAGCAGAAACGCGAAGACCTGATCGAGCGGCTACGGCGCAAGCTTGTCCCGGAAACCGTCCACGAGGAACTGTTCACGATCCGGTGGCGGGTTGTATGAAGCGGAATCCCGCAAGTGAATTTAGGAGGAATGAAAATGGCAACGATTGACGAACTGAGAACACGACTTCAGGACAAGCTGCGCGAGCTGTTCCAGCTCAACGAACCCGATCTCGATTTTGGCGTCTACCGCGTGATGCACGCGAAAGCAAAGGAGGTGGACCATTTTCTGAACGTCCGCCTTCCGAAGACGATTGCGGCGGCGTTCGCGGATTCCTCCGCCAGCGCCGTTGCCGAAAAGGAAGCCGCCTACGCCAAGGCGCTTGAACAGGCCAAGGCGTTCGGCGCACCCAGGCCGGAGGCGACCAAGCCCGTCCAGGAGGCGCGTGCCGCGCTGGACGCTGCACGCGCCTCCGCCGGCGCTGAGTCGGAAGTCTACGACCACCTCTACCACTTCTTCGAACGCTACTACGACAAGGGCGATTTCGTCTCCCTGCGCCGTCTGTCGCGGGAGACCGACCGCAAGGCGCAGCCCTACGCCATTCCCTACGCCGGCGAGGAAGTGAAGCTCCACTGGGCGAACGCCGACCAGTACTACGTCAAGACGGGCGAAAACTTCAGCCACTTCGCGTTCGACGCGGCGAAGCATCCCTCCGTCGCAAGGCTCAGCTCGTTCGAGAAGGTGACCCGCGGCATTCCCGAATCATGCCCCGTCCGCTTCGAGGTCGTGGATGCGGACGAAGGCGAACACGGCAACGTGAAGGACGACAAGGACAGGTTCTTCATCCTCCACGCCGCGTCGCCGTGCGAGATGAAGGACGGGACGCTGGTCGTCCGCTTCGAGTACCGTGCCGATTCGGAAAAGTCCGGAACGGCCGCGAAGTGGCAGGAGAAGCGGCGGCTCGACGCCTTGGCCACGCTGAAGGACGCCGTTGTTGCGGCAGGGCTTGCGCCGACCGTGCGCGAATTTCTCTACACGGACCTTGACAGGGACGTGAAGGGCAAGGATCCGCGGATTCTCCTCGACGTCTACCTGAAGCGCTATTTCGCCCGCAACACGGCGGACTACTTCATCCACAAGGATCTCGGCGGATTCCTCCGGCGCGAACTCGACTTCTACGTGAAGAACGAGCTGATCGAACTTGACGATTTCGCGTCCGCCAGGCCCGAAGCCGTCGCGAAATGGCTCGGCAAGGTGCAGGTCTTCCGCGCGATCGCCGAACAGATTGTCACGTTCCTCGCGCAGCTTGAGGATTTCCAGAAAAGGCTCTGGCTCAAGAAGAAATTCGTCGTGCAGTGCGACTACTGCCTTACGCTCGACCGCGTGCCGGCGGAGATGCTCGACGAAGTGTTCGCCAACGCGGCGCAGAAGGCCGAATGGACACGCCTCGGTCTGCCGACGGAGAGGCATGAACGCGGCGGGGCGGGACGCCCCGCCCTACCAAATGGCGAAACAGATTCCCCCCTGGTAGGGCGCGACGTCCCCGTCGCGCCGAATACCGACGCACGGATGGTCGATACCCGGTTCTTCGACGAATCCTTCAAGCAGCGGCTTCTCGCTTCCATTGACGATTTCGACAGCCAGTGCGACGGCGTCTTGATCCACGGGGAGAATTTTCAGGCGCTCAACCTTCTCCAGGAACGCTACCGTTCGCAAGTCAAGTGCATCTACATCGACCCGCCGTACAATACGGGGAGTGATGGTTTTCCGTACAAGGATGGCTACAAGGATTCTTCTTGGGCCTCTTTTATGTTCGACCGAATTGCGGCATGCAAACATATGTTGATAGGAGATGGTTTGTTTCTTTCTAGCATAGGGGAAGATGAGGTTGGAAATTTTAAGAAAATAACAGAGGGGCACTTCGTTGATTTTGTAAACAGCATTGTGGTTAGGCGACAGGACAAGAATCTTTCGCTTCAATTCTTAGACAAGGGTTTGACGAGTCTCAGTGTCGGATTTGAATATGTTCTTTCATGGCGGAAAAACAGTACGGCAACAATAAACCCTGTCTACGCAAAAAAGGCTGAAGATGGACATAAAGCGGGATACTGGAAAGGGTTCTGGAACAATGCCGATAGAGAGACCATGCGATATGGGCTATTAGGATATATGCCGTCTGAAGGGCAATGGAAGTGGTGCCAAGAGAGAGCGCTTAAGGCTGTCGCCAATTATAATGAGTATCTTGAGAGGTATTCGGTTGATGAGACTTTGGAAGCATACTGGAAGAGGACAGGGGAATGTCTTGAATTTATCAGAAGGAATCCAGACGGGAAAGGGAAGAACCAAGGTGTTGAACACTGGATTCCACCGAGTGATGAGAAATTACGAACAAGCAACTGGACGGATGTTCTCGCATCAAAAGCGATAGCGACAAGTTTTGGGTTGGATTTTCCAAACCCGAAGAATGATGAATTGATTGCTCAACTGTTGCTGATGGTCGGAAGAGAGAACTCCCTCGTCCTCGACTACTTTGCCGGGTCGGGGACGACGGGACACGCGGTGATTGACTTGAATCGGCAGGATGGCGGGAAACGCAAGTACATTCTCGTCGAGATTGGCGAACATTTCGACACGGTGCTGAAGCCGCGCATCGAGAAGGTGGTGTATTCGCCGGACTGGAAGGACGGACGGCCGGTGACGGCGGAGAAAGGCGTCTCGCACTGCTTCAAGTACCTGCGGCTCGAAAGCTACGAGGACGTGCTCAACAACCTTGTCGTTGACAACGAAAAGGGGGCGGCGTTCGCGGGCGTGAAGGACTACTTTCTCCGCTACATGCTCGACGTGGAGACGCGGGAGAGTCCGTCGTTGCTGAACGCGGCGGAGTTCGCCAATCCCTTCGCGATGCGTCTTTCCGTGAAGAAGGCGGCGGGCGAGGAGCGCGAGGAGCGTGTCGTCGACCTCGTGGAGACGTTCAACTTTTTGATTGGCCTGCGTGTGGAGCGGACGGACGAAGTGCGTTCGTTCGACGCGGCGTTCGAGCGTCCGTCGGATCCGGAACTGCCGGAGGACGGCCGCACGAAACTCGTCGTGAAGGACAAGATCCATGCGGCGGCGGACGGTGCGTGGAAATTCCGCACGGTCGAGGGATGGCTGCCGCGCAACCGCTTCGCGCCGGACGACGGTGCGCGTGACCGCGTGCTCGTCGTCTGGCGGACGCTGACGGACGACCGCGAGAAGGACAACGCCGTGCTGGATGCGTTTCTGCGGCGGAGCGGGTTCAACGCGCTCGACGGCGAGTTCGACGTCATCTACGTGAACGGATCCGACAACGTGCCGAATCTCCGGCGCGAGGGCGACACGTGGAAGGTGCGCTCGATCGAAGAGGATTTTGCGGCGCGGATGTGGGAGGAGGCGTGATGGCGCGCGGGACGTCGGGGACGAAGCGGAAGTCGGCGCGTCGCCCGACGCTTGCGTTCGGCGACAGGCTTGTCCTGAACCAGTGGCTCATCTCGCTTTTCGGCGTGGACCCGTTGGCGGAGACGGGTGCGCATGGGCGGACGGAACGTCCGTTCCACCGGCTCGTCAAGAACCTGCGCAGGACGCCGGAAGGGCTTGGCGCGGACGGGCGGCATCACTTCTTCCACGAACTGCTCGACGGCGACTTCTTCCGCATGGACGGGACGGCGGTCACGGCGGACGAGCTGATGCGGTACGAGGACAACGTCGTTTCGCACACGAAGTCCATCAACGAGAAGCGTCCGGCCGACCGGCAGATCCGCTGGAAGTACTTTCAATGGCTGGCCCTGATTTTCGTGGAGGTCTATCTCGACCGCTATTTCCGCGACCGCGCGGGGTTGCTGGCAGATCTCAATGCGTTCGTGGCGGCGTTCAACGCGCGGTACGACGCCTACGAGCCGGTTTCGCCGTACCGCATGGAAGACCTCAACAAGATCTGCCTCCAGAACGCCACCGGATCCGGCAAGACGCTGCTTCTGCACGTGAACGTCCTGCAGTTCAAGCGGTATGCGGAGAAGTACGGGAAATGGGACTCCATCAACTTTCCGTTTCTGCTCACGCCAAATGCGCGGCTTTCCGAGCAGCACAGGAACGAACTCGCGCAGAGCGGGCTGGGCGGCGTTCCCTATGCGCGGGGCTGTGGCGGCGAACTGGGCGACTACGTGTACACGCTTGAAATCCAGAAGATCCAGAAGGAGGACGGCCCCGAAACGTTCGCCGTCCGCAGTTTCGGGGACAACAACCTGCTCTTCGTGGACGAGGGGCACGCGGGTCTTTCCGGCAAGGACGACGCGGCGTGGATGACGTACCGCGCCCGGCTGTGCGAAAAGGGGTTCTCGTTCGAGTATTCGGCGACGTTCGCGCAGGCCGTGGCGGGGACGGCGCACGAAGAGGAGTACGCGAAGGCCGTGCTGTTCGACTATTCCTACCGCTGGTTCTACGAGGACGGCTACGGCAAGGACTACAGGATCTACAACCTGCCGAAGACGTTCGATCCGGTGCGCTTCACGTACCTGACGGGGTGTCTGCTAAAGTACTACCAGCAGGTTCGCGTCTACGAGGAGGGCGGCGCGGCGTTTCGGGCGTTCAACGTGGAAAAGCCTCTGTGGGTGTTCGTGGGCAGCACGGTGACGGGCGGACGGAAGGACAAGAAGACCGGAAGCGTCGTCCTGGACGGCGACGGGCGCGTGACGGCGACGGACGTCGCGCAGATCGTCGCGTTCATCGGGCGGTTTCTCAAGGACGAGGCGTGCGCGACGGCGACGATTGAATCGTTGCTGCTGAAGACCGGCGCGGAGACGGGCATGATCGACGCGGACGGGAACGACTTCTTCCATGGTGCGTTCGACTATCTGGCGCGGCAGATGCGGACGGGCGGCGAGACGGCGGCGGACGTCTACCGGGACGTGCTGCGGCGCGTTTTCCACGGCACGTCGTCCGGCAGACTCCAGGTCGAGCGCCTGGCCGGCTCGTCGGGCGAAGTGCTGCTGCGCGCGCCGCTTGCGGGCGAGCGCGAGGCGTTCGGACTCATCAACGTCGGGGCGGCGAAGGAACTGTGCGACCACATGAAGGCGCTTCCGGAACTGTCCGACACGGTGGCTTTTCTCGAAGACGGCGACGGGGACGGCGGGAACGTATTCCAGACGGTGCGCGAATCAAGTTCGCCGATCAACCTGCTCGTCGGGTCGAAGAAGTTTGTGGAAGGGTGGGACTGCTGGCGCGTGAGCACGCTGGGGCTGATGCACGTCGGCAAGAGCGAAGGTGCGCAGATCATCCAGCTGTTCGGGCGCGGGGTGCGTCTGAAGGGCTGGGAGTGGAGTTTGAAGCGCAGCGGGTACGCCCGTCCCGACGGGCGCGTGCCCCCCTTCATCCACGAACTTGAGCTGCTGAACGTGTTCGGCATCGAGGCGGACTTCATGCAGAAGTTCAGGGACTACCTCAGGAAAGAGGGGCTGCCGGGGAACGAGCGGCGGCGGTACGAGAAGATCCCGCTGAACGTCACGTATGCGTTCGACAAGAAGCTCAAGGTCGTACGCCCGAAGCGGAAGAAGGCGGACGGACGCGAATACGACTTCAGGCGCGATGCGCCGTCGCCGTCGCTGGACGGCGCGATTCCGGAGTCGCTCATGCTGAACAAGGTCGTGTGCGACTGGTATCCGCGTGTACAGGGCGTTGCGTCCCGTGAGGGGACGGGGCACGTGGTCGAGAAGAACCGGGCGACGCTGGGGGCGGCGCAGCGCGCGTTGCTCGACTGGGTTGCGCTCCATCGTGCGCTGGAGCGATTCAAGCGCGAACGCGGGTGGCACAATCTGACCGTGACCGAGGCGGGCATACGGAACGTCCTGGCGTCGCACGACTGGTACGAGCTCTACGTGCCGGAGACGGTGATGCATCCGACCGACTTCGCGGGGGTGCGGCTCCTGCGGGACGTCGCGGCGGAACTGCTCAGGCGTTACGCGGAGAAGATGTACGAACACGCGCGGCGGGCGTTCATCGAGCCGCGTCTTGAATACAGGGAACTCACGGCGGAAGACTCGAACATTCCCGGCGACGAGTACGTGATCGGTTTCGACGCGGACGACGAAACGCTTCTCAACCACGTGATGGAACTGAAGAAGAGGCTTTCGGAGAAGATAAACGAGGGCAACGTGGTGTCTGTCGGGAAACTCAGAGGTCTGAACTTCGACCGTCATCTCTACTCGCCGATCCTGCATCTCCACCAGCCGGGGGAGATTTCGATTCAGCCCGTGGCGCTCAACGACAGCGAGTTCAAGTTCGTCGAGGATCTGTGCGAATACGCAAAGCGGCACGGTGCGGAGTTTGCGAAGAAGGGGCGGGAACTCTACCTGCTGCGCAACCTGAACCGAGGTAAGGGCATCGGGTTCGCGGAGGCGTCCAACTTCCACCCAGACTTCATCCTTTGGGTTCTGGAGGGTTCACGGCAGTACGTGACGTTCGTCGATCCGCATGGGCTGAAACACGAATCGATGGAGAGCGACAAGATCGGGTTTGCCGAGCGCGTGAAGAGAATCGAGACGCGACTGGGCGATCCGAACGTCGTGCTCAACAGCTTCATCCTCTCGCCGACGCCGTATCAGGATCTGCTCTGGTCGCCGAAGCCGTCGCCGGAACAGCTGGCGCACCGCCACGTCCTCTTCCTCGACGGCGATGGTGAGGCGTACTTGTCCCAGCTATTCGGGGAAATCGTCTGTGCCTATTAACTGGTGGAGGGTTAAATATGGTATAATGCATGGACTTGTTGAGATTCTCCATTAACAAGAAAACTGCATGTTTGTAAAAAGGCTAAGATTAGAGCGTTTTCGGCGGTTCGATGCGCTGGACTTATCATTCGAAAAGCGTCTTAACGTGATTGTCGGCGTTAATGGTGCAGGCAAGTCGACGATTCTCGGCGCGCTTGCAAAGATGCTGTCATGGTATGTGCGGCGATTGGTGTCGCCGAGTGGGACGGGTGCTGGTGTGCAGATTCTCACGTCGGAAATCAAAACGGGTGCGACGACGGCTTCGATCGAGGTCTCTGTTTCCGATGGCGTGAAGGATGTCGCGTGGGTGCTTCAGAAGAATGCGAAGGGCGCACCCGTTGTATCTGCCAAAAGCGATTTGAGGGCGTTGAATGACTATGTGAAAGAAATCCGAGAGTCTTTCCATGGTGATATTCGTGCCGTACCGATTGTTGTGTCTTATGGGGTCAATCGTTCGGTTGTTGACATTCCGCTTCGAATTAAACAGCGGCATCAATTTTCGGTTTTAAGTGCCTATGATGACGCCTTTGAAAGGTCGGCTGATTTCCGTCGTTTTTTTGAGTGGTTCCGTGTGAATGAAGACATCGAAAACGAGCGCATTGCCGACCGTGTTGAACAAGGAACCTGCATGGATGAAGGGTGTGGGCAGGGTCGTGAGATGTCTGCCGTTCGTCGAGCCTTGTCTATCTTTCTTCCTGAATTCTCCCGCTGGAAGATTCGTCGAACGCCCCTGAGGATGGAGGTGTTGAAAGACGGGCAAGCCCTCAATGTCGAACAATTGTCGGATGGCGAGAAATGCATGGTCGCCTTGGTCGGCGATTTGGCGCGCCGTCTGGTGATGGCAAATCCCGGTCTTGACGATCCGCTCGCAGGCGGAGGGATTGCGTTGATAGATGAAGTCGAACTGCATCTTCATCCGGCATGGCAGAGCACGATCTTGCCGCGATTGTTGGAAACTTTTCCAAATGTTCAGTTCGTTGTCACGACACATAGCCCAATCGTCCTGGCGCAGTTGAATAATCTCCTTTATGGACAGCGGGATGCGGGGATAGCCGTGTTTTCTCTTCGGAATGGACATGTGTCGTCTATGATCGATCCTGAAACGGGCTTGCTCGTTTCGGGTGAGATGGACGAGGTCGTACAGTCCATTGATTCAGAGTTTGACGCCTTGTTGGGCGGGGGTGGAGATGAAGTCTAACGCCACGCTCACTAAGTATCTGCCAAACGCGCCGGCTGTCCCCTGTTGGCATTACGATGCCAATGATGTCGTCGTGTGTGCCGCCAAGGGCGTGGCGAAAAACAGTTTTTCATTACGGTGTACCGCTGCCGTTGTTGCCTTGGAGACGGATGGCGTTGGAGCGTGCCGATTCCCTCCGCAAGGCAATGTGTGTGATTGGTGTGTCTTTACCGAGATGGGCTTGCGCGGGTGGTTTGTCGAATTGAAGGGGTCTGATTTTAGACATGCGTTGGATCAGTTGCGAAGCACGATGACGCATATGCGCGAGAGGTATTCTGTGATTCCAATGAAGGCAATCGTCGTTTTGAGCGGTCGCCATCCTTCCAACGCCCTGACAGGGAAAGCGAATGCAAAGGCGCGGTTCAAATCCGCGTTCCCCAAGGTTTCCTTGCTGGAGAGGTCGCGTGGACAGTCCAGGCCGGAGGACGTGATTGGCTAAGAGAGGGCGAAGTTGCAGGTGGAACGCTCAATCGGCATACAGCGGTGAGGGTTCAACAATTTAAAGGCGAAACGGCATGAATCGGGAAAAGGGAATGAAACAAACGAAAGTCTTGTCCGTCTTGGTCGGCGTGGCAGTGGGGGCGGGCCTTCCCGTCGCGTGGGGCGCGGATGCGACGACGCGCACGCTCACGCTGGAGGCGTACCGCGACAAGATGAAGGGCGCGTGGG
>CAZMNN010000032.1:11511-27614 GCA_964567665.1 uncultured Lentisphaeraceae bacterium
GGTCGGCCAGATGGTCGGCGTCTCCTGGGGCATGCCGACGGAATTCCGCTGGAACGACAAAATCATTCCGGCGGCGGACGCGTGGAGACGGGCGCCGACGGCGTCGAGCGTTTCGTCATTCCCGTGAAGGCACCCGTGCCGGATGCGTGGACGCCCTCCTGGACCCCGTCCGCGTCGGCGCACGTGCGCTACACCGAGGCGGAGCGGGCGCGTATCCGGAAGGACGGCAGTCAATAGACAAAGTAAATGCAATGCACCTCCGGAAGCACTGTGACCGACTGCGTAAGGACAGCGGTCAAATGCAACAATGGGTTGGTCAAATGCACCGCAGCTTACGCGGGTTGCATTTAGTCTGCTCAAGTTGCATTTGACATAGAAGGGGGCAGCTTTTCCCCTTCCCTGGTCTGTGGCGGAGAGAATTCTACCCTCTCCTGTACTGGCAGACCAGAAGCAATCACGCAGATAGGCAAAGTAAATGCAAACCTTACGCGAAGCGAGGAAGGTGTGTTTACTTCATATTATCATGCAAAAAAAAAAACAATATTTTCTCTTGTGGCATTGCGGTAAAAAAAAAATGATGCTATAATCGGCGCATAAAAAAAGGGAGGTCAGAAATGGGAATGTCTCATAGAGTGTCTCGTACTTCACTTTTGTGCGCTTTGACGGCGACATCGCTTTGGGCGTTTTGTGCGCCGGGTGCGACATACTGGCTCGACAGTTCCGTCGAGACGTCCGGCGACGGATTGAGCCGAGAAACCGCGTTCAAGACATGGAACGAAGCCTGGAGCTGGCTCAGTTCTAATCTTTCAGATTCAGATCAGGCCACGCTCAACGTCATTGCGCGTACGACTCCCTACGTCTTGACCGCAACGCCAGAGGCCCTTCGAGGCAGACAGGCGCTTGCGGCACTGCGCGGCGTGAATGAAGACGGTACGCCGGTCGTGAATCCGTCATCTGTCGTAGTTGATGGACAGGGACTCTACCAGATTGCTCCGCTCGGATCTGATGTCAAGCATCTTACGGTGAGCGGCATTACGTTCCTGAACGGCAAGGGGACAGGCTCAACTGTCGGCGTCTATCAGAGAGGTGGCCCCGCCGCACTGTTTGCCGATAGTGGCAGCATGTACAACATCATCACGAACTGCGTGTTTGCAGGTTGTACGGACGGTGTCGCCGTGTTTTTGTCCGGAGAGGAGAACACGGTTGTGGACTGCACGTTCCGGTCGAACGTCTGTGAGGCGGCAAATTCGCTGTTCATGGCCGTGTACGGCGGCGGGGAACATCCCGGCACAAACCGCCTGTGGGGCTGCATGTTCGAGGGAAACGGCGATATTGCGCTTAGCACGTCGGCTGTGCGGTGCGATTGGAGCGCTGAAATCGGTGACTGCGTGTTCAGGGCGAATTCCGCGAACTCAAGCCTCGGCGTTGCCATGTCGATCGGTGGAGTGTCGCCTCGACCTACGCATTTGACATCCTGTCTGTTCGAGAGCAACACAAACGCAAGTGTCGAAGATCGCCAAGGCGGGGTGGTCACCGTTCGCGACGGCATCCAGGCAAATCTGCAAGACTGTACTTTCAGGGGAAACGTCATGGCAGGAAGCGTAAACAACTGGAATCAAAAGCGCGGCGGTTGCGGAATAGCCTTCACGTCAAGAGGTCCGCATGTGCTGTCCGGCTGCCTGTTCGAAGGAAATGGCGATGGGCGCGGGGGCGGTTGTCTGATCGGGAGCTGGGATCGTGGCGACATCACTCTTGTGAACTGCACGATGAACACCAACGATGTGGGAAGCTGCGTCGATGGTGGGCGCATCAACGGTGGTTCGTTCACTTTGAAGGATTGCATGTTTCGCGGCAACAGGTGCCAGGCGCTTTTCAACATAGATGCATCAAGCGCTACAAGTTTCTATCATGTCACGAATGCCATGTCAAGATGCGTTTTCGATGCGAATGTGATGACTGGCAATTCGGATGTCCGGGGCGCAATATGCGGGGCGATACTTGCGCTCGACGGATGCACGTTCACCGGCAACGTCTCGTCCCGTTCGCTCATCAACACCGGTTCTGGACATGTTGAGATGACTGATGCCCGCTTCACGGCGCGAAACTGTCTGTTCGCAGGCAATGAGACGAATGGTTCAAATGTCGACGGCGGCGGTGCCTCAATCGTTTTCATGCAGGGAACAAACGCGGACAGCATCGTCAACTGCACCTTTGCCACAAACTCAAGTTTGCGGGGTGCAATTGCGCATAACTACTCCCTCGGCAGCTTGCAGATGATCAACACCATCATGTCCGGCAACTCAAACCAACAGCAGGGACAGCCTGCGTACTGGTACGCGACGCAGGTTGATCGCTGCTTTTTAGACTTCACGCTGGAATGGGCGCCAAAGGAGGGGTGCGTGATCACGAATTCCATCGGCGGAAGATTCGCCAATCCCGGATTTGCCGATGCATCGAATGGCGACTACGCGCTCGCGAAAGGCAGCATTTGCCGAAATGCCGGGGACAATTCGCCATGGCTTGTGGATGGCATTGTGGACGTGACAGCGACTGACCTGCGAGGAAATCCGCGCATTTGTGAAGCGGATGGCGGAATCGTCGATGTCGGATGCTACGAATATACGCGGATCAAGCGTGGCTTCATGTTGAGCGTGAGGTAAAGACATCATGATATGTCTGAAAGTTGAAATCGGTACGCAGGTTATGATGCGCATGGCGCACGCCGCCTTGGCGGCAGCGAGTGTAGCCCTGGTCTGTGGCGCATCGCCGGTTGGTAGCAAGTCCGGCGATGCGCGTCCGGACGGCGGCGTTGTGATTGAACGGCCGCGTGATTCGGTCGATAGCGCGGACATCTACCGGTGGTATTCCTGGAGCGACTGCGATCCGAAGCGAATCGAAAGGAAGGAATACGTCAAGTGCGAGGGACGCCTGATCTACAATATAGACATTCCTGAAACGGGATGGTACGTGCTTGAGCAGCGCGGAATGGCGAACGGATGGGCACGAAGCATATTCATCGACGGCAGAGCGGAATTTGACGGCTTGACGACGGACGATAAGTGCTGCGACGAATCGCTGCCGCGACATGAGCGATGGTATCGTGAGGGGTGTCTGTTTCTTGAGAAGGGACGGCACACGCTCGCCTATGAGCGGTTGTTCTTTCCTGGATGGTTTCCAGAGATATGGCGGCTTCGGCACGGCGTGAAACCGTCTGACATGTGCCGCATCCGGGTTGTGGAGAATGTCGTCCGCGTGGGTGACACGCTCGCGCTTGACGTGATGTCTGGTTCAGCCACGACATCCGTCCGGTGCGTCCTGACTGCGCACAGGAAGGATGCAAAGGAGGTTGTCTCTCTTGGGACGATTGATTTCAGTCCGGCGTCTCGGCCTGTCGTGAAGCGTTTTGAGGCAAGGTTGCCGAAGCAGGGTGTATGGCGCATCCGGGTCGATGGCGTGGAGGATTCGTCGGCCGGAACTGTCGTCTCCGTGGACGTTAAGCCGACTGCGCCGGGGACGAATCTTGTGAAGACGCTTATCGCCGACATCGACTGCGTCGCTACACCGCCGTACCGGGAGGTGGACGGCGCGACGCGAATCGTGTCCGCGCCGTTCGGACGCTATCGCGAAAGCTCCGGAAACGCATCTAACAGGGACTGGGCGCTTGACGGCTTCAGCTATGCCGTCGACATTCCCGATATCCGCCACACCTATCTGCTGGAGGTGACGTATCCGGATGACACGTTTCGTTCAATCGGGTTCTGGACGAACGATCGCGGGCGGTTGGATACGCCTGCCGTGCCGAAAAGCGAGGGTGTCACGCTTACGGGCGGCGTTGAGACGGGAGGATTTTATCCAATCAGCAACGCGATGGATACGCATGAGGCGTTCTTCTATCCGACTGGCACGAACCTCACGATTGCGGTCATCAACCTCAACGCCGGCAGCCGCGCAGCCGCAAGCCGCATCCGCGTGTGGCGCATCGATGGGCCGCTTCCGGCCGCCGCAGAAGGGAATCGTCGCGGTCGCCTTGCCGGTGCGTTCTTCGAGGAATATGGGCGTTGGAAGCGCCATTTCGGAATGGGCAACGATCCGAATCCGGAGCGTTGCAAGGATGCGGATGATCTGCGTTCCATGGAGCGCTGGGGAGAGTGGAACCGCTTTGCGGGCGTGAACCTGATGTCCCCAAGCGTGGTTGCCTATTTGAACATCCTCTATCCGACGAAAGTCCTGTCCGGAAGCAACGTCCATTCACTGAACGGGGCGAGGATGCTTGCCCTTGTGGCAGAGAAATACGGGCAACGATTCATCCCTCACGTCTATCTGTTCGGCGATCCGCAGTTGGCGAAACGCCTTGGCATCTCCGATGAAAAGATGCCTGACGCGAAGTCGAAGAGCGGATTTCGGATTGTGCCACGGTTTAAGAATCCGGATGTCGTGGAATGGGACAAGGACGGAAAAACAGAGGTGCCGTGGCGGCAGTGGGCGTTCAACTGTCTCCATCCGGACGTTCAGGATCATGTCGTGCGAGCGATGGCGGAACTTGCCGGGATGCTCTCCGACACAAAGAGCTTCGACGGCATCTCGCTGCGCGTATCGACCGGTTGGCAGCCGAGCGGTCTTACCGGGCTGTTCAACGCGGACTGGGGCTATGGAGACTGGACGATGCGCGAGTTCACCAAGGATACCGGAATCTCCGTGCCGGGCGCTGCTGGTGCGCCGGATCGTTTCCGCGCCCGGTATGACTTTCTGATGTCTGATGCGAACCGCCCCATATGGCTTGACTGGCGTACGGCGCGCATCAAGGCGTTCTATCGCCGGATGCACGATGCGATGGATGCCGTTGCGCCAGGCCGCGAACTGTACATCAACTGGTGGCCGTCCGATCAGACACGCGACGAGCGGAAAGCGACGGAAATGAAGGAATGCGGCGTCGATCCGGACGATTGGCGTGACGAGAAGGGCATCAGCATCCACCGCAGCGGTACGGCATTGTATGGTCGGCGTTATTTCACTCCGAGGCACATGGCGACACAATTCAATTCGGTGTTCGACCGCATGAAACTAAAAGCGTCCGAGACAGGGCGGCGAGCGACGTGCCTCTACACCGAATACTATGAGGTCGAATACAACATGAAGTGGGCGGACTATGGCGTTCGGGACGGTACGGCATTCGACGCCTGCGCGATGCCGCACCGGTACGAGCGTCAGCTCTACGCCTATGCGCTCGCGGAATGCGATACGGCGACGGTGTTCAATGGCGGAAACGGATGGATGTTCGGGACGCCGGCAGAGACGGAGCCGTTCATGCGCGAGTATCTCGCCCTGCCGCCAGAACGGTTCGGGAGGATTGCGGGTGTTGCTGATGGGGTTGTATGCTTCCGTGAGCGGCGCACCGAAGAAGGCCTGTTTGTCTATGCCGTCAATGTCGGCGACGAGCCGGCAGAAGTCTCAATCGACATTCGCGGCGGGAATGTGACGTCCGCAGTGGACGGGAGTCTGGCCGCGACGCATTTCACGCTTGAGCCGTATGGACTGAAAAGTCTGCTTGTCAAGCGCGGATTTCTTGGTTTGCGGAAAGGGCGCGTCGTGTCGGCGTCCGCCGTTTCACAAGGGGACTGGAAGCGTCGGCTTGAGCCGACGGCCGCCTTCCTCAGGGATTTTCGCGGACGCCTTGACTCCCGTGCGTCAGGAGTCGATCTAAGGGCGGATTTCCATTGTGTCGCCACGAACGCGATTGCAGCACTCGACGATGCGCTTACGCATGACGATCCGCTCAAGGCGATGGCGGCGATCAGTACGCCGAAGCTGATGTTCGCGCTCGATCATGACGGACGCTTCCCGCCCGGACTTGTCATGTCCGGCAAGGGGCGACAGGTGGGCGGGTGGCCATCCGGCGCCGCACGGACACCGAAGCTCAAGGTGATGCGTCAGTTCGGCGGCGATCCGATAGAGCGTCCGATCGGCAGTGCCCTGTCGTTCGCCAGCGACGGAAGACGCATTTGGGCGGCGTTCGAGGCCGGTGGACGTCTGCAGTTGCGCGAATTCGACAGCAGCGGAACATATCTGCGGAGCGGCGTCCTTACGCGCATTCCGCTCGACTGGAGACGCTACTCCGACAGGGATTCGAGGCATACGTACATCTATCCGCCCGAGTACGTGCAGGGATGGCGCATAGGATATGCGGACGGAGCGCTTGTGGCCGGTGGCCGGGCGTACGATGTTAACGAAGGCTTCCGTGAAATCGTTCGGACTGTCGGGCGTGAACCAGAGCCGGTAAAGACAAACGCCAAGGTGAAGTTAAAGACCGGAACGGGCAATTTCAACGTGCCATCGCGACTTCGCGCCGAAAACGGCAAACTGCTCGTTTTATCGGACAAGGGTGTCGTGGCGTTCAATCCGTCCACAGGCGAACGTGGTGCAACGGATGCAGATGTAAAGGCATTTGGCGTCAAGAAAGACGACCGCCTTTCGCTGAAGACAGGCTCCGCCCAGAGCGAAGAGCGCGGCGAGATGCCGTGGCGGCTTCCGACGGACGAGTGTTTGGACGGCAAAGGGCTGCGCTGGGTTGTGGACAGAGGATCGGATCTTCTTGTGGCGTTGGATGCCAAGACAGGTGCGCTTGTCGGTGTGTACGGAAACAGCGGGACGATGGACTGCAGGGGCGAACTGCGTTTCAGTGCGCCGACGGGAGTGGCAGCGCTTGGCGGAAAGTTGTATGTCATGGATTCCGGAAATTTAAGGATTGTTGAGATCAAGGTGGAAAGGTAAGACGATGAGACTTGGGATGATTGGAGCCGTTGCGCTTCTTGCCGCAACGGCAGCTTCCGGAGATTTATTTGCCGTCGAGACGGTATTCAAGGGCGGATTCTGGACGGACGGCGGATTTTACGGCGACGGTCGCTGGACGCAGGAAGAGCTTCGGGCAACGCCGGACAAACCTCCTCACGGGTTCAGGCTGCCGTACCGGGTGAACGTGCGCAAGGCTGGCTGGTATGAAACACGTTTCATCGGCGGCGAGGGGGCGGCGGCCATTCAGGCCGACTATCTGGTTGACGGCGAACTTGTCGCGTTTGCCGCCCCGATGGCGTCCGGAGGGAAGAAGGATGTCGTCGAAGGCCCATATCTATGGCTTGAATCCGGGTTGCGTGAAATCCGCATCGAACTGTTGGGACGACGTTCGTTTCCGATGCGGATGTTTGGCGCGTTCGAGCTTCGCACGGCGGCGCGGGCGCTACGTGCGGAGAAGGCCGGGCATGACGTTGTGCGGCTTGGCCGCGAAAAGATGAAGCTGAGGTTTGCCGGTTCCGGCGGGCAGACAGTCGAGGTGAAGATTGCGCCGCAGTCGCAACCGCTTACGTGGCAAACCGCCGCAACCGTCACGCTGCCGGCCGGCGATCGTGCAGCGTGCGTAGTCGAGATCGACTTTCCTTCCGAGGGTATGTATTTCGTGAAGGGATGGCGAGACGGCGTGGAGCTGCCGCCGAACGAGTTTCCGCTGATGGAGGCTGTCGCCTTGGACATGAACGCCGTGGCATCGACGTCGAATGCAGATCTGTCTCGCTGTGAACCTGTGGTCGAGATCGACTGCGTGAAGCGTCCGCCGGATTTTGAGGCAAACGGGAAAAGCCGTGTGACGGAGCGCGGAATGCTCGTCTATCGCGAGTCGCATGACAACACGAAAGACACTGTCGAACCATATGACGGGACACAGTCTCCGAATCTTTCCGGATTTTCGTATCGTGTTTGTGTTCCTATGGCGCAGATACCCTATCTGCTTGAATACGAGATTGCCGACGATGACAGGCGCGTGATGACGTTCCGGCATGATTGGCTTGCACCAGACGGATCTATAATGGACGGAAATGAAGGCTATCAGTCCAAGGGAACGGAAACAGGCGGCTTCTTTCCGCTCTCCGGGAAGCTTGTGCGGCAGACGCAGATCATTTGGCCGCTGTCGACAAACGGCGTGTTGAGCGTAATGAATCTGCGTCCCGGTGCACGGGCCGCCGTCGCCAGGATTCGCCTGTCACGTTTCCCTGGTGATGTGGTTCCGTCCATGGCAACTCCGCAAAAGGGTGGGCGCGTCTTCTCCTATTGGGAGGAGGAGGGAGAAAACTACGGCATCATGATCGGGGCCGGAGGGTTTCGCGGGTTGTGCCGAGGTGTCTCGTACCTCGACAAGGCGAAGCGCTGGATGGAGATGGTGCGCTTCTATGGCGGCAATGCCGTCAGCGGCATGGGAATCGCATACCAAGGGGCGTCATGGCGGACGCGGGCGCTGCGCACGTCGTTGGAAGGCCCATCGTTCTCGCATCTGCGGTTGCTGGCGCTTCTTGCCGAACGGTATGGCATGACGTTCACGCCAGAGTGGTTCAACACCGGGCATCCATATTGGTCGACGGTCAGAACCTATCCGTTCGCAGGAGGAAGAACGGAGGATACGCAGTCGCTTTCGGCGTCAAACGTCTATCCTGACGGCAACGTCGTGAACCAGACAGTAAATCCGCTTTCGTCGCACGTGCAGGCTGACGTGTTCGCCGGGATGCGCGAGATTGTCGACGAGATCGGCGATTCCCCCGCATTCGGCGGCGTGGCGTTCCGCGTAGATCCGTGGCAGTTCTCCGGCGAGTTCTGCTTCAAGTCGCTTCTCTGGGGGTACAACGACTGCATAGTCCGTGACTTCTCGCGTGAGACTGGTGTGCAGGTTCCGGCTGGGGACGCCACGGCACGTTATCTGTTTCTGACGCAGGGCGATGCGGCAGTGCGCGAAAAGTGGATTCGCTGGAGGTGCGACAGGGTTGCCGCATATCATGCGGCGATCCTCGGCATCCTTCGTGGCGGTGTTGGCGGCGGTGACGTGAAGCTGCTGGTTGCCGGTCGCTTCGATCAGGAGAGCCAGTATCTCAAACCGGAGTCGATCATGGAACGCGCACGTGGCTGCGGAGTGGATCTTGAGCGTCTGCCGGAGGGGATGGTGTTCCTTCCTGTCGCACGATACGGCGAACTCGGAAACTCGCCCGTCCAGTCGCGTGAAATATACGACGAGTTCTTCCTTACGGAGAACGGTCGGCTTGGACGCGGATTCGCGGCCTATATGAACTACCGCGAACTGGCAAACGACTGGCCGGCGAAGTCGCTTGGCGTCCCGTACGAGTCTGGGAAGGCGACCTACCATTGTTCGGCGATTCTCGGAGCCGGACGTGCCGTTCTCGAAAAGTACGCTGCCGTGCTTGCGGAAAACGATGTTGCGTACCTGCGCGATGGCGGAAACTGCGACTGCTTTGGCGATCCGCGTATCGTCGGGCCGTGGCTTGCCGCGTACAGCCGTATCCCCGCGACGCCGTTTGATCGCGTTCAAGGTGTGAATGATCCGGTCGCGGTCTGGCATCGCTCGGTGGATGGAACGTACTGGTATTATCTTGTGAACCGGGAAGGGTTCGAGACGTCGGCAACGCTGACGTTCTCCGACGGAACGGAGAAGACGGTCAAGATGGAGCCGTGGGGGCTTTGTGTGCAGAGCGAGAGCGGCGGCCGCCGGATTGAAAGGGCGGCGAGCGTATATCCAGCCTCCGCAAAGGCGGAAGTCAGAAAGACGCTTGCAGCGGCCGAGGGCGTTGTCAAGAGTGAGAAGGCAAAGGCTGCGCTTGAACGCGCATGGGGTGCGGCAATCTCCGGCAAATGGTGGCGCACGAGAATGGAACTTGCGTCTGCGCCTGTCATGGCGGAGCTTGCGGTATGCGGACGGATGCCGCCGCTTCTCGATCGTTCGCCGTTTCCGAACCGGATGGACGCTGGTGTCCGTCATGGACATTGGACGCTCTGCACACCGCTGCTGCCGCTCGCGTCGCTTTCGGAAAGAACGGTGCCGTCGGAATCGGTCAATGACCGGTGGACGGGCGACCGCGTGATATGGGGCGAAGACGGAACGGTGTCGCTTCGTCTCAGCCTGAAGGCGGCTGGACGGTATGATCTGCATATCGGCCATGCCGCAACGACACCTGGATATGCGACAGTTGAGGTCAACGGCAGACGGATCGACCGCATCCTGACGTTTGTCGACGCACGAATGCCCGGCGCGGACATCCTGCGCGGAATCGAGATGCCAGTCGGCGAGGTCGTAGTGCGCATCGTCGGCACGTCTCCGCTGGGCGTGTATGCCGTCAGGTGTCTGCCCAGTCTGAAGCCGATTCCTGGTCACAGGTGGGTGCTCAGCGGATCGATCGATTCCCCGTGTCTGCACGGGGAGTTCACGCCGGAGCGCATCTCCGAGTCGTTTGCGAACCTTTTCCGGACGTATGCAGAGAAAAGGGATTCTCTGACCTGGCATCAGCAGGTGAAGGGATTGGAGGATGGACTTTCAGACCGGGGGCTGTACGTGCCTCTTCGCTCTTCGGGGATGCGGGCAAAGGATTCATGGATCGCCCGGACGGAGATTCGGTCGGACAGCGCGAAACGCGTAATGTTTGTCTGTGCGATAGACTGGTGGTGTAAAGTTCTCGTGAACGGCAGGGAGATTGAAACGGACTGCACGGACGCGAGCGGGGCGAACTTCAGCACACACTATCCGTACTACACCGGGATTGTAGATCTTCGTGAAGGCGTTAACGAGGTGGTGATTCTCGGACAGTCCGGCTCGTTCGGCGCGGCGTTCGCGACGTGGATATCCGATGACGACACGGTGAAATACTGACATGGAGGAACTGTGCATGGAAAAGGTAGACAGAAAGGTCTTGCGCTTGTCCGCCACGCTTGCGGTCGGGCTTTCATGTCTTGTGCCGTCTGCGGTGTCTGCGCATGATAGCCCCTGTGGAGACGGCGCGTGTCCTGCGGTCGAGACGCGGACGCTTGAGAACGAGTTTCTCAAGGTGGTGGTCGTTCCGGCTTGGGGCGGGCGCATGATGTTCTTTGGCCGTCCGGGCGGGAAGAATGCGCTCTGGACGGACTGTGCCGCCGCACGGAACACCGTGGACGCGAATGGAAATGCGGTCTGGAAGAATGTCGGCGGCGAGAAGACATGGGTCGGTACAATGCCGATCTGGAAGGGATTTGCGGATTCCGGGGAGATGTGGCCGCCATGCAAATGGTTCGATTCCGGTGCGCTTGAAGTTGTTCGGGCTAACGGGACGAACATTCTGCTGAAGACTGCAACATACCGAAGTGGTGAGTGGACGGTTGCGCTGGAGCGTGAGTTCACGCTTGTTGGAGACCGTCTTCTCCTGCGTGAGACGCTCATCTCTCCGGATGGCGGCGAGCCGGTCGAGGACGATTCGCGGCGTGTGTGGAGCGTGACGCAGATACCGCTTGTTGACCGGGTTTCTGTCCGCATGACTGGTTCGGGACGTGCGATCAGGTATTGCGACTCCGTGGCACTTCCTGCTGCGCAGGATGGTTGGGCTGTAGCCGACCTGTCGGTGGCGAAGCGTCATGGACGGTGCGCGTTTGACGGAGATGCCATTGCGGCGGATATCCCCGGCGTGGGGCGGCTCCTCATTGAACAGCAGGCGGCAGAACGTCACATCGAGAAGCTGTTCAACGAACCGAGCCGCGCCATTGTCTACACGACTGGACGCGACTTCAAGCCATCGACGTGGTCTGGGTTCGGCACACACCCTTATGTGGAGCTTGAGTTCGTCGCTCTCGGTCCGGACGCAGAGCATACTCTGACTTTCAAGATCACGGAAGCGTCGGCATCGAGCCAAACATCTTCATCCGTCGCGAACCCGCGTCAATGAAAGATCGTTGAGTGTCCAGTATTTGGCAAACCAGCAACCGCCAGACTATCTACGGAGTGTCCTTCCCATTTGACAAACTGGGGGGGGGGGAGGGAGGGGGCTGATGCCCCCATCGTTTTTCGAGAGTGTCCGTTATTATTGCACAACTGCACTGGAGTGAACTCCAGCGGCGAATTGCAACCCAAGTGGCGCAGGAAGTCCCTAAGGCGTTTTGGCAAGACGTGAATGGTAGTCATATGCGGTCTCTCCTTTCAGCGAGCGCCTGTGGATTGAGTTGACGATGGCCTTGACCGCGAGGACATCCTCGTGCGTAACCGTCAACCATCGAGTAATCTGTCCTCTTCATAAGCCATCGCTTGGTATGCTCCTTCTAGCTCACGGCATCTGCCTTTCGGTATGCTTCTTTTAACGATGTAATCATATCGGCTCTGCAGGTATCGTGGGCATCGCCTTGCCCCTGCGGGCGGCCAGCTCCATGGAGATGGTGGCGGTGTCCTTTCTTCTTCGTGGAGCGGCATGGTTTTCCCCTGTCTGAAACTGCGCCATGAGATATTGCAACTTTCCGTGAATTTTGTTCAATATTTATCGATTTCACATAGATGTCAAAATGTGGTATAATATCGACATGAAAAACAAAATACTTGCTGTTGCGGTCTTGTCGTTTTGTGTGTGGTCGGTCGCGTGTGGCGTCTCGCCCGTAGATCTGCTGATTCCTAAGCCGGTGCGCGTGTCGGAAACCGGCGGCATCGCGAATGCCGTCTCGCTTGAACGGATTTCGGTTGTGCGCCAGGCTGTTCCCGGTGCGCCGTCAACCGTTGCGGCTGAGGCATATGTGCTTGAGATCGGGACTGACGGCGTGAAGGTAACCGCATCCGATGCGCGTGGTGAACGCTACGCCCGCGTCACGCTTGCGCAGCTCGTCAAGCTGTCGGACGGGAAGGTGCCGTGCTGCCGGATCACGGACTGGCCAGCGCTCCGCTGGCGCGGGTTCATGAACGACTGCGGGCGGAACTACCTTGAGATGTCCGGAGTGCGGGCGATCATCGACATGATGGCGGCATACAAGCTGAACCTGTTCCACTGGCATCTTTCCGACTACCACGGGTGGCGTCTCGAATCCAAGAAGTACCCGCAGCTCAACGCCAAGGGTGCGTTCATGCGCCAGATCGGCAAATACTACACGCAGGAAGAATTCAAGGAGATGGTGAAGTACGCGGGCGAACGCGGCATCACCATCATGCCCGAACTTGACGTTCCGGGCCACACCCTTGCGTTCAGGCGCGGCATGGGCATCAGCACGATGAAGGCCCCCGGCACGGATCGCGTCGTCTCCGAGCTTTTCGAGGAGCTGTGCTCTCTGGCGTCCAAGGAGGAGATGCCGTTTGTGCACCTTGGCACGGATGAGGTGCGCATGTCGGCGGAGTACTGCGATGATACGTGGCCGACGAAGTGGGCGCGTACGTTGAACGCCGCCGGACGCAAGGCCGTGGTGTGGGCGCCCGGCAAGCTGATCGATCCGTCCTGCAAGACGGTGGACATGGTGTGGCACGACAACCACGTCACGAACACCGTGAACGAGTCCTTCGATTCCGCAAGGCTGTACAATACGTCGTGGACCCCGTTCGAGGTGCTGCGCCATGCGGCATTCAAGAAGCCCTGCCGCTGGGACATCGCAGCGGAACGCAAGCTTGGTGCGATAACCTGCACATGGCATGACGACAACGTGGGTGATGACACGCTGAAGCTCTTCAAGGAGTGCATGGTGTTTCCGTCAATCGTCGCGATGGGCGACAACTTCTGGCACGGCAGGGCCAAGGATGAGCCGGCGTTCATCGGCAGGATGCCGAAGCCCGGCACTGAGCCGTTTGCCCGTGTCTGCGATCTTGAGCGGCGTATGCTTGCCCATCGCGACGTTGTGCTTGCGGAGTTTCCGCATCCGTTCCCGTTCATGTCGCAGACAGAGATGCGCTGGCGCGTTGTCGACTGCAGCACAGGAGCGGTGCTTGCCGATGAAATTGCGCAGGGTACGATCCGCATGAACGACCCGTACGAGGCGCTTCTGCTGCCAAAGGATGCTCCGATCTTCGCAAGCATGAACGGAAGGGTTGCGATTGAGACTTGGATTCACGCGCCGTCGGACATCGATTGCGGCGGTTGGATAGATCTTTCCGGAATCAACGGCGTGTATGGGCGTCTCCGTATGCCGAATACGCCGAAGGCCGGCGAGTGGAACTCCTTCAACGGAAAGATTTCGTTGAACGGCGTTGATCTTCCGCCTCCGGCATGGAAGCAGCCCGGCATGAACAGTACGGCTTACAGCGGACCCGAGCAGGATGTTCCGTATTCGAACGACATGCTTGAAAAGCCGCTTGTGGACGAGATGCCCGCTCTTCGCGAACCGTATCCGATACACCTGAAGAAGGGCTGGAATCACGTGCGAATCGAGACGGATGTCGCAAAAGCCAAGACGTGGTACTCCTGCGCCGTCACGTTTGCGGTGTTCAACGGCGCGATTACCCACCCGCGCACCGTGCCGGGGTTGACGTACAGCGCAAAGCCGCCGGCGGAGCGCTGATCGATCCGTCTATGCGGCAGCGGCTTGGCCGGTTAATTGCGCATCAGCTCCGAAAGGTCGGAGACTGTGATGAAGCATCCGGTGAAGTCCTGCCGCACTATGCGGTTGCGGTCTATTCCGATGACCTTCATTCCGGCGGCGACGCCGGACTTAACTCCTGCGGTTGAATCCTCGATCACCATGCATTCGGACGGATTGACGCCGAGCCGTCCTGCCGCAGCGAGATAGCCGTCCGGCGCAGGTTTGCCCTTGGCGTAGTCCTCTGCGCCGAGCGTGAACGCAGTCTCCCGCTCTATGCCGCAAAGTTGGGCGGCGCGGGCGACATCGCCGCTTGGAGAGCCTGAAACGATTGCGCAGGGGGCAAGTTGCGCGGCGGCGTGGTAGAATTCTACGGCTGAACGGATTATGATGTCCTGCGGGTTGGCGGAGAGTCTGCAGTAGTGCGATCTCAGCGTAATGGCGTCGTGTTCAGACGGATTCCTCGGCAATGCGGGGTAGCGGTCGAGAAGCGCCGCGTGTATGTCAAGCCAGCTGTGTCCGAACACAAGTGCGGCGATGTCGTTCGTCTCTGCGCATATTCCGTATGACTGCAGCCACGCCACAATCGCCTTGCTCCAGGGCATTTCGCTGTCTATGAGTGTGCCGTCAAGGTCGAACAGAAAGGCGGCCGGTTTCAGTTTGAGTATCTCGTCTGTCATTTGCGCGGAATTATACCACAAGGTTCGGACGCGATATGGGGCGGCAGACGAGATTCCGGCGGGGCGCGATCAGTTCCAGTGCGTGTCGTCCGCAGTCATGAGCATGCGCCCGTGACGGATTGAGAGAATGCGGCATTCCTCTCCGACAACTTCACAGACAATCCGGTAGGGTCTGCAGATGAGCTGCCGCAGACGCTTGATGTTTGGCGGCACGTCACGGAAACATTCGATGGGGACGTTTGGACAGGAAAACGGAAAATCGGCAAGTTGTGAGATGTCTCCGATAATCTTGTCATGCCAACGGATTGCATCCGATGTTGAAAGTTCGTCCTCAAGTGAAATGAGGATGTCTTGAAAGAGCGATTCAGCGTGTGGCGAGAAAAGAATCGTCATTGTGCAGGTCTCCGTTTGGTATCGTCATGAAGGGCTGCGAGGACGTTGCGGGAGACGACTTCCAAAGGGATGCCTTTCCCTTCGTCGAATTCGCGGCGGGAGATTGCGATGTCGGATTCAAGTTCAGCGACGTCGCTGGCGTATTTTGGCGGAGCCTTGATTGCGAACGGAATGCGACGCTCACGCGCAATCGTCACCATGCAGACGTTCAGGACGGACGAGGCCGTAAGGCCGACATCTTCGCAGAACTGCGCGAAGTCGCGCTTCACTGTTTCGTTTACTGAGATTGTCATGTTCGCCATAGCAGATATACCTCTTTTACCATTGTTTTTGTGTGCATTATACGGCAATCGTGCTGAAGTTGCAAGGGTGTAGGAGTGGAAAGCGTAAGAATGAACTGCTTTGGACAGGCGATATTGGCAGATGGTGAATTGCCGACTTCAAGGAATGCCGTCAGCATTTTTTTTACGCAGAGATGCAGAGGACTGGGGGGCGGATGCCTCCATCGTTTTTCGAGAGTGTCCGTTATTATGGCAAACAACGAAGTCTAAAATTTCCATAATTGTCACTTGACATGGGGGGGGGGGGGGTATAATACGCACCATTTCTTTGCTTAGGCGAGGAAGGATTCATCTCGGTTCCTTTGGCGTACTGTCGGGTGATGGTTTGTTGAAGGGCGTGAATCTTTCTCCTGGAAGAGAAACA
>CAZMNN010000033.1:0-532 GCA_964567665.1 uncultured Lentisphaeraceae bacterium
GCCGTCTCCCCAAAGGTTTTCGCCATGCCCGGCCTTGGCGGCATACTCCCACTGCGCCTCGCTCGGAAGATCAAACGGGATTCCGGTTCGGGCGCGGAGTTTCCCCAGAACGGAGTCGGACGACGGAGCAGACGGATACAGGGCATCCTCTCCGCGCAGGGTGTTGTACGTGCCAAAGCGGCAGAGCGGCAATGTGCTGGACTTGTCGGCGACACTGCCATCGGAGAACCATGCGCGCTGGCCGACCGTCGTCTCAAACACCGCCATCCAGTAATTCGAACGCAGCCTTACGGCGTGCGGCTGCTCGTTCCCATAGGATGCCGTCTCACCGTACGCCCCCATCGTCCATGGGATGTTCTTGGCGCGAATGAACTTCATCACGAGCTTCTGCGTGCGGTAGACGTCGCTGTCAGGGAATCCTGGAATCGTCTCCGCAGAAGCGTAGTAGCGATAGCGTTCTGCGGCATCCGGCGAAAGGTCGACGACGAGATAGGACGGCGGGCGGTTCGTCGGATAGGCCGTGAGCCTGACC
>CAZMNN010000033.1:592-27257 GCA_964567665.1 uncultured Lentisphaeraceae bacterium
TGTTCCCCGGCTCGACCTTGTGCCCCACGTCGCCGACGAACGTCATCTGCCGCTCCGGGCCGATTGACGCATACACGCCATCCGCGACGTTCGTCATCACATCGCACAGGACAATTGCCGCCTCGCTGACATGGTAGTCGACCTTGACCCTTGCATGACGTCCCTGCGTTACGCTTGTGGAGACTTGAGTGATCTCCGGCGCAGGAAACGCCGCCGCCGTCAGCGACAGCATTGCGATCAACGCAAATGCCAACTCTCTGTATGACATACCGATGCTCCTTGTACCCCTTAAAAGAAACAGATGACGTTTATTATCTCATATTGGTTTTTTTTTCAAGAGGTATATGAAGTCTACCCTTGTTCCGGATTTTCCGGGATAAGGGTGCATAGACCTCAACACTTGACAATGACTACAAGGCCCTTCCGGTGCCGTGCGGAGTCTACGACAAACAGTCGAAGGAATCGTTCGGCGCATTCCAGATAACCGCAGAGATGCTGAAGCCCTACGCCACTCGTGGGTGAAACTCGGAAAGTGCCACGTCGGCAAGGATTCGCTCTTTTGGTTTCCGGGAACGTGGCACAGGAGCTTCATGCTGAAGGACTTCTACATCCTTGCGGACGGACTTCCCGAAGACCCGAACTGGTACGAAATCTGGGCTTCAGCGCGCGAAGGCAACACGCTGTTCCTGATCGACCGCCTCATCCTCCGCCGCGTCAAACCCTGACGCAGCGGAGACACACTTGCGGTGTTCACTTCAGGTAGTTGACCACGTTCTCCAGAAGGCGGGCGTTGTCGGCGCATTCAATGCGTGAAGGCTGAAAGAGAAGAGCGTCGGACGACACGACAATCCGTCCCCTGCCGATCTCTCCGGCCGCAACAACTGGTCTGCCTGACACATTCCCGTCCATATCGGACGGAAACGACACAACCGGTTTGAGCGGAGAGTCCTTCAGAAGAAGCAGCGGCGCGGCGGCGTAGCACACTACAGATTTTACGCCGTCGGCGAGAGGGCCGGAGACGTTTGCCGTCGTCAACTGCGCGGGATCGCCGAATGTGGCGTACTTCTCGCTCCATGCAAGCCGCCCCACTCCGTTGAATCCAAACGGCTTCATGTCGCCCTTCCTGAATATGTGGGCGGCTGCGTTCAACGTGGATGCAGTATAGCTCATCATGAGCGCTCTGCCGCCTCCTTTCACCCACTCCGCAAGACTTGGAATCATCGGCGTCCCGATCACGTCCTTCACCGGAAACGACTGCGTTTCGGAGAGTACGACAAGCGAATATTTCGCCAGCGTCTCGCTCGTCCATTTGGACGGATGAAGTTCGTCCACGGCATAGCCGTTCAGCGTCAGCGCCTCGACTATGCGCGGATAGAGAGCCTTTCCGGTATACGGGCCGCGGTTGCCGTCAGGCGCGGCGAAGAGTGCGCGCTTCGCCGCATCGGGACGATTCACGTTCAGAGCCGCAATGCGTTTCAGCTCCGCCGCATTCTTCGCGGCCTTCTCCAGCATACTCCACCGGTACGAACGGTCTTTCGAGAGTATGGCCACCGCAGTTCCCTGCGACGGCAGAACAACCGTGCATCCGTCAAACCTTCCCTCAAGAGGCGTAAGCGACCACCCTTTCACTTCGTCCGGGAGCGTGAACGGCACAACATGGTCGCGGCCATCCCAGTTCTGGAAATGCAGAACTTTTCTGTCATCCGTTCCGGCCAGATTGCACTCTATCGGCGAACTGCGGTCAAACGCAACCTCCGGAGCCGGGAGATGCGGCGCAAAGGCCTTTTGCAGGCTTTCCATCGAAAGCGATGCATCTACGACAATCCTCTTTCCCGACACCGCGCCTACGCCGGTCTCCCTGAAACGGTCGTAAGTACGGGCAAATGAATCCTCCGTCACTATGGCTACGCCGCCCTTCGCAAGATACTCCTTGAAGTGGGCGTACGTCTTCTCCTCCACCAGCGCGGCGGAGGGAGCGAGAAGCAGGGGGTAGTCCTCCGGCGTGACCCGCGAGACGAACGTCTCCTCGCTTACCACATCAGGCTCGACCCCGCTGAACGTCGCGGCATTGTACCAGTCTACCCATATCCTGCCGCGCTCGATGCAGGACGCCACAGGAAGTCCACGTGCATAAAGATACGGATAGAGAAGCGCAACCCGCGAACGGTGCTGCCGCCGCAGATCGGGCAGGGCGAACTCGGCCACCTCCTCCAGCTTCGCAACAAGTTCCGGCAGATAGACCCGGAGCGGATCTCCAGTCCAGTTCCAGAGGCTTACGGCGGACGAACCGCGCATGAGATACCCCCAGAGCATCGCCTTGTGCTCCTTCTCGCCGAACGGCAAAGCCTCGCCGGACTGGTCGCCCGCAAGGATGTGGTAGACGCCGCGAAGGCCGTTCATGAATCCGCCGTTTCCGTCGCAGCGTATCAGAAGCTCGTTCTCTCTGCCGAAGTTGAGATACGCCCCTACGTCAAGCCTGAACGGCGTGTTCCAGCCCTTCACCTCACCGACCTTGTGACCGTTAAGCCAAACCATACCCTGTTGCGCCATGCCTCTTCCCGCAAAGAAGAACCTGCGGCTTCCATCCGCAAAATCGTCGCTGTACTGGGCGTCAACCGTGAACCTCTTGCGGTACCACGCCGTTCCGGAATAGCCCTTGTACCTGTCCGTCGCGTCCCACGCCTGCGGAACGGCCATCCTGTCCCATTCCTTCGCATCGTCGCGACGGAAATCCCAGTCGCCATCCATCAGGTTTGCCAGATCGTTGCGGCGCATGGCCTCCGGCGTGGAGGCGGCGGATCTGACGACGCTCGCAATGTCCTCTCCGTTCCATATCGGGTGGCGCGTGTTCGCCCTGAAGAAGTTGTACTTGAAAAGCGGAAACGCAGTGGATATGCGGAGAACGTTCTCGTCGTAGCGCTCGTTGTCGTAGCGGTACGCAATGTAGCCGTTGTGGATGGAGAAGTAGTCCACAAGTCTGTCCACGGCGTTGACGTCGTACATCATGTAGCTGTCGCAGTCGTCCATGTGTCCGCGCACGTCCACCGTAAGGCGTATCTTGGGGTTATACCGCCTGACGTCCGCAACCTCTGCGGCGAAATTCCGCATATTGTCTCCCTGCGCGAACCGAAGCCAGTCCATGTACATCTCGTAGCGGTCGCGAATCGCATTGCAGCGAAGTTCGCGCTTGCGCACATAGCCGCTCTTCATCACCGCATCGTCAGGCAGATGCGGCGGACGCACTTCGCTCCAGCCGGCAAACTCCGTTCTCCATGCGCGGTTGGCCTCGTCTATGCTGCCGTACTTCCTCTCCATGGCCTGCGCGAAAGCGGCGCAGATGCGCCTGTTGCACGGCTCGGGGCCGGGTTCGCGGGCGAACTCCGCAAGGTACTTCGGATCGTCCTCGAACTGCGTGAACACGTCGCGGCGCTTTGCGGTGAGGATCCGCCGCCCCGCCTCGTACCCGGTGTCTATGGAAAGATAGTGTCCGGCGTTGTAGTGGATGTCCGCAAAATCCGGATGGTCTTTTGTGTACCTGCGCATCTCGCTCCACTTGAAATACCGGGACGTCACGGTCGACTGCACAACCATGCCGAGCCGTTCGGCCTCGCGCGCCCACGAAAGGTTCCCGGCGGGAATGGAGCATCCGCCCACCGTAAGCGTTCCGTCTGAGTATTTCGGATTGAACGATGCACCATCCGGCACGGTGACGTACGTCTGCCCGGCAAGACGCGCCAGCCAAAGGCCGAGCGGGGTGGAATGGGCCGATCCAAGATCGCATCCGTTGCCCACCCAAAAGAACGGCTTGCCGTTGCGCAGTATCAGGCCATCGCGCAATTCGATCATGAAATCGTCCATCGGGACGACCGGCGCATAGCCCTTGACCTTCGGGAGCGGATCGCGGAACTCATACTTCAACGGCGGCGGATTCTTTGCGCCGACGCCACGCTCACCGTCTCCGACATCCGCGCAGCACATGGCCACGGCCGCAGCCGCCGATGCCGTCACGATGCAATGCAATCTCATGTGTGTCGCCCTTTCGCCATTGCCAATCTGCCTGTTCATCTGAGGTGCAGCCGAAGGCCAAGCCTGTGCTTCAGGCACATGAACCTTGAAACTGGCAGCACTCCCTTCGATACGCGCAGTTCATCAATCTCGCCGTTGAACGGATTTTTGGCCAGAAGAGGATTCGGATTTGATGCATAGCCGCCGATGTACAGCGGAATGTCAACATCGTTCCGGAAGAACACCGTCCCTTGCGCTTTCGTGCTGTCAACCTGGCTGTAGTCCACATACAGCGTCATCACCGTGTTTGTGCTCTGAACGCCATTTTCTGAATCGACGGAATTCTGCCATGTGGCCGCAATGTGATGCCAGCGTCCATCCGAAACGAGATTCGTCTCGCATGATACGTACCAAAACCTATTGGCCTGAGTCCGCGCCACGTCCGTGTCAGTCTGCACACAGAACTTGCCGTCCTGCGAAAACCCGAACTGCCATGCCCTGTCGCGATTTGTGTTTCCGTAGACGACATGGGATCTCGCGGCAACCACCGAAGTCCTCACCTGCTGCAGACCGCACTTGATGAAGAACTCCACGGTGAACGACGGTTCGCCGTACAGCATCCTCGCGCCCGTCCACGAAACGACGCCGGACGGACAGTGCAGCGACTGCACATTCCCCTTGCGCAGGGTCTCCGACAGATCGTACGTCAGGCACGTCTCCGCCTTCACGTCATTGGAGAAGGTCGGGATTTCCCCGCCTTCCGCCTTGACGCCAAGCGTCGGATCGTCTGAAAGCATCTCCGGGAACGCCAATGAACGGAATGTTCCGTCGAAAGGAAGATGGATAAGCGCTTCGCCCGGCTCTGCGCGATATGTGAAGTCACATCGAAGCATCTCGTTGACGGACAGTGCGGAATCGGAGAATCGCACCTCCGCGACATCTATCTGCGCGAACATGTTTGAAATTGACGACGCCCCGATGATCAAGGACGCGGCGGAATCTCCGTATACGATGTCTCCATTAGACGGTCTGTCCGCCCGGTATGTCGCATAGTCCCTGTAAAGCGACCATTTGCCGTCATCAACCACGAATGCGATGTGATGGAACTCACTTTCCTGCAGCACGGTGCCGCCAGTGCGCGGCGCCGTGATTACGGTCTTCTGTCCGTCGCCGCCGGATATCGTTCCGTAAACCTCATTCCAGCTTGGCCTCGCCGCCATGACATACGAATGGCCTCCTCCTTCCGTACCGGACGCCATGGAGAATAGAGCCCGCCTCGACTGCACATATGTCCATCCGTTTGTCGGAATTCGCACTATGAGTTCAAGCGTGAAAGTCTGCCTTTTCAGCAATCCGTTCGGATCCTGTATCTCTATCCCATACCCGTCGGCGCATCCGATGCGTCCGCTCATGCTGTCCGAAGAATCACGGCGCACCGGATGTCCGGAAGTCCGTACAGCTCCGATTCCGCCGTTGTAGATGATCGCACCCTCTTCGCCATCCCGCATTGCGTTCCACCTTCGGTCGACAATGTTTGTATATGATGCGGGATACTCGTCAGTCTTCTCCCCGACGTACAGCCTTGCTGGCAGACATGACGAATCGACAAGATTCGTGAAGACGACATCCGCCGGGACTGATGCGCCATCCACCATGTTTGTCATGAAGAAACGCCAATGCCCAAGCGTTGCAGCACTGCATTCCATGAATCCAAAGATTGCAAGGATGACACATGGCATCAGGCGAGTGACACAATTCCGACATATCGACGAATGCAAACGAAAAGCGGTTTTCGCCGCCATGTTTCCGGATAGAACTGACAAGAACATCTTTCTGCCCATTCCTTTCGCATGTCTACAACAGGTGCTTTGGCGGCAGATTATATCAGTTTGATTTTTTTTTTCTCAATAGTACACAACTGCAAAAACAAAAAAATCGCATCAAGGCAAGGCTGCTCAAAGGGACGGTGCGCAGGGAGCGGAACGGAACGTGAACGTCACCTCCGCCTCCATGACCGGAGCCGACGGAATTACGGCAATGCGGCGTGGCGCTTCGTGGTACGGATTCGGTATGCTCTCTTCCCTCAGCGAATGTCCGGCGGGAACGACCGATATCTCAGGCGCACACGCATCGTCACCGTATGCAAGATACGGATCATCGAAAAGCGTCGGCTCGGTGAAACTGAAGCGGTCTCGGACGGTGAACGTCTTGCCTGACCTGTCCCAGATGAACGTGCGCACAAGGCTCTTCAGCGTCTTGACGCAGTACACATCCTTGAGTTCAAGAGAGACGCTGCACCTGTCACGCCCGATGTCCTGCGCCACGACCTTTGCGCGATACTGCGCCCCGGTCTTCTGCAACGCACCGCCGACCGTCGGAACCGGATGCCCGTACGAGTTGATTATCGGAGAATCGTAGCGGACAGACGAAAACGTGCGTCGCGAATACTGCTCATGTCCAGGGTCGCCGGTGACAAACCTGCCGTCATTGACCAAATAGTACGACCCAACATCGTTGTGGTTGTGCTGTTCACCGTTGTGTCCGCCCTTGAACGCAACAGACAGCCCGGACTTTGCCCGGAAAAGCCAAACCTGTCCATCCGGAAATATGCTTACGGCGTCTGGCGGCCTTGCGCTTTCCGGCCAGATTTCACGCACCAGCCCAAGGATGAGCGGAGACGGCTCGCCGTTTCCGTCCGCGAACTCCGGGCATATGCCGGGAGACAGTTCGTAGTTCCTTGCGTAGGACGCTATCCTGCGCTGAATCTGTCTTGTGAATATGTCGATGCTTCCGCCGGATTCTATCTTGAGAAGACGTCCCATCAGAACGTGATGTCCAAATCCGTAGTTCCAGTATCCCATGCCCTCTGAGCAGTAGCCGTCAGAGGAAAAGCCGGAGAGGTAGAAATCCACCGACTTCATTGCGCCGTTGACAAAATATGCGCGGTCTGCGGGATTGTCAAGCATCGCGAGGGCGGCACATACTACGTTGTCCCAGCAGACAGCGTTCCAGTTGCTCGCCCTGTCGATCCAGGACTGGAACACGGCGCAACCCGCCGCCCCCGAAACACCTCCCTGCGACGGATGGAATCGCAGTTCCCTGCGGATCGGCGCGAATATCCGCCGTTCCATCTCAGACTTGACGCGCTCGACGATGGATGCCGGCAGCTTTGTGCGCAACCGATCGATGCCGCAGACGATGTTCGCGGCAAGCTCCGACGAAAACAGGTCTACGCTCTGCGATGTACCCCTGAAATTCCCGTTTCCTCCCGGCTCCATCACGTCGTGCGCCGGGAACACCCACGACCGCTGGACGCAGAACGCCTCCAGCATCTCCACGATCTTCGGGATGAACCGCCCCTTTCCCTCGGCGATCTCGGCGGATGCAAGCGTCTCGAACATCCTTTCGCGGGCAAACCAGCATTCTTCGTAGTTTGAGCGGTTCCCGTTCCTTGAATACTCAAGATACAGATCGTCCGGCGCATCTGGAATTGCGGCGGCAAGCATCCGCTCGGCCACATCCATGTCCAGTTTTCCGTATCCGCCAAACAACTTCTGGTATGGACACTGTCTGCATATCTTGTTCGGAGTGTCACACGCCACAGGAGCGTTCCAGAAGGACCGGAACCGGTACCGGTATTCGTCAGCCGGCAGCATGGGCGAGGCCGGCAGAGCCTTTGCGATGGGCTGAAGCTCCTCATCGAGACGCTTCAGGTCTGAAAGTTCGTCCGCCGCTTTCTTCACGAACGGATCATCGGCCTTCGCTACCTTCAGCCTCGCAAGTGATCTCTCCGCGAAAGCGCGGTAGCGGATGCGCGTCCCGTAATCGACATAGCGGGAAAGCTCAAGAAGTCCCAGCGTCGTCTCAAGTGTGCATTCCGCGCCGTACAAAGTCTTTTCGGCAGAGGCGACCGCATTGTCCAAAGCTTCGCGCAATGCGGTCTTTCTGTAGCGCACGGTCTCGTCGCATACAGCGGATAAGGCCAGCGCACATGCAAAGCATATCAGATATCCGGTCTTCATCGATTCCTTTCGCAACCGAGGTTACAGGGCAATCTCCGTCTCAGTCCGCGTCGCCAGATCCTTCATGCGCGCCTTGCCGGCCGCAACATCGTCCGGGCCGAGGAATACGGCCTTTGCGCACGGGCCTGCGCCTGCGTGCGCGAAGAACTGCTTCGGCTTCTGCTTCCTCAGGGCAAGGTCTACGCACTCTCCCTGCGAGCGCAGCCGCGCCGCAAGCGCAATCGCCGCCTCGCGCTGCTCCGGGAACATGTAGCCAACGTACACGCCGCGCTTCGCGCATGGCGCCTCGGCGCCGAACTTGGCCTTGAGCAGTTCGGTGACAACAACGTCGCCGAACCCAAGCCCGACGGCAGTTGCAGGATCGCCGCCGATCGTCGTGAGAAGATTGTCGTACCTTCCGCCGCCGAAGATGGCGCGGAATTCGCGCTTTACGTCAAACGCCTCGAAAACTATTCCCGTGTAGTACGCAAGACCGCGGATCACCGATATGTCGAACTCAAGGCACTCTGCGAAACCTGCAATCGCGGCAAGCCTGAACAGCTCGGAAAGACGTTCCTTCGCCGGGCCGTCCGGCAGGTCGCCGAGCGACTTCAGATCCATGATTGCGAACGTCTCCTTCACGCCAGCCTCGTCGAGACCGCCGTCGCGAAGCATTGCGGCGATCTCCGAATCAGGCATCTTGCCGCGCTTGTCGAGCGCAAGGAAAACCTGGGCGTGGCGGTCTGCCGGTATGCCGCTTGATGCGAGCAGTTCAGAAAGGAGCGCACGGTTTGAGACATGCACCCTGAAGTCGTCCTTCGTAAGCCCCATGCGGCGGAGTGCATCGACGGCCGCGCCAAGCACCTCCACTTCGGCAAGCACCGACTCTTCGCCGATGATGTCGCAGTTCCACTGGTAATGCTCGCGCTTGCGCCCCTTTGTGGAGCGTTCGTAGCGGAAGCACTGGGCGATCGTGTTCCACTTCAGCGGAAAGCGCAGCTCGTGCTGGCGGGCCGCAACCATGCGGGCAAGCGTCGGCGTCATCTCCGCGCGAAGCGCAAGATGCCTGTCGCTCTTGTCGTTGAAATGGTAGATCTGCTCTCCGACCTCTTCGCCTGCCTTGCGCGCAAGCAGTTCGTAGCTCTCGACCACGCAGGCATCGTACGGGACGAATCCCGCAGCCTCACCCGCCGCCCGGAACGCATCGAACACCCTGTTTCGCCACGCCATGTCCTCAGGATAGAAATCCCTCATGCCGCGAGGCGGCTCAAAACTGATTTCGCCCATGTTCCCTCCTCCGATACTACCGGGGCTTCGCCCCATACTCGTTCATTATCTCCACGCCTGCGCTGCACCCGATCCTGTTCGCTCCGGCGGCAAGCATCTTGAGCGCATCGTCAAGGGTGCGTATGCCACCTGCGGCCTTCACACCCATCCCTTTGCCGACCGTCTTGCGCATCAACGCCACGTCCTCAACCGTCGCGCCGCCAGTGCCGAAGCCGGTGGACGTCTTCACGAAATCGAATCCGGCCTTCTTTGCGAGCCGACAGGCCAACACCTTCTCCTCGTCAGTGAGGTAGCAGCACTCGATGATGAGTTTCGTCACTGCATCGTCGCTCAGCTTCTTCGGGGCAACATTCAGCAGCGAAAGGTCTTCCAGCACCTGATCCGACGGCTTTGTGCGCAAATCGCGTATGTTCAGCACGAAGTCGATGTCAGAAGCGCCGTTCTGCACGGCCTCCATGGCTTCATGGCATTTTGTGGCCACGGTGCTCTGTCCGAGAGGAAACCCGACCACCGTGCCGACGCGCACCCCGGAACCGTCAAGGAGATCCGCAGCCCGCGCCACTTCGGACGGGTTGACCATCGCACAGGCAAAATGATAGCGCCACGCCTCCGCGCAAAGCCTGTCGATGGCATCCACGCCACCCGCCGCCTTGAGGAAGGTGTGATCGATGCAGGATGCCAGTTCGCGACAAGTCATACGGCTTACTTGCCCTTGCCGCAGCACTTCTTGTACTTCTTGCCGCTGCCGCACGGACAGGCATCATTGCGGCCGACCTTCGGCTCCTCGCGCACATACGGCTTGCCGCTCTCGATTTCGCCGTCGATGAACTTCCATTCGCCGTCGATCTTCTTGAAGTATGCGTGCTCGTGGTGTTCCACGGCCTCGCCCTTGGCCGCATAGTGCGCGATGAACTCCACATAGCCCTCGTCGTCGTTTTCGCCGCCGCGATCCACACCAAGGACATCGATGCCGTTCCAGGTGGACATCTCCGCCCATTCCTTGCAGGCCTTTTCGTCGAACTCGGCCTGCACCTCAGGGCCGCCGGACGTCTTGAGGAAGTGCACGCACTTCGCCGCATATGCGGAATACCTTGCGCGCATGAGAGCCTCGGCCGTCTTCGCCTTTGCGGTTCCGTCATGGATCGGCCCGCAGCACTCACCGTATGCGGCTCCGCTGCCGCACGGACATTTTTCTGTCTTTTCCATTTTGCTCACTCCGAAGATCCATCGAGAAGATGGCCCATTTTCACTCGTTTTGTTTCAAGGTACCGCCTGTCGTACTCCGTCGCCGGAATCACGACAGGAACCCTCTCTGAAATCTCGATGCCGTATCCGGCAAGCCCCCTGATCTTACGGGGGTTGTTTGTGATAAGCCGAACCTTTGAGACGCCAAGGTCGCCGAGAATCTGCGCACCTTCGCCATATTCGCGGAGATCCGGCGCAAAGCCAAGCGCCACGTTCGCCTCCACGGTGTCCATGCCGGCCTCCTGCTTGCGGTATGCGTGAAGCTTGTTCGCAAGGCCAATGCCGCGCCCCTCCTGCCTCATGTACAGGATGGCGCCGCGTCCCTCCTTCTCCACCATCTCCATCGCGGCGTGGAGCTGCGGACCGCAGTCGCAACGCTCGGAGCCGAGAACGTCACCGGTGAAGCATTCCGAATGGACGCGGACAAGGACAGGCCCGCCATCCGACACGTCGCCCTTCACAAGCGCAAGATGCTCAAGCCCGGTCACGAGCGAACGGTACATCGAAAGCCTGAAATGTCCCCACGCCGTCGGCATGTCGACCTCCTCAACCTTCTCCACCAGACGTTCGTTCTGTCTGCGGTACGCAATCAGCTGGGCGATCGACATGAACTTGAGTCCGTGGCGCTCGGTGAACTCCTCAAGATCGGCGAATCGCGCCATCGTGCCGTCGTCCTTCATTATCTCACAGCAGAGGCCGACCTCCTCAAGTCCCGCAAGACGGCACATATCCACAGTCGCCTCGGTGTGTCCTGCGCGTTTCAGCACACCGCCCCTGCGGGCCTCCAGCGGAAACATGTGTCCCGGACGGCGGAAATCTCTGGGCTTCGCGCCGGGACGCACACAGGCGAGTGCAGTCATCGAACGCTCCTCCGCCGAAATCCCGGTGGTTGTCGTCGCAGCGTCAATGGACACCGTGAACGCCGTCTGATGGTTGTCGGTATTCGTCTCCACCATCTGATGCAGGTCGAGCCTGTGACACCACTCGGCCGACATCGGCATACATATCAGCCCCTTGGCGTATGTCGCCATGAAATTCACGTTCGCCGTGGTGGCGAACCGTGCGGCGCAGATGCAGTCGCCCTCGTTTTCGCGATCCTCGTCGTCGGTCACAACAACAATCTCCCCGCGTGAAAGCGCGGCGAGACACTCTTCAACTGTATCGAAACTCTTTTTCAAAACGGGGCGTATTCTACCATATCCGGGAGATGGATGTCCGCTAAATCAAGGATGTCCGGCTACGCCTTTCCAAGGGCGTCCACGGGGTTCTTGCAGGCGGCGAGAAGCGCCGGAACGAATGAGGCAAGAAGACCGAACACATACACGATGCCGACGACCCATACGACATCTGAAGGCACAAGGCGGTACGGTATCGAATCAAGCCCGTACACCGCCTTGGGGAACACCTCTATCCCGAAATGCGCAAGCCTATCGACAAGGGACTGGAGATTCGCAAGCACACCCCATGCCGCCAGAAGTCCAAGGATGACGCCAGCCGTGCACTGCACAAGCCCATGCACCATGAACACCGCCATGATCCGGCGCTTCGGAAAGCGCAACGCCTTGAGAAGACCGATCTCCGGCGTCTTCTGCACGGTCAGCACAAGAAGCGTGTTCATCACGCAGAAGAGCGCAACAACAGTGATGAGCATGAGCAGAAGAGCGGTCATGTTCTTTTCCACCGCCAGCGCGTTGAAAAGTTCGCGATCCGCTTCGCGCCAGGTTATGATGCGGTTGTCCGTCACCTTCCGCACATCCTCGCACACCCTGTCGAACTCGGCTGGAACCGCAGGGTTGTCACATTTCAGGTGAATCGCGAACACGCCGCCTGCGTCCATCCCCATGAGATCGCGCATATTAGGCAGCGATGCAACGGCGAATCCGGAATCGTAATCGCGCTGCCCCGATGAGAATATTCCGGCGACACGCCACTTCACCGGCAGAACGACCTCATCCCTGTCGACGAGCGTCTTTGGCGAATAGACCGTAACCATGTCTCCCGTCCACACGCCGAGCTGCCGCGCAAGATCAACGCCAAGCACGATGGAATCGCCATCGAGGTCATATGTGCCGGATCGCGGAACGCCAAGCCTGTACGCTCGGCTGAAACGGTCTGAATCCACACCAAGCACCACAGGGGCGGAGACGCGCCCGTCATGCTCAAGGAGACATCGCGTATCTATCTCCGGCGTGACGGCCAAGACGCCCGGCACGGCCTCAAGCCTGCGCACAAGGTCGTCCTCGTTGTCTATCACACGGGCGGCTCCGTACGGCACAATCGAAATGTGCGGCTTGAAATCGAGGATCTTCCGCTCCCAGAGATCGCCGAAGCCGGTCATGACGGCGCGGACGATTATGACCGCCGCAACGCCCAGCAACACACCTAAAACCGAAACGCACGTGATGACGGATGTCACCGAGCGTTTCGGCTTGAGGTACTTAAGCGCCAGAAAGAGCGGGAACGGCATTGCCGGCTATATCGTAAACACCGACACGTTGAACATCTTGTACTTGCTGCACGTGTCGAGGGCGAACACCAAAAACTTGTGGTAGGAATCCATGGAGCAGCGAATCGTCACCATTGCGTTCCTTGAAGTCTTGGATATCTCGCGGACGCTCTGGTCGAACTGCGCCGGCGTCATGAGACGGCCGTTGAACACAAGTCCGCCGGATCCAATGTCGATCTTGACCTGCGTGTCGTTCTCCTCTGACGAGGAGGATGCGGCCGGCGCAGGACGGTTTGCGTTCAGCTTCGAGAAGATGTCTTCCTGCTTGATCGTGACGACGAAGAAGATGATAAGCTCAAACACGACGTCGATCATCGGCGTCATGTCAAGCTGCGGATTGTCCTGTTCCTTGCGTGCCATCTGAATGCACTCCCTTAGTCTTTCGCCTTATGCTCGTGGATAGCCATGAAGGATATCTTCCAGATGCCGTTGGCGGTGCAGGCGTTCATCACGCGGGCTACAGCCTCGTGGCGAACGTTTTTGTCGGCGCGGATGAGCACCGGAAATTCGCCGAACTTGCGCTTGCGCTCCTTCACGCGCTGACCGATCTGCTCCGGAGTGAACGTTATGTCACCCATCGAGATGCGGCCGTTCCTCGCCACGTCCACCGTCATCTGCGTAGGCGGCATTTCGTCCGGCGTGAGTTCTATGCCGTGACGCCCGTCCTCAAGGCGGATCGTCTCGTCCTTCGCCGTACACTGCGTGAGCGTGACGACGAAGAAGATGATCAGCTCGAACACGACGTCGATCATCGGCGTCATGTCGAGCTGCGGGTTCTCCTGTGCTTTGCGGGCCATTGTCTACAGGCTCCCTTCCGGAACTCAGCCCTCGGCGGGCGTCTCTCCGGCCTCGGCGGCATCGTCCTCGGTCGCGACCTCAACGTTGCGGAGATTGTTCAGAAGCTCCATCGTGACTGCGGTCATGCGGAGGATGAGCTGGTTCGCCTTGTTGCGGAGGGTGTAGAAGATCGCCACGGACGGAATGGAGACGATAAGGCCGGCGGCCGTCGTCCAGAGAGCCTGACCGATGGAGTTTGCGAGCATCGCTGCATCACCCGCGCCGCCCGAAGCCAACGCCTCGAACGTAAGAATCATTCCCTGCACCGTACCGAGCAGACCGAGCGACGGGCCGAGGTTGCCGCACACTGCAATCCAGTTGAGCCGCTGCATCAGCTTCTCCTGCTCAAGGTCGGATGCCGCCGTAACCGCCTCCTGAATCACGTCAAATCCCTCTTCGACGTGCTGGAACGCCGCGCCGAGAATGTTGCTCATGCAGCTCGGCTCGCTCTTGCAGGCGTCTATCGCCTTCTGGACGTCGCCTTCGGCCATGGCCACCTGGATGTTGGAGATGAGACGCTGCGGCATCAGCTTGCTCGGCTTGATGAGCACCGCGCAGTCAACCGCAAAGTAGATCGCCGCCGCACCGTCTGCGAAGAGGGCGAACCACAGAAGCATACCCACGACGCCCGACCCGAACACGATGTCGTAGAAGCCGCCGCCTCCGCTGTTCTGCTGCTTGGACGTGTCGGATTCGACAGCGTTGCCCTTTTCGTCAACCAGCTGTCCATACGATACGGTCGCCGCCAGGGGGGCGCACACGCACCCGAGGAGAACCATCGCTGCCATCGTAGCTTTTCTCATCTTCTTCATGCTCATGATTTTTCCTTTTCTTTTTTAAGATGTTCCCGGCTCCACACCGTTCAACGTATCAAAATCCCGTCCCGCTCACTGCTTCGCCCACTGGCTGTTCGGATAGAGCCGCTTAAGCTCGCCGCGCATCGCGTCGGCCCGGCCGGCCTGCCCGATCTTCTCGAAGCACTGCGCAGCCTTGGCGAGCGCCTCCGGTCGCAGCTGCTCGGCGATCTTGCCGTCCGTGTACATCAGCGCAACGCGAAGATATCCGTCCACAAGCGCGGCGCGGATGGAGTCTGCGGACTCACCGGAAGCGAGAATCAGGTCTCCGCGTCCGATGAGCGCGGCTCCGCTCGAAAAGCGATCGCCGGAGGCGGCGGCCTGCTGAAGCACCTTCTCAAGCTGATCCTTCTTGCCGAGTTTCGTAAGCACCTTCCAGTAGCTCGGTGCAAACTCGCCCTTGTATGCGTTCTCGGGATCGGCGCGAACGACCTTGCTGCACGATTCGTACGCCTTGTCCGCATCACCGGCCGCAAGATAGGCCTCGGCGAGATAGCGGGCCGCCCTGAGATCCCACTGGAGATGGTTGTACCGCTTGACGATGTCATCGAAATATGCGATCGAGGCCGTGCCGCGCCCCTTGCTCACGTTCTCCACCGCCTTGTCCCAGCCCGCCGGCTCTGCGATGTCCAGCGTGACGTCATCGCCAGGTGCAATCTCCAGCTCGACAGCGCTGTTGCCCTGCCTCACCGAAACTATGTACATCTTGTTCTTGAGGCTGTAGCGCACAACGCCCTTGTGCGGACCTTGTGCATCGGTTATCGTGCCAATTATGTCGCCGGCCGCCGCGAACGCCGCCGCTGACACCGAAAGCGCAATTGCCGCCAGAATCTTTTTCATCAGTCTGTTTCCTTTGTCTTTAAGATGTTATCAGAGTTCAGCCTTCGCCTGGTTGATGCTGTTCTGCACCGAAGTCCTGGCCTTCCCGTTCGGGAATACGTCCAGATACGTCTCGCCGTATTCGACAATCCTCTGGGCGAACTCCTTCTTGTCCTCCTGCCTCGGCAGCAGCTTTGCCATGAGAGGCAACGCAGTGGCGTAGCAGCGTTCGAGGTTCTTGAGCTGCTTCGGCGTCATCTTCGACACCGGATGCTCCTCGTCAGGCTGATGCGACTGCAGAAACGCCTGATAGCCGCCGACCGCAAGCCTGAGCGTCGCCTCGGCCTCCGCCTTCAGATGCATCGTCTCCTCGGCCTCCATCTTGCGCACAAGTACATCCGACGATTCGAGCATCATCTCGTCCTCTATCTCAGGACGGAACTGGCGAACCTTCTTGACCGCACCGACGGCGGCGTTGAAGTAGCGTGTGCGGAGATTGTTGTCGCGCTCGCGGCGTCCCTCCTCAGAGGCGACCTTGGCGAGAAGCATGTATGCATCCACGACGAGGGCGTTGCGGGAGTTGTGCTCGATGAACTTGTCTAAAGCCTCGTGCGCCTCGGCGTTGCGTCCCGCCCCGAAAAGGGCCTTGGCCTCGCCAAGCTGCGCATTCGCCGTCACATAAGTCTCGTTCGGCGTGCCCTTCGCCAGTTCGGCGACCTTCTGGTAGATCATCTGCGCCGTGTCGTACGCCTTCGATGCGACAAGCGCATCTCCTGCGTCAAGGAACTGCTTGAGCGTATAGTTGGCGGACGTCTTGATCATCTGCTCGTACTGCTCCACCGCTTCGTTCCTGCGGCCCATGTCCATCAGAGCCTTCGCGAACATCGGTACGGAGTTCTTCGCCTCCGGGGAGTCCGGGAACTCCTTCGCAAGACGCTCAAACGCCTCCCGCGACTTCACGGCATCACCCTTGGCCGTATAGACCGTGCCGAGCATCACAAGGACGCGTGGCGCATACTTGCCCTTCGGGCTTGCCGCGAGATAGGCCTCATAGCACTTCGCGGCCTGCTCCATGAACGCCTTTTCGTCCATCTTGCCGATAGGCTCGGTCAGGTGCTGCCATGTGTCGCCCTCAAGGAACTGCGCCTGCTCGCGCATTGTGGCAAGCCGCTTCTTGTCGCTCGATGCAACGAGCGGATCCGCAATCCCCGCAGTCGCGTCCTTCACGGTGCGGCGAAAATCCTTGACGGACGACAGCACGGCGACGGCTGCATCCTTGCGCATCTCGGCGGCGACCTCCGCAGCGGCGTTCGTCGTCGCGCTTTCGTACAGCCCAAGACCGTGGTTGCGTTCAAGCATTGCGAGTGACAGCCGCGCATTGACCTTGTCCGTCACCATCTTCGCCGCATCAAGGTAGAGCTTAAGGTACTCGATCTGCTTCGCTGCGTCACCATCTTTGCCGTAGCAGGCGGACGCCATCTGAAGCGCCTGTGCGCGGTATGTCGAATTCGAGTACTGGGTCATCACGGTGCTGAAGTAGTGCAGAGCCTGATCGTAGTCCTCCGCCTTGAACGCGGCGCCGCCGAGCGACATCGCCATCTGCGCCGCCTGGTAGTGCGTGGGATAGAGACGGAAGTACGTGTCGTACAGATGCTGGCTCTGGGCGCGGCTGCCGGACACCATCTCGCGGCCCGCAAGGCGCAGCACGTCGTCGCCGGCGGTGCGCGTCCAGTTGGTGTTCACGCCAGAGAACCGCTCGGCGAAATAGCCTTCAACCGCATCGCAGTCGCAGCGGAGCGCCGCCTTCGCCTTTGCGTCGCGCTCCTCACGCCATGCCTCAAAGTAGCTTTCGGCAAGATGCGCCACCGCCTTCACAGAGTTCTCCGTCTCAGGATACTGCGAAAGAACCTCATGGAACGCCTTGATCGCATCCTGCCAGCGCGCCTCGCGGTAGGCCGCGTTCGCCGTCTTGAACTGCATCCTGCGCACGTTGTCAATCTGCGCCGCCGTCACGTTCGTCTTGATATCCTTCTTGTAGCGTGTCTTGACGAACTTGCGAATCGTCTCGGCGAGTTCGCCGGCCGATGCCGCCCAGCTCGATTCAGGATACTTCACGAACACGTTGATCGCGTGGTTGAACGCCCCCGCGCCGTTACGCTTCTTCGAATCCTTTGGACGCGCACCGAAGAGAAGATCCTTGATCTTGTCATCATTCGGTTTCTGCTCGCCAAGCTCCTTCTGCACCTCTTTCCAAAGCATCTCGGCAAGCAGATAGCGGCAGTTCGGCATCGGCGACAGGCGTATCATGCCCTCCGTTCCGTCCGGGTCGATGTTCTTCAGCTGTTCGTGGATGTCCTTGAGCTGCGGAAGATACTCGTTCACCAGTTCCTGGGCGCGGGCGATCTTCCCCAACGCCATCTCGGAATGCGCCTTAAGGGCCACGGCCTGTCCGAAACGCACAATGAGGTCGCTCATCCAAAGAATCCTGTCCGCCCGCTGCGCCGCCGTCTTCACATACTTCTCGCGCTTGCCCTGGTTCTTCTCAGACGCGGCGAGCTGAAGGCAGAGTTCCGCCTCTTCTACACCGAACGTGGCCCAGCGCTCATCCTTGAGCGGAAGTTTGAGAAGCCCGTCGTACACCGCAATCGCCTGGTCGAACTGCTTCTCCGCGCGCAGTATCTGTATCCATGTGTACGCCGCCTCTTCGTAGAAATCCATCAGCTCCTTCGTTGGATTCGGCACGGCCTTGAAGAACTCGCTGTAGAGCTTGCGGCATTCGGGAAGCATCTGCCGCGCATAGTACGCATTGGCCAGCGCGATGCTGAGTGCCCAGTACTCCGGCGACCCCTTCTTCTTCTTCGCAAGCACACCCAGCACCTTGTCGAAATGCCCAAGACGGAGATCGCCCTCCTGCTCCAGCACTTCAAGGCGGGCGGACATCACCGGCCACTTTGCACGGGCGTTGGCGATCACGGTTGAGGCGAGATCGGGCATGTTCGCCTCGATGAGCGCCTTGATGAACGCGCACTCGTCGTCCATCTTCTCCTTCTCCGCAGCGGGAATCGCCTCCACGTCCGGCTTGTTGTCGTCATCTGCGGCGTTGGCCGACTGCACGACGGCAACACCTGCAAGCGCAAAAACCGCAAAAGCGGAAACTGTAAGTCTGCTAAAGCTCATGTGCCGCATTATACGATAAACCCTTTCTCCGCGCAAGGGGGTTCCCGTACGCGATTTTAGGCAGGTCTCTTTCTCATCAAATCCCATTTCCGCAGACCTTCGTCAGAACGCTATCGCAACATCGGGAAGAGCCTCGCGGATGCGCCGCATCTCCTCTCGCGGTATCGGACACGACCTCAACGCAAGGAAGTCCAGCCGCTTCCATGCAGTGAGATCGTCGGGAAGCCTGTTGATGCGGGTGCTGTTCAGCGACACGCCGCGAAGGTTCGGCAGAGTCGTCATCCAGTCCGGCACCAGCGAAATCGGGTTGCCGTCAAGCGATATGTCCTCTATCATCGTCCAGTCCTTCATCACCTCAGGGACTGACGTCAGACTGTTCCGGCACAGGTAGATGCGGCGCAGATCCTTCAGGGACGACAGCGCAGACGGCACGGACGCAATCTTGTTGCCGTTGAGCCGCAGCCACTTCAGCTTCGTGAGCTTCGCCACGCTTTCGGGAATCTCGCCGATCGCATTGTCATCGAAGTTGAGGTAGTCGAGGGTGTCCGCCCAGCAGGAGAAATCGGGAATCCGCTCCATCCCGTTCCGGCAGAAGTAGAACTCCTTAAGTCCCTTCAGCCCAAACGCCGCCGCAGGCACCTCCTTCGTGCCACGTTCCGAAAGATCGATCATCTTTATCGAATCAAGCCCGGTGAGCGACGCATCGGGAATGTCCGCCTTCTCTCCGCGCAATATCACGCGCACGATGCCGGTGCGGTTCGTCCGGGTAAGAGCTTCAAGCCCGATCACCGTAGGAACGTCCTCCGGCTTTCCCTTGTTGTCAAAGCATCCGGCGCAAGCAATCGCCGCTGCGAGAATTGTCATCCACCTGTTCATGTCCGCAATTATACCATATGTTCCACAGTTCATGCGCACAGCACGGAGCGACTTGCAAAGCCATTATCCACCTTGGCAAATAATGGAAACGGCAAGCGTGTCTTTTCGGAATTCAGCGTTTTAAACGCACACTCCCGCAAAAGCAGACCCGAATGCGCCACAAGCCCCAACACTCCCTATCTCCTCAATTTCACCGGGCTGCGCGACGGCGGCCTCACTTCGATCACACCAATGCCGGATATGTACCTGGGATGCGTCTTTTCCGTCACCACCCCGCTTACGCGGCTGTTGCCGAGACGAAGCGAACTCACGACATTCGTCCCCGGAACATCCAAGGCGAGCATCGCCCCCTCGGACACCGACACTGCCACACCCAAAGGCAGAACCGGACGCGATGAAATCGTCGCCTTCGGTAGTTCCGGCTCCTTCACGAGCGAAACGCCATCCACCATCGTAGACCTATCGGCCACCACTCGTCCTTTTTCGTCACGTTTGCCGCTGTCTATACCTATCCCCGTTATAACAAATTCGCGATTTCCAGCCTCCGGCATATTGAACACAAACGAATATTCAAGGAAGTTCTGCATAAAAGGCGGCTGCATCCTGAAGACTGCAAGCCGTTCTCCGTTCGCAAGCGTGACGAACGCCATTGTCGGCACAGCCGGCATATCCGCCCGAGAACGCATATGGAGCGTTAGGCGGTAACGCCCATCAGACGGAAAATCAACGGTCGTCATCACACCTCCGTTGTTGTGCAGACGTGCGCAGTGAAGTCCATCCACCACGGAATATCCGAACGCCCATGAATCTGTCGCATAGGCGAACCTGGGATTTGAATACTGGCGATCGTAAGTTACCCCGTCATCAAGGACATATTTCCGCCAGTGCACTCCACGGCTCTCGAACCCAGGATCGGCAATGAGGTTTTCGCATGGTTTGGCGTCACTCAACGCCTCTGACTGCACAATGCGCAAGATGCCTGACCGGACTGTAAGCCGTCGCACGTTTTCCGAAATGCCATGAGCAACCAGTTCACCCTCGCCGGTCTTCGCGAAAGTGAACCTGCCAATCACTGCCTTTGACATCCTGACGCCGGACGCGACCATTTCCTCCAGCGTCGTCGCCGGCGACATGGGGTCAACGTCCACGGACAGCGCCGTTCCGGTCTCTATTAGCGATATTGTCGGCACGTGTCCTCCACGGACAAGCACGTCCCCTTCAGCAAGGTCGAGCGGCGATGGCGCACCCGATCCGTCGCCAGGACCAATCACGAGAGTGCCTTTACCCTTCTTGACGACCCTCCCCGCCCCCGTGAACGCAAGCGGAAGAGACTCCCGCCCTTCCTCAACGTCTATCTCCGTAACTGCATCCTTAAATGTCCTCACAATCCCCGTTCCACGCGGATGCTCAACCATCACCGGCCTGCCATTCCGCCCGGTCATCTGCATTCGCAGACGCGGAGAGTCTACAGGGTCTGCCGAACCGACCAGCCGCATCGTCCCGGACTTTACGTGCATCTCGTACATATCTGCGCAGCGGATTTCGGACATCCGCATTTCCATTACGCCCGCATCGTCTTTCGTTAACAGCACGTTCGCGCCATTCGCCGCACAGACATACATCAACACCAAGGAGACAGCGGATGCCGCCACAGCCTTCACATTCATCTCTTCTCCTCCTGCGATATCAGCATGACCGCAGAGTTCTCCGCAATCTTAAACGCATATGCCCCATCCGTCTCACGCATCAGCGGCACATCGCCATGCCCGTTGATCGCTCTGACCGTTCTGCCGTCTGCGACCCGGAAAATGATTGTTCTTGTTGCGGGAGCGTAGTCGAACGGATCGCCGGATGCGACAACGAAAAGCGCCCGCGACCTGTCATCGTCCATGCGAGGAGACATCTCGCCGACTACAAGCGGAGTCGCCTCAAGCGCCTCAAGCCCCCTGAAATAGCCGGTGTCGAGAGCATCGTGAAGCGGTACACCAAGTTTCCCCGCTCCATCCACTGCCGAAAATCCGACATAATGCGTAGCGACGCTGCGGTAGCGCATGTAATCCGGCCCGATCCTGTGCAGTTCCTCGTTTACCGCCTTGAGTTTGCCGTACTGCTCAGTCCTCACCCCATCTGCCGTGTACACGTTGTTCGTCCACCATCCCGGCATCCAGCACGCCCAGCTGATCGCTTCCGCTCCGAACGCCATTGCGGTGTACGCCTGAAACCTCAACCTGTTCTCGCTCGTCGGCTCAATCGCGCCGCCCCTGCAGGACTCATGCGAATTGACCTGCGGGATGTACCAGAAGCTGCGCCCGGTGCGGCGACACGCATCGGCTACGATGTTGAAGTTGTCGTACATCTGCCTGTACAGAGAATCGCGCCGGTTGGTGTTTGACTCGTACACGTAGAAGTCGTATGAGATGTAGTCGAGCGGAATCGTCCGGCAATACTCGTCGATATGCTCCCCGTAGGTTGCCGTCCCAAGCTGGTTTACGGTCGCCTTGTCCGAGTTCTTCGAGACGGAAGCGTAGTTCGGGTACAGGTTTATGTACGCCTTCGTCTGTGGTGTGCGCTCCGCAATCAGTCCGCATATCTCCCCCAAGTACTGCATATCGAGAGCGCTTGGCTCATCGCACAGCGCGAGTTTCCATATTGCAGGATGGTCGTACTTCGCGGCAAATTCCGCCAGCTGGCTCTCGTATGCCTTTCGCGGACAGAACTTGCGCATCATTCCCGCCCGCTCTCCATTGCCGCCCCACCATCCTGAAAGCGCACCTCCCCCCACCACGCCGATGCCGTACTTCGCAAGAATGTCAAGCCCCTTGCGGTCTGTGACAACGTTCACCCCGGTCACGAAGTCGATGCCGCACTCCTTGAGTTCACGCACGTGCGGCTCGTCATGGAGCAGGCTCCTGAAGCTGTATGCGCCTATCAGCAGCTTCGAACGATCCATCTGCACCCTGCCCGCCAAAGCGGAGAATGCTCCGGCTACCGCAATCACGGCAAGTGTCAATCTGCGCTCCATTGTCGTGTCCTCCATTACCGTATGGACATTACACTGCCGTACGGCACAATGCGCAAAGCTCCAACGCCCGAAACGTATTCCGGATGCGACTTTGCGTCAATGATGCTTTCACCGCGAACCCTTACGCCGCCCAACGTCACACCTGTGACGGAGACTACGCCGGGATAGTCAAGCACGAGCTTCGCGCCTTCTGCGACGTCAATGCGAACCCGCCCCTGAATCGACGGCGGCATCTGCGACGAGGCGTCAACCTTGAAAACCGAAACACCGTCCACAAGCGTGGTCCTGTCTGCGGTATCCTTCCCCGCATCATTGTATCTTCCGCTCGGAACGCCCATTCCTTCAATGCAGAGGCTGTGGCTACCCGGCTCTGTCACCCAGAAGAGCCGAGAATACTCGATGTAGTTCTGTACCGTGGGGATCTCTATCCGGCATATCTCGTTGGTCATGCCGCCATCTGTCTGCACGAACGCGAACACCGGATTGTGGTTCGACGTCTCGTCTGCTCGCGGACGCAGGTGCATCGTAAGCCTGTAAAGCCCTGCGGCGGGGAACGCCACACGGGTGCGCACACCCGTTCTGTTGAGAAGCCGCCCACAGCAGTCACCATCGAAGAACGCATACCCGAATGCATAAGTGTCGATCGTGTTCCAGAACGCCGCCGATCCATAGGTTCTTTCGTACATCTCCCCTCCGGGTGCGACATATGCCTCCCACGAACGTCCAAGGTTCTCGAATCCAGGATCCCGAACGAGATTCAGTTCAGGCAGCGCCGCATCTGCGGAGATGAACTCAAGGTCGTCAAGCGTCACGCCTGCGCCCGCCGCCGTGGAAGACAGGCGAACCCTCACGTTCTCGCTTTCCGCCACCTCTATCGCGTTTGTCCAGATGCATGGCTTCGGCAGATGTGACATGTAGCGGCAGAACGGCGCATGGGCATAGGCCAGGCTGCATTCCGTGCCATCGGCCCTGATGATCGCGGCATTTATAAGCGGCGTGGCGCGACAGTCGAAGTCTGAACTGTCTACGCTGTTTTTGAGGATTGTGGGATTGCTCGCGATACGTCCGCGCAGCAGCCATCTGCCAGCCGGAAGCGCGAACGTGGCGGATTCGGCAATCCCGTATTTTCCGGTGAACGCAAGCACGTGTGCGCCCAACCCCGAATCAGCAAACGGAAAGAATGGGGTCTGGTTCTTATACCCCGCATATGCAGGGGTACCTGGCGTAGAAACAGCCACGAACCCGTTTGTGGGATTCTGGAACGGAGCACCGTCCGCAAGCGAGAACGTCCATCCATCCGCCACCATGTCACGCGAGAGATAGACGGGGATGCCGGTGCCTCCATCATATCTCAGCGCATCACTCTTCTCAAAGTCGCCATTTGGAACCCTCACGGCATCACGCCGCGCCGAAACGGCGACGGCGCGGAGATGGAGGTCGTCGATTATCATGCAGTTGCCGTCCTCGCTGCGGATGGTGCGGAATCCAAGTCTTACCGGCATCCCTGTTTCAGTTTCACTTGCGATGAACCGATAGCGGAAGCGAACGAACTCGCCTTTGTTGACCTGGCATCTTCCGACTGCGCGTCCTGCGAACATCACGTCAACGACAGACCTCGCCGCCACGCTCCACGACTCAGGATGCTTGATCTCCGCCCCGAAGCGGCTCGTCGCGAAGAACGTAAATTCGTACTCGCCGGCACGCGGTATCGTCACTTCCGTTTCAGCATATGCATCATCTACGAGCAGCAGCGCATTCGTCCCATCAGGAAAGCGATACGATGTCCAGGTGTCAATTCGTGGTTCAAGCGTCACAAACTGCATCTTGTTGTAGTTGCTTTCGTTTAGGCAGTGCCATTCGTTTGAATATGCCCCCATGTTGAGCGAACGGTTGTAGTCCTTGACGTCGAACGGAGTCTCGAAGCTGTGGTTTGGGACGTACACCTCGATTTCATCGCAGAGAGGCGCAATCTCGGCAAGCGGCACCTCCCGCGACGAAAGGTTGAGAACTCCTTCCGCGACAATCACCCTCTTCACATCCTCCTTCAGTCCGGTTGCACGAAGTTCGCCCATGCCGAACTTGATTGCGGCGGCTCTGTTCGTTGCGGCCTTGGACACACGTAGGCCTGACGAGAGGTCATGGATCAAATTCGCATCGGTGAAGTCGTTCAGTTTCGGCCTGTCGTCATCTGGATGGCGTTCAGTTCGCCAAACCTCACCGGCTCCGAGATGTACAGGCGGCATTGCCCCGCCTCGAATGATTACGTCACCATCCTCAAGAGAAAGCGTTCCGGTCCCAGGAACGGAATCAGATGCGCCTACGACAAGCGTTCCCGCACCTTTCTTCACTGCGTTTCCCGAGCCGGTGAATGCAAGCGGGACGGATTCCGCTCCTTCTGCAACATCTACCTCCACTGATGCGCCGGCGGCGGTGCGCACAGTCCCAGTCCCCTTCGGAAGCGCGACGCTTGCCGTTCCGACATTCGCCGTATCCTTTGTAATCGTCTGCGGCAGGTTCCACTTCGCCATCAGGTAACGCTCGACCTCAAGTCGCTCCGTCTCAGAAAGGCGTTCCGTGAAGAAGATCGCTTCGCAGATGTAGTCGCCGCCAGGCACGTCGCCGGAATACGTTTCAAAGTAGTTGAAGAAGAACGCATCGTATGGGCTCGGCGCGGAAAGCAAGTCGCCCTCAAGCAGCTGGAAGCCATATCTCGCAGACGTGGAGTATGGATCGACAAGTCTTCCGTCAAGATAGAAACGTGCCTGGAAATGCCGCTGGTCAAGTTCGCCGCGTCTTGCGCTGAACATGACTGGATCGTTGTTCTTTTGGCTGAAAGGGATTGTGCCTCCAGACGCAAACTCCGACGTCAGGATTCCCTGTCCACGCGAGTCTTGCGCATTCACCATGCCACCGACCTTGCCAAGCACCGACGCCCACCAACTGAACACGCCATGCACCACAAAGAAGTGGTGGACGTTCTCAAGCGTCGCGTCTGCCCCATCCTTTCGGAAACGCATCCACTTGCCGGCCTTTCCGCCAAAATATACGCCCTTCGTTCCGTTCGTGACGGCAACGACCGGTGGCGCCTCCACCAGTGCGTTGCGGTATCTCGCCACGGCTGACCACTCACCGCCTGTGCGCTTGTCACTCCAGACGGACACGCCATCGCCTTCCTGAAGTTCAGAGGCATCCGTCCAGAACGCAGCCTTTGTCCTAACCACTTCAGGAGGCTCGGTTGATGAAGCTGCCGATGCGCCAACCATAGTGAGTTTACCGCCCGCCACCGTTATCGAATACGGTGCGGACGTATCGATTTGAGACATCGGCACTTCAAGCGTACCCGCCCCGGTCTTGACGAACTCGCCCTCAGGTGAAATCATCAACTTCCCGGAAAGCGTCTTCGCACCTTCCTCAACCTTCACTCCACCAATCTCACGGAAACCCGCACCTGTGGCTTCGCCTTTCATCTCAACGCCCATCATCACCGACAAGGCGACAAGTGTTGTGAAAACGCAGAACGGCGTACGGCGTATGCCCATGTTCCATGCCTGTCTCATGTGTTATCCTCCAAGATTCGGTAGCGGCTTTTAGTCCGCTTATTTTGGTTAAAGAAACCTCGAAAGTATAGCATAGACGGTATTTTTTTTTTCTACAGGAAAATGCGTTTTTTTTTTCAGAAAAAGCGAAGCCACTGCGACTGCGCAAAAGCGACATCGTTCGACCACAGTTTTCCACAATTTGCAGTAGCTCAAAAAAAAACTCGATGCTCTGCACTTCAAGGTTATTGTGGAACGCGGCATGAAACGGTGCTGAAAAGAATTCGTCCGCACCGTAATCCCACATTGCCGGAGACCGATGCTTCAACGCAAAACCGCAGAGACGCGGAAGGCGCAGAGAAAGCCACCGCCGCATTTATATAAATGCGGCGGTGCGTGCACACGGAGGCGCAGAGGCATTTCTCAAACGGAACTGTCCGAGCGCGGGTGCGGGTGAGCGGTGCGGACGGCACGGATGTACACGGGGGGGGGGGGGCAAA
>CAZMNN010000034.1:0-27213 GCA_964567665.1 uncultured Lentisphaeraceae bacterium
ACGGAGTCTTCTCCGCAAAGGGACGGTGCATTGGCGAGGCATACGCATGGATTCGCAGGGATGGCTACTACGAGACCAAGATAGCGCCGACATTCCGAAAGTTCTCCTATGAGGACGCGAAGCGAACGCGCAGATGGTCTAACGGAACGGTTGAGACGGTTGCTACCCTCAAGAAAAAGCGAAATCCCGTCACTCTTGCCTTTCATTATTGTGAATACAGAAAATTTCCTGCAACGAACAAAGTCGTCAAACTGGATTTGGAAACGCTCGAATGGTGTCCGCCATACGGCAATGGGCGGCACGATGATGTCCACATGGTGTTTGATGCGGTGCGCAATCCAAAAAACTGGTACGACTTCCACGAACATCTGTCGATTGCCTTTCCGAATTGCCGTGACGGTTTTTATTTTCGCAAGGTAGATAAAGAGAGTGCGTTCAAGTATTGTTATTATGTTGAGACAAATTCAGTTTTCATGAAATCGTATGATTTACGTCATGCCCGAACGGAGACTTCCGTAACGAATCGAGTTGAGTTTCCAAAAGATTCGTATCTTGTCTATCGTGTGCGGACGCAGACAAATTCTCTTGGACAGATTACTCACGCACACTATGGTAGGATTGGCGAGAAAACAAGCCAGTTAATTGGGCTTCGTATGCGATCCTGGTTCAATCCTGTCGACAACGATGTGAACCTTGAGGATGCGCGGGAATGGTAGGCTGGCTCATGTCATGCATGGAAGATGGTATAATGGCGGCGTTCTGCGAAAGAAGATTTCTGCTATGTCGACGAAGAAGGAAAAGAAGACAGTTGTCGGCACGTGCCGGATCGAGAACCATGCGTGGGTGGTGGCTTTGTGTCTGATTGCCGTGCAATGTCCAATCCATTTTGGGACGGAACCTTGCGTAGCTACACGGGGCGAGATAAGCCCATGTCAGACTTCTTCACACGTTTCCTGAAAACCGTCGAACCGTTCATTGAAGCGACCGAGATGCTTGTCGTGCCATTTCTTATGAAATATGAATCTGCAAGAATTGGTGATTTTCATCCCGATCGACGACAACGAGGTGACGAACCTGCGATGGCGTGAAGGTTGTGGACGACCGGTTCCGCGACACCGACCTGATGAACATGGCCAATTCGGAGAGTAGTGATTAAAGGTTGGCAAGGACTGAAATAGGAAAACGGCTGGGGCATCTACGATATGCAGGGGAATGTTTACGAGTATGTGAAAGACACTTTCACGGACAGCCAGAAGCGCCTTGAGGAAAGTGCCGTCGATTTCAGAACCGTGATTGTCCCGCGTTAAGACACTTTAAGGAGAAAACACGATGTCCCTCAAAATCTACTGGAGTGACAGGCTGGAGTCGTTGGCCGAAAAGCTGTTTACGGACTGGGAGCAACGTCCGTTCGCCGACCCGTTCGCCCGGACGTGCATTGTCGTAGGCGACATGGCGACGCGAAACTGGCTTCGGGACAAGTAGATGCGACTATGGTAGTAGCATCTACTTTGACATGTGACACATTTCCGCCATTTGCCTTGCTTTGGCGAATGGCGGAAAATATTTGATATAATCACCTCGTTGTTTTCGCGGGTTCTGTCTTAATGTTCAGCGGAGGTGGCTATGGCAAAACTGAAAGTTGTTTTTTGCGGAGCTATGCTTCTTGCGGCATCGTCGTTGCCGGCGCTTGACGTTTCTGTCGATGTTGGAGATGTCCGCACGATCACCGGTGATGAAGCGGACGCCATAATCGCATCGGGCGAAGATCTCGCAAAACGCGGTGGCGGGCGTTTTGTCATTGACAGGCCACTTATCGGATACAAAGGGAACATTTGCGTTGAGGAAGGATATCTGCGCGCCATCGTCCCATCTGCGCTCGGCGATGCGGATGTCGGCACCGTGACAGTCTCAAGCGGTGCAACATTGGAATTCGGGTCAGATTCTGATGACCTGCTGTTCGGGAATCGTCTTGTCATGGTTTCGGGGCAAGGCGTAAACGGTGAAGGTGCATTGTGCCATGTGGGGCAGTCGAAGGATCAGTGGCGAGCAGTGTTTGAGCGTGTGACTCTGACGGGCGACACCCGGTTTGGCGGCATCCCCTATGAAAGCGCAAATGGCAGCCCGGCATTCCGCCGCTGGGACATTCGTGGAAACACGGGCAAGCTTGACATGGGTGGACACAACCTTGAGATCACATGCGGATTTGGTCTTTGCCGGACGGATATCCTCAATCCAGGAAACATTACGGTGACGAACATTGGCGCACCTGCGACATTATATTTTGAAGGCTCAAACGTAAACCTCGGAGGCGGAACGGAGAATGTGCTTACGGTGCGAGAGGGTTCTGCGCTGTCTTCGCAGCGGTTCTCTCCCGCGATTGCATGGAGCGTAGTGCTTGACGGAGGCATTCTGCGAGAGCAGAATCCCGCATCAGGCGGTTCTGCCGAGACGGCGGCGGCACGTATCGACGGGTCTGTGCAGATAACCGAAAAGGGGGTGCGAATCAATGGAGGCGTTGGCAGAAGCTGGTCATTCGGAGGCGTAGTGGATGTGCACGGGCCGGTAAGGACGGATTCTGCAGGGACAAGGCTGCATGTCATCCAGTCAGAGAACGATCCGACTGGCTGTCGCATGGCGGTGGCGGACGCACTTTTCTCTAACACCACGAGCAAGTCGCTTTCGATTCTTCTTACGCCTCTTGTCGGCGACCGGTTGACGCCCGCCATATCGGGCGCAGACTGGAACGGAGGCTGGCATTGTCTTATGGTTGACGGGAATGGTGCGATAGCACTGACCGGAAGCCAAACGGATGCGAAATACTACCAGCGTGAAGGCTATGTGAAGATTACGGGTGCGGCTAAGAGCCATACATTTTCTGATCTGCTTGTGACTGGCGACTCCATGTTGGATTTGTCGTCTGCCGGACAGGTTGACGTCGGCACCAACAGGTTCGATGTTGGGGCGGCCTACCCTGCAATTGCAAAGGTGAGAATTGCGGATACGCTTGTCACCACGAACTGGCCGGCAAGTAAGTTCGACAAGAACGATGGCGCAATTCGCATCGGTCTTGCGAGGGACGCAACGAAGGACAATGTATCGGTCCCGGCATGGGGTAACAGCCGCGGAATCCTTGAGATCGGTGATGGCGCCTGCGTTACCGGCCTTCTGCACGTCGGCGTTGTGGACAACCCGAATAATGTGAAGAAGACAAACCATGGTTCTGTGATCCAGCGCGGCGGCAATCTGACGCTTTTCTCTACGGCACAGTACGCATACAACTTCATCGGGTATGGTGGCAGCGGATACATGGAGACATCTGATGGAGAGCTGATGCTGCTCGGACATTTCCATCCTGCGGCCGGAAAGTACGGGCGGGGAGTATGGTACGTGAAGGGCGGCACCGTGACATCTATGAACGCACCGCCGATCTTTGGGCAGTACTCGCGGGGCGATGCAGGCTCGAAAGGCGTGTTCTACCAGACCGGCGGCAGATTTGAGAGTCCGCATGGCATTGTCTCAGGCAAGACGCTGTACGATTCAGGCAACGCGGCGAATGAAGATGTCTTGACTTTTGCGGGCGGCGTTACCGTATTGGATAACGGCATAGACCTCGCCGGCGCACCGAACGCGAAGACAATCCTAAACCTGAAAAGCGGAGGGTCGATAGAGACATATTGGATACAGCTTGTGACCAATGAACAGCAGACGATAGTCGGCAAAGGGGCGGACAAGACGATCGCCGGAAGCCGGGCCTGGATCAATCTGGATGGCGGTGTTCTCAAGTATCGCCACGGAAACAAGAACACAGGGTATGCGGCCTACAAGGCAGAGAGCTTCTTCTATGGAGATCCTGAACGGCTTACGGTGACAGCATACGCCGGGGGCGCAAAATTCGATACGGCGGGCTTCAACGTCAACCTTGACCACTCGATCGCTGCACCTGTTGGGCGAGGTCTGTCATCTCTCTCGTTCAGGGATGGAGAGGCTTATGCGGACGGCACATGGGTGGGCGCACCGATGGTGGAGATTGAGGGCGACGGTTCAGGGGCTTCAGCCGTTGCGGAGTTTGATTCCGTGAACAATCGTGTCACAGGTCTGGTCGTAACGTCGCCGGGGTGCGGTTATACCGCACTCACAGCGCGACTTACCCGTGGCGGCTACACCAATGAAGTGCCGCTCGCCGTCACGCTGACGGACGAGAATCAGGCATCCGGCGGATTGACGAAGATCGGCGATGGGACGCTATCCATGAATGCGCCCAACACCTACGGCGGCGCAACGCGAGTTGAGGGTGGAACTTTGAAGGTTGCGCATGAAAATGCGATTCCAGCCGGATCGCAGATTGAGATTGCAGGCGGCGAAATTGATTTCGGCGGGTTTGCTCGCGACTTTGGTGCGGTGTCTGCAACGTCTGGCGCAATTCGGAATGTGTCCGGCACGATGGCATCGCTCGTAAAGACTGGCAGCGGTACTTTCTTCCTTGATGCGCCCGTATCTGCGACAGGTCTGGTAGATGTGCGGTGCGGTACGCTTCGGCTTCCTGCAAGCCGTCCTGGTTTTGTGTGGGGGTCTCGCGTATATGCCGCCGATGAGGCTCTGACGGAATACAGCGGCAGGACGGCACTGACGAACGGCGGGTATGACCTTGAGCCGTCATTGGCATACGATAGCTGCAAGGACGACGGATACTTCCAGCCGCGCCACTATGTGTCGTACTCCGGCTACATATGGAACAACGGGACGTCAAACTGCACTTGGACGTTTGCTTTTGCGTTTGACGATGAACTGAACCTGTATGTCGACGGCAACGCCCTTGTCAAGGAAGGGTCAGTCGCGTGGGGCCAACTGCGTCGTGCGTCCGTCACCCTTACGCCAGGGCCACATATGTTGCTGATTCAGCTCTACAATGGTGCCGGCATCGGTGGAGCAACGCGAGCCGATGTAGTGGGAATCTCCTACGATCCGCTTGGACGGAACAGCGAGAATGCGAACGACTATGTGCCGCTGAAAGATCCAGGAGACGGATCTCTTGTCACCGTAATGCCGTACAATGAGTTGACCCTGCCGACGCTTGAAGCGTTACGGCTTGCGGATGGCACAACGCTTGACCTGATGGGCGGCATCTACACGCTGACTGGTGATATGCGCCTTGCTGCGAGTGCGTCAGAACCTGTCCGAATAGAGGGGCGTCTTGTTTTTGGGGATGGTTCCAGCGTGACGATTGAGGATCTGGATGGACTGGACCGCGACATAGGGAGGTATGTGTTGGCAACGGCAACGGATGGCTTTGGCGGAGATTTGCCTGCCATTGCGGACGACCCCTGGCGCTTGCGGCGCATGGATGACGGAAAGGTGCTCGTCCTGCAGGCACGTCGCGGCATGGTTGTAACCATCAGGTAGCGGTGATGTCCATCCGGGGATTGTCGTCCGTAAAACGCAAAGGAGGTTGACGTGAAGAACATAAAAGGTGCCGTTGTGTGTGCGTGTGTTGCGCTTCTTTCGGTTGTGCGCGCTGACTTGGTGAGGCTCGCGCCAATGGGGCGGATACTCGTTCCTGAAGCGGAAGTGAGAATAGTGCCGACAGTGTTCTATCCAGGCTGGATTTCGCGGACGCCATATGGCGGTTATCGCCCGGAAAGGGACGGATCGCGTCGTTGGCGAATTTCCGAGAGATGGAGCTACGGCAACCATAACAACGGCACGAACTTCCTTGGCCGCACGTTTGCGAAGGTCGCAGATGACGGTTCGCTCGATGTCGCGATATCGCTTGAGACTGTTGCTGGCTGCGTTACGCAGATCATGTCTGCCGTATGCGCCCGTCTGCCGATCTCACGATATGGTGGAGGAAAGGTTGTGATTGACGGCAAGGACACCCGAACGCTTCCCGTGACATACCGGAAGGGAAAAATTGGCGTCTTCAGCGAGACTGTTCGCAAGGCGGCCATCTATGACAGGAACGGCAACTGCACACTGACGTTGCGGTTTCCAAAGTCAACAAAGTGCTACCTTCAGGACAATCGAGAATGGAAAGGTGGCGACAGCGACGTGTTCACCCTGCGCATATTCTTCGACGGCAAGGGGGCCAGCAGGCAACTTGTCCGCGGAGACGGGTTCGCAATGGATCTCAACATCATGACGCCGGGTGCGGTGGAATATTCCGCTGGCGAGCACGTTATCTCTGAGGGGAAGGACTGGATGCACATCAAGGCGGCGAACAATCCCATTCCTGGCTCGGCGCTTGATTTTTCGGGTGTTGTTCCGCATGACGCGCCGGCCGGCAAGTACGGATGGCTTGTCGTGCGCAACGGACATTTTGAGTTCGAGAACCGCCCCGGCGTCAAGCAGCGTTTCTATGGCGTCAACTTCGTCGGCGATGCGAACTGTCCGCCGGTTGAGGACGCAGACCGGTATGTAGCCAACCTCGCGAGGATAGGTTACAATGCAGTCCGCTTCCACCACCATGACAACGGACTTGCAGACAGTCGCGGAGAGCTTAAGCCTGAGGGAATGGCGCGGTTCGACGCCATGGTTGCGGCCTGCATCAAATACGGCATATACATGACGACAGACCTGTACGTATCGCGTCGCGTGGCTTTTCGTGACATGGGAATTGACAATCCTGGATTTGCGAGCGCGAGGGAGTTCAAAACGCTTGTCGAGACGCACGAGGGCGCATATTCAAACTTCCTCAACTATGCGCGGAACTTCCTGTCACACGTCAACCCCCACACCGGACGCCGATATGCAGACGAGCCTGCGATGCCGCTCTATTCGCTCGTGAACGAGGGCAACAGCCGCAAGGAGCTAACCCTTGAGAATGAGCGTGATTTTGCCCGCAGGATGAACGCATGGGTGCGCGGCACGATGAAGAGCCGCATCCTTCTCACCAACATGAACAACTACGCCTATCCGGAAGAATTCGACGATGTGCGGGCGAACGAGTATGACTATGCCGACGAGCATTTTTATGTTGACCATCCGCATTTCATAGAGAAGCGTTGGCAACTGCCGAGCGAACTGCGAAACGTAAATCCGCTCAAGCGCGACCGGCACGGACTTTCCTATGCACTTGCCAACCGCCGTCGCATGGGCAAGGCAATCCCGTTTGTCATTACCGAATACAACTACACGAGTCCAGGAGCGTACCGCAGCCTTGGCGGCCTTGATGTCGGTGCATTGGCTTCGCAGACGGATATCGACGGGCTTTGGCGTTTTGCGTGGAGCCACGGCATCAAGGGAGTGTACGGGCCAAAGGCGATGACGTACTTCGACATGAGCGGCGATCCGCTTTCCCTTGCAGGTGAACGGGCTGCGCTCTGCCTGTTCCTGCGCGGTGACCTCAACGCCGGCGATACAGACGCAATTAAGATCGATAGAGCGGATGGTTCGCTCAAGGTCGCAACTGACCGCACTTGCGGCGGATTCGCTGAGTCTGGATCTTTCCGTGCAGGATGCCTTGAGGTTGGCATAAGGGATGCCCCTGCTACGGTGTGGGCGAGTTCGCTTGATGCGAAGCCGTTGGTTGCGTCCTCTCGCATCCTGCTTTGCCATCTGACCGATGCGCAGAACTCTGGCGTCGCGTTTGCGGATGCGTCGCGCACTGTGCTTCTGCGGTGGGGCGCGATGCCGCACCTGATGCGCAGGGGCAAGGCCGACATCGGCATATCGCTTGCACAAGGCGAGTGGACGGTGTATGCGTTGGACTGTGCTGGCAACAGACGCTGCGTCGTGCCGAGCGCATGGCGTGGCTCACGGCTTGAGTTCTGCGCGGACGTCTCCATTGATCCTTCCGACGCGACAATGAATTACGAACTTATCCGCAGATAGAACCATGAGTTTCTCCCGGCAGAATGTCGGCAATGCAAAAGCGGGTGACATGAAGATGGTATAATTGCGCCATTTTGAGAATGGCTTGACTGTGTTCATGGGCATGAGCCAAATCATAAACGGAGAGAGAACATGAAAAAGGATGGGTTGCTGTTGTGCATCACGCTGGCGATGGTCGGCACTGTTGCGATTGCGACGCCGCTTGAAGATGGATTCCGCAATCCGCCGCCCGGCGCAAAACCGCATACGTGGTGGCATTGGATGAACGGCAACGTCACAAAGGAGGGCATCACCGCCGATCTTGAAGCGATGGCGGAAATCGGCCTTGGCGGTGCCCAGATATTTGACGCGGGCTGCAACATCCCCGCAGGGCCGCTTGCGTACAACACGCCAGAATGGTTCGACACGATCAAGCACGCCGCAGCCGAGGCGCGGCGGCTTGGCATTGAGCTGTGCCTGCCGAACTGCAGCGGCTGGTCGAGTTCTGGCGGCCCGTGGAATACGCCTGAAAACGGCATGAAGCTTCTCGACTGGACAGAGACGAAGGTGTCTGGCCCCGCAAGGTTCAAGGGCGTTCTCAAACAGCCGCCGAATCCCCACGGATTCTACGAGGACATAGCCGTTCTGGCGATGCCGGTGCCTGCGGCGGAGGGGCTGTCGGTGAAAGACGCCGGCGGAAAGATGGTGCAGTCCGGAAACGTGGTGACGTTCACTTTCCCGTCGCATTACACGGCAAGCGGATTCTCATGCAGGTTCGTGTTCAGGAGCGTATGGAGTTCCACCGGAAACGTCAAGATAGAGACTTCGGATGACGGCAAGACATTCAAGAAGGCGGCCGAGCGCGCAATACAGCTTGCGGCGTCCGGCATTGGAGATCATGGCGTCAGATTCTTTCCGTTTGACAGGCCGCTCACCGCACGAGCGTTTCGGCTTACGTTCGACACTCCTGCAATTCACAGAGTGCGCGTCGTGGACGCATCGATGGAAAGCCGCATGACGATAAGCGACCTGTCGGCAAAGTCGTTCCGCGTTCGCACACCGGTCAAGGCGGAATGTGTGAAGACATCTGTAGATCAGGTGATTGCCGGAAACAGCATCGTAGACCTTACGCCGAAGATGGCGAAGGACGGTTCGATAGAATGGGACGTTCCGCCGGGAAAGTGGACAATCCTGCGCCTTGGATATGCGGCAAATGGCCGCCGCAATCATCCTGCGTCCGACAAGGGCGTCGGACTGGAGGTGGACAAACTCTCCAAGTCGGCGATGGATTTCCATTTCGACGCCTATGTTGCCAAGCTGTGCAGACACCTCGGCCCTCTCGCGGGCAACGTGGCGTCCGGACTGAACAACATTCTTGTGGACAGCTACGAAGTCGGTTCCCAGAACTGGACGCAGGGCTTTGAGAAGGAATTCAAGGCCAGGCGTGGATATGACATCACCTCATGGCTGCCTGTTCTCGCTGGACACGTGGTCGGGAGCGTTGACGAGAGCGAACGGTTCCTTTGGGACTTCCGTCGCGTGGTGGCGGATCTTTTCGCAGAGAACTATGCAGGTCAATTGACGAAAAGATGCCATGAATACGGTCTGATGTGTTCAATCGAGCCGTACGGCAGCTGTCCTTCTGACAACCTTCAATATGGACAGGATGTTGATGTGCCGATGGGCGAGTTCTGGAGCGCCGCCGGAACAGGCATGAATGGCGTAGGCAACTCCCGACTTCCGGCTTATATAGCGCATGTGTGGGGACGGAAGTACGTCGCCACGGAATCGTTCACTGCTCATCCCGGCGGCGGTTCCGGACGTTGGCAGAAGACGCCGTTCGGCCTGAAGGCGCAGGGCGACCGTGTCTATGCAAGCGGAGTCAACCGCATCATCTACCACCGGTTCACCCACCAGCCATGGGTGGGCGACAAATATCTGCCCGGCATGACCATGGGCAAGTGGGGAATGCACCTTGACCGTACGCAGACCTGGTGGAAGCAGGGCAAGGACTGGATCACGTATCAGACGCGCTGCCAGTATCTTCTGCAGGAAGGGCAGATTGTCTCAGACGGACTTTTCTTCTGCGGCGAGGATGCGCCGAACGACGGAGGCAACACCGACGGGGCGACAGGGCGTCCCGCATCGCTGCCGTACGGCTACAACTGGGACATCTGCGCCCGAGAGGCCTTCATGAAGCTGAAGGTCGTGGACGGGAATGTCGTCGCGCCGAGCGGCGTTCCGTACCGCATGGTTGTGCTGCACGGAACAGACACGATGAGTTTGCCGATCCTGAAGAAGGTCGGGGAACTTGTGGACGCGGGTGCAAAGGTGGTTGGCGCCATCAGGCCGGTCAAGGCACCGGGGCTTGTCGGCTATCCGGCGGCGGATGGTGAGGTGAGGAAACTCGCTGATGCGATCTGGGCAAAAGGCGTTCTGGTTTGTTCTGCCGATGAGGCTCTGAAGCGGCTCGGAGTTGAGCCGGACTTCATGTGCGACCGTCAGAAGGGACGTGACCTGAACCGCAATTCCGTGGCGTACATCCACCGCACCTATGGCGCAGAGGGCGAAGGCTACTTCGTGGCCATGCCTAATGAGATATCCACTTCGATCGAATGTTCGTTCCGGACGGTTGGACGCCAACCGGAACTGTGGGATGCCGAGAACGGTACGATGCGCCTCGTTCCGGTGTGGCGTGTCGAGAACGGACGTACCCATGTGCGGCTTGATTTCCGTCCGTCCGGTTCGGTGTTCGTGATGTTCCGCAAGCCGGCTGACGGCGACCATGCCGTGGCTATTGACATCAAGGCGAAGCAGGTTGACGATCCGAAGTCGGATGAAATCGCCCATGAGCTTACGTTCGTGAAGGCGGAGTACGGTGTGTTCCCGAAGGACGTCCCGGACTTGTGCCTTGATGCCAAGCCGTTTGTCGTGAGGAATCTCGGAAAGAGTTTTCGGGTCGGCAACAAGGCGTTCGGACATGATCCGGCAAGCCAGCTCCGCAAGCATCTGCTTGTCGCATACAGCCTGAACGGCAAGGCGGAGAAGGTTTATCTCCGTGAACACGAAACCTGCCTCATCCCGGAGGGGGCGGCGGTGGAGTATGCGTGGTACGGCGATATAGGCAAGGTCTACACGCCGCAGAAACCTGCTGTCGCCGACATTACGGACAGGCTGAACGCGCTTGTCAAGAATGGACAGATATCCGTTCGCGTAGGCAATGGTCTTGTCGGGCGCGACCCTGCTTCCGGTGTCGTCAAGGAGGCGTTGATCACCTACCGCCTTGACGGTCGTGAGCGTACAGTGAAATGCCGTGAAGGCGCATGGCTGACGTTGCCATCAGTGGCGGCGATGGCGACAGACCCGTTGCCTGATGCCCTGCTCGACACGCAAGCCGACGGTTCGCTTCGGCTGCTGGCGTTGAAGCCGCTGACTGCCGCCGTGAGAAATGCCTCTGGCGCCACCGCAACGCTAAAGGCTGATGTCCCGCCTGCGGCGCTTGTGAAAGGCCCGTGGTCTCTTGCGTTTCAGCCTGGGCGCGGTGCGCCGGCTGAAATCAAGCTGCCGAAGCTGATTTCGTGGCCCGACCATTCCGATCCCGGCGTCAAGTTCTTTTCGGGGACGGCTACGTACTCCAAGGAGCTGGATGTCGGTTTCGCAGCTGGCACCTCTGCCGATCGACGCTTGATTCTCGATCTCGGCAACGTCAAGGACTTCGCCGAAGTTTCCGTAAACGGCAAGACGTTCCCGACACTTTGGAAACCGCCGTTCCGCGTGGACATCACGGATGCGCTCGTGCCCGGCGCAACAGTGGCGAAACTTGAGGTCAAGGTAACGAACCGCTGGCCGAACCGTCTGATCGGAGACGACTACCTTGCCGAGGACTGCGAATGGGAACCTGCGGATTTCGGTCAGGCTATTGTGAAGATTCCGGACTGGGTGAAGGCAGGGAAGAAGAGTCCGACAGGCCGCCACACGTTCACGACGTGGAAGCACTGGACGAAGGACGACGAGCTGCTGCCGTCAGGTCTCATCGGGCCGGTGCTGCTGCGCACAGCCGTTCAAGCCAGATGAACGATCGTCAGGCGGATGCGCTGCGCAGAGGTGCGTGTTGATGTGCTATAATTTGCGGCGATGAGTAAAACTGAACAGTCTGGCGAAGTAAGCCATCATGTGGCGTTGCCGCTGAAATACCGGCCTATGACGTTTGACGACGTTGTCGGGCAGGAACACGTCGTGCGGACGCTGCGCCACGCCATAGAGTCCGGGCGCGTCGCGAACGCATACCTTTTTGTCGGGCCGCGAGGCATCGGCAAGACGACCACGAGCCGCATATTCGCCAAGGCGCTGAACTGCACCGATCCGCATGGCGCAGAGCCTTGCGGAAAATGCGAGAACTGCGTGCAGATCGCCGAAGGACGCTCCCTTGACGTCATGGAGCTTGACGGCGCATCCCACAACAAGGTCGAGCACGTGCGCCCGATCATCGAGGCTGTGCAGTTCAAGCCTGCGGCGGCGAAGTACAAGATATTCATCATCGACGAATGTCATATGCTCACCACGGCGGCGTGGAATGCGCTTCTGAAGACGCTTGAGGAGCCGCCGCCGTACGTGAAGTTCATCTTCGCAACCACCGAGGGCGACAAGGTTCTCGCGACGATAGTGTCCCGTTGCCAGCGTTTCGATCTTCGCCGCATCCAGACGAACCAGATCGTCGACCGCCTGAAGTACATCTGCGGCAAGGAGGGAATCATCGCCGCAGAGGATGCTCTTCTCGCAATCGCCCGCGGCGCGGAGGGCGGAATGCGCGATGCCCTGTCATCTCTCGATCAGCTGATTGCGTTCAAGGGCGGCGAGATAACGGAAGAGGACGCCTTGTCGGTGTTCGGTCTTGTCTCGCGCTCTGAGCTTGAGGGGCTTGCCGGTGCGATACTGAAGGGCGACTCCGCCGCCATACTGAAGGCGGTTGCGACGTTCGATTCGGCGGGCAAGAACATGCGGCGTCTTGCCGGTGAGCTTATGCTCCATTTCCGCAATCTTGTGGTGTGGCAGGCGCTGGGGGCGAAGGCCGGCGACACGCTTGAAATCACGTCCGATCAGCGCAAGACGCTTGAGACGCAGGCTGCGCTGTGCGATTCCTCCCGGATATTCCGGATTGCCGACAGGCTCGCCGAGATGGAGGACAAGCTTCGGTATGTGTTGAGCGTCCGTACGCTCATCGAAATGACGTTGCTTCGCGCAGGGCGCATCGCGTCCGTGGCAAGCATCGAGGAGCTGATGAAAGCCGTGCGTACGCTCAAGGCGGGAGGAGCGACTGCCACTGTCAATGCGCAGTCTGCGCCAAAAGGCGGCGCATCGCGAACGGCGGCAGATTCAAATGGCGTTGTCAGCGCAAGTGTTGCGTCCGTGAAACGCACTGACAATGCCGCCGTGCAAGGTAAAACGGAATCCGCAAGCCCGCGTCCGGTTGTCCAGCGCAGTGCAGCGGCGCAGACATCCGCCGGAAAGCCGGTCTCGCCCTCCACACGTCAGGCGATTCTTGACGACCCCAAGCTTAACAGTCTGCTGAAGACGCTGCCCGGCGCCAAGATTGTGGATATCAAGGAGAGGTAGCGTCGTCAGGTGCGCATCGCCGTTGCCAAGTCCAGTAGGTGAAGCCATACATTTCATGATAGAGATACTTGCACTTCCGGTGCTGTTTTTCCTCTCGGCGTTCTTCTCCGGTTCGGAGACGGTTCTGTTCTCGCTGACCGGCGCCCAGCGGGCGAGGATACGTTCGAGGAGCGCACACGCAGATGCGCGGATAGGACAATGTTTAGACGACAAGGCGATGCTGTTCTCGACACTTCTCGTCGGGAACACGTTCGTGAACTTCGCGATCTCGACGATAGGCTACAGACTGTTCAGCGCCTACATACCTTGCGGCGCGTGTCTTGCCGTGCCGGTGATGACGGTTCTTCTGCTCGTGTTCGGCGAAATCACGCCGAAGCGCATGGCATTGCGGTACGCCGAGCAGATAGCGCCGGTCTGCGCAACGCTTCTCCTTTTCTGGCGCAGTGTGCTTTCTCCGTTCAGCCACGTGCTTCGTTTCACCTCCCGTGCGTTTGCCCCGGCGCTTGAACGCGAGCGACGGGCGCTTTCCGATGCGGAGTTCGTTTCGGTGCTTGAATCCGCCGCCGAGCGCGGCGACGTCTCCCAGAAGGATGCAGAGATGGTCGAGGGAGTGCTGCGGCTTTCTGAGCTGTGCGCGAACGACGAGATGACGCCGCGTGTCGACATCGAAGGGTATGATACCGACCGTGACGAGGAGTTCCGCAAGAATGTTCTCAAAAATGCGAAGCACAGGTGGCTGCCCGTGTATTGCAGAACGCCTGATGCGATAGAGGGAATCATCGACGCGGAAAGCGGCAAGATCGAGGATGCGCTGTTCGTCCCGGAGACAGTCACGCTGGACGATCTTCTGCTCACGTTCGCCAAAAGCAGGAAGCCGCTCGCGGTCGTGCTTGACGAGTATGGCGGAACGGCCGGAATCATCTCCCAGAATGACGTGCTTGAGTTGATTGTCGGCCCGGACGTGTTCGGAAGGCCAGGTGAGGAGCCGTCCATCAATCCAGTCGACGGGCGAGACAACGTGTGGGATATCGATGCGCGGGCAAGCCTTGACGAGATCAACCGCGAACTCAATGTGGAGCTTGAGGCGGAGGATGCAGACCGTCTTTCGGGATGGGTTCAGTTCCATGCCGAGCGCATTCCGCACATCGGACAGGAGATTGTTGCGGACGGATGCCGCGCAACCGTGCTCAAGCGTCGCCACCGCCGCGTGACGCTCGTGCGGCTTGAAGTCCTCAGGCGCGACGAGGTCAACGCCTCCGACGAGGCGATAATCCACGAGACGGACGAGGCGGTCGAACGGACGGAGGAGGATGACGCATGATCATAGCGTTTCTCGTGTTGGTGATTCTGGTGTCGCTTTCGTCGTCGGCGTTCTGCTCCGGCGCCGAGACCGGTTTTCTGTCCGTGAGCAGGGGGCGCATCCTGCATCTGGCGCGCGAGGGCGGCAGAAAGGCACAGATTGTCCAGAAAGCCATCTCCGATATGTCGCGCACCACCACGACGCTGCTTATCGGAAACAATCTCTCGAACGTGACGTATTCGTCCGCATCGGCGGCCCTCGTGATTGAACTCTGCGACGGATCGTTTGCGCGTTCGCTCGGCAGTTTCATTGCGGCGTTTGTGGTGCTGTACACCTCTGAGTTCATGCCGAAGCTTCTGTGTGCCGCCCGCCCGCTGAGGCGGATTCTGTTTCTTGCTCCCATCTACCGCGTCATGGACTTCGTGCTGAGTCCGCTTACGAAGATCGGGATTGCGTTTACAGATCTGTTTGTCCCGCAGAAGGAGGTAAGGGAGAAGTTGACTTCCGCCGATCTGATGCGCATACTTGACGACCGCAAGGACGGCGTGAAGCTCTCCGATTTCGAGAGCGCACTCATCAGCCGGTTGATTGTCCTCAGGGTGAAGGGCAAGCCGATCACTCCTGAGTCGATTCTTTCCGCGCTTCGCGACTTCGATTGAGGCGAAGCGTCACTTCTCCGATATCTTGAAGTCGTCGATGTGGTAGCGGCCGCTTGCGCCACAGCTGTGTATTCCGATCCACGAGAACGATCTGAAGATTCCGCTCAGCGGGATGTCGTTCCATGTCTCGCTTTTGCCGCCGTCGGGCGTCAGCGTGACGGAATATCCATTTTTGGCGCAGCCCTTGCCGAGCTGCATTGCAATCTCAATTCGATACCATCTGCCGAACTCCAGTTTCATCAACGGCTTATCCGAGGCGGCGAGAGTTCCGTCATGCGCGACGCTTAGGACGGGACCTTGCGTTCTTCCCATTATCGCAATTCTCGGCCGTGCGCCTTTCTCAATGCGGAGTGAGAAAGATAGCCGGCAGAGTCCGCGTGTGCGTGATATGGATCTGTATATGTGCGGACGCCAGTCTTTCTTGTCGTCGATGATTTCGAGCGACTTCCTCCCGGTTGCGGCGAACCTGTCTGTCACGCGAACAGTGTTGGTGCCGTCCGGCTCAAGGACGCTCCAGCCCGGAAATTCCCCGCCCACCGGAACGGACTCGAAATCTTCATCGACATTCACGACGGGCTGTTCCGGCGCCGGGAAGAATACGGCAGGCACTTTTGCCATGTTCTTCGTCAGTGTCACGGGTGACTTCTTTCCGCATCCTTCGATTGAGAACGGGATGAATCCTGCGGAAGTCGCCGTGTTCGTGTCCGCGATACGCAGATCACGCCTGTCAAGATCGGCGAACTTCAGGGGTGCGAACGTGCATCCTGCCAGTTCCTTCTTCGGTCGAAGGTGGTCGGGACACCAGTAGAGGTTGTTGGTGAGTGTGATGGCGTCAGTCGGCAGGCTCGTTCCGAGATTGCTCTCCTCACCGTCGAACGCTATGAGATTTCTTGCATAGCGCGTCGGGCTGGATTTGGGATTGCGAGCGGCTCCCCTGATCTGATTCAGCGTTCCGCAGACGAAGATGTTGTTCTCCACGACGTTGGATGCAGATATTGCGGCAAGGAAGAAGTTGGTGTCTTCGCAGTCGTGTACGACGTTGTTAGTCACCGTCACGAATGACGTGCCGGAATCGAAGTAGACGCCAAAGGCGCAGTTCCTCGCCCTCGTGACGTGGTGGATGTGATTGTATCGCTCAACAGTCCCGGGCTGGCTTCCGAGCAGGTATATCCCGCCCATGTCTGAAAGAACGTGCTGTCCGATGTCGTAGATGTGGTTCCATTCGAGGATGTTGTCCCTTGCGGTTTCGTGGAAGCTCCAGTTCCATCCTGCGGAGATGCCGGAATAGTAGAGGTCGTGGATCGTGTTGTGCGATACCTTGTTCCAGGCTCCATGTCCGATCCACACGCCGACGCCGGCGGGATCTACGCGCCCACCCTCGGATATAAGGCAGTCGCTCACTTCGCAGTTGCGCGATATCTCGTACTTCCTGTCCGGGATCCATCCGTCGCCAATCTCAACGCCGCCGGCGCCGAGATCGCGCAGTTCGCATCCGACAAGTGCGCAGTCTTCGCTTCCATAGAAGAAGTTTGCGCCATACGCTCCAGTGTGTATTATGGCGCAGCCCTCGAAGCGTATTCCTTTCGAGCGGATGGCCTGCAACGCTCCGGGCTGTCCGCTCGCCGCCTGTGCCACATAGTTTCCGTTTGTCTTTACGCCGTAGTCGGCATATGCAAAGGTGATGCCTCTCCACGTTATGTTCGTCGTGTCGGTGAACGTCGCGTTGTGCTGCAGACGCGAACAGACGGTCTCGCACGTCTGCGGAGTTTCGCCCGGCATCGGAACGTACGACAGTTCGCCGTTCTTGACGTCAAGATACCAGTCTCCCGGTTCGCCGAATGCGGATTTCACATTGTCGTACCGGTACCACCTTTCGGAATTTATCGCAGACCACTCCGGCTTGAAGTCGGGTATTCCGAGATGCACTACACGATTGGACGGCGTGAACGATTTGACGAGCGAGCGCGACATTGTCCATGTGTGGAATAGGCACACTTCGAGGTCGGGATTGTCGCCGACAGGGAAATGTCCTCCCTTCGCGACAAAACGCGCTTCGCCTGTTGACGGATCCGCCCCTGCGTTCTTCTCTACGTAATAGTAGCCGATGCGCGGCAGGAACGGGCGCACTCTGCGCTGTCCGTTCACGTAGAACTGCGAGAACCTCTCGCCGGGTTGCATCTTTGTGCGCCAGCGTCCGTCTGCGCCGACATTCCATGCGTCTACCGGGATGCGCCGCCCGGCGCTTACCGTCGGGCGCGACTTCGGTGCGGCGGCAAACACGATATCGCGGTCCTCTGCGGTGAACGCAATCGGCTCTGATAGTTCGTATACGCCATCGGCTATCGCTATTGTCGTTTCGCTGTTGCGTTCACGGGCCGCATCCCTTGCCCGTTCAATTGAGCGGAAGGGCCGTCTCGGCGATTGCCCGTCTGCGGTGTCGCTGCCGTTGGGCGACACGTAGAACGTCGCGTCCATACCATGGAACTCGTCGCATCCGGCGAAGAGCAGAAGTGAGATGGCGATTATGGTCAGTGGATGTTTCATGGGTGCTGTGTGGTTTAAGGTTGACCGTCCTGAAAACTCTGCGTCTTTGCGGCTCGGCGATAAAAGATTGATTCCAGTTCAATTGCCTGATCGATGAATCGCAAAACCAAAAAAGCCATCGGCTTATCTGATGATTGCGCGAAGACCGAATCTGTATACGTGCAGAAGCATTGCGGTGTCAGTCAGCGTAATCGCATAGCCGTAGGTGCGCTTCCTTTTCGGTGCGGCAACAGTCCAGCTGTTTACGCTGCCGTTTACGGATGCCGCATTCAGTATGGCGTAGTTCCCTGGAACAATGCTTTCCGCATCGCCGGCAATCGTCACGGTGCCGCCGTTCAGCGTGACGTTGCCCGTAACGGTCGGGCCGCTTACCGAGCCGTCCGCGTTGATGACGGCCACTATCCCGCCGTTGGCGGCGATGGTGACGTCTCCGTCAACGGTTCCGCATCCGCCGAGCGATGTCACCGAAAAGTCTGTGCCGAGAATTGACAGCGTTGAGCCTGCCGCCACCGATACGGCATCTGCCGCCGATCCATATCCGGGGGTGTCTATCCCGAACCATTTCTTTGCGAGATACGCTTCGGTTGCGGCGATTTCAGAATCCGAGAGAATTCTCTCAAACAGTATGACTTCACCGTATTTAAGTCCACCGTGATATCCACCGCTCTGCCCATATACGCCAAGGTGCGTCGTCTTGCGTCCTGTAGGATATACGAACGTGACACGCTCGTCGGCCTTCAGGAACGGCTCGGTGAACGGATTGATTGCCGTTCCGTTGCGGCGGAAGATTGACGTCCCGTTGACGATTGCATTTTTCATCTCCGGAAGGCCATGGGTATTTGCGTATTCCGGCTCATCGATGATCGGGGATGAATCGCCGTTGCTGTGCCTGTGCGGAAGCGCCTTGCTGGGATAGCCGTTCCCGGTTCCGCCGAACAGCGTTCCGCCGCCGTTTGCGGAGTTGTATACCGCGAAGAAGGTCTTCATGGGGTGCGCCTCCATGTAATCGGGAAGTTCGGAGTAGTTTGGAGACGGATTTCCGTCTGCGTTGTACAGAAGTAGACCTGCGCTTTCCTGCGCTGAATTCACAGGGCCGAGATCGATGGCCGGACGCCCTCCGATTGCGTTCTGAACGACCTTTGCAAGCGGTGTGCGACAGTTCCTGTACGATGCCCCGGTTGTGCCGGTGTCGTTCCAGATGGAAAGGTCTCCGTTGCTGTCTGCAATGATCGATTCCGCGTTGTCGGCGTCTACATGCACCCAGCTGTCGTTCGGGACGTATCGCCTGAGGCGTGTTGCCTGAAGCACAACGTCACCCTGCCTCACTTCAAGCGCGGCGCCGTCTACACCCTCCATGTAAAGCGTTCCTGCGCCGGACTTCACGACAGTGCCGCCGGTCACCTGCTTTGCGGCGGAGGTTCTGCCGTCAGGCACAATTACGCCTATGCTGTCGGATGAAAGCGCTGAGATGTCAGAGGTGTTTGACGCATCGACGGTGTAGTGGCGTATGTCGGCTCCAAGCCATTTCCGTGAAAGGTACTGCGCTACGCCTGTGCGTTCCGCGTGTGTCAGCTCATTTGTGTAGATTATGTATTCGGCGATTCTCATCCCGCCGTTGTTTACGTTCACATTGGCGGTGTTGTTGAAATATCCTCCTCCAAATGCGTCACAGGCGACACCTGCCTTGTATGATGGGTAGCTGTAGTCTGGGTGGTGCTCCACAACCTGCATGAACGCGCCGAGATATCCGGTGGACTTTCCGTCGATGACGGCTCCGTTCAGATAGAAGCGTCCGTATCTTGTCGCCGGTACAGTGTAATTCGAATCTGTGACAAGCGGAGATCTAAAGCTGTTTTGGCCTACACGGTAGAACGGGCCGCCCCATGATCCGTTGTAGTAGGAATTGTCAAGCCGCCACGAGCAGCGTCCGAGAATTGTTCCGCCGCCCTCCGTCGGATCCTGCACAAGGAAGATTGCGCGTATGTTCGTGATCGGTTTGCTCCACACGAGTATTTCGGTGTTGAGATAGTTGGTGGCGTTGTGCTTTGCGATGCGGACGTATTTCTCCTTCATCGCATCGCCGGTGTGAAGCGTCGGACGCAGCGTGATGTTGGTGCAGAACATCGGCTCGCCTTCGCGGCAGTCGTTCCAGCGCGTGACGAAGTTTGTGCCGTTCTCCACGGAGATTGTCATCGTCCCCTGCTTTGATGCATCGACCCAGAACGCCGGATGCCCTGCGACCTCTCCGTTCTCCGGGAGCGCATCCATAAACGCACCCTCTTCCGGCTCTCCGTTCAGCGTGCGATACAGGATGCCGCCCGTTACGGTTGCGGTTGCGGACTTCTCAAGCGCATCGACGCGCAGACCGTCCGCAGGGATGACGATCGTTGCGCCGTCCTTGAGCGTTAGTTTTGAGATGGAGAGGATGCCGGCTCCGGCAGATTCATTCTTCACGATTGTCAGCGTTCCGCCGGCGACCTCGATTGCGCCAGGATTGATTGCGTCGCCCAATCCGATGGAGAGCGATCCCTCTCCGTTCTTCACGATGGTGCCGTTGAAGTTGGTGAGCGAGGCGATGCCGATGGACGTTCCGTCAGGAATTGAAATGCTTGTTGTGACCTTGTTCGGCGACGAGCATGGCACATTGATGTTCATTGAATCCGGGAATTCAATGTCTGCGTTGCGGAATGCGATCTGTCCATTTGATGTGTTGCCGCTGATTTTCTTTATGACGAGCGTACCGGAGATGTCGTTTGAAGAGGAAGAGCCGAGGAAGAGCTTCGCTATTGACCAGCTCCAGCATATATCGCTGAACACAATGCGCACAGAATCTGTTGTGCGCATTTTTGGTGCGATGAGAGCGATGTCGTTTCCGTTAAGCTGGAAGTTGTTTTCGAGCGTGGCCGTGAAGTCCGGAGTGAATTCCGCAAACGAAAGTGTGGCGTCTCCGGACGCGGTTGCCGGTGCGCTCAGTTCTATGGTTGCGTCGTTGAATACGTGCTTCAAGAAGGTGTTTGCGGGCAGTTGTGCATTGTCGGCGGAGACGATCGTCCCGACTGCGAGGTCGTGCGCATCGTCTTGGATGCGGTATGCGAACGGCGAACCTGCCGTCAGACGCCATGTGCCGCTGACGGCCTCCGCGCTGCTTGGCGCATGGAAGAAGATGTCGCCGTTTCCCGCACCGAAGTGTCCGAGTTCCGAGAAGTCGTCTGTGCGGTGCGGATTGCTTGACCGCGCATATCGGTTGAACAGGAAGCGGAACGTCCCGTAGGAGACAAGAAGCCGCCCGCCTTCGCCGGCCGAGTGCCTTATGCGTCCGCAAAGGTTGACGTTCAGTCCGATGTACGGACAATGGCCGGAAATGTTGTCAGCAGTAAACACGAGATCTCCGTACAGGTGGTTTGCCGTTTGGTAGTATGCGCGTTTATTGTCGCCAGACGCATCGATGACGCTCTTGAGAGAGATGTCGCCAAGCAGATAGACATTGCTGTTGCCGTACAGCCGGTGCGGCGTCTCCGGTTCGTCGATCTTTACGAAGACGGGAGCGTTGCCGCCGTTGATCGTTGCGTCATCACCCGTTCCGCAGATGTGCGAATCCTGCCAGTTGGCGGCATCGCTCCAGAGGTATGGTGTATCGGGTGTGTTGGCGGTGGTGTTTATCCATGTTGTTGCGGCAGCGAACGCAGAAATGGAGCACAGTGTTGAAAAGACAAGGGCGAAACTGAATTTCATGGTTTTCATCTTCTTTCTCCTTGCGCGGCATTATATCAAATCTCTGCCCGCATAAGGCAAAAAAAAAACATTATTTTTCTGTTAAAAGAATAGTTATCAATGGGGACATTTTCAAGTTTGTTTTTACTTCATACAGGGCTATGTGGTGGTTTGGGAGGTGAAAGGGATTGAGAGGATGTTATAACGCAGAAACGCAGAGGCGCAAGGGCCGCAGAGTTCTTGATGGCATTTGGTGTGGTGTGCCTTTCGGGAGGGACTGTGCATTTCCAGTGTCGGTCGCAGCCCGTTTCCGTGTTTTCATTTCCGTGCTTTCAGCGGCAGAGCCATCTGCCCCGTTTCGTAGGATTACGATGCGGACGAAATTGCATTGCGACAGGAATGAATCTTTTCTGTGTCTCTGGGTGAGATGGACATTCTCCCAGCACATCGGAAAGATAAGGATTAAAAATATAAAATATCAACCATTATTCGTGTAAATTTGTAAATAAAATTTGGTATTGACAATAAAAAAAAAATGATATCTTAATTGCCAATTAAGCGGGGTAAGGTGTGCGGGTGCACCGCCGGAAACTCGCTTGATTCCAGGAGATTGGGCAACTGAAAGAGCGGGTGGATGAAAGGCGGATTCAAACTCTTCGACATTGCGCACGGAGACGTGGCTACGCTTAATGATGTCAAGGGCGATTTCGGTTTTGATGCCGAAACCAGGCTCGTGCACTACATCAGTTCGGAACGCTATCTCGGCATGGTAGAAACACATTGCTTTGGGCGTGGAGATGGGGAACTGGGAAGTGTTCTTCTTGCTGGATGTGGTGACGGGCAAGGACGATGAGATGTAAAACGCATAAATGTTTGCAGATTGTCCGGTTAATCCAGTTCATCGTGTTTAGTCCAGAGGTAATGCAGAAGCGTGAATGTTAGGTTAATGATGGATTTGCTCAATTGTCTTCTTATCGAGAATGGCAACAGTCATAGAGAAAGGATAAAGCGAAATGAAGGAAAACGGTAGGCCTGCAATCTTCGTGAGCGTCACGGAAGGACAGCATGGCGGAGTAGATGACATCAAGTTGGAAACTCCTTTAGTCGATAGGGCGAGGGGGTGGTGGTCGGTAACAGATCGGGTGGATTCGTGTGAACTGCTGGTTGCCGTCGACGCCGGGGTTGTTGTAGACGTATGGGAAATTGACAGGCGGTTTGGGTGGCAGCCCATGGCCGTGGGCGCGATTTCGACGAGACCGGTCACACAGACCGATGTCGAGACTCCACACGGAAGGAAATGCAAGTACTGCCAAATCACCCAAACCGTACCACCTGAGCGGGAATGCTGTGTTGATAAGAAATTATCTGAGGTCAGCAATTTGGATCAGATGTATGGCCCGTTCCGGTACGGTTATTTGCAGATGCCTGTCATTGGGAATTGAGAGAATTTGTAATGTGAAAGAGAGGACAAGATGGGATGTTGCGTTAAATGCGGGCGTATGCTCAGACCTGGGGAAGGTCGTAGGCCAATTACAACAAGCTTGTGGCAGCGAAACGGACTTGTGTGCAACTCGTGCTATCGGGATGACAAGTCGGGGATAAAGGCGTTTTTTACGCTCTTCATCGGACTGTTGGTTGGTGCCGTATCGGCCGGAAGTTTGTGTGCCGTGCTGAGTCCACTGGCAGATTCACTTGGTTTCGGTACAATGCGCGGCATTGTAGTGGGTCTTGCCATCGTTGCGTTGATTGCTTGGTTTATCATTCATCGCAGGGAAGCCAGAACCGGCATGGTTGGATGTCTTATGCGCATGTTGATGACAACTGTCGAGTTTGTGCTGTTTTGGCTTGCGATAGGGCTGCTGCTGGCCACATTCATAAACGGCGGCGATTTGCTCAAGTCCATGTGGGGGCTTGAAGAGGGACGGTCAACGGAGGTTGGCAAGGTGGTCGAGGACTGAATGCAGCCATTGGAGAAATGAATTTGAAGAATAATTTGCTTCATATTGAAAGGAAAAACTGATGAGTATGTCAAAACTTATGCCGACGCCTGTTTCGGACGCACAGGTTCTGGAACAGTGTCGGCAGGCAATCAACAAGTGGTCGAACGCTCTGCCGTTCGCCATCGTGCGGAACATGGGCGATGCCATAGAATTTGTTTCGGCAACCCAGTACCACGCCTATTCGTTCACCGTTGACACGCGCTTCGTCACTCGCAAGTTCGAGGAACAGAAGGGCGGAGATCCCGTGCGTTCGCCGGTGGACATCAAGCAGTACAGTCTCTGGACGGTGCCGGGCGTCGCGGAGGAGGGCGACTTCGACTTTCCCATCAAGGAAACGTGCTACAAGGTGACGTGCGAGACCTGTGAAGGTCAGGGGCGGATGACCTGCGGCGAATGCCATGGCGAACGGAAGGTGACGTGCGGCAAGTGCGACGGTGCGGGCGTTACGAAATGCCACACATGCTGGGGAAAAGGCAAAGAAAGGTGTAATCACGGGTTGATGTATGGTGAGGGCGAGGGCAAGAAGCGTTGTCCTAAATGCCATAACACTGACGAAATCACTTGTACTAGATGCCATGGCGCAGGCGAGGTTCGCTGTTCCAAATGCAACGGCAAAGGCGAGGTGAAGTGCGACACGTGCGACGGAACGGGCATCGTGACATGCGACGACTGCGAGGGGCGTGGTTGGAACTCGTTTACCTGGCATCTGATCCAGGAGGAAGCGGGCGATTCGCTGGCGGAGATGTTCTACGACGAGGGCGTTCCCGAACAAGCGGGACGGGAAAAATGTGAGAAGTATGTCGCTCGCAAAGTCTTCGCCGAGATGGCGAAATCAGCGCAGGTTGACCGTGCGGGTGTCGATGGGGACTGTGCGCCGTTTGCGCCGGATCTCCACGCGAAGTGGGCTGAAACTTACGCCAAGTTCGTGGGGCATGACGATCAGCGCGTCATCGACCAGAAGGTCGAGTTCATTCAGTACGACGCCCTGATTCGCTACGAGTACAACTACGAGGGCAAGACCTACCACTTCTGGATCGACCTATCTCACGAACATGTGTTCGAGGGGGCGGAGGGCGGAGTGATGTCCGAATGGTCGGCCAAGGTGGCGGAGGAGGGCGACAGAATCGCCGCCGAGAATCCGCAGAAGGCGATTCAGATCTACGCGAAGTCGTGCGCCATCAGCGACCAGAACGAAGAGCCGGCGAAGAAGATCCGCGCCATTCTGAATGTTGGGTCATGGTGGTTCCGTCTGGCGACCGCTCTCGTGGGCGGAACGCTGTGGGCGGTCTTCCTCGGTTCGCGTGGGGCGAATCCGCTGGTGGGATATTTAATCGCGTCTCTTGTCGTGGGTGTGGACTGGCTTTTCTCGAATAAGCGGTTCTGGGTGTCTGTCATCGCAGCGGTTGTGTCCGTCGGCTTGACGGCGATATTGTTTCCGGATGCGGCCGGGACCTCTGCGGATACGATGAACTTGCTTCCGCCGGAAATGCAGAAGGACGCATTGATGCACGATTTCGTTGCGTTGGCGCTTGCCATTTGGATTGGCGCTATTCTGTTGTGCGCACGCGACCTCTCACTGCGGACCCCTGGTGGCCGTTGGGCGTTTCCTGCGTTGGGCGCATTTACGGGATTGGTTTGCGCACCGGTAGCCTATATGGACTATGCGGAAAATCCGCAGTCGGTCATCACCATGATGGGAGGCATTGCATTCATCGTGTGCGGTCTGGCCGTACTGCGCACGGCGAGCCGGGCGTTTGTGCAGAACTGTGGACGCAACGCGCAGAAGTTTCCGAAGAAGATGATTCGCTTTGAAGTGGAGTCTATTCACGTCATGCGTTGGCCGATTCCGCTCTGTGCAGCGCTACTGGTTGCGGTGTGTGCGACTTGGCTTTTTGCTGCAGGACCGTTTGCCGGCAGCGAACGTAAAGCGCGGGCTGTTGCCACGCGGACGTTCAGAGGATATGCCAGTCAGCGGGGGATGTCTGAGTCGTTTAAATCTGATGCACGGGCAAAACTCATTGCGCTTCCGGTGGACGAACAGAGCAAGGCCATCGATATTCTTGTTCGGATGGCGGAAAACGGCAATGCAAAGTAAGGAAGGTCAAATTACATGAAAAGCACATCATTGATTCTTGCATTCGGTTTGTCGCTGGTTGCGGCGTCCGCTTCGGCGGGACTGTGGGACAGCATCAAGAAAGTCGGCGGCGAAGCCGTAAACACAACGGTCGGCATTGCCACGACGGCGGCGGATGCCGCCGTTGGACAGTCTGCGGAAAAGGCAACGAAGGCGTCAGAATCGGCACAAGCCGTCGTGCCGTCCGTTTCAATGCCGGCGGTGCCTTCCGCACCTGCGACCGCCGTCCCGAGACCGTCGGATTCGCCCGTCCGCGCATCCGCGCCGTTTGGGGCGTCCTCCGCCGAAGTCGAACGGGAAGCGTACTACGCAGCGGAGAAGAGGAAACGGGCGGCGGCGCAGCGTGAGGCGGAACGCCGACAGGCTGAATTCATGGTGAAGCGAAAGGCGGAGTACGAGTCTGCAGCTAAACGGCAGGCGGCCATGCGCGCGGAACGCGAGCGTCAGGAGGCGGTGTACGCGGAGAGACGGAGAGCTGAAGCCGAAGCGCGGAGGAAAGCGCAGGAAGAGGAGCGACAGGCCGCAATCGCCGCCAGAAAGGTAGCGCAGGAAAAAGCCGAACGCGAAGCGCGTGAGGCCCGCGAACGTGCGGAGCGTGAACGGGTCGAGAAGGCGTTTGCGTTCCACCAGAAGGCACACGCCGAGGCGGCCGGAAATCCGGATGGATACGTCTACAAGCCAGTGGCCTTTTGGGACGGCGTGAAGCTGTCCATGACGGAGGCCGAGGCGTACGCGGCGTTGACGAACGCGAATTCGTCGCTTTCGGCGTGGACGACGAACGACGTGCGGAATGGCGCGGGATGGTTCGACGGCACGATGCGGACGGTTCAGTTGTCGGTTGGGGAACTGAATCTCACGTTCGCCGCGTCGGAGGCGACCGGCATCCGTCTGCTCGTCGGCGCGGATGCGTCGTTCACAAACGTGACGAACGCGGTGTCGGCGGTGGATGTCGTCACACGGTTTGCCGGACTGGAGAACGTCGTGTCCAAGAAAGACCGCGTGGCCATTGACTGGACGTGGAAAGACGGTGTCAACGACTTTTGGCATATGTTGCACGATGAAATCGTACAGTTGCACGAGGCATCGAAGAAAGCCAAAGACAAAACCGTGTGCGAACGGTTGGCGCGTGACCTTGAGACTATTCGCTCTGAATTCATGAATGCGGTCTACGAAGTAACTGACACGTTCACGGTTGATGGCGTGGAAATTCGCGTGGTCTCAAACGAGGCGAATGGCGCAGTCCGTTTCGTCACGGTCAAGGACGTCGCACTTGGCAAGTCGTTCGGCGAAACCACTGGTGTGACGACGCAGGAATGAAGATTCGCGAAAATCGGTCGTTGAACGAAAAGAAATTATTGCACTTTTGAGTGAAACGGTCGGTGTAATCCGGTCAATGCAAACGGCGTGTGAAACACCGACATCGACTTTCATTTCGCAGCTGGCGCG